>NZ_DASXEP010000090.1:0-3037 GCF_036490025.1 Mycobacterium sp. | reverse complement strand
CCCGGGAAGTCGCGGAAATCCTCAACGACTTCTTCCGTATCGTGGTAGAGGCCGTCGACGATCGACAGGGGCTCATCAACAAGTTCCAGGGCGATGCGGCGCTGGCCGTATTCGGTGCCCCGTTGCGCATTGAGGAGCCCGTATCGGCGGCGCTGGCAACGGCGCGGGCATTGGCCAACCAACTGGGGAGGCTGTTGCCCGTTGTCGACTTCGGAATCGGGGTGTCGACTGGCTCCGTATTCGCCGGCAACGTCGGCGCCGAGTATCGCTACGAATACACGGTCATCGGGGACCCCGTCAACGAGGCCGCCCGCTTGGCAGATTATGCAAAGCAAGAGGATTCACGAATCCTCTCGTCCGGCAGCGCGCTTGCACATGCCAGTGCCGCCGAGCGCCAACACTGGTTGCAGCACGGGTCCGCTGTGCTACGTGGCCGACTTACCGCGACGGAGCTTGCGGTGCCACTCAACGATGACTAGTACTGCAGCCGTAGATCGGGATCATTGGTTTTCATGGCGTCGGTAGTGGGATTGTCGGGCGCGGTATTGGTGTCGTCGGCGCCATCGTGACCAGGCCAGGAGCGTGGCTATTGTGTGGTTGGTGGCGAGCAAGAGTGCATCGAAGAGTCGGCGAAACTCGTTGACCGTCAATGCGATCAGGCCTACGGGACCGGGTGCGGCGTCACGTTCGACCGCAGTGGCCACGGCCAGGAAGGCATGAGCGAGCATGGCCAAAGTGGTCCATCGATACCAGGATTTCCAGCGCCGGACTTGGTGCTGATCGAGCCCGACCAATCCTTTGGCGGCTTGGAACGATTCCTCGATGCGCCACCGTTGGCCAGCCACCGCGACCAGGGCACGCAGCGGCACCGGCCGCGGTGAGTAGCAGCGCAGGTAGGCGTGCTCGCCGGTGACGTCGTTGCGGCGGATCAGCAAATGGTGCACACCGGTGTCGGCGTCGTCCTCGGCGAGCAGTCGAAACCACGCCCACGAGTAGAGCCGCGGGCCGTGGGCTCCGGCACCGGCGGAGTGGCGCTGCCAGGCACTCGGCGCGATCAGCGCGGGCAGCGCGTCGACGCGGATCGGGCCGGCGTGGGTGGGCACCCGCCGGTTGGCCGCCACGGCCAGAACGTAGCCCAACCCATGATCGCGAACGGCTGCCCGCAACCGCGGGTCGGCGCCGTAGACTTCATCGCCGGCCACCCACTGGGCCGGTACGTTTGCCTCGACCGCGCGGTCGATCAACGCCGTAGCCAGCCTCGGCTTGGTGGCAAAGTCCCTGTCCTGCTGCGGGATTCCCGCTTGATCGCAGCGATCAGAATCCTCGGTCCACGACTTGGGCAGGTAGAGGGCGCGGTCGATCAGGGCGTGCCCACGTGGGGCGGCATAGGTCAGATAGACCGCGACTTGGGAGTTCTCGATGCGGCCTGCGGTGCCCGAGTATTGGCGCTGGACTCCCACACTGTGGGTGCCTTTCTTCACGTCGCCGGTCTCGTCGACCACCAGGATCGCCCCGGGGTCGCCGAACGCGTCAACGACATAGTCGCGCAGGTCGTCGCGCACCGCGTCGGCGTCCCAGCGCGCCCGCGCCAGCAGATGTTGCAGACCATCAGGCGTGGCGGCGCCGCGGTGTTCGCCGATGGTCCAGCAATTCTTGCGGTCCAGGCCCGAGACCATCCCCAGGATGAGCTCACCGGCATGCCGCAAGGGCTCGTAGCGGGCGAAGCGCGGCGCGATCCGGTCGATCATCGCCGAGTACTCGGTCCACCACCGATCGGGGTCTACGCTGTGAACCGCGGTGACCGCGGCCAATTCTATTGTCTTCACAAACATCGAACGATGCCGCGGTCACCCCTCCGACCAGCGCAGACACGCCCAGAACCACTAGCCCCGATCTACGGCTGCAGTACTAGTTCACTGTCGGCGACGGCGACCGTCGCGGCGACGTCGAGGAATTCAACCCCTGGCCCAGAACCGACCACCTCCCCAACCACTACGTGGGAAACATGTCCTGCCAGGTTTTGGGCGCCGACGAGGTGACGAGGTTGGATTGCCGGGACAGCTGCCGGTCCGGACCGACATATCCACCCGTGAGCGGGTCGTAATGAACGACGGCCAACGATGGCCCAGGCCCAGAACCGTTGCCCCCGAACGAACTCGGAGCCGCATGAGGTGCCCCGGTTGGGGGCCCCGCCGGCGGAAGCGGTCCTGCAGGTAGAAGCGGTCCCGGAGGCCGGGGCGTTCCCTCTACCGGTCCGAAGATCCTGTCGCGGTAGAAACCGACCCGGTCGTCGGGCCGGATGCCCTGCGCGAGCAGGTTGGGATCCAGCGGGTAGGTGCCAAAAACATGCTGGCGCATCGCCAGCGGTTCGAATGGCTTGTCGCTGTTGCAGATCTCGACTGTCGGCGCGCGCTTTCCCGGGTGTCCCATACACGGGTAATTGCGGGCGCCACGAACCGCGATCGGTGAATCCTGCGGCAGTTTGCAGTACAGCCCGTCGGGGGTATCGATCGTGGTGGTGTCGGCCGGCGAACGCCATTGGCTGGGCGGAAGGAAACCGACCGTGCAGGCCGGCGGATCGTTGACGGTGATAGAGAAGTCGCTCTCGGCCATCCCGGTCGGGTTTTTAGTACCAATCAGCGATTGGATAACGGCGGTGAACGGCGGTAGCAACACCAGTACTTGTTCCAACGAGGGGTGGTAGGTAACGGCGATCTGGCCGACGGTAGTGAGGTTGGCCAGCAGCACCGGCAGCGTCGGTTTGATTTGGTCGAGCAGCCGGGACACCTCGTTCAGCGCCCCGGGCCCCTTGTCCAGCAGGCTGCGCACCGGTGGGTCGTCGGTCACCACCTGCCCGGTGAATCCGGCAAGGCTGCGTGCCCACAGCCGGACCGCGTCGGTGGTCTGCGCTTGCGCGTCGAGAAGCCGCGTGGTGTCCTCGGTGAGTGTTCGGGTGCGGTCGGCGACGCCGTTGAGATCACCCGAGAGCTGTGCTGACGAGTCGAGCAGCGAACCGAGATCGTAACCGGCCCCGTTG
>NZ_DASXEP010000079.1:0-8755 GCF_036490025.1 Mycobacterium sp. | reverse complement strand
GGCTGCTGGCCGAGTAGTGCCGAGGTGGTCCACACGACCGGTCGATCGATGGCGTCGGCCAGCTCCTGCCAGGTCAGGCCCTTGGCCAGGCGGGCGAGCACGATCTGTTCGGTGATCTCGTTTCGAGTCATGGTTACCAGCATCGCCCTGACACCGGATTCTGACCAATAGACCTCTTTCGGATTCGGCGCCGCATGCGATATCACTCCGCAACCGGATCGGCCGGGTCAGCCGGTCGTGTGAGCGATCAACACGTCGATTTTGGCCCGGGTAGCCACAGCACCAGGTATCGAAAACACCCGTCCGATGATTGCGGATCGCGCGTCCAGGCCGACATTGCCGACCACCAGTAGGTCGGCTCCCACTTCCTCAGCAAGGTCCACCAGCGCATGAACTGGAGCACCCTTGATCGGCCGGTCCTCGATCCTGGTCGCGCCCGCCGCCTTTGCCCGATCGTGTGCGTCGTGCAACATCGCGTAAACGGGTGCGTTTCCCGAGACCTTGTAGCCCTCGTCTCCGAGGATGTCGGCAGCGCGTAAGTCGTCCTTCTCCGGCAGGTAGCCCGTCGCAATGATCAGCTTCGCGTTGGACTCGGCGGCAATCTTGCCGGCACGTTCGACCGCGCGCAGCGAAGACGCCGAGCCGTCCGTGCCGACCACCACAGTCTGATAGGTCGTCATGTGCCCTCCACAGCCTCGTTTTTGGTGGTCGGAACTGCGAGCAACCAGTTTGCCGCCACGGACGACTTTAATCGCCTCTCCGGCGGCAACCCGGTCGAAATACCCACATGCGTGCGGTCAGTGTCAACATTCAGCCGGCCGGCGCCAGCATGTCTTTCCATCCGTCCTCTCCTGTTTTCCTCGAATCCTCGACCGCGTACTTGGTGCCGTCGGGCCCTTTCAGTTCGCCGCTCTGTGGGCTGTAGACGGCCGTCGCAGGCCCGCCAGGGGTGTAAACGCAGGGGTTTGGCTGTTGCCCGTTGCACTGCACGGACCCCGATCCCGGCCGCTGCAGCGGATCGCTGACGGGAGGCGGCGTCTGCCCTCCCGGCGGCAGCCTGTCGGCAGGCGCCGGGTTGAGGCCGGTGTTGATCGACGGCGCGGGTATCACCACACCCGGGTTCACCGGCTGGTCACAGCGAGCACCGGGCGCCGGACAGTTGAGGATCTGGTTGGGGTCGCCGTACCACGGGTTGGTGCCCAACGGAACGTACGGTTTGGGGTCGCGGCATTCCCGCGGTGTCGCAGCGCGTTTACCGGGGACATCGACACACGGAACGTTGCGTGCCCCGCGCACGGTGTTGGCCGGAATGTCTTGCGGGATCTTGCAATACGTTCCGGACGGCAACGACGCCAGGCTGGTGTCTGCCGGAGACCGCCACTGAGGTGCGGGGAGAAAGCCGGTCGTGCAGGGCGGGGGCTGGTTGATCGTCAGCGCGGTGTCGAGCGAGGCGTAGCCCGGGAACGCCACTGTTGCCGTCTGGGCGGCCGCAGCGTTTTGCGGCAGGAATACCAGCAGTTGCTCGACGCCCTTGTGGTAGCGCTTGAGCATGTCGAGCACGATCTCGAGATTCGCCAGCGTCTGCGGAAGCGACTCGCGGACATCGCTGAACACCGAGTTGACCTGATCCGCGGTCGGCGCCGCTTGGGTCAGGATGCTGTGCAGGTGCTGGTCGTTTTCCGCGGTCTGCGCGAACAGAACATCCAGATTGTGCGACCAGCGCCCGATTGCGTCGCTCGAATTGACCTGGCTGTCCAGGATCGGTGCGGAGTTTTCGATGATGTCATTGACATCGGAGATGTTGGCCTTGAAGTCACCGGCGATCGCCTGGGTCGCGTCGACGAGTCGTTGCAGCGCGGGCCCCAGCCCGCCGACCGCTTGGGCGGTCTCATCGAGCAGCGAGGCGATCTTGTCCTTCGGCAGCACGGCCAGCCCGCGATTGGCGGCGTCCAACGTCGGCCCGATCTCAACGGGCACAGTGGTTTTGGTAATGGTCTGTCCCGGCGAGAAGTAGCGGCCCTGAGTGCCTTCCGACACCAGATCCACATACTGCTCACCGATCGCCGACACCGAATGCACGTTCGCCGTCGCGTCGACTGGGATTTTGTACCGGCTGGCGATACTCATGGTCGCCTGCACACCGGCCTCGGTCGGCTCGACGGCGGTGACCTTGCCGATGGTTTCACCGCGATACGTCACGTTGGACGTCCTGTACAGTCCGCCCGACGTGGGCAGGGCGACCTTGAGCGTGTACTGGCCGATCCCCACCGCAGTCGGAATCCGCAGGTAGTACCAGCCCAGCGCAATCGCTGTGACCACACTCAGCACGGTGAAGAGAACCAGCTGACGCCAGACGAAACGGGTCAACATTGCCGGTCCGCCCTTTCGACCAGCGGCCCGCCGGGCACGTCGTTCGGGTTCGGGGTGTACCGGACGTCGGGAATCATCGTTGCGGGGTCACGGCCGTACGACTGCTCGAGCGCACGCAGCGCTCCCGAGAATCCGGTCCCGGTGAGTACCGCGTTGTCGACGGCGCTCAGCGTCAGGTCAAGCGTCAGCGACAGGTTGAAATAGTCACCGCGGAACGACTTCGGCACGGCATCGAGATCGAACGGCTGGACGAGGATCAGCTTGAGTGCGCGGATCAAATACTGTGCGGCGCGGCCGAGTTCCCGCAGCGGGCACTGCAGCGACAGCAGGTCCTGATGGAGGTCGCCTCGCGAGGCGGACAGGTATTGCTCGGCGACTTGGCTGAGCCGGCCAACCGCGTCGACAGCGTTGATCAGAAGGTTCTGCTTGTCGGCGAAATGCTTGATCAGGGGCGGGAATTCGGTGAGCACCCGATCCAGAACGTCCGAGCGGGAAGCGACGTAGGCCAACAGCCGGTTGGTTGAGTCGATCACTCGAACAATGTCACCGCGTTGCTCGTCGAGTCGGGCGGTGAAGGTGTCCAGCTTGCCGAGGAAGGCACGGATCTGCCCGGCCCGGCCGTTCACGACGTTATAGATCTCGTTCTGCAGCGATTCGAGGTTCGGGATGCCGCCGCCGCGCAAGATCAGGGCGAGACTGGCCAGCGTCTGCTCCGTCGAGGGGTACGCCGACGAATTCGTCAGCCGGATGGTGTCACCGTTCTTCAATGGCTTCGGAGACGGATCCGGTGGCGCGGCAAGCTCCACATGCTGAGAACCCAGAAGGCTGGTCTGCCCGATCTTGGCGGCGGTGTTTGCAGGTAACTTGACGCTCTTGTCCAAACTCAGCCTCAACGTGGCGACCCAGTTCGACAACGTGATCCCACGCACCGTGCCGACAAAGACATCGGCCACCCGCACCCGGCTGTTGTCGTTCAGGGCCAGCGTGTCGGGCATCTGCACGTAGACGGTGTAAGAGCCGGCTCCGCTGCCCGGGCCGCCGGGCATCGACACATTCGCGATTCCGTGCCAGCTCGCGCACGAGCTCAGCACAAGCCCGGCCACCAGCAGAGCCAACCCCTGCCGGGCCCGGTATAGGAACCGAGTGCTCAACACGCGTTTCACGAGCCCGGTCCTGTCGAAGCGCCCGCCTCGGCGGGTAGCGGCGGTCCTGGCGCCGGCCCGGACACAGGCGTCGGTGCGACCGGACCCGGGACCACGCCCGGCCCCGGCGGTGGCGGCGGGATCGGTCCCGGGTTGCCGGGGACGCCAATGAAGGGCGCCGGGCCAGGCGCCTCGTCGTACGAGTTCGGCGGTCCCGGCGGGGTCTGCAGGTTTGACTGAACCGGTGCAATGTCGGGGCCGCCCATGAGTTCGGCCAGCGATTCCGGGGTCAACAGGGCGGCCGTGATCGGTCCCACCTTCACCCCCTGCATGCCCGGCGCGGTAATCCAACCGTGCTGAGTGTTCTTGTGGGACAACGGCGTATCGGGTACCCAGATCCCGGGAACGGTGGTGTCCTTGTACCCATTCGGCGGGTGCAGCCGATCCTCGGAGTAGGCGACTTCCTTCGGGAGCGTCTCGGCGGTGCTGAACAGATTGAGCCCGAACGGCAAGTAGTTGAACTTGATCGCGTCGAGAATCGGTGCGAGGTATTGCGCACAGAGTTCGGCGGATTCTTGATAGCCGAGCCGGCTGCCGGCCTGAATCATGCTGCAGAGGAACTGCATTGGGTTGGTGAAGTTCGGGATCGCCGGAATGGACATCACCGCGCCGTGCGACGGGTGGTAGATCTCGCTGAGGTTTGCGCTCAGCGTCGGGAGGACGTGCAGTCCGGTCTCTAAACCATTCAGCGGCTCGGGCTGCACGAGCGTGGTGGTCACCGTGGCGAGGTTGTCGATGTCGTGCGTCAGCACCTCGCGGTTTTTGTCGAGGAACGGGCGCACTGTCGCGAGGAGACCGTCGAACTGCTGTATCGCGTTGGCCAACTCTTGATCGGAGTTGGTCAGGTTGTCAGTGAACTGGGCCAGATTGGTGTTCAACGCGACGAACTGCCGGTCATCTTTGTGCAGGGCGTTGACGAACAGCGCCAAACTGCGTGCCACCGCGAAAAAGTCGCCACGGCCCTGGTTCAGCACGGTCAACGACCGGGACAGGCTGTCCAGCGTGGTGTTGATCTGCTTGCCCTTGCCGGCCAGCCCATCAGCGTACGACTCGATGAGCTCGCCGAACGGTCCCTTGGGCTGCTCGGGGGTCGGGCCGAGCTTGGAGATGATGTTGGCGACGCTGCCGCGAAGTTGGTCCCACTCCGTGGGCACCTGAGTGCGTTCGATCGGGATCACCGCGTTGTCGCCCAGCACCGGACCACCTTTGTAGGGTGGCTCCAATTGAATGCTTCGCGATGCGACCAGGGTGGGGTTGAGAATCACCGCCGATGCGTTGGCGGGCACCTTGTACTTGTTGGCGTAGTGGAAGGTCACCTTCATCTTGTCGCCGGCCGGTTCGATCTGGTCGATGGAGCCCGCCCGAATGCCCATGATCTCGACCCGGTCGCCGGCATACAGGGCATTGGCAGCCGGGAAGTAGGCCACCACAGTGTTATTCGTGAACTTGTTGTACAACTGGAATCCAACGAACGCGAGGACAAGCGCCAGCACGACGCCGAGCGCGCCGATGATCACCGATCTCCGCGGCCGCAGTTTGCCGAACAACGAGGTGCCATTCAATTCTGGTCACCTCCTGGCCCCAGCGGCTCGGTGCGCGCGCCGGGCGGTCCCGGCGCCATCGGCACCGGTGTGCCGGGCACGTCTGGCGCCGGCGCCCCGAGGCGCCCGGCGATCGGGATCCCCGGAGTCGGGGGCAGACCGTTCGGGTTCGGCGGCGAGGACGCGACGTCGGGCAACGCCGGGTACGGCCCGTTGGGCCCGAACGGCCCCTGGTTTTGATCGATACCCGCGCACGGCATCGGATTACCCGGCCGCGGAAGCAGTTCCGGCGGCGGCGCATACGAGCACGGCGAGCCCGGTGCCACGGCGGGTCCCGGGTGATCCGGGGTGCCCTCGAGCACCGGCGGCGCCGGCGGCGGCGCGCCGTTGGGGAACCGGGCGCCGTTGGGGTCGGGGAATTTAAACGCAGGCAACCCGGCGTTGCGCCAGAAGTCCTCCGGGTCGATACCACGCTTCTTGAACGCGGCATCCACCCACGGCTGCAAGATCCAATACGGCAGCAAGTTGGACAGGACTATCTTGAAATACGGTCCCGACGAGACGGTTTCACCTAGCGATGCGGCGAATTGGCCGACATATTTCAGGCTTTGAGCCAGGTCGTCCTTGCGCGCCACCAGCACGTCGCTGATGGCATGCAACTGCTCCAGCACCGGATTCAGACTCGGGTTGTCGTTGATGAGGTTTTGCACCTGAGCCGAGAATGCGGAAACGTTTCCCAGCAGTGCGTCGATGGCCCGTCCGCGTTCGTTGAACGCGGCAAGCAGCGTCTTCGCGTTGACCAGCAGCCGGTTGATTTGTTCGCTGCGGTCACCGAGCACGCTGGCCACCTTGTTGGCCTGCGCAAGCAGATGGGTGAGCTGCTCGTCGCGTTTGCCGATGGCGTCGGAGAATCTGGCCAAACCGTCGAGGGCGGGACTCAGATGCGAGTACGTCTGATTGACCGTCTGCGACAACACATTCAGCGACTGCTTGACGGTGTCGATGTTCCAGCCCGCCGCGGCTTTGGTGATATCGGAATTCGCGTCGTAGATCTGATAGGGGGTGGTGCTCTGGCCCAGCGGTATGGTGCCTCCGGGCCGCAACGTCTGGGCTCCCCGCGGCTCGATCTCGAGCACCTTCTTGCCCAGGATGGTGTCCGTCTTGATCGCCAGTCGGCTCTCGGTGCCGATGGTGTTGCTGCCGGTCGAGAACTCGATGACGACGTGGTCGCCGTCGATCTCGAGGCCCTCCACCTTGCCGACGACCACGCCGGTGATGCGGACCTTGGCACCTTTGCTGAGTTGGCCGGTGTTGGCGAACTGCCCGAAGTAAGTGGGTTGGGCGAAAAGCATTGGGACACTGGTGAAGCTTTGACCCACGACAACGACCAGCGCCAAGATGAGCGCGCCCATGACTCCGATGCGCACCCGGTTGGGAGGTTGCAGGGATCTCATTGCGGCGTGCACCTACCCGTGGGCTGCTGCCAGAGCCTGACCGTGCGAACCGGGCCGCCCGCCTGGAGCCCGTTCCACTTGATCGTGAGGTCGCAGAGGTAGAAGTTCACCCAGTCTCCGTAGAGGCCGATGCTGCGCCCGATCAGGTTGAATACGATTGGCGTCTTGTGGATCAGCTCGCTGAGCTGATCACGCTGGTCGACGAGCGGCTGCTGAAGATCCTGCAGATAGTTGAGCTCCTTGTGCACCAGAGCGCGGTTGTCGCCCAGCAGGTCGGCAACCGTTCCGGCAGCGTCGCTGATATTCGCCGTGCCGGCCGCAAGCGGATCGGCGTGGTTGTTCAGCCCGGTGATCAGTCTCTCGAAGTTGTCGACGGTCTGGTCGAACTCCATCCGATGTTTGACCGTCGTGTCCAGCACGATGTTCAGGTTCTTGATCACCTCGCCGATCGCCTGGTCGCGGTCGGCGATCTGGGCGGTCACTTCCGCGGTCTGGTCGAGGATGTCGTTGATGGTGCCGCCTTGACCCTGAAACACGGTGACGATGGCCGACGCGATCGTGTTGACCTTCTCCGGATCAAGCGCACGGAACAGCGGCTTGAATCCACCGAGCAGGGCGTCGAGATCCAGCGCCGGTGAAGTGTGCGACAGCGGGATGAATCCGCCCGGCGGCAAGACCCGGTCAGCACCCTCACCCGCGCCACGGTTGAGTTCGACATAGCGATCACCGACCAGGCCGAGGTAGCGGATCTCCGCGGTCGTCGACTGATACAGCGAGACCGAGCGATCGACATCGAAGTCGACCCGTACCCGATGGCCGTCGGCGACCAGCTTGATGTTTTTGACCTTGCCGATTTCCACACCGGAGGCGCGGACGAATTGGCCTTCGCGCAGCCCGCTGCCATTGCTGAACTCCGCTGAGTAGCCGTAGGTGCGGTTGAAGCGCATCTGACCGAACACCACGACGATCATCACGGTGAGGAACAGCAGCACCACCGAGACGATGCCGAGTTTGATTGCCATGCCGGTGACTTTCATGGGTTGATCGTGTTGTCCCCGACTTGACGACCCCAGACGTATTCGACCGCCCAGGGTGAGCCGACCTCGACGTGGTTATAGGGCGCCAGACTGGCGCCGGTGTCCATCACCAGCGTCGGCGCCGGCCACAGTTCACGGGTAATGGGCTGCCAGCAACCCGGCGCACCACCCGGGCCACCGCGAGCGTTCACCCGGGGCAGATTGTCGGGATAGACATAGGGATTCGGCGCCCCGCCCACCAGCCCGGCCAGCCCGAGAACTCCCATTGTGCCCACCGCGCCGGCCAGCCCCGGGAGAGTCAGGATGCCGCCCAACCCCGACATCAGTTCGGTCATTGTTTTCAGCGCGTAGCCGTTGCCGCCGCCAACCGTCTCGTACGCTTTGGGTTCCGCATCGTGGTAATTGCGGATGGTGCAGAAGATCTCGGGACTGTAGGTGTCGAGCAGCTGAGCGGTGGGCAGCAGATCGGCGAGCCCCCGCTGCAGGTAGGGCCCGCCGCGCCGGAAGATGTCTTCGCCGGTGTTGCCCAACCCGGTCCCGGCCAACAACGCGGCATCCAGGTCGGCTTCCTGCCGGTGCAGCGTGCGCGCCGTGATCACCGCATTTTCGAGGGAGTCGAACAGATCCGGTGCGGCGTTGGCGTAGATGTCACCGAGCGCCGCCAGCTGCTGAAAGTCATGCCGGATCTGTGGCATCTGCGGATTGACGTCGTCGAGGATCGCGTTGGCGTTGATGATCGACTGCCCGAACTTGTCGCCCAACCCGGTCAACGCCTGCGCGGCCGCGGCCAACGTCAGATTCAGCTTGACCGGGTCGATCTTCTCTGCGATCGAGGTCAGGGTTTCGAACAACGTATTGAACTCCGTCGTCACCGACCTGGCATCGATTACATGTCGCGGTGAAATACGCTGCGGCATTGGGTGTTTCGGTGACGTCAACGACACGTACTTGTTGCCGAACACCGTGGTCCCCTGGATATCGGCGTCCACATTGGCCGGAATCAGCCTGATGTACTTCGGATCCACATCCAAGACGAACTCGGCCGCCGGCCTGCCGTCGCGCTGGATCTCCGAAATGCTGGCCACCCGGCCAACTTCCACCCCGTTGTAGGTGACCTTGGAACCCGGATCCATCACCAAACCCGACCGGGC
>NZ_DASXEP010000052.1:0-8997 GCF_036490025.1 Mycobacterium sp. | reverse complement strand
GGGTCATCGAGCTGTTGCTGGTCACTGCGATTCCGGCGATGTTGCTGGCCCACCGCGGCAGCGTGAACCCGCTGCTGATCCTCAACACGTTGATCGGCGGGATGCTGGCCGCCGGCGGCGCGAACACGTTGAACTGCGTGGCCGACGCCGACATCGACAAGAAGATGAAGCGGACCGCGCAGCGTCCGCTGGCGCGCGATGCCGTGCCGACCGGACACGCGCTGGTGTTCGGACTGGTGTTGAGTGTCGCCTCGTTCGTCTGGCTGTGGCGGACGACCAACCTGCTGTCGGGTTTGCTGGCGGTGGGCACGATCGCGTTCTACGTGTTCGTCTACACCCTGCTGCTCAAGCGCCGCACCTCGCAGAACGTGGTGTGGGGCGGCGCGGCCGGCTGCATGCCGGTGATGATCGCCTGGTCGGCTGTCACCGGGACGATCGCGTGGCCGGCCCTGGTGATGTTCGCGATCATCTTCTTCTGGACGCCGCCGCACACCTGGGCGCTGGCGATGCGTTACAAGGACGACTACAAGGCGGCGGGTGTGCCGATGCTGCCGGCCGTCGCGACCGAACGTCAGGTCACCAAGCAGATCCTGATCTACACCTGGCTGACCGTGGCCGCGACGCTGGCGCTGGCCCTGGCCGCCGGGTGGCTCTACGCCGCGGTGGCCGCGGTGGCCGGAGTGTGGTTCCTGGCAATGGCGCACCAGCTCTACGCCGGCGTGCGCCGCGGCGAGGCGGTCAAGCCGCTGCGATTGTTCCTGCAGTCGAACAACTACCTCGCGGTGGTGTTCTGCGCTCTGGCGCTCGATTCGGCGCTGGCGTTGCCGACTCTGTTGAGCGCCTGACTGTTAGCGCGAGGTCTCGGACCTGCGGATACCCCATACCCCGAAGGGGTCTTGCGACTACGACACGGCGTAGTTTTCAATGCCGTCGTGACCTCATCGACGGCCGGCGGCGCCCCGGTTATGACCGCGCCCATCTGGATGGCTTTGCCGCCGGAGGTGCATGCGACATTGCTCAGCAGCGGGCCCGGCCCAGGTTCGCTGCTGGCGGCGGCGGGGGCATGGTCGTCGCTGAGCACCGAATACGCCGAGGTTGCCGACGAGCTGACCGCGGTCCTGGCGGGGGTTCAGGTCGGGCAATGGCAGGGCCCCAGCGCTGAGCAGTATGTCGCTGGCCATGGCCGGTATCTGGCCTGGTTGACCCAGGCCGGCGCCGACAGTGCGACCGCCGCGGCTCAACACGAGACCGCCGCCACCGCCTACACCGGGGCACTGGCAGCGATGCCGACCTTGCCCGAGCTGGCGACCAACCACGTCGTGCACGGGGTGCTGGTGGCGACGAATTTCTTTGGCATCAACACCATTCCGATCGCGGTCAACGAGGCCGACTACGCGCGCATGTGGATCCAAGCGGCCTCCACAATGAGCACCTATCAGGCCATCGCCGGATCGGCCCTCGCTGCCGTCCCGCCGGCCGAGCGCGCCCCGCAGATCCTGACCGCCGGCGGCGAAACCGCCTCTGCGACAACGCAAGCCGCGGCGACGCAGCAACAGGCCGCGGCAGCCACCGCTGACTCGTCGTGGCAGGATGAGCTGGCCGCGCTGTTGCACATCTACACCCAGGATTTCGCTCAACCGCTGGGCGAGCTGCTGTACCCGAACGGGTGGCCGTTTCCCGCCTTTCAGTTCAGCAGCGCCGTCGCCAACGCACTTCAGTCGGCGATCCCCGGCCTCTCACCCGCGCTGGCCTCCGCGCTTGGCTGGACGGTCTTTCACACGGTGGTCCTGTTCTGGCCGTTGGTGCAGGCGGCGCCCTTTTTGTTGCCCTTCGCCATACCCACGGCGTTCGCGGCGGGATTCGCCGGGCTGGCGGGCATCGCCGGAGTCGCCGGTGTCTCGGGCGTCCCCGTTCCGCCGGTTGCGGACATGCCGGCGGTGCCAGTCGCTCCGGTGCCGGTGATCACGGCGCCATCGACCATCGGCAGCATCGGATCGAGCGGCGGCCATGCCCCGACGGTCTCGAGTGCGCCCGCGCCGAGTTCTGTCACGGCTCCCGGCGGACCGCCGGGCGGGGGGCCCGGCTTCGCGCCGCCGTACGCGGTGGGTGGTGCGGCATTGGCAGCCGGGATGGGTGTTCAGGCCAAGACGCACGAGCCGACGTCGCGGGGCGCATCCAAGGCACCCGCGTCCCCGGCGGCGGGTTCGTCCAGCGCGACCGAACGGACCCGGACGCGCCGGCATCAGCGCGCACGGCAGCACGCACGCGCCCACGAATTCATGGATATGAACGTCGATGTCGAGCCGCAATGGGATGCATCGACGGCGCCGTCGGATCGGGGTGCGGGCCCGCTGGGGTTCTCCGGAACAGCGTCGAGAGGCGAAGAGCGGGCGACCGGGTTGGCGACGCTGGACGGCGATGGTTACGGCGGCGGACCGAGTATGCCGATGCTGCCGAACACCTGGTTGCCCGGGGAATGACGCCCTTGACCGGCCGATACCCCCTACCCGCACCAGGTCTTGTCCTACGACACAGCGTCGTATTGAATGCCGTGGTGATCTCACCGGTTCGCGCCGGCTCGGCCGTGGATACGGCCGGCTGATGACGGCGCCGGTCTGGATGGCATCGCCGCCCGAGGTGCACTCGGCGTTACTGAGCAGCGGCCCGGGACCCGGTTCGCTGCTGGCCGCCGCGAACGCATGGAGCGCATTGAGCATCGAATACGCCGACGTCGCTGAAGAACTCAGTGACGTCTTGGCCGCGGTACAGGTCGGAGCCTGGCAGGGCCCGAGCGCCGAGCGTTACGTGGCGGCCCATGTGCCCTACTTGGCATGGCTGATGCACGCGAGCGCCAAAGGCGCCGCCGAGGCGGCGCAGAGCGAGACGGCCGCCACGGCTTACACCGCGGCGCTGGCCGCGATGCCAACCCTGCCGGAGCTGGCGGTGAATCACGTGCTGCACGGGGTGTTGGTGGCGACGAATTTCTTTGGCATCAACACGATTCCGATTGCCGTCAACGAGGCCGACTATGCGCGGATGTGGATTCAGGCCGCCACCACGATGACGACGTATCAAGCGGTGTCCACCTCCGCGTTGGCCGCGACGCCGCCAACCGATCCGGCGCCGCAGATCGTGAATTCCAACAGCGACGGCGGCGGTGACGACGGCGGCGGCATCATCGACAATGATGGCGGGAATCCCTACGACCTGTCCTGGTACGTCAATCGACTCACCGAAATCACCGACACGCTAGGGCGCGACTTTTCGGACTTCGCCTCGAATCCGTCGGCAGCAATATCACAGTTGGAAACCGACATTCCAGCGCTTATTTCCGACGAGGTCGGCCACCTCGGCGAATTCATCAACGCCTTCCCCGAGCTGTACGCGCTTCCGCTGATCGCGCCGATCGGGTTGACGGGAGGCGTCGCGGGCCTGGCCGGGCTGGCCGGGATCCAACCTGACGCCGCGCCACTCCCTGTTGACGCTCAAACACCGGCGCCCCAGACATCGAGCTTGCCGACGGCTACCAGCAGCCCCGTCGCAACGGGCAGCGCAGGCGCGCCGACCGCGTCTCCGGTGTCCGCGCCCACGGTTCCGGTGAGCACGGTCGCCAGCACTGTGCCGTCGTCGCCGGCTCCGCCCGCGGCCGGGCTCGGTTTCGTCCCGCCATATGCGGTGGGTCCGCCCGGCATCGGCGTGGGTTCAGGGATGGCCAGCGGCGCCGGCGCAGGCGCCAAGGAAAAGGCCGCGGAGCCGTATTCCGTCGCCGCGACTGCCGCGGTGGGCGCGCGCGAGCAACACCGGTCGAGGCGACGCCGGCGAGCCGGGATGCGCGGGTACGCTCACGAATTCATGGAAATGAATATCAATGTCGATCCTGACTGGGACGCGCCGCATAACGGATCGACGGCGACTTCCGATCGCGGCGCCGGGCCGTTGGGGTTTGCCGGCACCGCAAACCAAACAGCTTGGACTGCAACAGGTTTGGCCACGCTCGCCGACGACGAGTTCGGGAACGGGCCGGTAATGCCGATGGTGCCCGGTACCTGGAACACAGCTGAGCGCGGCGGGCGTTAACGAATAGGGAAACATGGCTGAATGCCGCAGCGCGTATCGGGCGTCGACCCCGACTTGTCACTGGCCTGGTTGCTGGCGCCGCTGACGGTCGAGACCTTTCTCACCGAGATCTGGGGGCGGACGCACTATCACGTGAGCCGAAACTTCCCGGCATATTTCGACCGGGTGCTCGACGGGTCAGCCTCCATTGATGAGCTGTTGGGTTGGTTTCGGCCGGATCTGTCGTTGGTTCGGCTGGTCCGGGAGAACGACAAAAAGGAGCCATACGTCTACCGGCGGGGCGCGGGCGGCTTCGATGCCGTAGCCATCGGCAGAGACTTTGCCGACGGCTACACGATCGTCCTGGAAAGTATCCATCGGTATGTCCGCGCAATGTCCGCGCTGCTGCACGGCATCGAGGTCGAGCTGAACTTCGCGACACAGGTCAACGCCTACTTCACGCCCCCGCAATCCCAAGGCTTTGTCCCGCATTACGACGAGCACGACGTGCTGATCCTGCAACTCCGCGGATCCAAGCTCTGGCACGTCTACGACGGCGCCGATATGGCTGCGCGCGAGATGCTGCGCCACGAGCCGGTGGCGACCGACGGGCTGCCGTCGCCCACGGACGTCCGCTTGGAAATCGGCGACGTGCTCTACCTGCCGCGCGGCCGTATTCACGCGGCCGAAGCCACCTCCGAGGTGTCGGTGCATCTGACCGTCGGCCTGATCGCGCCCACGCTGCATCTGCTCGTCACCCGGGCGCTTCATTCGCTGAGCGACTCCGATGACCGCGTGCACACCCAACTGCCGCCCCGGTATCTCGACGACCCAGATGTACAGGCCTCGCTGGGCGTCCTCGTCCGCGACGTCGTCGAAGCCCTCGAGCAGCCGAGGGCGATCGCCGAAGGCCTTGGTTCGCTCGCAGACGACCTCGTCAGGCGTGGCCAGAGCCCGCCAGTCGGGCAGGCGATCACGAACGCCATCGGGATCGATGCTGATACCTGGGTGGTGAAGTACCAACCGCTTTATTCGCGGGTAACCGACACGTCCGACGGCGTTGCGCTGCACTTTGCACAATTGGTGCTCAGCGCCGGTCCCGACCATAAAGAGGCGTTGCATTTCCTCTCCAAAAGCACTGAGCCGGTTAGAATTTCCGATCTGCCGGGGCTGTCTGAGGCGCAGCAGACCGAACTGGCCCGAACTCTGCTGGTGAATGGGTTCCTTGTCCGGCTGCCGGACAACTGATGGAGGTCGCTGACCTTGCCCGCTGGACGCCGGTCAGATTCGACTTCTCCGGGCCCGCACCGACCGTCGACTGGGCCGATCTTTCGGCAGAACGCTTCGCCGAACCGTTCTTCGAGCAGACCGTCGCCCGTTGGTCCACTGGACCCCGAGCGCAACCGCTGGTCCGGACCGGACTCGACGCGTTGCTCGCTCTGGATAGCGAGCCGTCACTCGACCCGGCGGGGATGATCTTCCATCTGTCGCGGTGCGGCTCGACGCTGGTGTCCCGGCTACTGGGCACACTGCCCGGCGTGGTGGTTATCGCCGAACCCTCGCCGCTGAACGCGCTTCTCGGGCTCGATCCTGGTCTCGTCGACCAGGCCGCACTGGTCCAAGTTGTACGGCTTCTGGTCCGGGCACTCGGCCGACGCCGGCACGGCGACGAACAGCACCTGGTGCTCAAGTGCACCAGCTGGAACGTCCGCCGCCAGGAAATACTGGCCGCGGCCTTCCCCGATACGCCGTGGGTCTGGGTTCAGCGCGACCCGGCGCACGTCGTGGCCTCGGTGCTGGCCGATCCGCCGGGTTGGCTCGGACGCTGGACGGTGCCCACCCAGACCGCGCTGCGTTTCGGCATCGATCCCGCGGAGCTGCCGACCATGACGCGACCGGAGTTCGCTGCGCGCGCGCTCGGCGCGATGCTGCTGTCGGCCGCGGCGGGTCCCGGTCAGCGGCTCTGCGTCGACCACGCCGAGTTGCCCGCCGCGGTATGGGAGCGGGTGTCAGCGCATTTCGGGATCGACATCGACGCCGCGGCGATTGAACACATGACCGAACAGTCCCGGTTCTACTCGAAAGATCCGGAGTCCCAGCCCTTTTCGGGTGACCAGCCGCAGCATCGGCCGGTGACCGACGAGATGAGGGAAGCGGCGCGGCGCTACGCCGAGCCCGGCTATCGAATGCTGGCGTCGCGTACCTAGCCACCGGGCGTCTGGCACGCGAAATCGCAATCGGCCCGCCGAGTTTCCAATCCCACTACGGTGTGCTAAAACTGTTAATGAAAATCATGTTCATCACCGTGTTCGGAGGGCTGTCATGACATTGCGCGTCGTTCCAGAGGGCCTGGTGGCGGCCAGCGCGCGCATTGAAGCCTTGACCGCGCGATTGGCCAGCGCGCAGGCAGGCTCTGCGCCGCTGATCACCGCCGTGATGCCGCCCGCTGCCGATCCGGTGTCGTTGCAGACCGCGGCCGGGTTCAGTCTCCGCGGCGGCCAGCACGCGGCGGTTGCCGCCCAAGGTGCCGAAGAGCTCGGTCGCTCCGGTGTCGGGGTCGCCGGGTCGGGTGCAAGTTATGTCGCGGGCGATGCCGCCGCGGCCGCGTCGTATCACGGCGCCTGGGGCTGACGATGACGGCGCCCATCTTCATGGCCGCGCCGCCCGAGGTGCACTCAGCGTTATTGAGCAGTGGCCCTGGGCCCGGCTCGCTACTCGAGGCTGCGGGGGCATGGAACTCGTTGAGCGCCGAATACACGTCGGTGGCCGAGGAAATCAGCGCAGTGCTGGCCGAGGTGCAGGCCGGCGGCTGGCAGGGGCCGAGCGCGGAATCTTTCGTGTCCGCCTATGTGCCGTATTTGGCGTGGTTGACCCAGGCCAGCGCGGACAGCGCCACAGCGGCCAGTCAGCACGAAACCGCGGCCGCCGCTTACACCGCCGCATTGACGGCCATGCCGACCATGCCCGAGTTGGCCACCAACCACGTGGTGCACGGCGTGCTGCAGGCCACGAATTTCTTTGGGATCAACACGATTCCGATCGCGGTCAACGAGGCCGACTATGTGCGGATGTGGGTTCAGGCAGCGACCACGATGAGCACCTACCAGGCGGTCGCCGACACGGCAGTCACGGCTACACCAGCCACCGATCCAGCTCCGCCGATTCTGAAATCCAACGACACGGCGCAGCCTGCTGACAGCAGCGACAACCCGCTGGGAATCCCGCAGTGGCTGCAGCAGTTCCTGCAGCAGTTAGGGATCGGCGACCAGCAACTTGCGCACGACCCGACGGTCGACACGCCCTTCGACGACGCTATCGCGCAGTGGCTGCAGAACTTCGGCTACAACTGGCAACCTGCTCAAGGCCTGCTAAACGGAGCGACCTACGACACCTACACCAACCCCGGCCAGGCATCCTTCTGGGTCGCGCGAGCCCTCGAACTCACCGAGGACTTCCAGTATTTCGGGCAGCTTCTACAGACGAATCCCGTGCAAGCCATTCAGTGGTTCATCAGCTGGCAGCTGTTCGACTTTCCCACGCACATACTGGAAGTCACGAGTTTTTTGTCAGCGAACCCGGCACTATTCGTTGCCCTTGCGCCAGCGCTGACGCCGCTTGCCGCCGGTGCCGCGGGCCTGGCCGGGCTGGGCGCCTTGGCTCAGCCGGTGCTCCCGATGCTTCCCATCGAATCCGTCGCTGCGCCGGCCCTGTTTCCGGTGACCGCACCTGCCCCGGCTGTCCTCGTGTCGTCGGTAGCGCCCAGCGCTCCGACTCCGGCGCCCACGCCTGCGAGCGCGGCAAGCGTTCCCGCCGGGACTCCGCCACCGACAGCACCGGCGCCGCCTGCGGCCGGGCCGGGATTCACACCTCCCTACGTCGTGGGCGGTCCGACGATCGGGTCGTGGACAAGCGCGAAAGCCAAGACGCACGAGCCGACGTCGCGCGGTGCATCGAAGGCGCCCGAGGCCGCCGCTGCGGCGGTCGCCTCCGCGGCCAAAAAGCCGACGCGCCGGCGCCGGCGTGCGATGCAACGCGACCACGCCGACGAATTCGCCGACATGAACGTCGATGTCGGCCCGGAGTGGGGTGCGTCGACGGGGGCTTCGGGTCAGGGCGCAGGGCCACTGGGATTCTCCGGGACCGTGTCGAAGGGCAGTGAACAGGCGACCGGATTGGCTACGCTATCCGATGACGGTTACGGAAACGGGCCGACTATCCCGATGCTGCCGGGCACCTGGGGGCCGGAAGAGCCGCTGGGGGAGGGGAGCGATAGCTGAATGTGCTTGTGTGGCAACGGTAGTCATTCGAGGAAGGGATTTGAGGGATGAGTTTGTTGGATGCTCATATTCCGCAGTTGGTGGCGTCGGAGTCGGCGTTTGGTGCCAAGGCGGGGTTGATGCGCTCGACGATTGGTCAGGCCGAGCAGGAGGCGATGTCGGCGCAGGCGTTTCATGCCGGGGATTCTGCGGCGGCGTTTCAGGCGGCGCATGCCCGGTTTGTGGCGGCGGCGGCCAAGGTGAATTCGCTGTTGGATATCGCGCAGGCCAACCTCGGCGATGCCGCGGGTACCTATGTGGCGGCTGACAGTGCTGCGGCGAGCAGCTACCCGGGTTTTTAGAGCCAGTTAGCGTTTGAGGAAAGGGTTTTGTGATGTCGCAGATCATGTACAACTACCCGGCGATGCTGGCGCACTCGGCGGACATGGCCGGGTATGCGGGCACCTTGCAGAGTTTGGGTGCCGATATCTCCAGTGAGCAGGCTGCGTTGCAGGCGGGCTGGCAGGGTGACACCGGGATGAGCTACCAAGCTTGGCAGGCCCAGTGGAATCAGGCCATGGAGCAGTTGGTGTTGTCCTACCGCGCGATGGCGGGCACCCATGAGAACAACACCACCTCGATGCTGGCCCGCGACCAAGCCGAAGGCGCCAAATGGGGCGGCTAG
>NZ_DASXEP010000023.1:0-46054 GCF_036490025.1 Mycobacterium sp. | reverse complement strand
TGGGACAGGCTGCGCACCGCCATCACGGCGGCCCCGGCGAGCGCTGCCCACGCCGGTGCCACCCCGGCCGCTTCGGCGATCACGAAACCGATCAGCGTCAGCGCGACGATCACCAACGCGAACACCGGCGTCGGGGGCACTGGCTCATCCTGCTGAGGATCGGGCTGCACACTGAGGTCGGCGCGGAAGAACACCCGGAAGACGACGTAGACGGTGCCCACTGCGGCCAGCCACGGCAGCGTCATCACCACGGTGAAGTTGATGAACGATAGGTTGGTTGCGTGAAAGGCAAGCAGGTTGGTCAAATTCGACACCGGAAGCAACAGCGATGCGGCATTGGCCAAGTGCGCCGTGGCGTAGGCGTGCGGACGAATGGGCGCCCGCAGTCGCCGGACCGTGGTCAACACCACTGGAGTGAGCAGTACCACCGTGGCGTCCAGGCTCAGCGCCGCGGTGATGGCTGCGGCGATCACGAACACCTGCCGCAGCAGGCGCACTGAGCCGACGCGGCCGCGCGCCATTGCCGCACCGGCGGCCTCGAAGAGGCCTTCGTCGTCACACATCTTGGCCAACACCAACACTGCGCCGAGGAACGCGACCACGCGGAGCAGCCGGGCTGCTTCGGTGGCCGCGTCGTGCATCGAGATCGCGCCTACGGCTATCAGCAGCACCACGGCCGGCACCGCGGCGAACGCTTCCGGCCAACCCCGCGGGCGGGCGACCGCGAACGCGAGAACTACTGCCAGCGATAGGAGAGCCAGAAGGAGCGTCAAACTCAGGCCCACGGGTCTTCGCGTCGGAACACCGTCGGCAGCTCCAGCGCAACCGCGTCCTGCTCGGCCAGTCCGCTCAGCACGCGCAGCGATACGTCCAAGTCGTCGGCCACATAGGGCAAGGCCCGCAACGGCTTTGACAACGGACGGAAGAAATCGTCCCAGTGCACCAGGACCACCCGCCGCGCACCGACGGTCCGCACCGTCTCCGTCCAGTAGTCGACGAGATACGACTCCGGCTGCACACCGAGCTGACCCACACCGAGGTAGACGACATCAGCGCGCTGACCGTTCAGCGAACCTTTCACAAATCCGGCACTGCCCTGGATCAACAGCTGCCGGCGCGACGGCCGGTGATGTACCAACGCCGACCAGGCCTCTCCGCATCGGTAGGCCGCGACTTTCACCGGTGGTACCACCGGCTGATCGATGGTGCCGGGAAACCGGTCGGGTGGGCTATGACGCGACTTGATCAACGTTACGTCGAAGGCGCCCAGCTGAATTGGCGTAGCCGAGTCGGCGACTATCAAGCGGTCCTCGGCAAGACCGTAGCCGCGGCCGATATTGGCCGCGGATTCGCCGCCGACCAATTGGGCGCCGGTGCGGTCTGCGACGAGCGCGGAATCCAAGGCGTGGTCGAAATGCGTGTGCACCGGGACGACGGCCGACAGCCGGGTGACACCGACACGTGCCAGACACCCGTCGACCCGGGCGGGCGACGGCGAAATCTTGCCCACCCCCACGCGGGCCAGGCTCGGCCGGGAGAAGAACCCATCGGTCATCAACGCCGAGGAACCGTCGTCGATCAGCAGTGTCGAGACTCCCAACCATGTCACCGACAGCGGCGCATCGGATTCGGCGACCGGCACACTGAATCGGTGCGAGTGCCGCGCGAGGTCCGGACGCCCGGGTCGCAGCCGCATCAGCAAAACGCCTTCAGGTCAATGCCGTCGGCCTTCAGCCGGTCACGGACAGCCGATGCGATCTGCACCGCGCCGGGTGAATCACCGTGCACACAAACCGATTCGGCGCTTAACGCGACCGTTGATCCGTCGATCGCGGTCACGGTTCCTGCAGTCACCATGGCCAGCACCCGGTCGGCGATGGCGGCCGGATCGTTCAGCACCGCGCCGGGCTCCCGCCGCGACACGAGCCGGCCGTCTGGCCGGTAGGCGCGATCGGCGAACGCCTCAGGCACCGTGCGCAGCCCACGATGCCGGGCCTCATCGAAGAACGCCGAGCCGGCCAGGCCAAGCACCGGAAGGCCGGCATCGACCATTCGTACCGCCTCCGCGACCGCTGCCGCTTGTTCATCGTTGGTCACGATCGTGTTGTACAGCGCGCCATGGGGTTTGACGTACGACACCACTGATCCGGCGGCCTGGGCCAGTCCATGCAATGCGCCGATCTGATACACCACGTCGGCAAGCAGATCGTCGGCGGCGACGTCGATGAAGCGGCGGCCGAAACCAGCCAGGTCGCGATAGCTCACTTGGGCGCCGACGCGGACACCGCGCTCGGCGGCCAGCCGGCACACCGACAGCAGTCCGGCCGGATCGCCGGCATGGAAACCGCACGCCACGTTGGCGCTGGTGACGATGCCGAGCATGGCGTCATCGTCGCCGAGCCGCCAAACACCGAAGCCCTCACCCAGGTCGGCGTTGAGGTCGATACAGGCCACGGTCGTTAGCTTAAGCTGCGCATCCGCGCGTAGCTTCGGCCATGTGACGATTGACGGCAAGGTAGTGGCGATCACGGGCGCCAGCAGCGGGATTGGTGAAGCGACTGCGGCGCTGCTCGCCGAACGCGGAGCCAAGCTGGTGCTGGGTGCGCGCAACACCGAAAAACTCAATGCGGTGGCCGCCCGGCTGTCGGCGACCGGCGCCAGTGTCGTCGCCAAGCCGACGGACGTTAGCCGTCGAACCGGCCTGGCGGAGTTGGTCTCGACGGCGACTGAGGCCTATGGCCGGCTGGATGTTCTGGTCAGCAACGCCGGCATCATGCCCGTCTCGCAGTTCGACGAGCAGCACGTCGACGACTGGGAGGCGATGGTCGACGTCAACCTCAAAGGCGTCCTCTTCGGTATCGCCGCGGCGCTTCCGGTATTCCGTCGGCAGGGATTCGGGCATTTCGTCAATACCGCCTCCACCGCGGCATTCCGGGTCACACCGGGCCAGTCGGTCTATGCGGGCACCAAGATGGCGGTCCGCGCGATC
This sequence comes from Mycobacterium sp., assembly GCF_036490025.1. GTDB lineage: Bacteria > Actinomycetota > Actinomycetes > Mycobacteriales > Mycobacteriaceae > Mycobacterium. The sequence continues at coordinate 43,065 of NZ_DASXEP010000023.1, read as the reverse complement.
TCTGAGGGGCTCCGTCAGGAAGCGGGCGAGTATGTGCGGGTGACCATCATCTCGCCCGGTATGACATCGACGAACTTCGCCGACTCGATCACCGATCAGGCTACCCGCGCCGCATTGGAGCACCGCCGTGACGAGATCGCGATGCCGCCGGAGGCGGTGGCCCGCGCGATTGCCTTCGCCATCGATCAGCCGCCTGACATCGATGTCGGCGAGATCGTCGTGCGGCCTACTGCCCAGGCGTAGTGCGTCGAAAAACCCCGCGACCAGACACTCACCCGCGCGATGCCCAGTAACCTCACCAAACATGAGCCCCATGCCGCGTCGCCGGGCTGAGTCGGATGGCCCGACTCCTCAGCAGGCCGCTGCCGGCCCGCATCGTCGCCGGGCTGGGTCGGATGGCCCGACTCCTCAGCAGGCCGCTGCCGGCCCGCATCGTCGCCGAGCGACCCTGGCATCGCTGGCCGCTGAGCTCAAGGTATCCCGCACCACGATCTCGAACGCGTACAACCGCCCCGATCAGCTCTCGGACGCGCTGCGTGAACGCGTGCTCGCCACGGCCAAACGGCTGGGCTATGCCGGACCCGATCCGGTAGCGCGGTCGCTGCGCACCCGTCGGGCAGGTGCGGTGGGTCTGATGATCACCGAACCGCTCACCTATTCGTTCAGCGACCCCGCAGCGCTAGATTTCGTTGCGGGACTTGCGGAATCGTGTGAAGAACGTGGTCAGGGGCTGTTGCTGGTGGCGGTTGGTCCGAACCGCGATGTCGCCGACGGGACGGCGTCGGTGCTCGCCGCGGGCGTGGATGGCTTCGTGGTGTACTCAGCAGCCGACGACGATCCCTATCTGCAGGTCCTGTTGCAACGGCGGCTGCCGGTGGTGGTGGTGGACCAACCCAAGGACGTGCCCGGCGCATCGCAGGTGGGCATCGACGACCGCGCGGCCATGCGCATGATGGCCGATCGCGTGCTGGGGTTGGGCCACCGCGAGATCGGACTGCTGACGATGCGGCTGCTGCGGGACCGTCACCAAGGTCTGGCCGACGCCAAACGCCTGCACGCGTCGACGTTTCACGTGCAAAGCGAACGCATCCGCGGTGTCCGCGAGGCGATGGCCGCCGCTGGACTCAACCCTGATTCGCTCACTGTCGTCGAAAGCCACGAGCACACCGCGGCATCCGGTGGCGTCGCGGCGCAAGTCGCGTTGCGGGCCAATCCCCGGATCACCGCGCTGATGTGCACCGCCGACGTGCTGGCCTTGTCGGCGATGAATCACCTTCGCGCACAAGGCAAGCACGCGCCCGGCCAGATGACCGTCACCGGCTTCGACGGCGTACCCGAGGCGATCAGCCGCGGACTGACCACGGTCGCGCAGCCGAGTCTGCAGAAGGGTCGTCGAGCGGGCGAGCTCCTGCACCGAGGCGACATCAGCCCGACGATCGAGGTGCTCGACACCGAGCTGATCCGCGGGCGTACCGCCGGGCCGCCGGCCTGAGGGGCCGGCTCGACCCCGAAATCACACCGTGGCGGTGTCCCCGTTGCCGATCAGCAGCCGCACCGCCAGATCCAGCCGCTTGCTGACGTCGGTGGCCGAAGCCCGCCGGGTCAGCCAGGCCAGCAGATTCGACGTCCATACGTTGGAAATCACCCGGGCGATGTGGTACTGCTCCTCGGTCGGCTCGCCGTCGGCCATCGCGCGGGCGAACATGGAATCGATGATCTTCTCGGCGTGATCGACCTCACCGGCCGCCGACGCGTCGGCGAAGACATAAGCACGGGTCATGGCCTCGGTCAGCAGCGGATTGCGCTGCATCGCACGGTTGAGTTTGCTGACCATGAAGTTCAACCGCTGGTACGGGGTCCCGCCGCTCAGGATGGGGCCGTCAGTCTTGGCGTCGATGCGCTCGAATTCCCGGCCCAGCGCCGAAACCAGCAGATGCACCTTGGACGGGAAATACCGGTACAGCGTGCCCACGGCGACATCTGCGCGGTCGGCGACGGCCCGCATCTGAACAGCCTCGTATCCGCCCTTGGAGGCGATGGCCATGGTTGCGTCCAGGATGCGCTTGCGACGTTCCCGCTGTGCCTCGGAGCCGAGTTCCGACTCGGCCAGTACTGCCACGTTCATCACCTCACGAGGTTGGGCAGTGGACGAACTCGAGGGTTGCCCCGAGTTGGTGTGTGCTGGCCCCGAACCAGAAGGGGTCATCTGACCGACAGCTCCTTTTCTCGCGTCCTCGCTCGAAACGATACGCATGCCGAGCGCGAATCTCCCACCTCCGTGCCGCTGAGGACACCGGGATGTCCTGCTGCGATGGCATTCGACTTGACGATCGAACACTGGCACTATTAGAACACGTTCTAGTGCTGTGCGTTGCGTCTCGGACAGCGCCATTCCCGTCGACCGAGGAGTTCAGGTGGCCACGACCATCACCGACGAACAGTTTGCGGCGAGGGAGTTGGTGCGCGACTGGGCTGCCGGATCCGGCGCGACCGTAGCGGTCCGGGATATCGAGCAGGGTGAGCCGAATGCCTGGCAGCCGGTCTACCACGGACTGGCCGAGCTGGGCTTGTTCGGCGTCGCGGTCGCCGAGGGGTGTGGCGGCGCCGGCGGCAGCATCGTGGACCTGTCCGCGATGGTCGAAGAGGCGGCGAAGGCCCTGGTGCCCGGACCGGTGGCGACCACCGCGCTGGCCACGCTGCTGGTGTCCGATCCACAGCTGGCCGAGGCTCTCGCGTCGGGCGCACGCACCGCCGGGATTGCGCTGCAGGGTGACGTCGAATTCGATGCGACGGCTTCGCGGGCCTCGGGCACCGTGCCGTGGGTGCTAGGCGGCGTCGCCGAGGGCGTGCTGTTGGTCCCGGTCGGTGACAAGTGGCTGCTTGTCGACTCCGCCGCCGCCGATGCGGCCGGCACTGTGGCCGTCGAACCGCTGCGGGCCACCGACTTCTCCCGCCCGCTGGCGCGGGCAGTGCTCACCTCGGCGCCGGCCACCGTGCTGGACGCTCCCGCGGACTGGGTCGGCGACCTGACCGCGATGCTGCTGTCGGCCGAGGCCGCGGGGATCACCCGGTGGACGCTGGATACCGCCGTCGCCTACGCCAAGGTGCGCGAGCAGTTCGGCAAACCGATTGGCAGCTTCCAGGCGATCAAGCACCTGTGCGCCGAGATGCTTTGCCGCACCGAGCAGGTGGCGGTGGCCGCCGCCGATGCTGCCCGCGCGGCGAGCGACGGCGATCATCGCCAGCTGTCCATTGCCGCGGCCATCGCCGCGGGTATCGGCATCGACGCCGCCAAGGCCAACGCCAAGGACTGCATCCAGGTGCTCGGCGGCATCGGGATCACCTGGGAGCACGACGCGCATCTGTATCTGCGCCGGGCCTACGGGATCGCACAGTTCCTCGGCGGGCCGGCGCGCTGGTTGCGCCGCACCACCGAGTTGACCGGAGCCGGCGTTCGTCGCGATCTCAGCATCGACCTCGGTGAGGTCGCCGAGCTACGGCCCGAGATCGCCGACGCGGTCGCCCGCGTCGCCGCATTGCCCGAGGACAACCGCCAGGCCGGGTTGGCTGACGCCGGGCTGTTGGCGCCACACTGGCCCGCACCGTACGGACGCGGCGCCGGACCGGCCGAGCAACTGCTGATCGACCAGGAAATGTCGTCGGCGGAGGTGGTCCGTCCCGACCTGGTGATCGGCTGGTGGGCGGCGCCGACCATCCTCGAGCACGGAACACCTGAGCAAGTCGAACGTTTCGTGCCCGGGACTCTGCGCGGCGAAATCTTCTGGTGTCAACTGTTTTCCGAGCCCGGCGCCGGGTCGGATCTCGCGTCGCTGCGCACCAAAGCGGTCCGGGTCGACGGCGGGTGGGAGCTGACCGGACAGAAGGTGTGGACGTCCTCGGCGCATAAAGCACAGTGGGGTGTCTGCCTGGCCAGAACGGACCAAAACGCCCCAAAGCATAAGGGGATCACCTACTTCCTGCTCGATATGGATTCGCCCGGCATCCTGATCCGGCCGCTGCGCGAGATCACCGGCGACGCATTGTTCAACGAGGTCTTCCTCGACGGTGTGTTCGTCCCCGACGAGATGGTCGTCGGCACCGTCAATGACGGCTGGCGGCTGGCCCGCACCACGCTGGCCAACGAGCGGATCGCGATGGCGGCGGGCACCGCGTTGGGCAACCCGATGGAAGAGCTGCTCGCAGAGGCGTCCAAGGCGAATCTCGATGTCGCACAACAGGATCGGCTGGGGCGGTTGATCATCACCGCGCAAGTCGGCTCGCTGCTCGACCAGCGCATCGCTCAGTTGGCGGTGGGTGGCCAGGATCCCGGCGCACAATCCAGCGTGCGCAAACTGATCGGGGTGCGGTACCGGCAGGCACTGGCCGAATTCCGAATGGATCTGGCGGACGGCTTGGGCATTGTCTTGGACAAGAGAGTCAAAGATTTCCTCAACACCCGCTGCCTGACGATCGCCGGCGGCACCGAGCAGATCCTGCTGACGCTGGCTGCCGAACGGCTTCTCGGCCTGCCGCGCTGACGAACTTCGTACGGCCGTGAAGCTGCAGGGAAACGCGACGCCGATGAGGGCTCTGGCAATCGTGGCCTGCGTCGTCAGCGCCATCGCCGCGGTGTGGTTCGGCGTCCAAGCGGCCTGGGACCTATACCTGACCGGCTTTCCCGACGGGCATCTCACCGACTACGACACAGCAGTCGACGCGCCCAAACAGATCCTCATGTGGGTGGAGTTTGGTTTCGTTCCACTCTTTGTGGCCCTTGCCTTTTCGCCGATCGGCACCCGGGCGCGGGGCGCCGGATTGCTCGCCGCCCTGACCGCGCTCGTCCTCATCGTTGTCATCCAGCTAGTCGGCGTCCCTTGGTATTTCGGAATCCACCTCGGTCTCGATAACGGAATCGGCGGCTAGTTGAGCTGCCGCCGATTGAGCTCGACAGCGTTACCGCGCGACTCACAGGGCCAGACTCAATCCGCCAACCAGGACCATCGCGGCTCCCGCGAACCTTCCACCCAGGTCACCGAATGGGACCGTCTTCTCCAGCAGAACGAAGACGGCGATCGTCGCGATCCACAGCAGGTTCATCACGCCGCCGACGAACAACAGTCCCATCAGGATCCAGCAGCAGCCCACGCAGTAGGCGCCGAGCCTCAGCCCTATGCGGAAGGCGCCGAGGTTGCCCGCGCGCCAGTAGCGGGACAGAAAGTGCGCCGGGGTCCGGCAGTTCCTCAGACAGGCATTCTTAACCGGGGTCAACTGGTAGATGCCTGCCGAGATCAGCAGCGCCGCTCCGAACGACGCACTTCTGGACACCATCGTCGGGGAGAGCAGTGCGGCCTGATCGAGGGCATGCTGAGCGATGGTGGCCGCGAGACCAAAGACCGTCCACATCGCGATATAGCCAGTGACGAATACGAACGTTGGGGCCAGTGGGTTGTACTGAGCCGCGGCCTTCCGTGCGACTGCGGCGTACATCAAGGTCATTGGCGCCGCGGTGGGAACCATCATGGCGACCATCATCACGGCCCACATCGTCAGTCTCAGACCGAATTCGGTTGCCGTCCAAGGCTGTAGCCCGGTCATTGCGTCCAGCATCGGTTCCGTCGATTGACCTGTCATGTCGGCCGAACCGGTCGACGTTCGGTGTGCTGTCACCACGACGTAAACCCAGGCTGCGATGGTGATGCCGGTTAGCCCGGTCAATACTGCCATCCGGTCTCGGTGTCGCCAGGCCCAAGACGTGGTCAGCGGATGAGTCCGTCCTGGTTCATGTGCAGAACGTTGAATTGGCCGTAGCTGTCGGTTAATTCAAGCTCGATTCCCGCCCGCGCCCTGGTGTTGCCGTTGCCCATTTCGGCATAGAGATAGCGCGGTCCATCCGGCGTACTCAGGCGTATCCGGCTTGACTCTCCTCGGCTCAGGGTCCGGGGGAGCGGCGTCCCGCGTGACTCGACCAGACCTTCGATCGTGACGCCGGCCATCCGCTGGTCGACATCGATCGACAGTTCGATGGGTGCGTACACCGTGTCCAGCACGGTCGACATCATGCTGTTGTACACGAAGAAATGCGTCGCGCCGGGAGTGGTCGACTCGCCATGGAGGATCTTCCGAAGTGCTTCTCGCTGAATCGGATCCGCACGTTCGTCGATGATGACCTGCTGCGTGCCGTTGCCCTCGGCGACCTCACCCGGCCAGGACATCACCATCGCCCAGTCCAGACCGTCGAGATTCGTATCGTTGAAGTTTCCCTCGTCGATGTGGCCGCACATGAACGCCTCGCAGTGCCCCTGCGTTGACTTCGCACCGAACTGGCAGGGGCAGCCCCAGGCGCAGTTGCAATTCTCGAACTCCGTACCGTGAATCGTCCATCGATCAGTCACCGGACTCTCCCGTTTCTCGCAACCTCGCCGGAGGGTGCTCCATCAGCCGCGCAGCGGCTTCAACGCCCCTGCCCAACTTTCAACCTGCTCGAACAGGATGGCAGCGGCGTGGTTATGCAGCGCTGCCGGGGTGAACGCGGCGAAGTTCTCGAAGTCGGTGAACAACGAAAACGACAGCTGCTGGCGGACTGTGGCGATCTGCAGTTCGCCACACACCCCGCGCAGATGCTCGATCGCGCGCGCGCCGCCCAGGGAGCCGTAGGCGACGAAGCCGGCCGCCTTGTTGTTCCATTCGGCGTAGAGGTAGTCGATGGCGTTCTTGAGTACCCCGGACGTCGAGTGGTTGTACTCGGGGGTGACAAAGATGAAGCCGTCGTACGCACCGACGATGGCCGCCCACGCCTTGGTGTGGGCGTTCTGGTACTGACCGAATGACGGCGGCATCGGCTCATCGAGGAGGGGAAGCGGGTGGTCGGCGAGATCGATAATTTCATAACATGCGCCCGGCCGCCCCGAAGTCTGCCCGAGCACCCAATCGGCGACCGCCCTGGCGTGACGACCCGGCCGCGTGCTGCCGACGATAATCCCAATTCTCACATCAGTCATGACTGTCTCGTACTCCTATCTGATTGCTGCACAGTTGAATTCCGGTGCCTGCACTGAGGACGGCGCGTCTGAGGCCTCCTTCGCTCATGGTCGCAGCACCAACTTGCCGCGGGTGTGCCGTAGTTCTACTTCCTGGAACGCGTCCCGCACATCATCGAGGGCGAAAACTCCGGCGATCGGCACTTCCAGCTCACCCCGCGCGACGAGGTCGGCCAGCTCGGCGGCCACCGCCGCGGTTGCGGCATCCGCGCCGCCTGCCGACAAGACCCCGAACCGCTCGACGGCAGCAAAATCGGCGATGGTGTCGACCCTGTCGCGCGGCACGTTGAGTTCCTCGACCGCCATGGCAACATATCCGCCACCGAAGAAATCCAGCAGCGCGTCGACGTGTCCGGACGGCGCCGCGGCACGCAACCGGGCCGGCAGGTCGTCACCGTAGTTGACCGGGACCGCGCCGTGCTCGGCGAGCCAGGTATCGTTGGACGGCCCGGCGATGCCCAGGACCGTGGCCCCGGCATGTCGGGCCAGTTGAACCGCGGTCGAACCGACACCGCCGGCCGCACCCGCGATCGCTACGGTCTCCCCCGGCACGAGGCCCACCGACCGCACCGCGGCATAGGCAGTGGCGCCCGCGACAAACAGCGAGCCGGCCACCTCCCAGGAAACCTTCGTCGGCTTGGCGGTCAACTGGTTTCCCGGCACTGTCACGTATTGGGCATGGCTGGACCGGCGCATTGAGAACCCGATCACCTCGTCGCCCACGGCGAAATCGCTGACGCCGGAGCCGACTTCGGCCACCACTCCCGCCAGGTCGCTGCCTTGACCGGAGGGAAAAGTGGCCGGGAACTGGTCAGCCAGGGCGCCACTCCGGATGACCGCCTCACTTGGATTGATTCCGGCTGCCCTGACCTCGACCAGAACCTCACCGGACTCCGGAACGGGGCGGGGCACCTCGCGCACCTCGAGGACGTCGACGCCGCCGTACGAATCGAACTGCACTGCTTTGGGCATGAGCGCCATAGTAGCTGATTTACATGATATGTCAATCAGTTGAGGAGGCAAGTACCGATAGATGGTGCGTGCGCCATATCGCGTTAACCAGCGATAACCTCTAAGAGGTTCCCATTTCCGCGCGTCGTACCTCGCCCAGCTCCCGAGCGATAATTGATTGACAGATCACGTAAAGCCACTACTGTGACGTTTATGACCAAGACACCGGCATCATGACAGAGGTCAATGAGTTCAATCGCCGCAACATCGAAGAGTTTCGCGCCAATCACGGCCGCCTCGGTGGGCCGTTTGAGGGCGCACCGGTTTTGTTGCTACACACGACCGGAGCACGTAGTGGCCAACAACGGGTGCACCCACTGATGTATCTGGCCGACGACGATCGCTACCTGCTGTTCGCCTCGGCGGCCGGTGTTGACAGCAGCCCCGCGTGGTATCGGAACCTCATCGCCAACCCCGACGCCATTATCGAAGTCGGAGACGAGCGCCGCCATGTACATGCCGTTGAACTGAGCGGCGCAGAACGCGATGCGAAGTACGCCGATCAGGCCCAACGGTATCCGCAGTACGCCGAATACCAGCGCATGACGACCCGCTCTATCCCCGTCGTGGCGCTCATCCCCAAGCCAGCCACGCCGCGAAGACCTGGCCTGAACGCACCGGAGATGTCTAGAACCCAAGCCCGCCCGCCGCGGCAATCGAAAAGCTAACGGGTGCAGGGGATTTCATGCAATGTCTGGCTGCGGTTTTGGTCCTGGTGCCGGAGGCGAATTTTTGTGAGTGAGATCGTCCCGTTCAACCCAATGCACGTGATCCTTGAGGTGTTCGGCCGCCAGGTACCGTGGCGAGCATCAACCACCACCGACGATAAGCGGTCAGAGTCCGCAGAAAGAGCGTGAAATGTCGCGCACCCCTCGGTCGGCCCCGCCGGATAGCTCCTGGCTGTCACCGGCGCAGCGCCGCGCGTGGGTGGCCTATATGCGTGTGCAGTTACAGATGAACTACGAGATCAATCGACAACTACAGCGTGATAGTTGCCTGTCCTTGGCCGACTATCACGTGATGAATGCGCTGAGCAACGCGCCTGACCACAAGATGCAGGTCACCGAACTCGCGGCGTTGATTGGATGGGAACGCAGCCGGCTCTCGCACCACCTGCGTCGGTTGAGCGAGCGCGGCTTGACCAAACGCATTCAATCCGCCGACGACGGCAGAGCCACCGACGCGGTGTTGACCCAGACGGGCATGAATGCCATGGAGGAGGCCGCGCCCGGCCACGCGATGCTTGTGAAGAAGCTGTTCTTTGGGCCATTGCCGCACGAGCTTGTTGCTCCCTTCACCGCTGCGTTGGAACACATCCAGGCCAGCCTCAATCTCAACTCGTCGTTGCCGCCCGTACCTCTGTAGGAGTTCTTCTAGCGGGATGTTCTGACAGCCCTGGTGATCCTGTAGGCCGTAAGCTCACTCATAGCCAATGGGTACTGTGCTGATCCCGATTCCGGACCGCGACTTCGACCCGACCGAGGTCGCGGTCAGTTGGCAGGTGCTGCGCGCCAACGGTCACCAAGTCGTCTTCAGCACCGAAAGCGGCACGCCCGGAATCGCCGACGACATCATGCTCAGCGGTCGCGGCCTCGACTTCTGGTCTGCACTACCAGTATTGGGTGCCATCACGGTGGTGGGACGAGCGCTGCGGGCCAACAAGGACGCCCGCCGGGCCTACCGGGAAATGCTGAGCTCGCCCGAATACCGGAATCCGTCCAGCTGGGCGGACAGCACGCTCGACGGCATCGACGGGTTGCTGCTGCCCGGCGGCCATCGCGCCCGCGGAATGCGCTCCTACATCGACAGCGACACCCTGCACCGACTCGTCGTCGACGCGTTTGCCCGCGGCGTGATCGTGGCCGCAATCTGCCACGGCGTGCTGCTGGCCGCGCGCAGTATTGATCCAGCGACTGGTCATTCGGTGCTCTACGGGCGTCGCACCACGGCGCTGACCTGGGCGCTGGAGCGCAGCGCCTGGCGGCTGACCCGGGTCACCCGGTTTTGGGACCGCAACTACTACCGCACCTACAGCGAGCAAACGGGCCAGCCGCCGGGATACATGTCCGTGCAATCCGAAGTCACCCGCGCCCTGAAAAACCCGGCGGACTTCTGCGACGTCAAGCGCGGGACGCCGTATTGGCGGATGAAGACCTCCGGAATGGCGCGCGACACCGCAACCGAGTCGCGGCCGGCGCTCGTCGTCGACGACGGCTCCTACGTGTCGGCGCGCTGGCCGGGTGACACCCACACGTTCGCAAACGTGTTGTCGCAGAAGCTTTGACAGCTCAGGAGAAGTTGGCCTGTGCGCAGGTGCTCGGTGAGGTGATGTTCACCCCGCTGTAGACCACCTGGATGTGCGTGCAGGAGATGACGTTGATGTTCAATCGAGGCTGGCCGGTGTGCCAATCGGTCGCGTCGATCCGGCCGACGGTCTGGTATTTCTCCGGCGGACCCTCGCCCATGTAGATGGTTGTGACTTCATCGGCGCCGCCGTCCTTCATCACCCGGTCGTACTGGGCGGTGGCGTGCACGTCCAGATACGCCGTGCGGCTGTTGGGGCGGATCGTGGTGCTCTGCCGCGACCACAGGTCGTTCGGGAATCCGATCACCCCGTCGCCGGACTTCCGGTCGGCGCCGACGGTGAAGTCGCAGCTGCCGTTCGCGGGATGACAGTCGAGCCGGGAGAAGGTCTCCAGCTGGGTGCCGTCGGGCAGGGGCGTGAGCGTGGTGGCGTTGTTGCCGGCCGCCGGGGCAACCGCGGGAGGTGTCAACGCCAGCATCAGACCGACGCCTGCCAGTGCCGTGACCAGCCGTTTCATCCCGCGTCCTCTCGCTAAGCCTGAGCAGAACCTACGCTGCGGTTACTCGTCGTAGGTGACTTCAACCGAATCGGTATCCGGGTGCGACTGGCAGGCCAGGATCAACCCCTCGTCGAGGTCCTGCTGTTCCAACACGTCGTTGACCTCCATGCTGACCTTGCCGTTGCGCAGGGTGGTCGCGCAGGCGCCGCAGTGACCCTCGCGACAGGAGAACGGCGCATCCAGGCCGGCATCCAGCAGGACGTCGAGCAGCTTGGCCTTGCGCGGCCACGAGACGTTGTGGGTCTGCCCGTCGAGTTCGACGACCGCGGTGGCCGGTGGCTCCCCATCATCACTGTGCTCGATCGTCACGGCAGCGAACGGATCGGTTTCCAGCGACCGGAACACCTCGAGATGTATTTGCGGCGCAGGCACTTTCAACGCCTCGAGCGCTTCGCGCGCAGCCTCCATGAATGGCCCCGGCCCGCAGATGAACGCCTGCCGATCGGTGAACGGGGCCGCCAACTGTGCCAAAGCATTGGCCGACGGCAGGCCCTGCAGCGACTCCAGCCAATGCACCACGCTCAGCCGGTCCGGGTGCTTCGCGGCGAGCTCGCGCAGCGCGTCGCCGAAGATCACCGACCGTTCGTCGCGGTTGGCGTAGAGCAACACCACCTGCCCGCTGCCTTCGGACAACGCGGACTTGCAGATCGACATGATCGGCGTGATTCCACTGCCGGCGGCCAGCAGCACGAAGTCGTCGTCGAGGGTCTTGGGCACGAACGTGCCCGACGGCGCCAGCACGTGAACCCGCATGCCGGTGTGCGCGTTGTCGCACAGCCAGTTCGACGCGTAGCCGTCCTTATCCCGTTTGACGGTGACGGTCATCGCCTCGTCGGTGAACGGTGAGCTGCACAGCGAGTAGCAGCGGGCCACCGAGCCGGTGCGATCGCTGGGAACGCGCAGCGTGAGAAACTGACCGGGGGCATAGCGCAGCCGCTCCGCCGGTATCTCGGGATCTTGGGGTCCATCCGGGACCCGGAACACCAGCGAACGGGCGTCCTCGGTCTCGGTGACGACGCCGGCGATCTCCAGCTCCAGGACGTGGCTGCCGAGTGGTTCGTCGGGAATCGTGTCCGTCACCACCCCGTCCCTTCCTTCAGTCATAACTAGAACAGGTTACAGAAACCTGGATGAGTATCGCTACCAGCCGCAGGAATACCCTGCTCGACACAAATCGGAACGTGTTCTAGTCTCTGTCTAAGATAAGCCACCTATGGAGGAACCCGTGACGTCCATTGAACAACGTGACGCCCAGTCGGTCCTAGACGGCATCGACGAGCTACTGCCCAAACTGCGGCAGCGGGCCCAGGAAACCGAGGACTTGCGCCGACTGCCCGACGCGACGGTGAGCGAGCTTCAGGAGATCGGCTTCTTCAAGTTGCTGCAGCCCCAGCAGTGGGGCGGGCTGGAGTGCGACCCGGCGGTGTTCTACGAGGCGGTCCGCCGGCTGGCCAGTGCGTGCGGTTCCACCGGCTGGGTGAGCTCGATCATCGGCGTGCACAACTGGCATCTGGCGCTGTTCGACCAGCAGGCCCAGGACGAGGTCTGGGGTCAGGACGCGGGAGTCCGTATCTCGTCGTCCTACGCCCCGATGGGCGCCGGCACGGTCGTCGACGGCGGCTACCTGGTCAGCGGGTCGTGGAACTGGTCGTCGGGCTGTGATCACGCCACGTGGGCCTTCCTGGGCGGTCCGGTGATCAAGGACGGCCGGCCGGTCGACTTCGGCAGCTTCCTGATCCCGCGCACCGAGTACCGCATCGACGACGTCTGGCATGTGGTCGGCTTGCGTGGCACCGGCAGCAACACCGTGGTCGTCAAGGACGTATTCGTCCCCCGGCACCGGTTCCTGTCCTACAAGCAGATGAACGACGGCACCGCAGGCGGCTATCAGAACAACACCGCCCCGGTCTACAAGATGCCTTGGGGCACAATGCATCCCACGACCATCTCGGCGCCGATTGTTGGTATGGCCTACGGCGCGTACGAGGCGCACGTGGAGCATCAGGGCAAGCGGGTGCGTGCGGCATTCGCCGGCGAGAAGGCCAAGGACGACCCGTTCGCCAAGGTCCGCATCGCCGAGGCGGCCAGCGACATCGACGCGGCGTGGCGACAGCTGATCGGCAATGTCAGCGACGAGTACGCGCTGTTGTCTGCGGGCAAGGAGATCCCGTTCGAGCTGCGCGCCCGCGCCCGGCGCGACCAGGTGCGCGCCACCGGGCGGTCGATCGCCTCGGTGGACCGGCTGTTCGAGGCCTCCGGTGCCACGGCGCTGGCCAATGATGCACCGGTGCAACGCTTCTGGCGTGACGCGCACGCCGGCCGGGTGCACGCGGCCAATGACCCCGAGCGGGCGTATGTGATCTTCGGTAACAACGAGTTCGGGCTGCCGCCCGGCGACACCATGGTCTAGCGGAATGACGGCGACTGAAGAGCTCACCTTCGAATCCACCTCGCGATTCGTCGAGGTTGACGTCGACGGACCGCTCAAGCTGCACTACCACGAGGCGGGTGTCGGCAACGATCAGACGGTGGTGCTGCTGCACGGCGGTGGCCCCGGTGCGGCGAGTTGGACGAACTTCTCCCGCAACATCCCGGTGCTGGCACAGCGCTTTCACGTGCTGGCCGTCGACCAACCCGGTTACGGTCACTCCGACAAACGTGCCGAGCACGGGCAGTTCAACCACTACGCCGCCAGAGCGCTGAAGGGTCTGTTCGACCAGTTGGGCCTGGGACGTGTTCCGCTGGTGGGCAATTCGCTGGGTGGGGGTACAGCGGTCCGGTTCGCGCTGGACTATCCCGACAACGCCGGGCGGCTGGTGCTGATGGGCCCCGGTGGCCTCAGCGTCAACCTGTTCGCACCTGACCCCACCGAGGGCGTCAAGCGGCTGGGCAAGTTTTCCGTCGAGCCGACCCGGGAGAACCTCGAGGCGTTCTTGCGGGTGATGGTCTACAACCAGAAGCTGATCACCCCGGAGCTGATCGACGACCGCTTCGCGCTGGCGTCCACGCCTGAATCGCTGACCGCGACTCGTGCGATGGGAATGTCGTTCTCCGGAGCCGACTTCGAGCTCGGCATGATGTGGCGCGAGGTGTACAAACTACGTCAGCCGGTGCTGCTGATCTGGGGGCGCGAGGACCGGGTCAACCCCATCGACGGCGCGCTGGTCGCGCTCAAGACGATTCCCCGCGCGCAGCTGCACGTTTTCGGCCAGTGTGGACACTGGGCGCAGGTGGAGAAGTTCGACGAGTTCAACAAGCTGACCACCGACTTCCTGGGAGGTGCGTGATGAGCATCCGTTCACTGGGCTACCTGCGCATCGAAGCCACCGATATGCAGGCCTGGCGCGACTACGGCCTGAAGGTCCTCGGCATGGTCGAGGGCAAGGGCAGCACCGAGGGCGCGCTCTATTTGCGGATGGACGACTTCCCGGCGCGCCTGGTGATCGTGCCGGGCGAGCACGACCGGCTTTCGGAAGCCGGCTGGGAATGCGCGAATGCCGAAGGGCTGCAAGAGATCCGGAACAGGCTCGACGTCGAGGGCACGCCGTACAAAGAGGCCACCGCCACCGAGCTGGCCGATCGGCGAGTCGACGAGATGATCCGGTTCTCCGATCCCTCGGGCAACTGCTTGGAGGTATTCCACGGCGCCGCGCTCGAGCACCGCCGGGTGGTAAGCCCATACGGGCACACGTTCGTCACCGGTGAGCAGGGCCTGGGCCACGTGGTGCTGACCACCCGCGACGACGTCGAGACATTGCACTTCTACCGCGATGTACTGGACTTCAAGCTTCGTGACTCGATGCGGCTGCCGCCACAGGTGGTGGGACGGCCCGCCGATGGGCCGCCGGCCTGGCTGCGGTTCCTGGGCTGCAATCCCCGTCATCACAGCCTGGCCTTCATGCCCGGGCAGACCCCCAGCGGCATCGTGCACCTGATGGTGGAGGTCGGTGAGGCCGACGACGTCGGGCTGTGCCTGGACCGGGCGCTTCGGCGCAAGGTGCCGATGTCGGCCACGCTGGGCCGCCACGTCAACGACCTGATGCTGTCGTTCTACATGAAGACGCCCGGCGGATTCGATATCGAGTTCGGTTGCGAGGGAAGGAAGGTCGACGATATCGACTGGATAGCCCGGGAGAGCACCGCGATCAGCCTCTGGGGTCACGACTTCAGCGTCGGTTTCCGCGGGTAGCAAATGACCGAGCAGATCGACGCCCGCACGTTCCGCAGTGTGCTCGGTCAGTTCTGCACCGGGATCACGATCATCACCACCGTGCACGACCACGTCCCAGTCGGATTCGCGTGTCAGTCCTTCGCGGCGCTGTCGTTGGAGCCGCCGCTGGTGCTGTTCTGTCCGACCAAAGTCTCGCGGTCCTGGAAGGCCATCGAGGCCACCGGTAAATTCTGCGTCAATCTGTTGACCGAGAGCCAACAGCACGTTTCGGCGCGCTTCGGCTCCAAGGAGCCGGACAAGTTCGCCGGCATCGATTGGACCGCATCACCTTTGGGCTCGCCGATCATCGACGGATCGCTGGCCTACATCGACTGCACGGTGGCCTCCGTGCATGACGGTGGCGACCACTTCGTGGTGTTCGGCTCGGTGACGTCGCTATCCGAGGTTCCGAAGATCAAGCCGCGGCCGCTGCTGTTCTATCGCGGCGATTACACCGGCATCGAGCCGGACAAGACCACGCCGGCGCAATGGCGTGACGACTTGGAAGCATTCCTCACCACGACCACCCAGGACACCTGGCTCTGACCGGTTCGGCTCCTCCGCGATGAGTTCTGTCCTCTCGGCAGGTCTGACCTTGTGAGACCTGCCGAAGGGGGATAGATGTCAATCGCGCATCTGTTGGCGGTTGTTCCGGTCACCGACCTGGAGCGGAGTCGGCGCTGGTACGAGACATTGTTCGGACGAGAACCGGACAACAACCCAATGCCCAACCTCGTGGAGTGGCAGGCGGTTCCGGGTGGGTGGGTCCAGGTATTCATCGACGATCAACATGCAGGCTCAACAGTCGTCAACTTCGCCGTCCAGGATCTCGACGCGCATATCGACGAGCTGAAACAGCGTGGTCTCGCGCCCGGCGAGATCGTCGACGCCAACAAGGGCGTGCGCCTGTCGGCGCTTAGCGACCCTGACGGCAACAAGATCTGGTTCATCGGCGGCTTCCGCGTCCACTACTGATGGGGTCCGACTACCGGATTGACATTTCGCGTTGACGGCTACGCTCGCAGTGAACATTCTGGCGCAGGAGGCGGGCTGGGTTGATCCGATTTGGTTTGGTCGCATTGCTGACGGCTATGGCGGGGGCATTGCTGACCGCGGCTTTTGTGGGGCCATGGGGCTGGTGGATTCCTGCTGTCATGATCGCGGTCATCGCGGCCGTGGGCATCTACGACCTCGTCCAGCGTAAGCACTCGGTGTTGCGCAACTACCCGGTATTGGGGCATATGCGGTTTCTGCTGGAGGCGCTGCGCCCGGAGATACAGCAGTACTTCATCGAGCCCAACTTCGACGGACGCCCCTTCGACCGTGACGTCCGCTCGCTGGTCTACGAGCGGGCCAAGGGCACCGCCGCCGAACAGGCGTACGGGACCGAACGCGACATCGACGAGCCCGGCTACGAGTACCTGGTGCATTCGACGGCCCCGGTCGAACCACCCACCGATCCGTACCGGGTGAGGATTGGCGGGCCTGATTGCACGCGACCGTATGACATGGCCCTGATGAACGTCTCGGGGATGAGCTTCGGCGCATTGTCGGGCAACGCGCTGCGCGCACTGAACAACGGCGCCCGCAAGGGCGGGTTTGCCCACGACACCGGCGAAGGCGGCCTGACCCCCTATCACCTTGGCGGCGCCGACGTGGTCTGGGAGCTCGGCTCCGGCTATTTCGGTACCCGTACCGAAGACGGTGCTTTCGATCCGGGTCAGTTCGCGGACAAGGCGGCTCACGATCTGGTCAAATGCATATCGCTCAAGTTGAGCCAGGGCGCCAAGCCCGGCATTGGTGGTGTGCTTCCCGCCGCCAAAGTCAGCGCAGAGATCGCGAATTATCGAGGCGTTCCGAAAGGCGAGAAATGCGTCAGCCCGGCGGCGCATTCGACGTTTCACACGCCGCGTCAACTGATCACGTTCGTGGCGCGGCTGCGAGAATTGGCCGGCGGAAAACCGGTGGGCTTCAAGCTGTGTGTCGGTTCCCGGGTCGACGTGCTGGCAATGTGCAAGGCGATGCTGGCGGAAGGCGTGACGCCTGACTTCATCATCGTCGACGGCGCCGAAGGCGGAACCGCCGCGGCGCCACTGGAATACGAAGACCACATTGGCCTTCCGCTCACCGACGGATTGATGATCGTCCACAACGCCTTGGTCGGCGCGGGGCTGCGGGACAAGATACGAATCGGGGCCAGCGGCAAAGTCGCCACCGGAAATGACATCGTCAAACGCATTATCCAAGGCGCGGACTACACCAACTCGGCGCGATCGATGATGATGGCGACGGGCTGCATCCAATCTCAGCGGTGCCACACCAACCACTGCCCGGTCGGCGTCGCGACTCAGGATCCGCGTCGGGCGCGAGCTCTCGACGTCGCCGACAAGAGCGAACGCGTGTACCGCTACCAGCAGGCAACCATCGCCCAGGCGATGCGCATCATGGCATCGATGGGGGTCTCCGACCCATCGATGCTCAACCCGCACATGCTGCGCAAGCGGCTATCGTCCACCGAGCAGCGTTCGTACGCGGAGCTTTTCGAATGGCTGGCGCCGGCCGAGCTGCTCAATCATGCGCCGGGCACCTGGCGCTCGGATTGGGAAAGCGCGGACCCGGACTCCTTTGCCCCGGTCGGCTGTCAGCCCCGTGCCGGCCAGTCTGTCTAGCGTCGGTGCCAGCGGTCTTGGTGTTCGGCGTGCGTGCCCAAATAGGCACCAGTCCCGAATAATTCGTCGTAGAAGTCCGTGTCGAGGTGTTGGGCCTGTAGGTACATCAGGACGTGCACAGTCGGCACCGTGGCGGGCAGTTTCCCGAAGCTGTCATAGATGTAGGACGCTTCGGCCGTCACCACCTCCTGAGTGGCCTCCGGTGGCAGCGCGGAGCCGCGAACCTTGGGGGTATCCGACCACGGGCCAGGTGTATCCGGGTGAAATGGGCCGCCGGGACCATACTTTCGTGCGACCAGCTTCTCTACCCCCGCGGCTACCGACGGCACATGCGGTGGGCTGAGCGTCTCGAAGTATCCAGGCAGCCCGGTGACGTTGGGGAAGGGCCAGCGCTCGTCGTCGTCGGCGACGAAACCCAACCCTGGCGCCCGCGGATCACCGGAGCCACCCAGCACGGACAATCTGTTGAGCCCGTCGTAGGTCCAGCCGCCCAGACCCATCGCTTGCAATGCCAGCACCCCGTTGTTGGCGGCGATCGCCAGTTCCGCACTGGCCTCGGTGATCGTGTATTGTTCGACGAACGACAACGGAAGCGGATCGTCCGAGTGGAGCAACGAAAACCGTTCAAGGCCAGGGATATTGCGGCCAGTGATGTCGTCGACGATCGGGTAGCCGTTGGCCGCGAAGAACCACAGGTTCTCCATCAGGTGCTCGGCGAGATCGGCAACCGGGAACGCCAGCAGGCTGCCCGGATGGTTGGCGATCCAGATGTTGTGTCCTTCCATGTGCGGCTCTTCGCGCGGCAATTCGAGACGAGCTGCCGAGATACGCCGGTAGGACGCCGCCGTGTGGCTGATCCACGCCTCGATGGTGTCGAATTCGCGGGGATGCTCGTCGCGGCTAGGTAAGAGGTAGGTGCCGGTGTCGTCGGTGAAGAACAGCTGGCTGGTATGGAAGCCTGCGGCCGACGGAAAGGTCCGGCCGGTCGCGCTTCCCGAGTAGTTGGGAAACGACGGCGCATAGCCAGGGTGGTGGCTGATCCCGAAATTCCATCCCGTCACCCCCGCGGCGACCGAAATAAGCAGCGCCCGCTCGACTTCCGACAGCGGTTGGACAGGTCGACGACTGGTGTAGGCCAGCGCGCCGGTAGGTATCCGCCCGCCGACCGGAAAGCGACGCGAACGTCGTCCGGTCAGCGCGGCGAACAGTGGGAATTGTGCAAGCTCGGCCAGCGCAGCCCGCTCATGGTCGGAGATAACCAGGCTCACCGGCTCATTTTGTCATTGCGGGTATGTCGTTTCGGAAGCTGGACTCCGGTCGGCAGGTCCGCGAAGTCGATCATTTCGGGGATGCTGGGCGCCGCGGTGAACTTTTCGTCGAAGTATCGCGTGGTAGCAGTAGGTTTGAGAGAGGTTTGTGAGATGAGTTCGCTGCTGATGGTCTACTTCTGGGTCGCCACGCCCTTCGTGGGGTTCGGCCTGGTGAAGCTGCAGGCTCGGCTGGAGCGGTGGGACTACGAACGGCACGCCGAGGACTAGGGCGGGACATCGATTGAAACTTCGGATCCTGGTTGTAGGAGCGGGCGTGAGCGGCATCGCCGCCGCCCGCGGACTGCTGCGCGACGGACACGACGTCACCGTCTTCGACCAGCGACCGAACGTGACGGCAGGCGGCGGAGCCGTGACCATCTGGTCCAACGGCGCAACAGTCCTCGACCAGCTCGGGGTCGACATGACCGGAGCCGGCCAGCTGCTGTCTGCCGTGCGAGTCATGACATCCACCGGTCGCCCGGTTGCCACCATGGACCTCGACGCGATGGTGAACCGGCTGGGCGCGCCGGTTCGGATGGTGCCACGTCGAATTCTGCTGGAACGACTGCTGGAAGGCTTTCCGCTCGATCGCATCCGGTGCGGCTCGCGTGCTGTCCGGGTGGTCAGCAGACAAGACGGAGTCCGGGTCGACTTCGACGATGGCTGCTGGGACCACGCAGATCTGCTGATCGGCGCGGACGGGTTGCACTCGGTGGTTCGCACCGTCGTCGGTGGGCTGCCGGCGAAGCCGACCGGGTGGTGCAGTTGGCAAGGCCTTGTCACCCTGCCCGACATTGCCGACCCCCGCGTCGCAACGATGATGATCGGCGAGCACGGCAACCTCGGCCTCTGGCCGGCCGGAGGTACCGATCTGCAATGGTGGTTCGACTTACCCTGGTCGCCAAGCTTTCTCAGGCCCCACAAACCGATCGAGATGATCCGGTCGCATTTTGCCGGTTGGTCCGATGTGGTCGATGAGGTGCTCTCGACTTTGACCGACGACGATCTGATGCCGTCGCCGTTCCCGCATTTTCGGCACCCGATTCCCCACCCCGGCAAAGGTGCTGTGACGTTGCTCGGCGACGCCGCGCACACCATGCCGCCCACGCTTGCGCAGGGGACCAATCAGGCGCTGCTGGACGCGATGGTGTTGCGTAAGGCGCTGTCGGATATGCGAGGAGGGTACGGCGATATCGCCGCCGCGCTGCGCTGGTATGAGACCACCCGGCGGCGCAAGGTCCAGGCCGTGTCCTGGGTGACCACGCAGCAGGTGTCTCGCAGCGAGTCCGTGCTGCGACCCGCGGCGCTGATCCCGGACCGCCTCACGACGTGGGCCCTGACCAGGTTTCTCGGCTGGGTCAGCCACCGCGATATCTCCGCTGAGGTCAGCCGCGCGTCCCTCGCCGAGGTGCGGTGATGTCGACGACCGCCAGGGTGCCGCCCGCCTCAGCAGCCCGCGCCGTGGAGTGGGTCCGCCATCATTTGTATCGATTCAACCAGGCGTTGACGCCCGCGCCCGCGGCGATGATGGAGATGATCATTGCGAGCTGGTTGTCGCAGGCAATCACGGCCGCCGCCGAATTGGGCGTCGCCGACGCGCTCGCCGATGGGCCGTTGACGATCGAGGAGTTGGCGGCGAAGGTGGATGCCGACCCGGACGCACTGCGCCGACTGCTACGCGCATTGATAGGGCGGGGTGTCTTTCGTCATCGACGCGACGCCCGCTACGAGCTGAATTCTCTTGCCCGGACCCTGTGTTCGCATGCGGAGGTGTCGATGACGTGGGCGGCCCAGTTCTACGGATCCCGTGAGCAACGCGAACGGTGGACTCTGTTGGCGGACTCGATCAGAAGCGGAACATCTGTCGTGCCGGTATTGCACGGCAAGGAGAGCTTCGACTACTTCGCCGAGGATCCCGGGCACGCCGAACTCTTCAACCGCACCATGGCCAGCATTTCCGAGCTGACAGATGCTTCCGTGGTGGCCGGCTACGACTTCAGCGGATATCCCACCATCGTCGACGTCGGCGGCGGGCACGGCTCACTACTGGCCGCCGTCCTGGCGGTGACGCCGGGCTCACGGGGCGTGCTGTACGACTTGCCCACGGTCGTCTCGTCAGCGCAAAAGATCTTGTGCCAGAACGATGTAGCTAATCGAGTACGTATCGAGGCGGGGTCGTTCTTCGACAGCATTCCCGACGGCGGCGACGCCTACCTACTGAAGAACATCGTGCACGATTGGCCCGACGAGAAGGCGGTGCAGATCCTGCGCAATGTTCGCGCCGCAGCCGGCCCCCGCGCCGCCGTCCTGCTGGTCGAATTGGTGATCCCCGACCACGACCGGGACTTCCCGGGAAAATGGGCCGATTTGGAGATGCTGCTGAATTTGGCGGCCCGCGAGCGCACTGCTCTTGAGTATCGAAACCTGCTCAGCCAAGCCGGATTCCGGCTGACGCGGGTAGTGCAGACTGCTTCGCCGCTCAGCGTGGTGGAGGCTCGTGCGGCGTAACTTGCCGCCGATGCGGACGTATGCGATCTTGACCAGTGCGCCACGATGGGATGCTCGCGCTGGAAGAGGCGGTGCAGGTGGGCGTTTCGTGGGAGAAACCGCCGCACGACTGAGTGGCCTCCAGGCAAAAGTCGTATTCCCGGGGTAGTTTCGCAAGTGAGCCCGGCCGACCGAAATCCGACGCCTTCGACCGTCAAGGAGGAGAAATGGCTCAGCACGTGGTCATGACCGTCAGCGGAACCGCCACCAATATGTGGGACCAGACCCCGCCACAACCAGCCGCTGTCGCAAACGCTTTGCCTGGTGTCGCCAGCGGAAACAGTGGCCCATTCTTTTGGCAGCCCGTAGGAAATTATCCCGCCGCCAGTTTTCCGATGGGCCCGTCGGTCGAAGACGGTGTACGGGAGCTAATCCGACTCGTCAATGACGTTTATCCGCCGGGAAATCCTGTAGGGCACGGCATAATTCTTTTGGGGTATAGCCAAGGTGCCATTGTCGTATCGCACTTCATGAGAGATCACGTGGTCAACCCGAGCGGGGAATGCCACGCCCGCTGGCCAGACATCGTAGCGGTGGCAACATGGGGAAACCCCTGCAGAACGCCCGGGTTTGCTTCCGGAAATGATTTCGCCGGCTGGCCAGATCCAGCGAAAGTAGACGGCGTGGTAACCGGCGGTATCGCTGGCCCCGACGACCTCCGGCCTGCGGTCTATGTACCTGTAAGCAAAACGGCCAAGCACTATTGGGGAGAATTTGTCAACACAATTGGCAACGGAAATGACATCTACACCGACTGCCCGGTAGGAAGCAATCCGTGGACAGCTGAAGCCCCCACCGGGGTGGTCGAGACAAACATCTACAATATCGTGCAGAACGTCACCCCGGCCGATATTTTCCAGATCATTCTGGAGGTCGTTGGCGTAGTCGCCACGGCCGGGCTTGAACTCATCCCAATCATCGAAGCCATTATCAATGGCGGCCTGTTTGCGCAGGCCGGGCCCGGTGCCCCGCATTACACTTACGACATTGTCCCAATTACCAATTTCGTTGCGTTGGCCGGATCTGAGACCCAACCGTACGTGAACAGCGCAAACCGGACTTAGTTCGGATGGAGCCACGCCCCCATCCGGCGCAGCGCTTCGTCGATATCGCCCGCAGGTCCGGCAAAGGAGAGCCGAACGTACGAACCGCCGCGCTGCGGGTCGAAGTCGATACCGGGTGCTATCGCTACACCGGTGTCGGCCAACAGCTTTGAACAGAACGCCATCGAATCGTCGGTGAAGTCGGAGACGTCGGCGTAGACGTAGAACGCGCCATCGGTGGGCGCTAGCCGGTCGATGCCGACCTCGCGCAAGCCGCTCAGCAGCGTCGCGCGGTTGACGGAGTACTGGTGCAGATGCCCATCGGCTTCTTCGACCGCATCCGGGGTGAACGCGGCAACCGCGGCGTGCTGCGACAACACGGGTGGGCAGATCGTGAAATTTCCGGTCAGGCGGTCCACCGCCCTGCGCAGCGCCGACGGCACCAGCAACCAACCCAGGCGCCATCCCGTCATCGCAAAGTACTTGGAAAAGCTGTTCACCACGACCGCATTTCGCGAGGTGCTCCACGCGCAGCTCGTCTGTGGCGCGCCGTCGTACACCAGACCGTGATAGACCTCGTCACTGATCAGCCGGACATCTGACTCGTCACACCAGGAGCCGATCGCCGCGAGTTCCGCCGGCTGGATGATGGTACCGGTCGGGTTGGCCGGGCTGGCCACCACAACGCCCCGCACCGGCGGGTCGAGCTCGGCCAGCACCTGCGCGGTGGGCTGAAATCGGGTCTCCGGTCCGCATTCGATCACGACGACCTCACACCCGAGCGCCGTGAGGATGTTGCGATAGCAGGGGTAGCCGGGGCTGCTGACCGCGACCCGGTCACCGACGTCGAAGCAGGACAGGAACGCCAGCAGGAAGCCGCCGGACGATCCCGTCGTCACCACCACGTCATCCATCTCTACCGCGATGCCGTACCGGTCGAGATACGACGCGGCGATCCCGGCGCGCAGCTCCGGAATACCGAGCGCGACGGTGTAGCCGAGCTGATTGAGGTGCAGCGCGGACGCGGCGGCGGCGCGCACCGGCTCGGGAGCCCCGGCGCTCGGCTGGCCAGCGGACAGGTTGACCAGATCGCCGTGGCTGCGCTGGCGTTCGGCGGCGGCCAGCCAGACGTCCATGACGTAAAACGGCGGGACCCCGGCGCGCAGTGCGACGTGATCGCTCATAACGCCAAGGCTAGAGGAGGTTGCCCGCCTCCTCCTCATCGCGCTGCGCGTCCCCCTCGCCGCTGCGCGGCTGGGGGTGCCCCCACGGCATCGTCACCGGGCGAACACCTCGGATTCAAGCCGGCGCAGGTGATCGCTCGGCGGGCCCAGCAGTTGCGAACTACCATGCGCGCGTTTGAAATACAGCTGCATGTCGTGTTCCCAGGTGATCGCGATACCGCCGTGCAGTTGAATGCCCTCGGCGGCCACCGTGCTGAACGCCTCACTGGCGGCGACGCGGGCCAGCGCCGCCGATGTCGCCGACGGTGCATCGGCGGCCTCGTTCACCACGGCGCGCGCCGCCTGCACCGCCACATAGAGATCGGCCATCCGGTGCTTGAGGGCTTGAAAACTGCCGATCGGCCGACCGAACTGCTGACGTTCCTTGGTGTAGTCGACGGTCAGTTCCAGGCAGCGTGCCGCCGCGCCGATCTGCTCGGCGGCCAGCAGTATCGCCGCGGCATCGTCCACACCGGGATCCGTGCCGAGCGGTGCAGTGCTCTCCGGTGTGATACGGGCCAGCCGACGGGTCGGATCCATGGTGATGACGGGCTCAGCACTGAAAGCCGCCCACCGGTCGAGCTTGCCGTCGTTGGCCGCGATGACGATGTCGGCCACGTCGCCGTTGACCACATAGTCACGGTCGAATACCACCGCGCCGATCGCAGCGCCCTCGGCCAGCGCGCCCAGCACCTCGGCATCGGGCCGGTCTGCGGCCAGCAGCGCCAGTTCGGCCAGCGTGGTACCGAGCAGCGGGCTGGGTACCAGGCCCTTGCCCAGTTCTTCGAGGACCACAGCCGCATCACCGAGAGTGCCGCCGGCACCGCCGAATTCCTCGGGTACCACCAGAGCGGCAGCACCCACCTGCTCGCAGAGCAGCCGCCACAACGATTCGTCGTAGCCGCGTTCGGATTCCATCGCATCGCGCACCGCGGCGGGGGAGGCATGCTTGGTTACCAGCGCTGCGACGGTCTCGCGCAGCAGCTCTCGCTCGTCAGTCATCGGCGCCGCTCCTCCTCATTGCTGCGTCCCCCTCGCCGCTGTGCGGCTGGGGGTGCCCCCACTGCATCGTCGCCGGCGCAACTCACGTCAGTGCCTCCAGCACTCGTCGCCGGTGTGCGGCCGGGTCGCCCCAGGCCGGTCGCAGCGCCTGTACCCGCAACAGCCACAGCGACAAGTCGTGCTCGGCGGTGAAGCCGATCGCGCCGTGGGTCTGCAACGCCGACCGCGCGGCCAGTAGTGCGGCGTCGGATGCGGAAGCCTTGGCAGCGCTCACATCGCGGGCGGTGTCGGGCGACCGGTCAGCCAGCGACAAGGCGGCGCCGTACACCAGCGGCCGGGCCAGCTCGAGCGCGATATGCACGTCTGCCAGCTTGTGCTTGATCGCCTGGTACGAACCGATGACGCGGCCGAACTGGGCGCGCTGCTTGGCGTAGTCGACCGCCGCGTGCAGCAGCGACTGGCCCGCCCCAACCAGCTGCGCCGCGGTGGCCAGTGCGCCGAACTCGTACGCGCGTGCCACATCGGCCTGCCACGTTGAATCGCCGGAGACGACGTCGAACAACCGGCGGCTAAGGTCGACCGATTCATGCTGCTCGCCGGCGCGCGCTTCGCTGACCTGTCCGTCCAGATCGGCCAGCAATGTCAGCCCGGCGGTGTCGGCATCGACTGCGCGTGGCACATGCGGCCGCAGCGCGACGGTGGCGATCAGCTCACCGGTGGCCAGCCCTGCGCAGCGCTCGTCTTCGGCCAGCAGAAGTGGCGCCACCGCAATGGATTCGGTGACGGGCCCGGGTACTCCCCAGCGGCCCAGTCGTTCCAGCGCGACGACCAGGTCGACCGGATGCGCGTCGATGCCGTCGAAGCGCTCCGGTACCGCCAGCGCGGTGACGCCCAGGTCGGCCAGTCGAGCCCAGACCTTGCGCCCGGGCCCGGTGTCGCCGTCGGCCCAGGCGCGTACCGCGCCCGGCACGTCTGCCGCTGCCAGCGCCGCGTCGATACTGGCGGCGAAATCGCGTTGTTGCGCGTCAACGTCAAAAAACACAGCATCTCACCTTTTGTCCCGGGGCAGCCCCAACAGCCGCTCGGCGATGATGTTGCGCTGAATCTCGTTGGTGCCGGCGTAGATCGGTCCGCCCAGCGCGAACAGCAGTCCGTCTGTCCATGCGTCGGCGAGTTCACCGTCGGCACCGCGGATGTCCAGTGCGGTCTGGTGCACCGCGACGTCAAAGTCTGACCAGAACACTTTGGTCACCGACGATTCCGCACCCAGTTCACCACCGCCCGCCAGCCGGGTCACCGTGCCGAAAGTATGCAGCCGGTAGGCCTGCGCTTTGATCCACGCGTCCGCAACTTGATCGCCGAAGAGACCGTCGCCCTGAGCTTTCCACAGTTCAGCGAGACGTTCCGCAGAAGCCACGAACCTTGCCGGGCTGCGCAGCGACATGCCGCGCTCGTTGCTCGACGTGCTCATCGCCGCCCGCCAGCCGTCGTGCACCTCGCCGATCACGTCCGTGTCGGGCACGAACACGTCGTCGAGGAAGATCTCGCCGAATCCGGTATCGCCGCCTAGTTGGGCGATCGGCCGCACGGTGATCCCGCCGGCCTTCAGGTCGAACATGAAATACGTCAGCCCGCGGTGCCGCTGCGCTTCGGGGTCAGAGCGGAACAATCCAAACGCCCTGTCGCCGAAGGGTGCTCGCGAGCTCCAGATCTTTTGGCCGTTGAGCAGCCAGCCGCCGTCGGTGCGAGTCGCCGTTGAGCGCAGCGAGGCGAGATCACTGCCGGACTCGGGCTCCGACCAGGCCTGCGCCCAAATCTCCTCGCCGCTGGCCATCTTCGGCAATATCCGGCACAGCTGCTCGTCGGTGCCGTGTGCGAACAACGTCGGCGCCAGCATCGAGGTACCGTTGGCGCTGGCCCGGCCCGGCGCGCCGGCACGGAAGTACTCTTCCTCGTAGACCACCCACTGCAGAAGGGTCGCGTCGCGGCCGCCGTACTTCTCCGGCCAGGTGATGACCGACAGGCCTGCATCGAAAAGCACCTTGTCCCAACGACGGTGCTGCTCGAAACCCTCTGCCGTGTCATAGGAATGCGTCGGAAACGCGTCTCGGTGCGACGACAGGAATTCGCGCACCTCCTGCTGGAATGTCAGCGTCTCGTCGTCGAATTGCAGATCCATCAGTGCGCCATCTCTCGCAGTAGCGGTTTGACCACCTTGCCGCCCGCGTTGCGCGGCAGCGCGTCGATGAACCTCACCGAACGCGGTGCTTTGAAATTCGCCAGATATTCACGGGTGTAGGCGATCACCGCCTGCTCGTCGAGCCCGGACTCCGGCCGCGTCACCAAAAATGCCCGGCCCACTTCGCCGAGTCGCTCGTCGGGAACACCGATCACCGCGCAGTCCAACACGCCGTCCAGGCGTGCCAGCACCTGCTCGATCTCGGCGGGGTACACGTTGAAACCGCCGCAAATGTACATGTCCTTGAGTCGGTCGGTGACCTGGAGATTGCCTGCGGCATCAAGCTTTCCGATGTCGCCGGTGTGTAGCCAGCCGTCGGCGTCCACGGTCGCCGCGGTCGCTTCCGGGTCGTCGAGGTAGCCGAGCATCACGTTGGGTCCGCGCAGCAGTACCTCTCCTGTCTCGGCGATACGCAGCTCGAAGTCGGCGATCGGCCGCCCGCAGGTGGTGGCCACCGTGACCGCGTCGTCGTCGGCGCGGCACATGGTGCCCATCCCGTTGGCCTCGGTCAGGCCGTAGGCGGTCAGCACGATGTCGATGTCGAGTTCGTTCTGCATCCGCTCGATCAGCACCACCGGCACCGTCGCCGCGCCGGTCACGGCGAACCGCAGCGAGCTCAGGTCGTAGCGGCTGCGGGCGGGATGATCGAGCAGCGTTTGGTAGATCGTCGGCGGTCCGGGCAGCACGGTGATCCGGTGTTCGGCGACCGCACGCAACGCCTGATCAGCGTCGAAGGTCAGCTGCGGAATCAGCGTGGCGCCGGTTTGCAGGCAGGCCAGGATTCCGGCTTTGTAGCCGAAGTTGTGGAAGAACGGGTTGATGCACAGGTAGCGGTCGTCGCTGGTGATCTTGCCGCAGGTCGCCCATGCCGCCGAGCCCGCCAGCGATTGCCTGTGCGCACAGAGCACACCTTTGCTGCGGCCGGTGGTGCCGGAGGTGAACAAAACGTCGGAGACGTCGTCGGGGCGGACCGCCGCGGCCCGGGCGTCAGCCGCGTCGAGGGCCTCGCCATCAGCTCCGTGCTTCACAAACTGGTCCCATGTCCCGTCGTCGACATCGATCGGCACCCGCACGATGTGACGCAGATCCGGCAGCGCGGAGCGGTCGAGGTCGGCGATTCGGTCAGCTCCGAGGAACTCGCCCATTGCCACCAGCAAGGGGGCGCCGGTGCGGGCCAGGATGTCGGAAGCTTCGGCCGCGGTGTAGCGGGTGTTCAGCGGGACCACGGTGGCGCCGGCGTAGTGCGTGGCCAGGCAGGCGACCACCCAGTGCCAGGTGTTCGGTGACCAGATCGCCACCCGATCGCCGGTCTGGACGCCGAGGCTGATCATCGCCGCCGCCGCGCGGCGCACGTCGTCACGCAGTTCGGCGAAGGTGATGGTCCGGTCGGGCGTGATCAGCGCGTCGTGGTCGGGGAGTTGACCCGCGATGTGGTCCAGCGCCGCAGGAATGGTCTGCGGATGGATCGACATCGAACTCCTCATACCCAATGGTCTGTCTCCCTGCACACGGCGCAGATCACCGCCGGGGGCTAACAAGCAAGTGCTTGGTAGGTTAGCCTACAGGGGTGCAAGGCGTCGAGGAGTTCAGGGCCGAGGTCCGTGATTGGCTCGCCGAGAACCTGGTGGGCCGATTCGCGGCGCTCAAGGGCCTTGGTGGGCCCGGTCGCGAACACGAGGCGTTCGAAGAGCGGCGCGCATGGAACCAGCACCTGGCGCACGCGGGCCTGACCTGCCTGGGTTGGCCGGTCGAGCACGGCGGTCGCGGTCTGTCCGTCGCGCACCGGGTGGCGTTCTACGAGGAATACGCGATCGCCAACGCACCCGCCAAGGTCAACCATTTCGGCGAAGAACTGCTGGGGCCGACGTTGATCGCCTTCGGCACGCCGGAGCAGCAGCAGCGGTTCCTTCCCCGGATTCTCGATGTCACCGAGCTGTGGTCGCAGGGCTACTCCGAGCCGGGCGCCGGCAGCGACCTGGCCAACGTGTCCACGACCGCGGTCTTGGATGGCGACGAGTGGGTGATCAACGGCCAGAAGGTGTGGACATCGCTGGCGCACTGGGCGCAGTGGTGCTTTGTGGTGGCCCGCACCGAGAAGGGCTCCAAGCGCCACGCCGGGTTGTCGTACCTGCTGGTGCCGCTGGACCAGCCGGGAGTGGACGTTCGCCCGATCGTCCAGCTGACCGGGGACTCCGAATTCAACGAGGTGTTCTTCGACGACGCGCGCACCGGGGCCGACCTGGTGGTGGGCCAGCCCGGGGACGGTTGGCGGGTCGCGATGGGAACGCTGACCTTCGAACGCGGTGTGTCGACACTCGGCCAACAGATCGTCTACGCCCGCGAGCTCAGTGCCATCGTGGAGCTCGCTAAAAGCACTGGCGCGGCTGACGATCCGCTGATTCGCGAACGGCTGACCCGCTCCTGGGCCGGCCTGCGGGCGATGCGCTCCTATGCCCTGGCCACCATGGATGTCGAAGGAAGCGGCCGGGCCGCCGGGAAAGATAATGTCTCGAAGTTGTTGTGGGCCAACTGGCATCGCGATCTCGGTGAGATCGCGATGGACGTGCAAGGTAAAGCCGGCTTGGCGTTGGCGAACGGCGACTTCGACGAGTGGCAGCGGCTCTACCTGTTCACCCGCGCCGACACCATTTACGGCGGCTCCAACGAAATACAGCGCAACATCATCGCCGAGCGGGTGCTCGGCCTACCGAGGGAGGCTCGATGACGCTCGCCGTTGCGCCGGAAGAAGTTGCCGGACACGGCCTTCTGCAGGGCAAGGTCGTGATCGTCACGGCCGCGGCCGGCACTGGTATCGGCTCGGCCACGGCCCGGCGTGCGCTGGCCGAAGGCGCCGACGTCGTCGTCTCCGATCATCACGAAGCGCGGCTGGGCCAAACCCGCGACGAACTGTCCGCTTTGGCACTGGGCCGGGTGGAAAGCGTGGTGTGTGACGTCACGTCCACCGCGCAAGTCGACGCGCTGGTCGCATCCACCACCGCGCGGATGGGCCGGGTCGACGTGCTGGTGAACAACGCCGGTCTGGGCGGTCAGACTCCGGTGGTCGATATCACCGACGAGGAGTGGGACCGGGTCCTCAACGTCACGCTGACCTCGGTGCTGCGCACCACCCGGGCGGTGCTGCGGTACTTCCGGGATGCCGATCACGGCGGCGTCATCGTCAACAACGCCAGCGTTCTCGGCTGGCGTGCCCAACACTCGCAGTCCCATTACGCCGCGGCCAAAGCCGGGGTGATGGCACTGACCCGTTGCAGCGCAATCGAAGCCGTCGAATACGGGGTGCGGATCAATGCGGTGTCACCCAGTATTGCCCGGCACAAGTTCCTGGACAAGACCAGCTCGCCAGAACTGCTCGACAAGTTGTCGGCCGGCGAAGCTTTCGGACGGGCAGCCGAGCCGTGGGAGGTCGCGGCAACCATCGCATTCCTGGCCAGCGACTACTCCAGTTATCTGACTGGAGAAGTGATTTCGGTGTCGAGTCAGCACCCATGACCGAACTGAGCCCGCCGAACAGCCGCCGCGACGAGTTACTCGAGCTCGCCGCGATGATGTTCGCCGAGCGCGGGCTGCGGGCAACCACCGTGCGCGACATCGCCGACAGCGCGGGCATTCTCTCCGGCAGCCTCTACCATCACTTCGCCTCGAAAGAGGAGATGGTCGACGAGGTGCTGCGGAACTTCATGGAGTGGCTCTTCGCCCGCTATCGCGAAATCATTGAGGCTCAGTCGAATCCGCTGGAGCGGCTCAGGGGCCTGTTCATGGCGTCGTTCGACGCTATCGAGCATCGGCACGCGCAGGTCGTCATCTACCAGGATGAGGCCAAGCGGCTGTTGCGGCAGCCGCGGTTCTCCTACCTCGAGGACCTGAACAAAGAGCAGCGCAAGATGTGGGTCGACGTGCTGCACCAGGGCATCGAGGAGGGGTACTTCCGTCCCGATCTCGATGTCGACCTGGTCTACCGGTTCATCCGCGACACCACCTGGGTGTCGGTGCGCTGGTATCAGCCCGGTGGACCACTCACCGCGCAGCAGGTGGGGCAGCAGTACCTCGCTATCGTCCTAGGTGGAATTACCAAAGAAGGAGCGGCACAATGACTTCAAACAATCAGGCGTACGTCATCGAGGCAGTACGTACAGCGGTTGGTAAGCGCAACGGCGGACTGGCCGAGATACACCCCGTCGACCTCGGTGCGCTGGGGTGGCGTGGTCTGCTTGATCGGGTCGACGTTGATCCCGCGGCAGTTGAGGATGTGATCGCCGGCTGCGTCGACGCCATCGGAGGGCAGGCCGGTAACATCGCCAGGCTCTCCTGGCTGGCCGCCGGCTACCCGGAAGAGGTTCCCGGTGTCACCGTCGACCGGCAGTGTGGATCCAGTCAGCAGGCGATTTCCTTTGGTGCGCAGGCGATCATGGCGGGCACCGCGGACCTTATCGTGGCGGGCGGCGTGCAGAACATGAGCCAAATCCCGATCTCGTCGGCGATGACAGTCGGCGAGCAGTTCGGGTTCACCTCGCCGACCAACGAGTCCAAGCAGTGGCTGCACCGATACGGCGATCAGGAGATCTCGCAGTTCCGTGGTTCGGAGCTGATCGCCGAGAAGTGGAATCTGTCCCGCGAAGAGATGGAGCAGTACGCGCTGACCAGTCACGAGCGAGCCTTTGGGGCTATCCGCGGCGGCCACTTCGACAACGAGATCATCGCCGTGGAAACCGAATCCGGTCCGTTCCGGGTCGACGAGGGTCCGCGCGAGTCGTCGCCGGAGAAGTTGGCCGGCCTGAAGCCGTTGGTCGAGGGCGGCCGCTTGACTGCCGCGATGGCCAGTCAGATTTCGGACGGCGCCAGCGCAGTGCTGTTGGCCTCCGAGCAAGCGGTCAAGGACCACAACCTCACGCCGCGGGCGCGTATCCACCACATGAGCGCTCGCGCCGCCGACCCGGTATTCATGCTTACCGGGCCCATTCCGGCTACCCGCTACGCGTTGGAGAAGACCGGCCTGTCGATCGATGACATCGACACCGTCGAGATCAACGAGGCATTCGCTCCGGTCGTATTGGCCTGGCTCAAGGAGATCAAGGCCGACCCGGAAAAGGTCAACCCCAACGGCGGTGCGATCGCCCTGGGCCACCCGTTGGGTGCAACCGGCGCAAAGCTGTTCACCAGCATGCTCAATGAGCTGGAGCGCATCGGCGGTCGCTACGGCCTGCAGACGATGTGTGAAGGCGGCGGCACCGCCAACGTCACGATCATCGAACGGCTGTAATCCTCACACGCGTCTCACTAGACTCTCCAGTCCCTGGCTGAAGGGATGGTCCTTCTGCCGTTTTCGACCCATATGTGATACCAGTCCGAGTGATATCGCATATGGGTTCGTTTC
Source organism: Mycobacterium sp. (assembly GCF_036490025.1). Classification (GTDB taxonomy): domain Bacteria; phylum Actinomycetota; class Actinomycetes; order Mycobacteriales; family Mycobacteriaceae; genus Mycobacterium. The sequence goes on along the minus strand of NZ_DASXEP010000023.1, from coordinate 10,518 downwards.
CAAGACGAGTGCATGACCAGCTGATGGTACGCAAGAGGCTGGTGTGACGTCAGACGGGATTCACGCTCGGCGAAACACGCCGGCGATTATGTCGTCGACCGTCCGCCCCGCCAGTGACTCCACCTCTCGACGGCTTGCGCCCCGCAGTGGCCCCCGCAGGGCCAGTTCGGCGAACCCGTGCACCGCAGACCAGCACGGCCATTCGGCGCCATCGCGTCGTTTGGGGGCGAGGACCCCTGCGGCCACCATCGCATCGAGCGCATCGACCAACGCCAGATACGGTGGAGCGCTGGCAGTTTCATCGGGGTTGACCGCTCCGAAAAACGCCACCGCGAACCATCCGGGCTCGTCGAGGGCGAATTTGATGTAGCCCATACCGACCGCGCGCAGTTGATCCTCCCCGCCACGCCGGCGCGACGAGCCCTGCATCTGCGCCACCATCCGATGTTGGATTGCGGTGGCAACCGCGCCGAGTAGAGCTTCACGATCGGCGAAGTGACGATACGCGGCGTTGGGTGAAACCCCGACTCGCCGAGTCGCTTCCCGAATCGTCAACGCTTCCGGCCCGCCGGCCCGGGTGAGGTGCAGGCCGGCGTCGATCAACGCGGTGCGCAGATCTCCGTGGTGATAGCCGGTCTTCAAGGTGGCCAACGCTTGACCCTTCTCGGGCTCGAAGTGTACGGTGTGAACATTATCATGTTGACGGCGTGAACATCTGATCGAAGGGGTGTGTTGTGAGGACCGCAGGATTGCCGCCCGTCGTGGACGAGCAGGTGTGGCAGCGCGAGTTGGATGCCCTGCGCGTCCGGGAGAAGGCGGCCACTCGTGAGCTCGACGCAATCGCCGCGCAGCGACGACGGCTGCCCATGGTCGCGATGCCGGACTACATTCTGGAGGGCGAGAACGGACCGGTGCGGTTGGCCGATGTGTTCGACGGAAAGCCGCAGCTGATCGTCTACAACCACATGTGGTTTCCGGGTGAGGAGTGGCAGTGCCCGGGTTGCACCGGGTTCACGTCGCAGTACACCCGGCTGGAGTTCCTGGACAACTGGGACGCCCGGTTCGTCATCGTCACCCAGGGTCCGATCGACGAAGCGCTCGAATACAAGCGGCGGGTGGGCAACCAGATGACCTGGTACTCCACCGCCAACTGCTCGTTCGGCGCGGATGTCGGCGCCCCACCCGGCGGCGGCTTTGCGGTGAATGTCTTCCTCCGCGACGGGGATCAGGTCTACCGGACCTGGCACACCAATGGGCGTGGGACCGAGCAGCTGAGTCACTCGTTCGCGTTGATCGACCTACTGCCATACGGTCGCCAGGAGGAATGGCAAGACTCCCCGGATGGCTGGCCGCAATCACCGACCTACAGCCGGTGGGCAGGCTCTCAGGAGATCGCCCGGGCATACGGCGTTGATGTAACAACCAACCAACCAGAAGGGGCACGATGACCACCACGACGACCGGCCTGACGACGATGAGCCTGGTGTGCGTTCCGACGTTGGAGCAGGACAAAGCAATCGCGTTCTATGAGTCGCTCGGGTTCGAGAAGCGAACCGACGAGCCGTTCGGTGGCGGATATCGGTGGATCGAGGTTTACCCACCAGAGGGCACGACGGGCATCGCGCTTGCTCCACCCCCGCCGGACAGCGGACCGGTGCAGCCGACCATCACCGGTATCACGTTGACCACCAACGACATCGATGCCACCCACGCCGAGATGAAGAAACTCGGCGTCGACGTCGACGCGCAGGTATCGCGAATGGGCGAGCCGGTTCCGCCGATGTTCTGGTTCCGCGACCCGACCGGGCACACGCTGATGGTTGTGCAGTCCTGATTACCGGAGACCTGTTAATCCTGCACTAACGCCGACGCGGCCTGCAGGTGCTTGACGGCGTCGGAGACGATCGAGTCGATCAACTCCGCGCATGACGGCAAGTCTTCGACGATGCCGGCGACCTGGCCGGAGGCCAGCACGCCGGCGTCGGTGTTGCCCTCGACCAAGCCGGCCTTGAGCAACATCGGGGTGTTGGCCGCCATCACCACCTGTGACCAGGTCAGCTCCTTGCCGTGCCGCATCGCCAGGCCGTCGCGAATCATCGAGGCCCAGCTCATCTGCGACATCTTCTTGAACTTGGCCGCGTTGCGCACCGCTGCGGTGAAACCCCGTGCCCGCGAGCCGCTTTCCAGCTTCTCGACCAGCCCGGTGCGCAGCACGCGGTGCGGCATCCCGTCGACGCGGGTGGTGACGACGGTGCCGTCCAGGGCGGCCTCCAGGTAACGCTGCTTGACCGACTCGGGCACGGTGGAATCCGAGGTGAGCAGGAACCGGGTACCCATGGCCACCCCGGCGGCGCCGTACGACAACGCCGCCGCGAGACCACGGCCATCGAAGAAGCCGCCGGCCGCGATCACCGGAATGCCGACCGCATCAAGGACCGACGGCAGCAGCAGGGTCGTGGCGATCGGCCCGGTGTGCCCGCCGCCTTCGCCGCCTTGGACGATCACCGCATCGGCACCCCAGGAGGCCACTTTGCGGGCGTGCTTGGCCAGGCCGACCGACGGAATCACCACCGAACCCGCGTCTTTGAGCTTGCTGATCAGTTCCTGCTTGGGCGCCAACGCGAACGAAGCGACCTTGACGCCTTCGCGGATCATCAGGTCCACCCGGTCGCCGGCGTCGGCGGCGTCGGCGCGGATGTTGACCCCGAACGGTTTCTCGGTGGCCGCCTTGACCTTTCCGATCGCGACGGCCAATTCATCGAGCGTCATGGTCGCGGAGGCGAGGATGCCCAGTCCGCCCGCGTTGGAGGTCGCCGCCACGAGACGGGCCCCGGCCACCCATCCCATTCCGGTTTGCACCACCGGGTGCTCGATGCCGAGCAGCTCGGTCAGTGGCGTGCGAAGCTTCGTCAACGTATCTCCCGGTCCCGCAAGGCCTTGGGGTCGATGACCTCGTGGATGAGCCGCAATTCTTCGTCGGTCGGCAGTCGGGACTCATCGGCGTCGTCGAGGCCGTGCACATCGAACGAGGTGTTGTCACGGACCTCGTCAGCCGTGACGCCGGGGTGCAGCGACAGCGCTCGCATCGTGCGGTCCGGCCCGCCGAAGTCGAACACGCCGAGATTCGACACCACCCGGTAGGTGTTGGCGAACCGGAACGCCGGGTTGTCGGTGTCCACCTTGTCCCAGCCGATACCGCAGACCACATCGACGGTCTCGCAGAACACCCGCGTGGAATGGTTGCCCACCCAGTAGCTGGTGGCGTGGTTGATGGCGTTGCCAGGCGCGCCGCGGACACCGAACATCTGCCGCTTGGGCTGCTGCAGCGGCCCGAAGGCCGAGATGTTCTGATTACCATGGCGGTCAACCTGATTGGCTCCCATCACCACGTGCCGTCGTCCCCAGGCCAGCGTCTCGAACACCCGGCCGAAGGGCATCCAACCTTCGACCGGCCCGGTCTTGCCCAGTGCCGGGGTGTCGGCCAGTAGCTGGGCTTCGCCGTCGGTCAGCAGGATGTCGGGGGAGAACGTCAGCCGGGCCAGCCGCGCGCCGACCGACGCCATGTTCGTCATCGGGCTGACCATGATCTCGCCAGCGTCTCGGAACAAGTCGGCGCAGGCGACTGCGCACACTTCGGCACGGGTGCTCGCGCTGTCGGTCACGACGACGCCTCCTCTGCGAACTTACGCACGGCCGCCTGGTATTCGGCTTCACCGCCGGACAGATAGGTCTGCACGAACGTCTGCCAGGCCTCCTCGGTTGCCGCGGCCTCGGCGTAGTGCTGTTGGAATTTCTCATCGCGGTCGTAATCCGGTGCCGCGGTGGTGAAGTGGGCGCCACCCGGCGCTTCAACCACGCCGTCGACCATCATCCGGTTCACCAGCAACGCTTGCGGCGGAACGGCTTTGATCAGTTCGTCGGTCGAGACGACGCGGTCCACTGAAAGGTAGCGTCGCTCGGCGGCCATCAAGAAGAGGTCGTCGAAGTAGGGGTCGATGCCGGTGTAGGCGGCGTTGCCCCGTTCGTCGCCGAGGTTGAGATGGACGAACGCGGCGTCCAGGTTCAGCGCAGGCATCGCGAGCAGCGTCTCGTGTCTTCCATTCGGCGCCGGGTAGGGGCTGGTCACTGTTTGCAGTTCGCCGTCCCAGAAGTCCAGGACCGAACTGCCCAAACCGGCGCGAATCGGCAGGAACGGCAGCCGCTGCGCCGCCGCGTGCAAACCGCATCGCAGCATGCCCTCGTCCATTTCGCGTGCCTCAAGCGTTCCGCCGCTACGGGCCTTGGCAAACCACGGGTCGTAGAACGGCGGCGAGTCCAGCGAGACGAACCCGTAGTAAACCCGTTTGACCTTGCCCGCCGAGCAAAGCAGCCCCAAATCCGGCCCGCCGTAGGTCACTACGGTCAGATCCGTGATGTCGGTGCGAAGCATGGCCCGGACGAACGCCATGGGCTTGCGCCGCGATCCCCAGCCGCCGATACCGATCGTCATGCCGCTGCGCAGTTGCGCGACGGCGTCGTCGAGCGTGGTTCGTTTGTCGCTCACTCTTTTTTGCCCTTCGCGGTACCGGCGAACGCGTCGCGGTGCTCGTCGGCCACCCCGGCCAGGTTGAGCTCGAAGGTAAAGCCTTGCTCCATGCGGTAACTGGAGTTGACCCGCTGCACGTCGATCAGGTTCAGTGCCTCCTTTGCCGCGCGGATGACGCGAGTGTCCTTGGCGGCGATGTCGCGCGCCACCCGCAGGGCGGCTTCGTCGAGTTCCTCGCGCGGCACCACCTCGTGCACCGAACCGAAGTGGTGCAGTGTGGCGGCGTCGACAGTGGCCGCGGTGAAGAACAGCCGCCGCATCATGTGCTGCGGCACCAATCGGGACAGGTGGGTCGCTGCCCCCAGCGCGCCGCGTTCGACCTCCGGCAGCCCGAACGTCGCATCCTCGGAGGCCACGATGACGTCGGCGTTGCCCACCAGGCCGATGCCGCCTCCGACGCAGAATCCGTTGACCGCGGCGATCACCGGGACCGCGCACTCGTAGACCGCGCGGAAGGCGGCGAAGCAGCCGCGGTTGGCGTCGATGAGCGCGCTGAAGCCCTCGGTTCGCTGCATCTCCTTGATGTCGACGCCGGCGTTGAACCCACGGCCCTCGGCGCGCAGGATCACCGCGTGGGTGGTCTGGTCGTTGCCGGCCGCGGTCAGCACCTCGCCGAGTTCGAACCAGCCGCGTGATGGGATGGCGTTGACAGGGGGAAAGTCAACGGTGACCGCGACTATCGACGGTTCGACGGTGCGCGACGTAATAGTCATCGAGATCCTCGACCACTTCCTTGGGAGACGATTACCTAAGCAAGCACTTGCTTGGTACGCTAGCACAGTGACCCACGCCGATGGAGGCCCCCCGTTCAGCTTCGGGCTCAGCGGCCGGGTCGTGTTGGTGACCGGCGGCGTTCGAGGGGTAGGTGCCGGGATCAGCAGCGTTTTCGCCCAGCAGGGTGCCACAGTCGTCACCTGTGCTCGGCGAGAGGTTGAAGGCCTGCCCTACGAATTCCACCCCTGCGACATCCGCGACGACGACGCGGTCAAGGCGATGGTCGACACGATCGTCGACCGGCACGGCCGCCTCGACGTGGTCGTCAACAACGCTGGAGGTTCGCCGTTCGTCTTGACGGCCGAGTCCAGCGCGAAGTTCAACCGCAAAATCATTGAGCTCAATCTGATTGGTGCACTGTCGGTTTCCCAGCACGCCAACGAGACGATGCAAAACCAGACAGATGGCGGGTCGATCGTCAACATCTGCAGCCTCAGCGGCCGACGACCGTCACCGGGCACCGGCGCCTACGGGGCGGCCAAGGCGGGTCTGGAAAGCCTCACCCAGACGCTAGCGGTGGAGTGGGGCCCGAAGGTGCGGGTGAACGCCTGCGTGGTCGGCATGGTCGAGACCGAACAATCGGAGCTGTTTTACGGCGACGCCGAATCGATCGCAGCGATTTCGAAGAACGTGCCGCTTGGGCGGCTCGCCACACCTGCCGACGTCGGTTGGGCCGCAGCGTTTCTGGCCTCGGACGCCGCGGCCTACATCAGCGGCGCCTCGCTAGAGGTGCACGGTGGCGGCGAACCGCCGCACTACCTGGCCACCACGAACGCAAGCGCGATCACGTAGAGGATGATGAGGATGGGTAGCTAATGGGAATAGTCGACGGCCGCGTCGTCATCGTCACCGGAGCGGGCGGTGGTATCGGGCGCGCGCACGCCTTGGCCTTCGCCGCCGAAGGCGCACGCGTGGTGGTCAACGACATCGGTGTGGGCCTGGACGGATCGCCAGCCGGCGGTGGCAGTGCGGCTCAAGGTGTCGTCGACGAGATCACCGCTGCCGGAGGCGAAGCCGTCGCCAACGGCGCCAACATCGCGGACTGGGATCAGGCCGCCGCTCTGGTCCAGACCGCTGTCGACAGTTTCGGTGGCCTGGACGTGCTGGTGAACAATGCCGGCATCGTGCGCGACCGGATGATGGCCAACACCAGCGAAGAGGAGTTCGACGCCGTCATCGCTGTCCACCTCAAGGGTCACTTCGCGGCCATGCGGCACGCGGCGTCGTACTGGCGCGGGTTGAGCAAAGAGGGCAAAACCGTTGACGCGCGGATCATTAACACCAGCTCCGGCGCGGGCCTGCAGGGCAGTGTCGGCCAGGGTAACTACAGCGCCGCCAAGGCGGGTATCGCGGCGATGACGCTGGTCGCCGCCGCCGAGATGGGCCGCTACGGCGCCACGGTCAATGCGATCGCGCCGTCGGCCCGGACCCGGATGACAGAGACAGTCTTCGCGGACATGATGGCCACCCAAGACGACGACTTCGACGCGATGGCACCGGAGAATATCTCACCGCTGGTGGTGTGGTTGGGCAGCAACGAATCTCGTGACATCACCGGCAAGGTGTTCGAGGTCGAGGGCGGCAAGATTCGCGTCGCCGAGGGGTGGGCGCACGGACCGCAGATCGACAAGGGCGCGCGCTGGGATCCCGCCGAGTTGGGACCCGTCGTCGCCGACCTGTTGGCCAAGTCGCGGCCACCGGTCCCGGTGTACGGGGCCTGATCCCTGGCCTGCGCTGACTGCTTGTGCACTTCGACTGGGAGTCCTTGACCGACAGCGTGCATCGTTGTCGGCTGCCCTTTCTCGACGTCACTGTCGGTCTGGTGCAGGGCACTGCCGGAGCGTTGCTGGTCGACACCGGTACCACGCTGACCGAAGCGCACGCTATCGACGACGACGTGCGCCTGATTGCCGGGTGCGCAGTGACGCATGTGGTGTTGACCCACAAGCACTTCGATCACGTGTTGGGCTCCGGGGGATTCGCAGATGCTCAAATATTCTGTGCACCGGAAGTTTTGGACTACCTCACAACCCACATTTCTCAGCTTCGCGACGACGCGCTGAGTCACGGAGCCGACGCCACTGAGATCGACCACGCGATCGCCGCACTGCGGGCGCCCCAGCACGCCATCCGCCACGCGGTCGTCGACCTAGGGAACCGCGAGGTGACCATCGCACAGCCGGGGGCCGGCCATACCGATGCGGATCTCGTCATCTCAGTGCCGGGTGCTACCGGCGAGCGAACCGTGATCTTCGCCGGTGATCTCATCGAGGAATCCGGCGATCCGGCAATCGATTCGGATTCCGATGTGGCGGCGTGGCCGGATACACTCGACCGTCTTCTTGCGATTGGCGGACCCGATGCCATCTACGTACCGGGGCATGGCAGCGTCGTGGGCCCGGAATTCATTCGTCATCAACAAGATTGGCTCAGACAGTACCGCCCAAGGCCGTGACGATATCGTCGAACACCGCGACGGGGAACTGAGCCAGCGCCGTGTCGACTTGGCTGAGGCCGGTCTGAAGCGCGGCATCGATCGTCGCTGAGTTACCGCCGAGGAGTGCCTCGTAGATGTCGTAGCCGGCGAATTGCGGCGCCTCGATCAGGCTGCGGTAGTCGACGAACAGGTCGGTCGCCAGGCCCGGATCCTGCGGTACCGGTGTCCCGTCCCAACTGACCAGCGTCCAATCGCCCGGTGAGCCGTCGACCACGACTTGGCCTGTGTAGGGCAACAATTCGCCAGTGCTGAACAGCTCATTGACTACGAGCGGGAAATCCGGGTTGTGCACATTCATCAGCGTCCAGATCGCGATAGTGCCCTCGTGTGAGAACACCGCATCGGTGTCGCCCGCGCTGCTGCCGGCGTAGATCGTCTGGACGGCCTCGTCGACGCGCTGGTCGAACACGATGCCGTTGGCGTCGGTGGAGCCCAACTCCGGCACGAAGTCCAACCCGAGCGTCCATAACGCGGGCGCGAGGAGATAGAGGGCGCCGCCCAATGGGACGTCGCCGACATCCACCGGCATGCCCTCGAAAATCCCGGCATTGATTTCGTTGAGCCCGGCCAAGAATTCAACAGGGACACCGCTGCCGTTGTTCAGTGAACTCAGCGCCTCAATCAACGGCGCTGCGGTTTCCTGTGACCTGACCATCGTCGATGCATAGATCTCATCGATGCCGTTGTGCTCCAACACATCCGCGACATCTTGGGATTGCAGTTCACCGGTATCAGTGAGGTCGGGGCCTGGCACCAGCGTGTTGATCGCGGTCATGTCGCCGGACTCGCCGTGCCGTACGAAGTCCAGCACGATCGACCCATCGTCGCCCCAGGCTGTCGCCGATCCCATCGACAGCAGGGCCGCCGACAGCAGCCCAACAGCAACCCAGCGTGGCTTATACATCTCGGTGTCGCGGCTCAGATACCGCCGCCGAAGGCGGCGACGATCTGATCGAACACCTCGACCGGGAATTGGCTCAGCGCCGCGTCGACTTGGCTGAGGCCGGTCTGAAGCGCGCTATCGATCGTCGCCGAATTACCGGTCAGCAGAGCCTCGTAGATGTCGTAGCCGGCGAATTGCGGCGCCTCGATCAGATTGCGGAAGTCGACGAAAAGCTCGGTGCCCAAGCTGGGATCGGCCGAGACCGGCGTCCCGTCATAGCTGACCAACGTCCAGTCTCCGGGCTGGCCGTCGATGACGACCTGGCCCGTGTTGGGTAGGAAACCGCCGGTCTTCTCTACTTCCTGCAGGAGGACGGAGAAGTCGGGGTTGTTGACGTTCATCAGCGTCCAGACGGCGATCGCGCCTTCGCTGGAGAACGCGACGTCGTTCGCGGTGCCGCTAGCGCTCGCGGTGCCGTTGTAGATGTCTTGCACGGCGGCGCCGAAGTCTTGGTCGAACGTCACCCCGTTCACGCTGGGATCGCCGATGTCCGGGACCAATACATCGCCCATCGCCCAGGAGAGTGGGCCAAGTAAGTACAGGATGCCCTCGAGGCTGGTCGTCGGGTCGCCCTCGAAGGAGCCGGCAGGAATCTCGTTGAGCCCGCTCAACGTCGTGGCGTCCACTGTATGGCCGGCCGCAGTACTCAGCGCATCCAGCAACGGCTGTGCCGTCAGCTGGGTCCTGGCCTCCTCCGAGTCGAAGACCCCGGCGATGCTGGTCCCGAAGTCGTGCTGGATTGCGGTCGCGACATCGGTCGCCTGACCTTCGCCGGTCGCGTCGAGTGCCGTTCCGGGCGGGGTCGTGTCGATGATGCCCGCGCTGTTGTCGATCGACTCCCCGTGCCGGACGAAGTCCAGCACGATCGACTGGTCGTCGGCCCAGGCCAGCGCCGGCCCGATGGCCATCAGAGCAGTCGAGAGGAAGCCAGCCGCAACGAAGCGGAACCGGTTTCGATTGCTCATCACTTCTCCCTCTGGCGCGGGCGTGGCAGCGAGCAATTTACCGCAGCCAACCGCATGGTTTAAGCCAAACCACAGGTTGGTTTAAGTCGGTTCACATACCACCAGCGGGATGGTCCGGTCGGTGGCTTCGCGGTACTTCCGGTAGGACGGACCTAAATGCGGCCAACCTCCTGCAGCCCGTCGATCGTGTCGGCGAGCGTCTGCGCCGCGTCCCGTTGCGTGATGCCGAGGTCGCGTTCGGCAGGGGTGTCATCTGCGGGCGGCATCTGGGTGTAGTACTGCATCGCCGCGGAGTTGATCGGAGTCTCAAACGGCAGGTGATCGCCGATGACGTCGAACAAGCGCCCCAGGGCGCGCAATCCGACATCGGGGACCGGATAAACCACCAGGTTGCGATCAGCGGCGGCACCGAGCAGGAATGCGAGGCGATCCACCGCAATGCGTCGGCCACCGGCCATATATCGGCGCGGTCCTTGGCCGGGCTGCAATAGTGCGACGTGCAAGGCGGCGAGGTCGCGGACGTCCACCACGATCCAGCCGGCGCTGCGCCCGGGCACACCGCGCATCTTGATCGCTGCCTCCACGCCCTCGGCCGCCTCACCGAACTGGTCACCCGCAGGTGGTCCCAGCACCATGCCGGGATAACTGATGTTCACTGGCGCGCCGGCGTCCTGAAGACCTCGCGCATACGCTTCGACGATGGCCTTGGACTTGCCGTACCCGTCGGACCCGCCGACCACGGGCAGGTCCGCAT
>NZ_DASXEP010000013.1:0-2725 GCF_036490025.1 Mycobacterium sp. | reverse complement strand
AGACGACTTCGGCCCTGGAAAGCCCGCCACCGAGCGACACCGGCGCCACTGTCATACCCATCCGGCATAACCAGCCCCACAAGTCGGCCAGCACCGTCTCCGAACCGGCCCGATACAGCCGCACGAAAAATCGAGGCTAGTCGGCTAAATCGGGGCTTGTGCGCCTTCAGAGAGGATAGTCGTGAACGACTACGAAGCAATCAGACGCGTTATCGCGTTGCACGCTCAGCTACTCGATGCGCGTCGATGGCCCGACCTTGCGGCGTTATTCTGCCCGGATGGTGTGCTGCTGGCGTGTTCCCGGTGAATGAGTCCAACAGATCTGTACCCGTGTTGTAGGTCCACCGTTGTGAGAGCTGAGGGCAGAGTGATCATCAGGAGGTCACATGCCCCGGATGTATGCAGCGACGGTGCGCCGGCAAATCGTTGCCCGGCCGCGATCAGGCGAAGCGGTGGCTGCGGTCGCGTCGGAGACGGGCATCTGTCAGGCCACCTTGTTTCGGTGGAAGCGCCAAGCGTTGATCGATGCCGGTGTCATCGAGGGCACCCCGAGCGTGGAGGCCGACGAGCTGGCCGCGGCCGGTAAGCGCATCGCGCAGCTCGAGGCTGAACTCGCGTTGACGCGGGATGCGTGCGAGCTGTTCAACGCCGAGGCGGTGGTGCCCCCAAAACACCGACGCGCGATCGTTGAAGGACTGATCGCGCGAGGACATTCGGCCCGATCAGCTTGCCGGATAACAGGATTAACGCGATCTCTGCTGCAGTACCACCGCAGAAGGCCGGTGCCCGACCGCCAGATTCGCCGGCTGATCGTGGCCGACACGATCACCGAGATCGACCAACGCTCCCGCGGCAGCTACGGTGGTCGCCGAATCCGAGCAGCCCTGCTGGCCGATTACGACATGAACGTCAACCTCAAGCTAGTGCGCTCGATCATGGGCGAACAGGGCCTGCATGGACTGCCTCACCCACCGCGGCGATTGCCGAACCGGCACTTCACCGCAGCGCGGCCCAACGAACTGTGGTGTACCGACATCACCGAGCACCCCGCCGCTTGAGTTCTTGGGGTCGTTGCAACGCCTCGATGAAGTAGAGGTGTTGGCGTTGTCTGATGGAGTGGTGAATCGGCCGGGTGTGCAGCAGTATTCGGTTGGTCAGCGGGAGTTGTTCTTTCGTTTGCTGGATCGTGGGGGCACGATTCGGGCAGCTGCGGCGGGCGCGGGGGTTAGCGCGGATACCGGGTACCGCTGGCGGCGCCAGGCTGGGGTGGCCTCTCGACGACCGAGGCCCCGGACCTACACCGCTGAGGAAAAGTCCGAGTTCTTCCGGCTGCTCAGCATTAGGGGCAACGTGTCGGCGGTGGCTCGAGAACTCGCCTATGTGCGGGTGACCTGCTACAAGTGGGCGCATCAGGCCGGGATATTCACCGGAAAGGACGTCAGCGATCAGCGCGAGGAGTTCTTGGGGTTACGCAGTGCGGGTGTGAGCAGACGCGACGCTGCTGAGCAGGTCGGTGTCGACAAACGCACGGCCCAGGATTGGGACAAGGGCATCCGCCAATTTTATGGTGGGCGTGTCTACGCCGACGGACGGGTCGTAAAGTACCGATCGGCGCAGATACTGGCCCACGTGAAGAATCCACGAAAAACGTATGGCCACAACGACAATCGGATCGAACTGGAGCGGCTGGAACGCTCGATCAGTCCGCGCTTTCTGAGTTTGGCCGAACGCGAACAGATCCACGACCTCAAGGCTGCCGGGCAGTCGATCCGCCAGATCGCTCACCGGCTAAGCCGGGCACCCTCGACGATCAGCCGAGAGTTGCGTCGCAACGCCACGGCCTCGTTAGGCTATTTGCCGTACTCGGCGCACCGGATCGCGGCGTCGCGGCGCCCTAGACCCAAACAACGCAAACTGCAACGTCAGGGCCGGCTACGTCACTACGTGACCCGCGGGTTGGGCCGCCGGTGGTCACCCGAGCAGATCAGTCGACGGCTGCTCCGCGACTTCCCCGACGACCTGGAGATGCGGGTGGGCACCGAGGCGATCTACCAGACCATCTATCTGCACGGCAGAGGCGCGTTGAAACGCGAAATCACCAGCGCCATCAGGTCCGGACGAGTAGCCCGCAAGCCTCGTCGTGACCCGGCGCAGCGGTCTCCTCGATTTCGGGAGGCGATGATTTCCATCGCCGACCGACCTGCCGAGGTCGAGGACCGCGCGCTACCGGGTCATTGGGAAGGCGACCTCATCCTCGGCGCAGTCGGGCGCTCAGCCATCGGCACCGTCGTAGAACGTGCCAGCCGCTACGTCATGCTGGTGCACCTGCCCGTTGACCGCACCGCCGAGGCTGTACGCGACGGGCTCATCCGCTCCCTGGGCGAACTCCCGGTAGCACTGCGGCGATCACTGACCTGGGACCAAGGCGCCGAGATGTCCGAACACCGCTCATTTCGGATGGCCACCGACATGCACGTGTACTTCTGCGATCCCGGCGCACCATGGCAACGCGGCACCAACGAAAACACCAACGGGCTTCTGCGACAATATTTTCCGAAGGGCACCGACCTATCACGGCACAGCATCTCCGACCTTGCGGCCGTTGCTGAACAGCTCAACACCCGCCCCCGCAAGACTCTCGGTTGGGACACCCCCGCGGAGCGATTAACTGCTTTACTAGAAAACGCATAAACCACCCGCGTTGCGACGACCGACAGAATTCAAG
>NZ_DASXEP010000198.1:0-2561 GCF_036490025.1 Mycobacterium sp. | reverse complement strand
CGATCAGCGCCGCGCGCTCCAGGGTGGCCTGGGCCATTTTGACGTGAGCTGCGTCGACCAGAACGCCGTTGACTCCGACCGCGCCCAGGCCTTGCTGTTCGCCCTCGCGGTAGGCCGCGAGGTTGCGCTCGGCGAGCGCGATCTCCTCGTCGGTCGGGGCATACACCCGGTTGGCGACGTCGATCTGGCTGGGGTGGATCGCCCACTTGCCGGTGTAGCCCATCAGCGCGGCCCGTCGCGCGTCGCGCTCGTAACCCTCCAGGTTGCCGTAGTCCGGATAAGGCGCGTCGATCGCGTCGATGCCGGCGATGCGAGCCGCGACGATCACTTTGTTGCGGGCATACGCCCAGAAGTCGCCGGGATATTCGCCGAGCGGGTCGAAGTTGGTGTCCACCCGCGCGCCTTGGGACAGCGAGAAGTCGCCGACACCGAAGATCAGCGCGTCCAGTCGCGGGCTGGCGGTGGCGATCTGCTCGGCGTTGGCCAGGCCCTCGACCTCTTCGATGAGGACTTCCAGGCGGATCCGGCGCGACAGACCCAGCTTGGCCTCCAGCTGGGTCAACAGCACGTCGACCCACCAGACATCGCGTGCCCGAAGCGCTTTCGGGATGATGATGGTGTCGAGGTTCTCCCCGGCATGGGTGACGACGTCGATGATGTCGTCATGGCACCACTGGGTGTCCAGCCCGTTGATGCGGATCGCCCGCACTGTGCGTCCCCAGTCGAGATCGTTGAGCGCCGTGACGACTTTCGCGCGGGCGGCCACCTTGTGCGCGGGTGCGGTGGCGTCCTCGAGGTCCAGGAAGACCAGGTCGGCTTCCGAAGCGGCGGCCCGGGCGAACATGTGATCGTTGGCCGCGGGCACCGCGAGTTCCGAGCGGCGCAGTACTGCTTTTTTCGACGTCACCGTGCGGTTCCTTTCACAGCACACCCCGGGTATGCAGGTCGTCGATATCGCCACCGCCGAGCCCGAGCAGCTCGCCGTACACCTCGGCGTTGTGCTCACCGATACGCGGGCCCAGGTGCTGCACCCGACCGGTTGCGCCGGAGAAGCGAGGGACCGGTGCCTGCACGGTCATCGCGCCCAGTTCGTCGTCGCCGACTTTGACGAAAACCTCACGGTGGGCGAGTTGCTCGTCGGCGAGCAGATCGGTGATGTCGTACACCGGTGCGGCGGCCACCTCGGCGGCATCGAAGATGTCCATCGCCTCGGCCAGCGTCTTGGTGGCCACCCAATCGGCGACCACCTGATCCACCTCACGGGCCCGCGCCAGCCGGCGCTGCGGGTCGGAGAAGTCGGCGTCATCGACCAGATCCGCGCGGCCGATGGCGCGAAACACCCTGAGCGCCAACGTCGGTGAGCTACCGGACATCGCCAGCCACCGGTCGTCGGCGGTGCGGTAGGTGTTGCGCGGCGCCGAAATATCCCAGCGGTTGCCGGCCCTGGTCGGCACCAAGCCGAGCTGGTCGTAGCCCAGCAGCGTCTGCTCCAGCAACCGCGTCAACGGGTCGATCAGGTTGACGTCGATCAGCTGTCCGGACGCGCCGTGCACATCGCGGTGGTAGAGCGCCATCATCACCGCGTAGGCGGCGTTCAGGGACGCCACCCCGTCGGCGAGCATGAACGGCGGCAGCGTCGGCGGCCCGTCGGCCTCGCCGGTGATGTTGGCGAAGCCACTCATCGCCTCGCCCAGCGTCCCGAATCCCGGCCGCTCACTTTTCGGCCCGGTCAGCCCGTAGCCGGTGATGTGCAGCATGACGATCTTGTCGTTGACCGCACGCAGCGCCGGGTAGTCCAGCCCCCACGTGCGCAGGGTCGCCGGCCGGGTGTTGACGATCACCACGTCGGCGTGTTCGGCCAGCCTCCGCAGCAGCGCCTGGCCCTCGGCCACGCGCAGGTTCAGCGTGATCGAACGCTTGTTGCGCGCCAACGACTTCCACATCAGCCCGACGCCGTCGACCTGATTTCCCCAGGTGCGGATCGGGTCGCCGCCGTCGGGTTGCTCGACCTTGATGACGTCGGCGCCGAATTCGCCGAGATACGTGGCTGCCAGCGGCGCGGCGGCCAATGTCGCGACGTCGAGAACCCGGATGCCGTCGAGCATCATGCTCCGACGGGCTGACACGCCGGTCGTTGCAGCCCGAGGTGATCGCGCAGCGTCGACCCGCTGTAGGAGTCGCGGAATAAACCGCGATGCTGCAATTCCGGGATCACCATTCGCACCACGTCTTCGAAGGCACCCGGCAAATGCGTTGCGGCCAAGACGAATCCGTCACAGGCACCGCCGTGGAACCATTCCTCCATCTGATCGGCGACCTGCGTTCCGGTGCCGACGAAGCGCGGTCCCTGCAGCAGGGTGGCTCGGTGGCCGGCCAGATCGCGCAGAGTGATGTTGTCGCCGATGTGGGCGCGCAGGTTTTGCACCAGCCCGCGAATTCCCGACACCGATTCGATGAGCTCATCGGTGATCGGATCGTCGAGGTCGTGTTTGGCGAAGTCGTAGTTCATCAGCTCCGAGAGTAGGGTCAGCGACGCCATCGGGTGCACCAGGTCGTTGAGG
>NZ_DASXEP010000178.1:0-29168 GCF_036490025.1 Mycobacterium sp. | reverse complement strand
ATGAGGTCACAGCCGTCGCGTCGGTGACGTCGCACGCCACTCCCAGCGACGGCCGACAGATCCACACAAGGACAACCAGTCGGCGTCAATCGAGGTCAGAGTCAGACCGCCACCGGGAGTGACGCACTCCCATACTCTCTATCGATGTCGCAATGGGTCGCCTGGCGGCCGCAGCCTGGAAATCGGCATGTCAAATCTCGGCACCGGATCGCACGTTCGAGCGCAGCGGAAGGCTGATAATGCAGCGCTGCCGCGGCGCTGGTTTGCGGATCGGCGAGCCGCAGCGATGCAGCCCGGGCCAACTCGCGCACCTGCTCGGCGTCGATGACTCCGTAGCCCTCCAGATAACCGGGCAGGTCACTTTGGCCGTTGACGGTCTGCTCGCTGGCCACGACTGTGACGACGACCTGCGCCCCGGTCGAATCGGCATCCGGCGCGGCGGCGTCGACTCTGCGGCGGCATTCCGGTTGTCCGCACACACACGCCAAACGGCGGCCCTCCGTCAACGCGGCGAGGGCGTCGGCACGGCGCTGATCAAATGTCCGCGGATCGGCCGGGCACACCTGCTTGGCCAGCTGCGAGAGCCGCCGGTCGAACGCCGTCGCTGCCGCAGCGGCGACAGTTCCGTACACCTCGGCCATCCCGTTGTCCTGAGCGGTAATCCCGATGTAGCGGTCCTCGTCCGCACTGATGCGGCGCTCACGGGCAGCGTCGGGATCGGCTACCCGCACCGCAGCGTCTACCGCATTGACGATGCGCTGCTTTGACCAGCCGTGCCACGAGGCGAGGCGGGCAGCCAATGAGTCGTCCAGCTTCGCCATCAGCTGGTCGTCGCTCACCAAATCGGTACGGGTGATGATCAGGCGCACTGTGCGCCAGTCGGTTCGGCCCTCGGCCAGTAGCGCCGCCACCTTGGGTAGGCGAACATCCAGCGCCTCAGTGTGGGAGACCAGGTAGCTTGCTGCCATCGGGGACAAATTCATGGCCGCGGCCACCTCGGCGGTGGTCTGCTCGAAGCCGTCGATCGTTGCGTATTCGTGCTCACGTTCGGCCTTTTCGGCTGCCGCAACGCGGTGTCGCAGGAGCCACGCCACGGCCGCCAGCCGTCGTGCCACCAACATCGCCTCGAGCCGATACGACGACTCCACCGCGGCCACCAGGGCGGCCGGTCGCAGGTCGGCTAACTTCGCCGGTTCGCTGACACCCGCGGCAGTCAGCGGATCCGTCATCGTATCGAACATGTATTCGAAGCTAGCAGGCGCCACCCGCGTTGAATCGCCTTTTATGCGCGCGAAGCGGCTATACGTTGCCTCACTCGAAATGCGCGCACGCGGCGTGCCTGCCTGAGGGATCGGCGATGGTCTCGGTAGGCCCAAATGATGGGGTTGACGTTGGCCGAGCGCAGGGCTGTAACCGAGATGACCGCGATCCGTTACGTGGTGGCGGATAGACAAGCCAAGAGCAGGATTCTGGACGAATTGTGCGCCAACACCGGGCCAACACCGGTTGGCACCGTAACCATGCCCGCAAGGCGCTCGGGGTGGCGCTGCAGCCCAGGGTGGTGACGCCGAGGCGAAGTCCGCGGCCACCTGTATACGGGCCGGATGTCATTGCCGCGCTTACGGTGTGCTGGCTAGTACTGGGGATGCCGGCTGGCAAGCGGCTGGCGCCGATGTTGACCGAACTCGTGGCCGTGTTGCGGCAGTTCGGCGAGCTGGTCATCGATGACGACACCGCGGCACTCTTGGTGTCGATGTCGGCGGCGACCATTGATCGTCGCCTGGCAGGTGAACGGGCCAAACGCCAGCTCAAAGGTCGTCGGGCCACCAAGCCTGGGTCGCTGTTGAGAAGTCAGATTCCAGTACGTACCTGGGCCGACTGGGACGACGCTAAGCCCGGCTTCGTTGAGATCGACTTGGTCTCCCATGACGGCGGAAACACCATCGGCCCGTTCGCATTCACCCTCACGGTCACCGATATCGCCACAGGGTGGACCGAGAACTGCTCAGTGCCCAGCAAAGAGGCCAAGTGCGTGCTGCGCGCCTTGGAAAGCATTGCCGACAAGATGCCGTTCCCGATTCTGGGGGTGGACTCTGACAACGGAGCGGAATTCATCAACGTCTATCTGTTCCTCTGGTGCAGGAACCGCAAGATCACCTTGACCCGGGCGCGACCAACCAACAAAAACGACGGCTGTCACGTCGAGCAGAAGAACTGGGCAGTGGTCCGCATCCTGGTCGGCTACCACCGCTACGATACCGCTCCAGAACTGTTGCTAATCAACGAAATCTGGCAGCTGCAGTCCCAGTTGACCAACTACTTCTACCCGCAGCAGAAACTAGTCTGCAAGGTCCGCGACGGCGCCAAGGTGACCAAGAAGTACGACACCGCGACCACCCCATTCCGCCGCGCGATCGATCACCCAATCATGACCGATGACCGCATCGCGTCCATGTCCCGAACCCACGCTTTGATCAACCCCGCCGCCACCCAGCGTCAGATCCAGGCGCTGACCGCACAGCTCCTCAAAATGACCATGAGCAAGTCCGAACCCGCCACCAGAGCCCGCGTCCCCAAGCGCGCACAATCACATGAGGCAACGAACCCACCTTCGCGCGCATCTTGACGTGAGGCAACAGGACCGACACAAGTTCCCTCGAGACGCTCAACCGGTCTCGGCGACGGGCTCGCTGACCGCATCGCCATTGAGGGCGCTGTGCCGGCGGCCCCACATGAGGTAGAAAGTCAGCGCCACCGCGACCCATCCGCTGAACGCAATCCAGGTGTACCAGTGCAGGCTGAACAGAATGTAGGCACAGGCTGCGATCGACAAGACCGGTGTGACCGGGTAGCCGGGCACTTTGAAACCGCGAGGTAGATCAGGTTCCTGTATCCGCAGCACGACCACTCCGGCTGACACCACGATGAACGCCGTCAGGGTGCCGATCGACACGATTTCCGCCAACCGGCCCAATGGCACCAGCGCGGCGAGCACGGCCACCGCGAACGCGACGATCATGGTATTGCGCACGGGCGTCATGGTGCGCGGATTGACCTTCGCGAACGTCGCCGGCAGTAGTCCGTCGCGACCCATCGTGAACAGGATGCGGGTCTGGCCGTACAACGTCACCAGCGTGACCGAGAATATCGAAATCACTGCTCCCGCAGCCACAATGGTGCTGCCGGCGGTATTGCCGGTGATGCGGTCCAGGATCACCGCCAGCACTGCTTCTTCGCCGTTGAAGTCCTGCCAGCGCTGGGCGCCGACGGCGGCAACGGAGACGAGCACGTGAAGGGCAGTGACGATCAGTAGGGCGGCGATGATCGCGCGTGGCATGGTGCGTTGCGGGTCTTTGACCTCGTCGCCGGCAGTCGACACCGCGTCAAGACCGATGTAGGCGAAGAAGATCGTGCCTGAGGCCAAGCTGATACCGGAGACGCCGAACGGCGCCAGGTCTTTGAAGTTTCCTGCGTTGAATGCGGTGAACGCGATCGCCGAGAAGAGCAGCAGCACACCGATTTTTATCACCACCATGACGGCATTGGCCTTGGCGGATTCGCTTGCACCGCGAATCAACAAGACTGCGCACATCGCCACCAGCGCAATCGCGGGCAGATTGACCACGCCGGGCTCGGGATCCCACGGCGCTGCCGAAATAGTCTGTGGCAGAGCAAATCCGAACAGGTTATGGAGGAATTTGTTGAGGTACTGACTCCAGCCGACGGCCACCGCTGCGGTGGATACCCCGTACTCGAGAAGCAGGCACGCCGCGACGCCCATCGCCGCGAATTCGCCCAGCGTGGCGTAAGCGTAGGAATAGGCCGATCCGGAAACCGGTACGGCCGAGGCCAGTTCGGCGTAGCAGATCGCGGCCAGACCCGCCGCGATGCCGGCGATGATGAACGAGATGACGACGCCCGGCCCGGCTTGCGGCACCGACTGCGACAGCACGATGAAGATGCCCGAACCGACGGTCTCGCCGACGCCGAACATCGTCAGCAGGAAGACGCCGAGTGTGCGTTGCAGTTGATCTGAGGCCCCATCGGCGACCGGGGCGCCGCTCACCGGGCGACGCCGCAGCATCTGCCGTGACAGGCTCAGCGCCGGCGTTGGCATGGTGCCTCCTCGGGAGCATCTGTGGTCGCCACGCCGGGACGGTTGACTTCTTTGCCGACAGTCACTCCACGCCTCACTCGATCGTGGTGAGTTAGCCGGCTTCCATCAAGATATACCAGCGACAGGGTGCTCCGCCCGCTAAACCGAGCCGAGGTCTTGCCGCGCGACCGCGACCGCCGAGTTCATCAAGGCCGCAGTGCTATTGGCGGCGGCGGCTAGCAAAGCCCTAATCATGTTGAACCCCAGTAGCTTTAGGGTGTCACCAGTATCTTGCAGTGCCGGTCGGGTTCGGCGAGGTCGTCGAACGCCGCGCCGACATTCTCCAGGCCGACATCACCGGTGATCATCGGGGTGACATCGATGTCGCCCTCGGCGATCGCCCGCAACGAATTGCCAAACTCGTTCGGGTCGTATGCGAGAACGAACTGAACGTTGATCTCCTTGGCGATGGCGAAGAATGGGTGCAGGGTGTCGGCTTGCATGCAGACGCCGACGACCACCAGCCGGGTGCCGTGCCGCGCACGGCGCATCACGTCGTCGATGATTCCGGGCACGCCCACTGCGTCGAACACCACCGTCGGGTGGACCGTGTCGAATGGCGAGCCCTGCGCGGCATCGACGGTCTGGTGCGCGCCCATCGTCGTGGCGATTTCGCGCCGTTTCGGTGAAAAATCTGCTGCCGCAATGGACTCGACGCCACGGGCCCGCAGCGCGGCGATGACGGCGATGCCGATCGGACCGCAGCCGAGCACCAGAGCGGTCTCGCCGGGCTGGACGCCGGACTTGTTCACGGCATGGAGCCCGACCGCCATCGGCTCGGTGAGCGCGGCGTGCTGGGGGCTGAGCCCGTTGGGAATGCGCAGCAGCAGCGGTGCCGAAAGCAGCATCCGCTCGGCGTAGCCGCCGACCGTTGCGTTGCTGTAGACGATCGGTTCGACGTTCTGGCCCGATATCAGCACCGGGATCGACGTGACGAAGGTTCCAGTCGGATGGGTTTCGGTATCGGGTCCTGCGTCGAGTATCTCGGCGCTGAATTCGTGGCCCATGAAGACGTCGCGGTCCAGATCGACGTTCATGCCACCACCGGCTCCGCTCGACATCTGACCGCTCAGCGAGAGCACCTCTGCACCGTGGGCCGCGAAATGCAAGTCGGAACCGCAGATTCCACACGAGCGGACCGCCACCAGAACCTGGCCGGGTCCGGGTACGGGGTCGGGAACGTCGTCGCGGTACATCATCCGGCCGTCCCGCAATACCGATGCGCGCATCAGTTCTGCCCGCCTTCCGCCGCATGTTCGCCGACGTGCTCGGTGATCGCTTGCACGACGGCTTGTCCCGCACGCCCGATCAACTCCTCACGTTTGTCCTTGGCCCACTCATGTGAAGACCGGGCCGCTTCGAGTTGACCCTTGAAGTGCGGAATGACCTTACGGGCCATCAGTTCATAGCAGTGATAGGTCGCCTCAGCCGAAGCCCAGTCGTGGCCGAGCATCAGCAGCGTCCCGAACCCGCCCGACCTGTCCAGCAGGTCTTCGATGTGTGCGATCGCGTCATCGGGGCTGCCGATGCAGCAATTACCTTTGGCCGCATAGTCTTCGACGAACTCGTACGGCGTCTGGGACCCTTCGACGGCGTTGGCCAGCGGAACGAAGCCGGCCGCGCCGAAGTAGTTGGCGAAATCCTGCAGCCCGTAGGTGCAGTCGTCGATCGCCTTTTCACGGGTGTCGGCGATGTGCATGATCGACAGCACCCGCCAGTCGGCGCGGTCGGGATCGTCGCGGCCGACCTTGGCGGCCTGTTCCTCCACGACCTCCCAGGTGTTCTCCAGCGCAGCGTAGCCGCCGGGAACCGACATCGACAGCGAAAGCAGCGAGGTGCCCATCGCTCCGGCAAGCCGCGGGCCGGACGGTGAAATCATTGCCGCCGTTGATATTTCGGGATACGGTCAGGTGTACGGACGGATGTGTAGCTGAGCGTCGCGCAGCGTGAACCAGTCTGAGTGCCGGCTGATCCGCTCGCTCGGTTCGGCCCGGAACAGGGCGAGGATAGCCTCCAGTGATTCCTGCATCATCCGCCGTTGTTCCATGGGGTCGATACCCATCATGTAGGCGTCCGACGGCAGGGCGCCCGGTCCGGCGCCGAACATCACCCGTCCGCGGGTCAGATGATCCAGTAGCACCCAACGGTCGGCCACCATCAGCGGATGGTGGTACGGCAGCGACACCACACCGGTACCCAGCCGGATATGCCTGGTCCGTTCGGCGGCCGCGGCAATGAACACCTCAGGGCAGGCGATCAGCTCGTAGCCGCCGGAGTGATGTTCCCCGAACCACGCTTCGTCGAAGCCGAGCCGGTCGAGTGCGACGACGCGCTCCATGTCGTATTCGAGTGCCGCCGTGGGGGATTGGCCAGTCGGGTGAAAAGGTGTGATGAAGACGCCGAAGTTCAGCGGACGGTTCATGACTGCTGGACACCCGTTTTCAAGTTCGACAAGAAGTCCAGCAGCAATTCGTTGACCCGGGCCGGCCTTTCCTGTTGTAGCCAGTGCCCGGCGCCGTCGATCAGCACCTCGCGGTAGTGGCCCGTCACCACCTCGGCGGCCCGGTCGGGACGCATGAAACTCAGCACCGGGTCGGCGGTGCCGCCGATGAACATGGCCGGCACGTCGATGGTGGCGGCCGGCGGGTCGGCCAGGATTTCCCAGTTGCGATCCAGGTTGCGATACCAGTTCAGCCCGCCGGTGAATCCGGTGCGGGTGAACTCGCTGATGTAGTGATCGACCTCCTGCGGAGTTATCCAGTTCGGCAAGCCGTCGGGCTGAGGTAACCGCTCGATGAAGCCGGCCGGTCCCGGTCGGATCATTCGCAGCGCGGCCGCTGGGTCGTCGGACCGCGTCAGGCCACCCAGCATCCGAGTGATGGTCGTGGCCGGGTCGGCGGCCAGCTCGGCATCGGCCAGCCCGGGCTCCTGGAAATACAGCATGTAGAAGAAGTTGTCGCCGAAGATCGCCCGGAACGCCTGGGTCGGTGGAACCTGTGAGCGCGGTACCGGAGGGACGCTCATGCCCACGACGGCCGCCACTCGGTCGGGGCGCAGTTGCGCCGAGCTCCAGACCACCGGGGCGCCCCAATCGTGGCCGATGAACACGGCCTTTTCGGCGCCGACATCGTCGAGCAGGCCGATCAGGTCGGCGGACAGGTCGGCGATGTTGTAGTCGGCGATGTTGCCCGGGCAGGTGGTGCGGCCGTAGCCGCGCTGATCCGGCGCCAGGACGTGGTAGCCGGCGGCGGCCAGCGCAGGGATTTGGTGCCGCCACGAATAGGCCAGCTCGGGAAAGCCGTGAGCCAAGACCACCACCGGGGCGCCGCGCTCACCTGCTTCGACGGTGTGCAGCTGCACGCCATTGGTCTCGATCGTGCGCTCGGTGCTGGGGAGGCTGTCCGTCACCGTTTCACCAAAGCACACGCCGGCCTCCGCCCGATAGGTGTTCGGCGCCCGATACGCGTTCGGCGGGCGGGTGCGCCGCTCCGATGATCTCGGGGAACCGCGATTCGTTGTTTAGACCGAGGCGATTCATGGCTCGACCGCTGCACCCGGCCTGCGGCCGAGCTGGCGATCACCGCTGGGTGATTGGCGCTGACCCGCTGCGCCCGGCCTGCGGCCGAGCTGGCGATCAGCGCTGGCGGTAACCTGGACTATTACAGCTGCGTGTATCGGGAAGGACCTGGCCGGCGACGGCCGATGATTGATGAACCGGAAAAACGTAATCCGTACGCTCACGGCCATCGCAGTCGTGCTGCTGCTTGGTTGGTCTTTCTTCTACTTCAGCGACGACACCCGCGGCTTCAAGCCGGTCGACACGTCGGTGGCGACGACCCAGATCAAGAGCGGCAACGTCAAGAACGCCCAGATCGACGACCGGGAGCAGCAGGTACGGCTGACGCTGAAGAGCGCCGCCGCCGGCACCGACGGCTCCGACAAGATCATCACCAAGTTTCCGACCGGCTATGCGGTCCCGCTTTTCGACCAGCTGACCAGTAAAGACGCCCAGGTCAGCACCGTCGTCAACCAGGGCAGCATCCTGGGTTCGCTGGTGGTCTACGTGCTGCCGCTGTTGCTGCTGGTCGGACTGTTCATGATGTTCTCCCGCATGCAGGGCGGGGCCCGAATGGGCTTCGGCTTCGGCAAATCGCGGGCCAAGCTGCTGAACAAGGACATGCCCAAGACCACCTTCGCCGACGTCGCCGGCGCCGACGAGGCGGTCGAGGAGCTCTACGAGATCAAGGACTTCCTGCAGAACCCGTCGCGGTATCAGGCGCTCGGCGCCAAGATCCCCAAGGGCGTGCTGCTCTACGGACCGCCGGGAACCGGTAAGACCCTGTTGGCGCGGGCCGTCGCCGGCGAGGCCGGTGTGCCCTTCTTCACCATCTCTGGATCCGACTTCGTCGAAATGTTCGTCGGCGTCGGGGCATCCCGGGTGCGTGACCTCTTCGAGCAGGCCAAACAGAACAGCCCATGCATCATCTTCGTCGACGAGATCGATGCGGTCGGCCGCCAGCGCGGCGCCGGGCTGGGCGGCGGTCACGACGAACGCGAGCAGACGCTGAATCAGTTGTTGGTGGAGATGGACGGCTTCGGCGACCGAACCGGCGTCATCCTGATCGCGGCCACCAACCGTCCCGACATCCTCGACCCGGCGCTGCTTCGCCCCGGACGCTTCGACCGTCAGATTCCGGTGTCCAGCCCCGACCTGGCCGGGCGACGTGCGGTGCTGCGGGTGCATTCCAAGGGCAAGCCGTTCGGTCCCGACGTCGAATTCGACGGGCTGGCCAAGCGGACCGTCGGCATGACCGGCGCCGATCTGGAGAACGTCGTCAACGAGGCGGCGCTGCTGACCGCCCGCGAGAACGGCACGGTGATCACCGGTGCTGCTCTGGAAGAGGCGGTGGACCGGGTGGTCGGCGGTCCGCGTCGCAAGAGCCGGATCATCAGCGAGCAAGAGAAGAAGATCACCGCCTATCACGAGTCCGGGCACACGCTGGCCGGCTGGGCGATGCCGGGTGTCGACCCGGTATACAAGGTCACCATCCTGGCCAGGGGCAACACCGGCGGCCACGCGCTGGCGGTGCCCGAGGACGACAAGGGAATGCACACTCGCTCGGAACTGATCGCCAGGTTGGTGATGGCCCTGGGCGGGCGCGCCGCCGAGGAATTGGTGTTCCACGAGCCCACCACGGGAGCGGTGTCCGACATCGAGCAAGCCACCAAGATCGCGCGTGCGATGGTCACCGAATTCGGGATGAGCTCCAAGCTGGGCGCGGTCAAATACGGCTCCGAGCACGGTGATCCGTTCCTCGGCAGGACGATGGGGAACCAGGCGGACTACTCCCACGAGGTCGCCCGCGAAATCGACGAAGAGGTCCGCAAACTCATCGAGGCCGCGCACACCGAGGCTTGGGAGATCCTCACCGAGTACCGCGACGTGCTCGACACGTTGGCGGGCGAACTGCTGGAAAAGGAAACGCTGCACCGCCCGCAGTTGGAGGCGATCTTCGCCGATGTCGAAAAGCGGCCGCGGCTAACGCTGTTCGACGATTTCGGCGGCCGGATCCCGTCGGACAAGCCACCGATCAAGACCCCCGGTGAGTTGGCCATCGAGCGTGGCGAGCCGTGGCCCAAGCCGGCGCCCGAGCCCGCTTTCAAGGCCGCCATCGCGGCGGCGGCGCGGGATGCCACGCAAGCCGATGCCGAGCGAACCACCAATGGTAACAACGGATCTCGCGGCGGGGCGGGCGGGGCCGACGGTGCGCCACAACATCGGACGCAACCCGATTACGGCGCGCCCGCGGGTTGGCACGCTCCGGGATGGCCCCCGCCGCAACAGCCGCCGGGTTACTGGTATCCCCCGCCATCGCCGACGCAGCAGCCGCCGCATTGGCCGGCACCGCCGCACCAGCACGCGGGTCAGCCCTACCCGCCGTATCCGCCGTATCCGCCGCCCGGTCCACCCGCACCGGAAGAAGGTAAGGCCGCTGACCCGACAGCCCCGCCCGGAGGCGAGCCGAGCCCGTCCAACCCGTCGGCACACGGCTGAAACGAACGGAGTCTTCGATGGTGCGGCCGAATTCCCGAACCGCAACTCTGAAT
This sequence comes from Mycobacterium sp., assembly GCF_036490025.1. Lineage (GTDB taxonomy): Bacteria > Actinomycetota > Actinomycetes > Mycobacteriales > Mycobacteriaceae > Mycobacterium. The sequence continues at coordinate 18,904 of NZ_DASXEP010000178.1, read as the reverse complement.
GGCGCGGTCTTTGACCGACCGCGTGCCGAGGCAGCGATTCGCGAATTGCTCTATGCCATCGGCGAAGATCCCGATCGGCACGGCCTGGAGGATACGCCGGCCCGCGTTGCCCGGAGTTACCAGGAGATATTCGCCGGCCTCTATACCGACCCGGATACCGTGCTGGACACCACGTTTGACGAGCAGCATGACGAGCTCGTGTTGATCAAAGAGATCCCGCTGTACTCCACCTGCGAACACCATCTGGTCGCGTTTCATGGGGTGGCGCATGTCGGATACATTCCCGGACACGACGGCCGGGTGACCGGGCTGTCCAAGATCGCCCGACTGGTCGACCTGTACGCCAAACGGCCACAAGTGCAAGAGCGCCTCACTGCCCAAGTCGCCGACGCCCTGATGCGCAAACTCGATCCGCGCGGGGTCATCGTGATCATCGAGGCCGAACACCTGTGCATGTCCATGCGCGGCGTCCGCAAGCCCGGTGCGATTACCACGACCTCGGCTGTGCGCGGACAGTTCAAGTCCGACAACGCATCTCGAGCCGAGGCGCTCGAACTGATCTTGCGCAAGTGAGCACGACGCACGTCCGGGTCATGGGGGTGGTCAACGTCACCGACGACTCGTTCTCGGACGGCGGTCGCTACCTGGATGTTGATCGCGCTGTCGAGCACGGCTTGGCGCTGGCCACCGATGGTGCGACGATCGTCGACGTCGGCGGTGAGTCGACGCGACCCGGCGCGGTCCGTGTCGATCCGCGGGTGGAGACGGCCCGCGTCGTACCCGTCGTCAAAGAGCTTGCGTCCCAAGGAATTACCGTGAGTGTTGACACGATGCACGCTGGTGTGGCCCGTGCAGCGCTGGAAAACGGAGCGACGATGGTCAACGACGTGTCCGGTGGACGCGCCGACGAAGCCATGGCGGATCTGCTCGTCGAAGCCGATGTGCCATGGGTGTTGATGCACTGGCGCCCGGTATCCGCCGACCGGCCCCATCACGTGCCGCCCTATCGCGATGTGGTGGCCGAAGTCCGTGCCGAGTTGCTGGCTTGCGTCGACGGCGCGGTGGCCGCGGGTATGGACCCGGCGAAGCTGATCATCGACCCCGGTCTGGGATTCGCCAAGTCCGGCCAAGACAATTGGGCCTTGCTGCACGCGCTGCCGGAGTTGGTGGCCACGGGTATCCCGGTTCTGGTCGGGGCGTCGCGCAAGCGGTTTCTGGGTCGCTTGTTGGCTGATCCGGACGGTGCGGTGCGGCCGCCTGATGGCCGCGAGACGGCAACGGCGGTGGTGTCGGCGCTCGCCGCGGTGCACGGGGCATGGGGGGTGCGGGTACACGATGCGCGGGCCTCGGTCGACGCCGTCAAAGTCGTCGAGGCGTGGACGAGGGGTGGGGCGGTAGCAGCGGATGACTGATCGAATCGAGTTGCGCGGCTTGACAGTTCGCGGCCGCCACGGGGTGTTCGACCATGAACGGGCAGACGGCCAGGATTTCGTCGTCGACATCACCGCCTGGATCGACCTGGCGGACGCGGCGACCAGTGACGACTTGGCTGACACCTACGACTACGGCGTGCTGGCCGAACGGGCGGCCGCCGTCGTTGCCGGTCCGGCCCGGAATTTGATCGAAACCGTCGCCGGCGAGATCGCCGAGGACGTCATGCAAGACCAACGGGTGCAGGCAGTGGAGGTGACGGTGCACAAACCCCAAGCTCCGATTCCGGAGCCCTTTGACGATGTCGCAGTGGTGGCCCGCCGGTCACGGCGCGGCGGACGTCAGGTGATTCCCGCCGGAGGTGCCCTGTGACGCGCGTCGTGTTGTCGGTCGGATCCAACCTCGGTGACCGGCTGGCCCGGCTGCAGTCGGTGCTCGACCGGCTCGGCGACGCGGTGCAGGCGGTATCCCCGGTTTACGAGACCGCAGCGTGGGGCGGCGTCGAACAGGGGCCGTTCCTCAACGCGGTGCTCATCGCCGAGGACCCGACGCTCGACGGCCACGGCTGGCTGCACCTCGCCCAGCAGATAGAGGTGGCCGCGGACCGCGTGCGGGGACAGCGGTGGGGTCCGCGCACCCTCGATGTGGACTTGGTCAGCTGCTATCTGACCTCGTTGGAGGGAGACGTCGAACTGTTCTCCCTCGACCACGGCCTGACCCTGCCCCACCCGCTGGCACACCTGCGCGCCTTCGTGTTGATTCCGTGGCTGGCCGTGGACCCGAACGCGGAGTTGACGGTGGCAGGCGGAAAACAGCCGGTCGCCAAGTTGCTCGCCGAGCTGGATGTCGCCGATCGCGGCGGTGTACGACTCACCGATCGGGTGCTCGAACGGCGCGCCGAAAGCTGATGGGCCCCACTCGAAAACGCGACCTGACCGCCGCGGTGCTCGGCACGGCGGTGGCGGGATACCTGCTGGTCGTGCTGCTCTATCGATGGTTCCCACCGATCACGGTGTGGACGGGTCTGTCGCTGCTCGCGGTCGGCGTTGCCGAGGCGGCGTGGGGACGCTACGTGCGGGCCAAGATCAGCGACGGGGAGATCGGCGACGGGCCCGGCCGGCTGCATCCGCTATCGGTGGCCCGCAGCCTTGTCATCGCCAAGGCGTCGGCCTGGGTCGGCGCGTTGGCGCTGGGCTGGTGGGCCGGGGTTCTGGTGTACCTGCTGCCTCGGCGGTCATGGCTACGGGTGGCGGGCGAAGACACCGCCGGGACGGCGGTCGCGGCCCTCAGCGCGCTGGCTCTGATGATTGCTGGGCTGTGGTTGCAACATTGCTGTAAGTCGCCGGGGGATCCGACCGAAAACGGCGAGGGCGTCGAGAATTAGCCTGGTTCGTTGACGTCGAGCGTTGTGTGCCGGACCGAGGGCCGGTGGGGCGATTAGTCCAGGTGAGAATCGCCGCAGCGCGGCGACACGCGGAGTGACCTCGGGCCGGTACATTTGGGCCATGACCGATCTGTCCCGCGGCGCGCGCGTTCGGCGCGGCGGCCGCAGGCCGGGCTGGGTGCTGCTGACGGCGTTGCTGGTCCTGGCGATCGGCGCCAGTTCCGCGCTGGTTTTCACCAGCAGGGTAGAGCTTCTCAAGCTTGCGGTGATCCTGGCGTTATGGGCCGCCGTGGTTGCCGCGTTCGTCTCGGTGATCTACCGCCGCCAAAGCGACGTGGACCAAGCCCGGGCGCGAGACCTGAAGCTGGTTTACGACCTGCAGTTGGACCGGGAGATCTCGGCGCGCCGCGAGTATGAGCTGACCGTGGAGTCCCAGCTGCGGCGCGAGCTGGCCAGCGAATTGCGCGCGCAAGCCTCCGACGAGGTCTCCGAGCTGCGGGCCGAACTGGCCGCTCTGCGCACCAACCTGGAGATCCTGTTCGATGCCGAGCTCAGCGAGCGACCGGCGTTGGAGAGCGAACACAAGACCGTGCGCGGCTACAGCGAATGGGATCGCGAGAACGAGAGCGCCCGCGAACGAATCAACCGGGTCGCGTCGGTGCGGGCCGAGGAGCCTGCTCGCCGTGACGACGACAACTCGATCATCGACGTGAACGAGGAGCCGCTGGTCCCTAGTCCGGCACGTCACCCCGCTGCGGGGGGTTACCCGCAGGCCTATGCCCAGCAGCCCGCCGACGGCTATGTGGCGCCCCGGCAAAACCGTGCGGCCGAGGCCCGTCAGGCAGCGGAGGCGGAACGGGGTGCGCACTGGCGGCAGAGCAACGAAGCCGCGCAGTCCGGCGCCTGGGCCGCGCCGGCATACGGGGCCGAGCGATTTGAACCGCAGCCGCGACGTTCCCATCGGCGATCCGAGGCACCCCCGCAGCCCGAGCCGCGGTTCACCGCGCCACCTCCGCAGCCCGAGCCGCAGTTCACCCCGCCGTCCCGGCAGCCCGAGCCGCCACCGCAACAGCAGCGGATTCCGTGGCCCCCGCCGACCGAGGCGCCCCGACAAGACGAGCAGCCCGGGTGGCGCCCGGTCAGTTCCGAGGGACAGTGGTTGCCCCCCGGAGCACCCGGCAGCCATTGGAACGCCCGCCAGAGCGAGAGTGCCGCACCGGCGTCGTGGGCTTATGACAATGCGCCGTCGCGCGACACGCCGTCACGTCACTCGCCGGACATCGGCGAATCCCCGTCAGCGTCCCCGCCGGAGGAGCAGGGCGGACGGCATTCCGGCGCCGCCGAAGAATCGCCGGCAGGCCAGCCCAGCGGGCCCGCCGCCGACTGGACCGAGCCCGGCCGTGCGGCACGATCTCGCCATTCCGCGGACAACTCCGAACCCGGCGTAGCCGGACCGTCGACCCCGGCGCCGGCGATGTCACCACCGCCGCCTCCGCCGCCACCCGCGCCGTCGTCGTCCCTGGACAAGGAACCGGCGATGTCTCCGCCCCCCAGCGCTCGCCATCGCGGCACCGACCCGTTCACCGAGACCGATGAGCCGCAATCGGGCGGCCAGTCGGTCGCCGAATTGCTGGCGCGGCTGCAAACCACCCCGTCCGAGGGCGGCCGGCGCCGGCGCCGCGAAGACTGAGGCGAACACCACAGCGTCCGAGCAGCGTCGTCGCGGTAGAGTCGTTACGACCGTCTGGTACCCGCATCGCGGGACTGGAACGAACCAAGAGACTTGTGAGGGTCGTCTGCGATGGTGCAGTTCGACGGATTGCGCCCCGCTCGGCTCAAGGTGGGGATCATCTCCGCAGGCCGAGTGGGAACCGCGCTGGGTGTGGCGCTCGAGCGCGTCGACCATGTCGTGGTGGCCTGCAGCGCCGTCTCCCGCGCATCCCGTCAGCGTGCCGAGCGATGGTTCCCGGACACGCCGGTCGCCCCGGTCCCCGATGTCGCCGGCAACGCCGAGCTGTTGGTGTTGGCGGTGCCGGACACCGAGCTGGCGGGGCTGGTCTCGGGCTTGGCCGCCACGTCGGCGGTGCGCCCGGGCACCATCGTCGCGCACACTTCGGGTGTCAACGGCGTCGACGTGCTGGCACCGCTGAGCGGTCAGGGCTGCACACCGCTGGCCATTCACCCGGCGATGACGTTCACCGGTTCCGACGAGGACATCTCCCGGCTGCCGGACACCTGCTTCGGGATCACCGCCGCCGACGAGGTCGGCTATGCGATCGCGCAGTCCCTGGTGCTCGAGATCGGGGGCGAGCCGTTCCGGGTACCCGAGCAGGCCCGCGCGCTGTATCACGCCGCGCTGGCGCACGCCGGCAACCACATCGTCACCGTTGTCGCCGACGCGCTGGATGCGTTGCGCGCGGCGGTGTCGGGCACCGAGCTGCTCGGTCAGCAACGTGTCGACAATCAGCCCGGCGGCATCGCCGAGCGCATCCTCGGACCGCTAGCGCGTGCGGCGCTGGACAACACCCTGCAACGTGGTCCGGCGGCGCTCACCGGTCCGGTCGCACGCGGTGACGCCGGCGCCGTCGCGGGTCACCTGAGCGCACTGGAGGCGGTCGACCCGCAGCTGGCTCAGGCCTATCGGGTGAACGCGATGCGCACCGCCCAGCGGGTGCATGCGTCCGACGAAGTTTTCCAGGTGCTGGAGGGCTCGACTCGGTGAACACCCAACGCCCGCCCAAGTTCAACGCCGGTGAACTCAACGTCTACCCGAACCCCGGAGATGTCCACGAGGTCAGCCGCGCCCTGCGCCATACCGGCCGACGGGTGATGCTCGTGCCGACCATGGGCGCGTTGCACGACGGACACCTCGCGCTGGTCCGGGCCGCCAAGCGAGTTCCCGGCTCGGTGGTGGTGGTCTCGATCTTCGTCAACCCGTTGCAATTCGGCGCCGAGGAGGATCTCGAGGCGTATCCGCGAATCCTCGAAGACGACTTGGCGCTGTTGCGCGGTGAAGGCGTCGAAATAGCCTTCACCCCAAGTACTGCGGCGATGTACCCGGACGGCCCGCGTACCACGGTGTACCCCGGCCCGCTCGGATCCGAGCTCGAGGGCGCTGCCCGGCCCACGCATTTCGCGGGCATGCTCACCGTCGTCCTGAAGTTGTTGCAGATCGTGGCGCCCGATCGAATCTTCTTCGGCGAGAAGGACTATCAGCAACTTGTGCTGGTTCGCCAAATGGCCGCCGACCTCAACGTCGATGTTCAGGTCGTGGGTGTGCCGATCATGCGGGAGACGGACGGCCTGGCGATGTCGTCGCGCAACCGCTACCTCAGCGCCGCGCAACGCGAACTGGCCGGCTTCTTGTCGGCGGCGTTGCTGGCCGGCAGTCACGCCGCGGCCGGCGGCGCGGATGACGCGCTGCGCGCGGCCCGCGCGGTGCTGTCGGAAGTGCCCGCCATCGACGTGGATTACCTCGAGGTGCGCGACAACGCTTTGGGGCCGGCCCCTGCCGGCGGCGCCGGACGCCTGCTGGTCGCCGCCCGACTGGGCGAGACCAGACTGCTCGACAATGTCGCAATTGAAATCGGAACTGTCTTCGGCACCGACGGACGCGTGCCCGCCCTGTCGGCTGAATCCCTCGAATCACATTGGAGGAATTGATGTTACGAACGATGCTCAAGTCGAAGATCCACCGGGCCACCGTCACGCAAGCGGATTTGCACTACGTCGGGTCGGTGACTATCGACGCGGACCTGATGGACGCGGCCGACCTGCTCGAGGGCGAGCAGGTGACCATCGTCGACATCGACAACGGCGCGCGGCTGGTGACTTATGCGATCACCGGTCAGCGCGGTAGCGGCGTGATCGGAATCAACGGGGCCGCAGCCCATCTCGTGCATCCCGGCGACCTGGTGATCCTGATCGCCTACGCCACCATGGAAGACGCCGAGGCGCGCAGCTACAGGCCCAGGATCGTGTTCGTCGACGCCGAGAACCGGGCGATCGATCTGGGTGACGATCCGGCGTTCGTTCCCGCCGACGCGGACGAACTGGTCTCGCCGCGATGAGGATCGCCCCGAGGAAGGATAACTAGTCGTGCTGCTGGCCATCGACATCCGAAATACGCACACCGTCGTCGGGCTGGTCTCCGGCTCCAAGGAGCATGCGAATGTCGTGCAACAGTGGCGGATTCGCACCGAAGCTGAAGTCACCGCCGACGAGCTGGCGCTGACCATCGATGGTCTGATCGGTGACGATTCGGACCAACTCACCGGCGCGGCCGCGCTGTCCACGGTGCCGTCGGTGCTGCACGAGGTGCGGCTGATGCTCGAGCAGTATTGGCCGACGCTGCCGCACGTGCTGATCGAGCCTGGTGTCCGCACCGGCATTCCCCTTCTGGTCGACAACCCCAAAGAGGTGGGGGCAGACCGGATTGTCAACTGTCTGGCGGCATTTCAAAAATACGGCACCGCCGCAATCGTGATCGACTTCGGTTCCTCGATCTGCGTGGACGTGGTCTCCGCCAAAGGCGAGTTTCTGGGCGGTGCGATCGCGCCCGGCATACAGGTGTCCTCCGATGCCGCGGCGGCACGCTCGGCCGCTTTGCGCCGGGTCGAGCTGGCCCGTCCCCGTTCCGTGGTCGGCAAGAACACGGTGGAATGCATGCAGGCCGGGGCGGTGTTCGGTTTCGCCGGGTTGGTGGACGGCCTGGTCGGCCGGATCCGCGACGACGTCGACGGGTTCGCCGGCGGTCCAGGAAATGAGGTCACCGTTGTGGCCACCGGCCACACCGCGCCGTTGCTGCTCGCGGAGCTGCATTCGGTCGATCACTACGACCAGCACCTGACTCTGCAAGGGCTGCGGCTGGTGTTCGAGCGCAACCGGGACAGCCAGCGCGGACGGCTCAAGACCGCACGCTGACTGCCCGAAGGCTCGTCCTATGTCGCGAAACAGAAGCTAAGGTCGCACCCGGGCCGGGATCAGGACCTCTGGTTCTGTTTCGTGGCTCCGTCTGCGCACTGACCGCGGTCCACAGTCCTTTAAGCTGGCAGGTCGTGAACGCCGGCGACGCAGATATCCCCGAGCAGTTCCGGATTCGCCGGGACAAACGCGCTCGCCTGGCGGCCGAGGGCCGCGATCCCTATCCCGTGGAGGTCGGCCGCACCCGCACGCTGGCACAGATCCGCGCCGCATACCCCGACCTGCCGGCGGATTCGACCACCGGTGACGTCGTCGCAGTTGCCGGCCGGGTGGTGTTCGCACGCAACTCGGGCAAGTTGTGCTTCGCCACACTCCAAGAGGGCGACGGCACCCAACTGCAGATCATGCTCAGCCTCGCCGGCGTCGGGCAGGAAGCACTCGACGAATGGAAAGCCGACGTCGATATCGGCGATATCGTCAGCATCCACGGCGAGGTGATCAGCTCGCGACGCGGTGAGTTGTCGGTGCTCGGCGACAGTTGGCAGATGGCGTCCAAGGCGCTGCGACCGCTGCCGGTGGCGCACAAGGAGATGAGCGAAGAGTCACGGGTGCGGCAACGCTACGTCGACCTGATCGTCCGCCCCCAGGCCCGCACGGTGGCTCGGCAGCGGATCGCCGTCATTCGCGCATTACGGAACGCTCTGGAGCAACGCGGCTTTCTGGAAGTCGAAACCCCGATGTTGCAGACTTTGGCGGGCGGTGCGGCGGCCCGGCCGTTCGTCACGCACTCCAATGCGCTCGACATCGATCTCTACCTGCGGATTGCGCCGGAACTGTTCCTGAAGCGCTGCGTAGTCGGTGGGTTTGACAGGGTCTTCGAACTAAATCGCGTGTTCCGAAACGAAGGAGCAGATTCCACACATTCTCCGGAATTTTCCATGTTGGAGACCTATCAGGCGTATGGAACGTATGACGATTCCGCCGTTGTCACCCGCGAGCTCATTCAACAGGTGGCTGACGAGGCGATCGGTAGTCGACAACTTTCGCTGCCCGACGGCAGTGCCTATGACATCGACGGAGAATGGGCGTCGATAGAAATGTATGCGTCACTATCTGCGGCTCTTGGCGAAGAGATCACACCAAACACCGCTGTCGATCGGTTGCTCGCTATCGCTGCGGGACTCGGCGTGGAGGTGCCCGACGATCGCGGATACGGGCACGGCAAGCTGATCGAGGAACTCTGGGAACACACCGTCGGCTCCGAGTTGACGGCGCCCACCTTCGTCAGGGATTTCCCAGTGGAAACAACGCCTTTGACGCGCCAGCACCGCAGCATCGCAGGTGTCACCGAGAAGTGGGACCTGTATATCCGCGGGTTCGAACTCGCCACCGGCTATTCGGAATTGATCGATCCCGTGGTGCAGCGGGAAAGATTCGCCGAGCAGGCGCGGGCCGCAGCCGCCGGCGACGACGAGGCAATGCTGCTCGACGAGGATTTTCTTGTTGCCCTCGAGCACGCTATGCCGCCATGCACAGGAACCGGAATGGGCATCGATCGGTTGTTGATGGCTTTGACCGGCTTGTCAATAAGGGAGACAGTATTATTTCCTATTGTGCGTCCGCATAGCAGCTGAGCGCTGCTGTGAGGGTGTATTGAATAACCCGTCTGCGTATGGCAGATTGATGCGACGGGGGCGGTCCAAGCACCTGTCTTGTATGGCAAGTGTCTAAGAAGAAAGCACGAGGCTCAGCCAATGGCGAAGAAAGTGACCGTCACCCTTGTAGACGATTTCGACGGCGAAGGTGCCGCCGATGAAACCGTCGAATTCGGGCTCGACGGCGTGACCTATGAGATTGACCTTTCGGCCAAGAATGCGACGAAACTCCGCCACGACCTGAAGCAGTGGGTCGAGGCCGCTCGCCGGGTCGGTGGCCGTCGGCGCGGACGTTCCAGCTCGGGCCGGGGCCGCGGAGCCATCGATCGCGAGCAGAGTGCGGCAATCCGGGATTGGGCCCGTCGCAACGGCCACAATGTGTCGACCCGCGGCCGAATCCCGGCCGACGTCATCGACGCCTTCCACGCCGCGACCTGACCGGGGGCGCCGGTAGACCCGCTTTCGCTGGTGGCGAACTGATCGACCAGTGCAGCGGGAAACGATTCGTGGTCTTCGCGCGTTGCTCTGTTGCAGCTGCGGGTAGCCGGGGATCCCGGCGTGGGGGTTCGCCGACCGCAAGGTGGGAAGCCCGGCCCGTCGCCCACTACAGTGGAAGACAGGTACGCGGTGTCGGCCCCTGTGCCGAGAATGACGAAGTACCGATGGTGAGGAAGAGCAGGTAACCGCTGATGTTCGAACGTTTTACGGACCGTGCCCGCAGGGTCGTCGTCCTGGCGCAAGAAGAGGCCCGGATGCTCAACCACAACTACATCGGCACCGAGCACATCCTGCTGGGCCTCATCCATGAAGGCGAAGGCGTAGCCGCAAAGTCGCTGGAGTCACTGGGCATCTCGCTGGAGGGCGTCCGCAGCCAGGTCGAGGAGATCATCGGCCAGGGCCAGCAGGCCCCGTCCGGACACATCCCGTTCACCCCGCGCGCCAAGAAGGTGCTCGAGCTGAGTCTGCGTGAGGCACTGCAGCTCGGCCACAACTACATCGGCACCGAGCATATTCTGCTCGGTTTGATCCGAGAGGGTGAAGGCGTCGCCGCCCAGGTTCTGGTCAAGCTGGGCGCTGAGCTGACCCGGGTGCGTCAGCAGGTGATTCAGCTGCTGAGCGGCTACCAGGGCAAGGAGGCCGCAGAGGCCGGTACCGGTGGCCGTGGCGGCGAGTCCGGCAGCCCGTCGACGTCGCTGGTGCTCGACCAGTTCGGTCGCAACCTGACCGCGGCCGCCATGGAGGGCAAGCTGGACCCGGTCATCGGCCGGGAAAAGGAAATCGAGCGGGTCATGCAGGTCCTGTCCCGTCGCACCAAGAACAACCCGGTGTTGATCGGTGAGCCCGGTGTCGGCAAGACCGCGGTTGTCGAAGGTCTCGCGCAGGCGATCGTGCACGGCGAGGTCCCCGAGACGCTGAAGGACAAGCAGCTCTACACCCTGGACCTGGGTTCGCTGGTGGCCGGCAGCCGCTACCGCGGTGACTTCGAGGAACGCCTGAAGAAGGTGCTCAAGGAGATCAACACCCGCGGCGACATCATCCTGTTCATCGACGAGCTGCACACCCTGGTCGGTGCCGGTGCCGCCGAGGGCGCGATCGACGCGGCGTCGATCCTGAAGCCCAAGCTGGCCCGCGGCGAGCTGCAGACCATTGGCGCGACCACCCTGGACGAGTACCGCAAGTACATCGAGAAGGATGCCGCGCTGGAGCGCCGGTTCCAGCCGGTGCAGGTGGGCGAGCCGACGGTGGAGCACACCATCGAGATCCTCAAGGGTCTGCGCGACCGCTACGAGGCGCACCACCGGGTGTCCATCACCGACTCCGCGATCACCGCTGCCGCCACGTTGGCCGACCGCTACATCAACGACCGGTTCCTGCCGGACAAGGCGATCGACCTGATCGACGAGGCCGGCGCCCGGATGCGGATTCGCCGGATGACGGCACCGCCAGACCTGCGCGAGTTCGACGAGAAGATCGCCGATGCCCGCCGGGAGAAGGAGTCTGCGATCGACGCGCAGGACTTCGAGAAGGCGGCCAGCTTGCGCGATCGCGAAAAGCAGCTAGTGGGCCAGCGCGCCGAGCGTGAAAAGCAGTGGCGCTCAGGCGATCTCGACGTTGTCGCCGAGGTGGACGACAACGAGATCGCCGAGGTGCTCGGTAACTGGACCGGCATCCCGGTGTTCAAGCTCACCGAGGCCGAGACCACCCGGCTACTGCGCATGGAGGACGAGATCCACAAGCGGATCATCGGCCAGGAGGACGCCGTCAAGGCCGTCTCCAAGGCAATCCGCCGTACCCGTGCCGGGCTGAAGGACCCGAAGCGCCCGTCCGGCTCATTCATCTTCGCCGGCCCGTCCGGTGTGGGTAAGACCGAGTTGTCCAAGGCGTTGGCCAACTTCTTGTTCGGCGATGACGACGCGCTCATCCAGATCGACATGGGCGAGTTTCACGACCGGTTCACCGCGTCGCGGCTGTTCGGTGCCCCGCCGGGATACGTCGGTTACGAGGAGGGCGGCCAGCTCACCGAGAAGGTGCGGCGCAAGCCGTTCTCGGTGGTGCTGTTCGACGAGATCGAGAAGGCGCACCAGGAGATCTACAACAGCCTGTTGCAGGTCCTCGAGGATGGCCGGCTGACCGATGGCCAAGGTCGTACCGTCGACTTCAAGAACACGGTGCTGATTTTCACCTCCAACCTGGGTACGGCCGACATCAGCAAGGCGGTCGGGCTGGGCTTCACCCAGGGTGGCGGCGATAACAACTACGAGCGGATGAAGCAGAAGGTCAACGACGAGCTGAAGAAGCACTTCCGCCCGGAGTTCCTCAACCGCATCGACGACATCATCGTCTTCCACCAGCTGACCCGCGAAGAGATCATCGAGATGGTCGATTTGATGATCGGGCGGGTGGGCAAGCAGCTCAAGGCCAAGGACATGACCATGGAGCTGACGGACAAGGCCAAGGCGCTACTGGCCAAGCGCGGCTTCGACCCGGTGCTCGGTGCTCGTCCGCTGCGGCGCACCATTCAGCGGGAGATCGAGGACCAGCTGTCCGAGAAGATCCTGTTCGAAGAGGTCGGCCCCGGCCAGGTTGTCACGGTGGACGTGGACAACTGGGACGGCGAGGGTGCCAGCGACGACGCGGTGTTCACCTTTACCGGGGCCCGCAAGCCGGCCGAGCAGCCCGACCTGGCGAACGCCGGCGCGCCCGCCGCCGGTGGCCCACCGTCCAGCGGCGAGTAAACAAAACAAACAAATGGGCGGTCACCGATCGGGTGACCGCCCATTTGTTATGACGTGGGTATCAGCGCGAAGACCTGTTTGGCGATCTGCAGCATCCAGCTGGTAATGCCTGGCCCGTGGTCGCGGGGCCAGTTCAACTGGAAACTCACCACCCACGGCTGCCCGGTCCGGTCGACGGCATACCAGCTGAACGTCAGGTCGCCCGGCAGGCCGCCGGCTTTCGCGGCGATATAAGGCCATTGTCCGCGATCCAGGTTGACACCCGGAGAGGCATCCAAGATCTTCCTGACGGGTGCGGCCGCGCCCACGGCGCCGGCCTGCAACGCTACGTGCACCCGACAGATATCTTCGGCGCTGCCATACCATTCCGCGCCATACTGCGATGCGGGCACATGAGCGCGCATCGGATCCGGTTGATAGGTATGGGAATCCGCTTCTTGCAGCATCACAGCGCGTTCTTTCGGCGTGCCTTGCTTCCACTGCTCGCGGACGTCCGGCCGGCCCCACGCCACCGAAAACAGTTCGTACATCGTCGGAAACGGCGTCATCGCGGCCGGATCGTGATGGCCGGTGTCGGTAAGTGCGTCGTCGATGGCCTGGCGGCCGACCCTCTCGATCAGCATGTCGGTGGCCATGTTGTCGCTGGTGGCAATCATCTTCTCGGCGGCGGCGCGCACCGAAATGTGGGCTCCCACCGGCAAATCCATGGCCGAACCGACGGCTTTGCCTTTGTCGGTCACGGTCAGCTGATCGTCCCAGGACACCGTGCCGGCCTTCACTGCATCTGCCACGGCATAGAGCACGTACAACTTGAAGATCGACGCCAACGGGAGTGACAAATCGGGGTTGGTGCCCGCCATCCGTTCGCACTGGCCGCCATTGATCTTGCTGACCTGCCATGAGTAGCGGGCTTCGGTCGTGCGCAACACCTCGTCGACGTCATGCCACGACGAGATAGTCGGGGCATTGGTGGTGACGTCGAACCCGTCCACCAATGTGTCATCGGCAGTGTGTATCCGGATGTCTTGCCGCGCACCGTAAGACGTTGCCAACTGCAGGGTGGCTGTGCCGGCTGTGATATCGACGCCGCGCAACGTAAACGGCCGGTCCCACCACAGCTTTTCCATGATGGTCTCTACCTGTTTGACCATCTTCGGGGCGGCCAGGGTGCCGACTCCGACGGGGCCGATCGGCCAGTCGGAGTTCAGCATGTCCAGGGTTTGCTGCGCGCGCAGCCCGGCCGGAGTCCTCATGTCGATCTCCCGGCCCGCGCCCGCTGCGTTCGCGGAAGGCGGTCGCGGCGGGGCGCAACCCGGGGTCAGGGCGGTGAGTAGCGCGACGGCTGCCAGGGCCGCGACGCGGCGACAGCCGTGCCCCGCGCTGGGCTTACTTGCCCTGCGGGCTGTTGCCGGCAACGTCTAACACAACCTCGAATTCCAGCAGCGAGGCGCCGGTCGCCACGGGATTGTGCCGATGGCCGGCGTGTGCCTCGATGGCTGGCCCGGTCGCCCACGCCTGGAACGCCTCTTCGGTCTCCCACTGGGTCACCACGAAGTACCGGTCTTCGCCCTTGACGGGACGAAGCAGCTGGAAGCCGAGAAAGCCCGGCGAATTCTCGACTGCGTGCGCGCGGTGGGCGAACCGCTTCTCCAATTCGGGGCCGGCGTCCGCGGGCACCTCGATTGCGTTGATCTTCACCACTGGCATGGCGCTAGGTTACCGTGCCGCCCGATCGTGGCCCAAAGCACGCGAAGATAGGTGCATGGCCGCTGATCTGCTGACCCCTCGTGGCGGACGAGGCGAACCGGTGGTCTTGGTGCACGGCCTGATGGGCCGCGGCAGCACCTGGTCGCGTCAGCTCCCGTGGCTGACGCAGCTGGGCACTGTCTACACCTACGACGCGCCCTGGCACCGCGGTCGCGAGGTCGCCGACCCATATCCGATCAGCACCGAACGTTTCGTTGCTGACTTGGGTGACGCCGTGGCCGCGCTGGGCACCCCCGTCCGGCTGGTCGGGCATTCGATGGGCGGGTTGCACTCCTGGTGTTTGGCCGCCGAGCACCCCGAGCTCGTCTCGGCGCTCGTCGTCGAAGACATGGCACCGGACTTCCGCGGCCGGACCACCGGTCCGTGGGAGCCGGGGCTGCATAATCTGCCGGTCGAATTCGACTCTGCCGAAAAAGTATTCGCAGAGTTCGGCGAGATCGCCGGCCGGTACTTCCTGGAGGCCTTCGACCGAACCGCATCTGGTTGGCGGCTGCACGGCCACACTTCCCGGTGGATCGAGATCGCTGCCGAATGGGGCACCCGCGATTACTGGGCACACTGGCGGGCTGTGCGCTGTCCGGTGCTGCTGGTCGAGGCCGGCAACTCGGTGACGCCTGCCGGGCAGATGCGCTCGATGAACGAAAATGGCTATCGCACAACCTATTTGCATGTACCCGATGCCGGTCACCTGGTGCACGACGAGGCGCCGCAGCTGTATCGCCAAGCGGTGGAGCCGTTTCTGGATTCGCCCTAGCCCTCTTCACCGGCCAGGGCGAATCGCCCATCGCGGGTCCTTGCCACCAGTCCGTCGGCGAGCAATGAGTCCAGAGCCCGGTCGCGCTGCACGGTGTCGCTCAGCCATACGACATCGAGCTGGGCACGGGCAACCGGGAACTCGCTGGCGCGCAGCACATCCAACAGCCGGCCGCGAACCTGGCGGTCAGTTCCGGCGTAGCCCTGCGGTCGACGAGCCGGACCTTCCGACGGAGGGAAGCCGGCTTCTCGCCATCGGCACACGCTCAGCGGACACCGCCCACACCGCGGCGTCCGCGCGATGCAGACAGTGGCGCCCAGTTCCATCAGCGCAGCGGAAAACCTATGCGCTGACGAATCTTTCGGCAACAGCGCCGACACTTCGGCGTGATCGCGAACAGTGGACGCCGCCGCGGCGTCGGCCCGGCCGTGTACGGCCCGAGCCACCACCCGACGCACGTTGGTGTCCACTACCGGCACCGCCTGCCGGTAGGCGAAGCAGGCGACCGCGCGCGCGGTGTAGCTGCCGACCCCGGGCAGGGTGAGCAAAATGTCGACGTCGTCGGGAACCACATCGCCGTGATCGCGGGCGACGACGGTGGCGCATTCGTGCAGGCGTTTGGCCCGCCTGGGATAGCCCAGCTTGCCCCAGGCCCGGACGATGTCGGCCGCGCTGGCCGCCGCCGTCGCCGAGGGCGTCGGCCAACGCACAATCCAGTCGCGCCAGATCGGCTCTACTCGTGACACCGGCGTTTGCTGCAGCATGAATTCGCTGACCAGAACCTGCCACGGCGTCACGTCGGGCTCCCGCCACGGCAGGTCGCGCCGCGAGCAGTCGTACCAGTCCAGAAGTTCGCGCTGCGTTGGTGAGAGCTTCATAGCCTGCTACGGCAGAATGAGCGCCATGCCCAACACGAATCCGGTAACCGCGTGGAAGTCACTCAAAGAGGGTAACGAGAGGTTCGTCGCCGGCCAGCCTCAACACCCGAGCCAAAGTGTCCAGCACCGGGCCAGCCTGGCCAACGGTCAGACGCCCACAGTGGCGCTGTTCGGCTGTGGCGACAGTCGGGTCGCCGCCGAGCTCATCTTCGATCAGGGCCTGGGCGACATGTTCGTGGTCCGGACAGCAGGGCACGTGATCGACTCCGCGGTGTTGGGCTCGATCGAGTTCGCGGTGGTGGTGCTCGGTGTGCCGCTGATCGTGGTCCTCGGTCACGACCGCTGCGGTGCGGTCAAGGCGACGCTGGCGGCGCTCGACGACGGCGTGCTTCCGGGCGGTTATGTGCGCGACCTCGTCGAGCGGGTGACGCCGTCGATCCTGCTGGGCCGCCGCGAAGGCCTCACTCGGGCCGACGAGTTCGAGGCACGCCACGTGGTCGAGACCGGCACCCAACTGGTGGAGCGCTCGACGGCCATCGCCAAAGCGATCACCGCCGGCGACCTGGCGATCGTGGGCGCGACGTATCGCCTCGCGGACGGGCAAGTGGTGCTGCGCAACGTCATCGGCGACGTCGGGGACAAGGTTGGCGCCTAGTCTTGGACGGGATACCGCGGTGTGACGAGTCCGTGGTCGTATGCGTAGACGATGGCCGCCGCGCGGTCGCGCAGTTGCAGCTTGACGAAGATCCGGCCGATGTGACTTTTAACGGTCAGCTCGGAAATGCAGAGCTCGTCGGCGATTTCGGCGTTGGAGTGGCCCTGGCCGATCAGCCGGAGCACGTCGCGTTCGCGCGCCGTCACCTCGCCCACGGCTTCGGATCGACGCTCACCGGCGACGCGCCGATACGTGGTCAGCACGCGTGACGTGACCGCCGGGTCGAGGTAACTGTCGCCGTGTGCGACTGCGCGCACGGCGCGGATCAACTCCTCTGCCGACGAGTCCTTGAGCACGAATCCCGAAGCGCCCGCACGTAATGCGCCGGACAGCAACTCGTCGTCGTTGAACGTGGTCAGGGCCAGCACCGGTGGCGACCCGGGCCCGGAAAGCCTGCGGGTGGCCTCGATGCCGTCTACCCGTTTCATCCGCAGATCCATCACCACCACGGCGGGCTGGTGCTCGGCGACCGCGCGGGGGACCTCGTCACCGTCGCTACATTCGGCGACGATGACGAATCCGTCCTTGCGGCGCAGAATCCGGCGCAGCCCGGAGCGGACCAGTTCTTGGTCGTCGACCAGTAGCACGGTGATGTCGGGGGTGGCCATCTCAGCGTGGGCGCCGCCACGAGCGTTGGTTCGGCTCAGCCAGCGGAATTTCGACCGCACCGACCACCCCTGCGGGCATCGGCCGGCATCGATCACGCCACCGAGCAGTTCGACTCGTTGACGCATACCTGGCAGACCACGGCCATCGCGCGTCGCGACGTCAGGCACCCGGACCGGTAGGTCGTTGAGCACGGACAGTATCGCCGTTGCCGGCGAAATCTCCAGACCCACTTGCGCTGTGGATGCCGGAGCATGTTTCGCGATGTTGGCCAACGACTCCTGAGTGATCCGGTAGAGCGCCAATCCGACCGCCGCCGAGACCAGTTCGGGCTCGCCGTCGGCGCGAAAGGTAACCGGCAACCCGGCCTGGACGAAATCGTCGATCAACTCCGGAATGTCGGCGATACTCGGCTCTGGAACCAGCACAGGCGATGACCCATTCGTCGGACCGGCTTCGAGCAACCCGACGGTGCGTCGGATGTCGGCCATTGCCTGGCGGCCCAGCCGCTCGGCGTCGGTCAGCGCGCCGACCGCATCGTCGACATCGCGATCTTGCTCCAGCGCGCGCCGTGCCCCGGTGACGTGTAACAACGTGACCGACAGCGAATGCGCGATGACGTCATGCACCTCCCTTGCGATGCGGCGCCGCTCGTCGTGGGCGGCGTGCTCGGACAGTTCGGTTTGCATTTCCTGCTGTTTGAGTAGCAACTGCGCCTGAGTTCGGATCAGATAGCCCACCAGCCAGCCCAGCGCGAGGACGCTGAGATTCATCGTGAGCATGCCGAGGCGGTGCGCAGCGAATGCCGCGATGAGCAGCGCCGCGCCCGATGCGGCGGCAAGTGCTCCGTACACCGGCGGAGTCTGTGATCCAACCATCCCCGTCAGCAGCACCAGGAGCAACGGGGCGAAATCGCTGGCAATGGGTGTCGAGGTGGCGAACAACAGAATTGCGGCCGCGATCCATGCCGTTATCCACACCAGGGCCGGACTGAAGTTGAGCCCCGACACCAAGAACAACAGGAACGGCGAAATCGCCAGCGCGGCCGCGACCATGGCGACCGGCAGATCAGTCTCCGGCCGTTGCACGATTGATCCCACCAGGATGAGGACCATGGTGGTGTCGGTGACCAAGACTGTCGGCCAGGAGTGGCCGATGGGGATCAGGTCACTGCGGCGTTCGATCAGATCGCGCACATATTGCTGTGTCACGCGCAACATCGGCTCATCGTAGAAGGGATCGGCACCGAAAACATCCTGCCGTGGGCGGTGTTCGACTCCGACCGTAGTAGCAGGCTGAAAACCGGACCGCGGCACGATGTCGGAGCCGCCGAAGCTTCCTAGTGTCATCGGCATGACATGGGTAGAGCACCACGAGCGGATGGTTTTCATGGCCGACCTGATCGGTCGAGGCGTCGAGAACGCCGACGCCGCACTTGATTTCAACGGCAGCATGCCCGACGTGCAGCGACTGTTCGGCAGCGAGGAGGGTCTGTTGTTGTCGCTGCAGCAGCGCTGGCTGACAGCGTTGACGGCAAGGTTGGACGACGATATTC
>NZ_DASXEP010000138.1:0-16308 GCF_036490025.1 Mycobacterium sp. | reverse complement strand
GTAGGTGTCCATGCCCAGCGCGTCCTGGATCCACATGTCCAGGTACTCGGCCTCGTTCTGGGCGATCGCTCCGGTGTTTTGGCCGAGGAAGTTGTTGGACACCAAGGCGGTCAACTCCGCCCGGTTGGCGGCGATCAGCGGCGGCGGAACCATCGACGAGTATGCGGTCCCATAGGCGGCCGCAGCAGCCTTGGCCTGAGCCCCGGTCTGCGCGGCTTCGGTGGCGGTGGCCTGCAGCCAGGCGATATACGGCTCGGCCGCCGAGGCCATGTGTGCCGACGACGGACCCAGCCACGCACCGGTGGTCAGATTGGTGATCGCGGTCTGGTACTGGGTGGCGGTGGCTTCCAGGTCGGCCGCCAATCCATCCCATGCCGTCGCGGCCTCCAACAACGGACCGGACCCCGCGCCCTGATACATCAGCGCGGAGTTGATCTCCGGAGGTATCAGCGAAAAGCTCATCGACCTACGACCCGGACAGCCCGGATGCCGCGGCGTTGGCCGCTTCGGTCAGCGCGTAGGCGCCGGCACCGGAGCGCAGCGCGGCCACCAACTGCTCGTGCACCTCGGCGGCCTGGGCAGCGATCTGCTGATAGGTCGCGCCCTGCTGGCCGAACTGGGCTGCCGTCATCGCCGAGACGAGGTCCGAGGCCGCCGGGGCCAAGGCTGTCGTCGGCGCGGCCGCAGCTGAGTTGCGGGCCACCATCGCATCCCCGATTCCGGACAGCGTGCCTGCGGCACCCTGCAACACGTCCGGCTGTGTGGTTACGAACACTTTCCAACCTCCTGCAACGACCCGCCGACTCCGAAGATGAACAGTACTTCAGGTCGGTCGTTTGGATAGACCTCCCCTAAGGGCGATTGCCACCCGTGATGGCGGAGAAATCGTAAGCTTTTTTTGTGACCGGCGATAGCCGAATCGTCAAACGTATCGGCAGGAAACGACACAGATATTTCTCGGCTTTTTCACAGGTTCTGGAATTGTCGGCGCTGGTAGGTAGCCGATTGCCAACCCGAGTGATCGTCGCCGCGTCCTGCCGGGGTGGCCAGCTCGGAGACGGTATCGTTGCCGCGTGACCGGGCAGCCGCCGAAGCTCTACATCTTTCCGCACGCCGGGGGGTCGGCAGAATTTTACGTCCCCTTCGCCAAAGCCTTTGCCAGCGATATCAAACGTGTCGCCGTTCGGTATCCGGGCCGGGGCGGTAATCACGACCTTGGGTCGTTTACCACCATTCCCGATCTCGCCGACAAAGTTTGCCAGATGATCAAGCCACCGGACGATCCCGACGATAAGGTGGCGTTCTTCGGCCACAGCATGGGGGGGTTGCTGGCGTTCGAAGTCGCCCGCCGGTTCGAGGCGGCGGGCAGCTCGATTGCCGCCTTGTTCGTCTCGGCCGTCGCCGCACCCGGACGGGTCGGCTACGAGCACATTCCCGAGTCGGACCAAGGGTTGCTCCACGCGGTGAGCGAGATGACCGGGGTCAATCCGGAGTTTTTGGAGAACGAGGAATTCGCGGCCAGCATCCTGCCGACGCTGCGCGGTCTGAAGGCCATCTCGAAATACGATTGCCCGCCCGAGGAGAAGTTGTCCTGCCCCATCTCCGCGTTCCTGGGCGACGACGACGAAGTGGCCAGCTACCAGAAGGTGCTGCCGTGGTCGGAGCGCACAACGTCTGAGTTCAGCGTAAAAGTTTTTCCCGGCCACCATTTTTATCTGACCGACCACATAGCCGACCTTGTCGGCGAGATCGAACCCAAGATCTTGTCCTCTTGTAGCCATTGAGTTATATCGGCTAGATAAACTAGATAAAATGGGCGTTGCCAAAAGTGGCCTCCGCAAAGGCGATCCAGAAAGCAACATCGCATTAGCTGTCAAAAGCCTATCCAGCCAATGAATTGGACATTTTAACCAATAACTTAGACGTAACGGCTAATACCGATATCCGGCCGATGCCTCGGTCCGGCCGAGCCGTGGCATCCGCCGGGAAAGTGAATCAGGCCACACCACGTCCTCGGCGCGCTGGAGCCCAGCAAACCCCCTCTTGGATGGAGTTTTCGAGGAAAGAGCTCCGTCGAGGCGGCCAGGCCGCCGCCGCGACCGTCGCCCCGGATGCGGATGACCGCTGCCGGTGCAGCAAACCCCGTCGCTACCACGGGAAACTTTTCGATAAACGATTTAACTATTCAGAGCTATGCGAATTAGCTGACCCTCGGGTAGGGTTCGAACGTCGCGACTGGAGAGCGGACACCTTCAGGAGCGACCCACATAGCAAACCTATGGTCCCAGCAATGACGCTGGCGGGAACGGGCCTTCTGTTTGGCGCACGTATTACATTCTTGGGTTTTTGGTCCGAGAGGTGCGGGGCCCCTGTTAATCTCCTGCATCACAAGCGCCCGTCTAGTTGTGTCCGGGGCTCTAGATCTTAAGGGGTGGTGTCCCGATGGTAGTAACCGAAGCCTCTATTCCCGGAGTGCTGCGGGAGTGGGCCCGGCAGCAACCTGATGCGCCGGCCTACACCTACATCGACTACGAGATCGATCCGGCCGGCTACTCCCAAACGCTTACCTGGTCCGACCTCTACGGACGCGTGCAGGCGCTGGCCGCCGAGGTCGCATCCTATGGAGCGCCGGGGGATCGTGCAGCAATCCTCGCGCCGCAGGGCCTCGACTACGTCATCGGCTTCTACGCCGCGCTGGAGGCCGGGTTCGTCGCGGTGCCGCTGCCCGTCCCGCAGTTCGGCGCCCACGACGAGCGAGCTTCGGGAGCTTTGCAGGACTGTGCTCCCACGGTTTTGCTGACGACGACGGCGGTTGTCGACGACGTGGTCGGTCATGCCCGGCTGCTTCCGGGCAAGGCGCCCGCGCTGATCGAGATCGACAGCCTCGACCTCGATGCGGTGCCGAATTTCTCCGCCCCGGTCGCGCCGCGGACCAAAAACGCGGTGCTGCAGTACACCTCCGGCTCGACGCGTTCGCCCGCGGCCGTGGTGGTCACCCACAAGAACATCCTGGCCAACGTCCAGCAGGTGCGCGAGGACTACTTCGAGGCCGAGGGAGCAATTCCCCCGTCGGACACCACGCTGGTGTCATGGCTGCCGGTTTATCACGACATGGGTCTGCTGCTGGGCATCACCGGTGCGCTGACGATGGGCCTGCACTCGGTGCTGATGAGCCCGATGGCGTTTTTGCAGCGCCCCGCCCGGTGGATTCAGCAGCTGGCCAAGAACACCCGCACGTTCACCGCGGTGCCGAACTTCGCGTTCGAGCTTGCCGCGCGGCGGACCACCGACGAGGACATGGCCGGCCTCGACTTGTCCGGCGTGCACACCGTGCTGTCCGGCAGCGAGCGGGTACACGCCGCGACGATCCGGCGCTTCATCGACCGGTTCTCGGAATTCGGCTTCCCGGCCGGCTCGCTGAAGCCGTCCTACGGTCTGGCCGAGGCGATGGTCTACGTGAACTCATCCGGACCCGGCCGCCCCCCGACCGTCGCCACCTTCGACTACGAGAAGCTGTCCGCCGGGCACGCTGAGGCCTGCGAAAACCAGCCCGGAGTCGAGCTGGTCAGTGTGGGCGTCCCGCGTGCGTCGACGATTCGCATCGTCGACCCGGAGACCCGCGTCGAGAACCCGGCCGGCATGGTCGGCGAGATCTGGCTGCACGGCGACAACATCGCCGCCGGCTACTGGCGCAAGCCGCAACAGACCCAGAAGACCTTCGGTGGTCAGCTTGTCGACCCCTCGTCCGGCACGCCGCTGGGCCCATGGCTTCGCACCGGTGACCTGGGCACCATCTACGACGGCGAGCTGTTCATCATCGGCCGCATCAAGGACCTGCTGATTGTCGACGGGCGTAACCACTACCCCGACGACATCGAGGCCACGACTCAGGAGATCAGCGGGGGCCGCGTCGCGGCGATCTCCATCGAGGACGGTCGCAGCGAGCGGCTGGTCGTGATCGCGGAGATGAAGGACCGGGGAAACTCCGGAGAAATGCAGGAACGGCTTCGCGCGGTGAGAGCACAAGTGACGTCTGCCATTTCGAAGTCGCACGGACTGCGGGTGACCGACCTCGTATTGGTTCCGCCCGGCTCGATCCCTATTACCACCAGCGGGAAGATCCGCCGTTCCTCGTGTGTTGAGGTCTACCGGCAGGACGACTTCAGCCGTTTGGATTCCACTGCGTGACGCTTGTCGGCAATGCCGACAGGTCTACGCGCAGTGAGATCCAGGCGGCTTTACACCGCAGCGGGAGTAAAGCCGATGTCATCAAACGAGCCGAGTGGCGGTAACATCAGTCACTCCGGCTGGGACGAACGTTGTGGGCGCGACGAAGCGAACCGACTGGATACGCCCGGATGACATCGGTGGGCGGGGCCGCGTTTCTCGCACACGGTGTGCTACTGCAACAACTTTCCGACAGACCGGGGGGAGCGCGATGACTGCTGCACCGTCGGACCGTCGCGCCATCATCACCGAGGCATTGCGCAAAATCGATGACCTGACAGCGCGGCTCGAGATCGCCGAAAAGGGCGATACCGAACCGATCGCCGTGGTGGGAATGGGTTGCCGGCTCCCCGGCGGGGCGAATACTCCCGATCAGTTCTGGCGGCTGCTGCAAGACGGCGCGAGCGGCATCGTTCAGGTCCCGGCCGGGCGCTGGGACGCCGACGCGTTCTACTCCGACGACCACTCGATACCGGGGACGATCGTCAGCAAAGAGGGCGGCTTCCTCACCTCCTGGCGACCCGACGAGTTCGACGCCGAGTTCTTCGGCATCTCCCCGCGCGAGGCCGCGGCGATGGACCCCCAGCAGCGGCTGTTACTCGAAGTCACTTGGGAGGCACTGGAAAACGCGGGCATCACCGCGCCGATGATCCGTGGCAGCCAGACCTCGGTGTTCGTCGGCATGACCACCTACGACTACACCCTGACGCTGGCCGGCCGGCTGCCACCGGAAGAGGTCGACCCGCACGTCCCGTTCGGGAACGCGGCGAACTTTGCGGCCGGACGGCTGTCCTACTTCCTGGGTGCCCACGGCCCGGCGGTGGTGCTCGACACCGCCTGCTCGTCGTCGCTGGTCACCGTCCACCTGGCCTGTCAGAGCCTGCGCCGACGGGAAAGCGATCAGGCGCTGGTGGCCGGGGTCAACTTGATGCTCAGCCCGGAAAACAGTGTTGCCACCTCGCGGTGGGGGATGCTGGCCCCCGATGGCCGGTGCAAGACCTTCGACGCCAGCGCCGACGGCTATGTCCGCAGCGAGGGCTGCGGCGTCGTGGTGCTCAAACGGCTCAGCGACGCGGTGCGCGACGGCGATTCGGTGTTGGCGGTGGTGCGCGGTTCGGCGGTCAACCAGGACGGACCCAGCAGCGGGCAGACGGTGCCCAGCGGTCCGGCGCAGCAGGCCGTGGTGCGGGCGGCGTTGGCGGCGGCGCGGCTGGAACCGTCGGACATCGACTACATCGAGGCGCACGGCACCGGCACCGCGTTGGGCGACCCGATCGAACTGGGCGCACTGCACCAGGTCTTCGGCGAGCGGAACGGCTCGGCGCCACTGGTGCTGGGTTCGGTCAAGACCAACCTGGGCCACCTCGAGTCGGCCGCCGGAATCGCCGGTTTCATCAAAACCGTGCTCACCGTGCGGCACGGTTACATTCCCCGGCATCTGCATTTCACCGAGCTGACTCCGAATGCCGTCGAGGGTGCGTCGAAGTTCACCATCGCTGCCGACGGTATGGACTGGCCCGCAGCAGGGCGTGCGCGTCGGGCCGGGGTGTCGTCCTTCGGGGTCAGCGGCACCAACGCCCACGTCGTCATCGAGCAAGCTCCGGACACCGAAGCTGTTGCCGTACAACCAGAACCAGTGATCAGCACCCTGGTGGTGTCGGGCAAGAGCCCGGCGCGTATCGCGTCGACGGCCGCGACGCTGGCCGACTGGATGATCGGCGAGGGCGCCGCCGTGCCGCTGGCCGATGTGGCCCACACACTCAACCATCACCGCACCCAACACAAGAACTTCGCCACGGTGTGCGCGCGTGACCGTGCCCACGCCGTCGCCGCGCTGCAGGCGTTGGCGGCCGGCCAGTCGGCGGCAGGCCTGGTCGGTGCCCACGAAGGGTTGTGCAAGCCCGGCAGGGTCTTCGTTTATTCGGGCCAGGGTTCACAGTGGGCCGGCATGGGACGCCAGTTGCTCACCGACGAGCCGGCATTCGCTGCGGCAGTCGACGACCTCGAGCCGCTGTTCGTCGAGCACATGAGGTTCTCCCTGCAGCAAGTTCTGACCGAGGGCCGGCGGGTGAGCGGAGACGCGCGCGTCCAGCCGGTGCTGATGGGTCTGCAGTTGGCATTGACCGAGTTGTGGCGCTCCTACGGCGTGGAACCCGATGCGGTAATTGGACATTCGATGGGGGAGATCACCGCGGCCGTGGTGGCCGGGGCGCTGACCCCCGACGAGGGCCTGCGGGTCATCGGCATTCGTTCCCGGCTGATGTCGCGGCTGGCCGGCCAGGGCGCGGTCGGTCTGTTGGAGATGGACGCCGAAGCGGCTGAAAATCTGCTCGTCGACTATCCGGACGTCAGTGTGGCCGGCTATCTGTCGCCCCGCCAAACCGTGGTTGCCGGCTCGGTGGCACAGGTCGACGCGGCGATCGTCGCGGTGAGCGAGCGGGAGCGTTTCGCGCGACGGGTGAACATGGAAGTCGCCTCGCATACCGCGCTGATGGATCCCATCCTGCCCGAATTGCGTTCGGCGCTGGCAGATCTGACGCCCAAGCCGGCGACGATTCCGTTCATCTCCACCGTCTCCGACCCGACGCAGCCGGCTACCCTGGACGCCGACTACTGGGTTGCCAATGTGCGTCAGCCGGTCCGGCTGCACCAAGCCATCAGCGTCGCCGCCGAGCAGCACGCCACGTTCGTCGAAATCAGCCCGCATCCCACGCTGACGCACGCCGTGACCGAGACGCTGGAGTCCGTCCACCATCACAGCCTTGGGACGTTGTTGCGCAAGGGCGATGACACGGTGAGCTTCCACACCAACCTCAACAGCACGCACGTCATGCGTCCACCCACGCTGTCGCACCCGCCCGAGCCGCATCCCGTTCTGCCGAGCGCGCCGTGGCATCACACCCAGCACTGGATCAGCGCCGCGGAATTCGTGAAGACTGCCGAGTCTGCGCCCCAGCCCGGCACTCTGCTCGGTCAGCACATCCCGGTCGCCGCCACACCGCCGACGCATCTGTGGCAGGCACGGCTGACGCCGACGACCAAACCCTATCCGGGGTCGCACCACAACAACGGCGTGGAGATTATTCCGATATCGGTTCTGCTGCAGACGCTTTCGGTGGCCGCAGCCGAGTGCGACGCAACCGCACTGTCTGACATCCGGTTCGAATATCCGGTCGTCGTCGACGAGCCGCGCGTCGTTCAGGTGGTCGCCGACGGTGCGTCCGTCACGGTGTCGTCGAGTGCGGCTGGCGCCCAGCGTTGGGTCCGACACGCCACCGCTCGGATCGCCGATAGTCAGGATGCCTCGCCGGACGTCGCGGTGGCCGCTCCGGGTGAGACCGGCGGCGATTTCGCCGACGACTCGGTGACATCGCTGTGGCAGACCTGGGGCAGCCAAGGCCGCCCGTTCGGATGGTCGATCGGCTCCTGCAAGTCGGCGGCCGGCGAGTTGCTCGCCGACGTCGAGCTGACCCAAGCCTCCTCAGTTGCGTTGCTGGACGCCGCTATTCACATCGGCCGGCTGCTGGACAGTGCCAACCCGCGGTTGATGGTTCCGGCCGCGGTCGCAGCTGTCCACTTCGCCGCCGAACTGGCCGACCCGCGCGGCCACGTCGAGGTACGCCGCCGCGGCGGCGACGACGAAGAGCTCGTCGTCGACATCACGCTGACCGCATCGGACGGTAGCCCCTGCATCGAGGTGCGCGGACTCCGCTACGCGGCAGTGGATTCGAGTGCGGCCGCCGACCGCAACGACGATCCCGCCGCGATGGTGCACACGCTCGACTGGCAGCCCTTCACACCCGATGAGGGTCACGACGGCCACCTGCTCGACGGCAGGGTTGCGGTGCTGGGCCAGAAGGACACTGGGGCCGGCACGCTGCACGACGGTCTGGCCCGCGCCGGCTACTCGCCGGCCACTACCGCCGATGCGCGTTACGTCCTGTATGTCGCCGAATCCCGTTCCGGTGAAGCCGATGTCGACGCCGCGGTGCGGATGTCGATGGAACTGGTCGACTTGGTGGGCGGGCTGGCCGAGCGAAACGAAAGCCACCCGGTGACGCTGTGGATCATCACTCGTGGTGTCCGCGAGGGCAGTTCGGACGCGGCGGTCGCGCAGAGCCCGATGTGGGGAACCGCGGGTGTCATCCGGGCCGAGCAGCCGCAGTTGTGGGGCGGCCTGGTCGACCTGCCCGACGGCGTGGACATCGGCGATCTGGTGCCGGCGCTGCCCACGGTTTTGCGGACGCCCGCGAAATCGATTCTGGCCCTGCGCGACGGTGAATTCCTGGCGCCGGCCCTCAAACAGGTGGACGGTGCGCCGGCGCGCGAGCCGTTGCGCTGCCGCCCGGATGCGGCGTACCTGATCACCGGTGGCCTGGGCGCACTCGGTCTGTTGACGGCCGGCTGGCTCGCCGACCACGGCGCGCGCCGGGTGATACTCGCCGGCCGCACCGCGTTGCCGCCCCGGCGCGATTGGGACAGCGGCGCCAACGACGCCGACACCAAGCAGAAGATCGACGCGGTGCGGGCGCTGGAGATGCGCGGCGTCGCCGTGGAGGCGGTGGCACTCGACGTCGGTTCGCCCGAGGCCATGCAGGCTCTGCTGGCCAAACGCGATGCCGAAGGCGCGGTACCGATACGCGGCGTCGTGCACGGCGCCGGTATCACCGACGCCCAGCTGTTCACCGAGCTCGACGAAGACCGCCTGCGGCACACGGTATGGCCGAAGATCGCCGGCGCGCAGGTGCTGCATCAGGCCTTCCCGCCCGGCAGCCTGGACTTCTTGTTCCTGACCGCCGCGGCCGGCGCGGTGTTCGGTGTCCCGGGTCAGGGCGCCTACGCGGCGGCCAACGCCTATCTCGACGGCCTGGCCCAGTTGCGTCACCGGCAGGGCTGCCACACCGTCAGCCAGGACTGGGTGGCCTGGCGCGGGCTCGGCTTCGGCGCCGAAGCGCAGATCGCCCTGCAAGAACTCGAGCGGCTCGGCTCACGGCCCATCACCGCCGACGAGGCCTTCGCGGCCTGGGATCACCTGGCGCGCTACGACATCGCGCAGGCCGTCATGGCTCCGCTGCCGTCGACGGACGTCTCGGCGGCAGTCGAACCGCAGTCGACCGGACCGGCTTGGTCGGAGATGGCCGCCGAGGACGTGATTCGTGAGCTGCAGTCCGGGCTGCGGGCCATCCTCGCCCGTGAACTGCAGATGCCCGAGGCAGAGCTGGAGCCGGACCGGCCGTTTGCTGAGCTGGGCCTCAACTCGGTGATGGCGATGTCGGTTCGTCGGGACACCGAGCAGTTCGTCGGCATCGAGCTGTCCGCGACGATGCTGTTCAACTACCCGACTATCGTGGCACTCGCGGAGCACCTGGCGAAAAAGGTTTTGCCGCAGACAGAAACGGACAGCGATATCGACGTGCTGGGGGAATCGGACGGCGGCGTGCTCAGCGAGCTGTTCGACAGCGTGGAGTCGGCACCGGCTGGCAGTGAGAGGGGTCTGTGATGACGTCGTCGTACGACGAAGAAGCACTACGGCACTGGCTGGCTGACTATCTCGTCACGAACGTCGGATGCAGCCCCTACGACATCGACTTCGACGCCCCGATGAGCGACCTCGGTCTGGGTTCGCGCGACGCGGTTGTGCTCTCCGGCGAGCTGTCCGAGCTGCTCGGCCGCAAAGTGTCACCCGTCGAGTTCTGGCAGCACCCGACGATCGCCGACCTGGCCCGGTTTCTGACCGGCACCGAATCCTTTGCCGCCGAGGCCGAGGCCGAGCCCGACCGCGCTCACCTCGACGAGCCGATCGCGGTCATCGGTCTGGGCTGCCGATTCCCCGGCGGCGTCGCCGGCCCGGACGAGTTCTGGCAGTTCATCTGCGACGGCAAAAACGGGGTTACCGAGGTGCCGCCGGAGCGCTGGGCGCCGTTCGACGACGGGACGCCGGAGGTCGCGGCGACGCTGGCTAACACCACCCGCTACGGCGGATACATGGACAACCTCGACGAATTCGACGCCGAATTCTTCGACATCTCCACCCGCGAAGCCGCCAAGATGGATCCGCAGCAGCGCATGCTGCTCGAAGTCGCTTGGGAGGCACTGGAACACGCGGGCATTCCGCCGAGCACGCTGCGCCGCTCGCAGACCGGCGTCTTCGCCGGCGCGTGCTACACCGACTACGGATACGTGGCCGGGATGGACCTGACCAATGTCGACGCGTGGAGCAATTCCGGTGGCGCGCTGAGCATCATCGCCAACCGGCTGTCGTACTTTTTGGATCTGCGCGGGCCTTCGGTGACCGTTGACACCGCGTGCTCGTCGTCGATCGTCGCCCTGCACCTGGCCTGCCAGAGCCTGCGCATCGGGGACTCCGACGTGGCGCTGGCGGCCGGGGTGAACCTGATGCTGGCGCCCTCGGTGGTCCGTGCTTTCGACCAGACCGGTGCGTTGTCGGCCACCGGCGCGTGCCACGCCTTCGACGCGGACGCCGACGGCTTCATCCGTGGCGAGGGCTGCGGCGTGGTGGTGCTCAAGCGGCTCAGCGTCGCGGTGCGCGACGGCGACCGGGTGCTGGCGGTGGTGCGCGGTTCGGCGGTCAACCAGGACGGTCGGTCCAACGGCTTGCTCGCGCCTAACCCCGCCGCCCAGATGGCGGTGCTGCGTTCGGCATACGTCAACGCGGGTGTGCCGCCGCAAGAAGTCGACTATGTCGAGGCGCACGGAACGGGCACGCCGCTGGGCGACCCGATCGAGGCGCGCGCGCTCGGCACGGTGTTGGGACGCGGTCGCCCCGAAGACGCGCCGCTGCTGATCGGCACCGTCAAGACGAACATCGGCCATCTGGAGGCCGCGGCCGGCATGGCGGGCTTGATCAAAGCGGTGCTCGCGGTGCAGCAGGGCAGCATTCCGCCGAATCTGCACTTCAACGCTCCCAATGCGCACATCCCTTTCGATCAGTTGCGTCTGAAAGTGGTTGTCGAGCAACAACAATGGCCTCAGACGCAGCATCCGCGGCGGGCAGGCGTTTCGTCGTTCGGGTTCGGTGGCACCAACGCGCATGCGGTGATCGAGCAGGCCCCCGCGGCCATGCCGGTGATCCGCGAAGCCGACCCGACGGTGACCACGTTGGTGGTGTCGGGCAAGTCGCCGGAGCGGATCGCCTCGCAGGCCGGTTCGCTGGCCGCCTGGCTGCAGGGTGCCGGTGCCGATGTGCGACTGCCCGATGTGGCTCACACGCTGAACTATCACCGCGAGCGCCACGCTCAGTTCGCGACCGTCTGCGCCCGCGACCGGGCCCAGGTGGTTTCGCAGTTGCAGGCGCTGGCCGACGGCCGGCCTGCCGACGGCGTCGTGGCTGTGCATGATGGTCCGTGCCGGCCCGGCACGGTGTTCGTGTACTCCGGACAGGGCTCGCACTGGGCGGGCATGGGTCGGCAATTGCTGGCTGACGAGCCGGTGTTCGCCGAGGCGATCGCTGAGTTGGACCCGATTTTCGTTGAGCAGGTTGGGTTTTCACTGCAGCAGATCATCGCCAACGGCGAGTCGATCAGCGGCGATGCGCAGGTCCAACCGGTGCTGATGGGATTGCAGCTGGCGCTGACCGAGGTATGGCGTTCCTACGGGGTGCATCCGGATGCGGTGATCGGCCATTCGATGGGCGAGATCACCGCGGCGGTGGTCGCCGGGGCGCTCAGCGTCGTCGAGGGGCTGCGGGTGATCGCCATCCGTTCGCAGTTGATGTCACGGCTCGCCGGCCAGGGTGCGGTGGGTTTGCTCAAACTCGACCCCGAAGCAACCGCGGAGCTGATCATCGGATATCCCGAAGTCAGTGTGGCGGGCTATATTTCGCCGCGTGAAACGGTGATCGCCGGCCCGGTGGCCGGGGTCAACGCGGTGATCGCTGCGGTGAGCGCGCAGAACCGTTTCGCCCGTCGGGTCAACATGGAGGTTGCCTCGCACACCGCCTTTATGGACCCGATCCTGAACGAATTGCGCACGGCCCTCGAAGATTTGACGCCCGAAATCCCGACGATCCCGTTCTACTCGACGGTCACCGAGGGTGCCACATCGGCTCTGCTGGATGCCGACTACTGGGTGGCCAACGTGCGTCAGCCGGCGCTGCTCAGCCAGGCCGTCGCCGCCGCCGCCGAAGAACACGGGACGTTCATCGAGGTCAGCGCGCATCCGATCCTCACGCATGCGGTCGGTGACACGCTGGATCCCACCAGCCACCACCACAGCGTGGGCACGCTGTGGCGCGATGGCGACGACACAGTGCGCTTCCATACCAACCTCAACACCGTCCACACCAGTCATCCGCCGCAAACCCCGCATCCGGTCGAGCCGCATCCGGTGCTGCCGACCACGCCGTGGCACCACGGCCACCACTGGGTCAACCCCCGGCCGGTGACACCGGTCAGACAGGTTGCCGCCGTTGGTGATCCGGGTGCGCATGCCGACGGGCCGATTCCGTCGGAGTGGTACTGCCAGCTGGCCTGGCCGGCCCGCGAATTGTCCGGGCTCAACAGCGACCACGACAGCTCGTGGCTGGTGATCACCGACTCCGGGCTGGGCGCCGAGATCGGCCGTGTCCTCGGCGGCGAATTCGCCGCGGCAGTGCAGCCGACGTCGTTGCTGGCCGAAGGTGCCGACGCGGCGGCGATCACCGACGCGCTGGCCGGGGTGACGCACGTGCTGTATGCACCGCAGCCGGCCGGCGGGCAGTTCGATGCCGAAGCGGGATACCACTTCTTCAACGCCGCACGGCGGTTGGCCGCGGCCATCGCCGACGTGGGCGTGCCGCCGCGGCTGTATCTGTTGACCCGCAACGCCCAGCCGGTCGGTGAAGGCGACCGGGCCAACCCCGCCCACGCGGTGTTGTGGGGCCTGGGCCGCACGCTGGCGCTGGAGCATCCCGAATTCTGGGGCCGGGTCATCGATGTCGACGAGTCGGTGCCCGACGGGCTGGCTGCATTCTATGTGACCGACGAGGCGCGGGCCGGCGATGACGAGGATCAGGTCGTCTACCGGGCTGGTGTGCGTCGGGTGCCACGGCTGCAGAAGGGATATGCGCCGTCGACCGCGCCTGCCGCATTGGACAAGGACCGCAGCTATCTGGTCATCGGCGCGACCGGCAACATCGGGCCGCACCTGATCCAGCAGCTGGCCGACTCCGGCGCGGGCACCGTCGTCGCGGTGTCGCGCAACCCGGGTTCACGCCTCGACGATCTGGCCGCCGCGCTGGCGCCGGCCGGCACCACCCTGGTGACGGCGGCCGCCGACGCGGCAGACGAATCCGCGATGAGCGCGCTGTTCGACCGCTTCGGTGCAGACCTGCCACCGCTGGCCGGCATCTACGTCGCGGCCTTCGGCGGTGGGCCGATCACGTTGCTGGACATGACGAATGACGACGTCACCGCGATGTTCCGGCCCAAGCTGGATGTGGTGTCGCTGCTGCACCTGCTGTCGCTGCGTCACTCGATCGACCAGTTTGTGCTGTTCTCGTCGATCTCCGGGCTGACCGGATCGCGTTGGCTGGCGCACTACACGGCGACGACCACGTTCCTGGACTCCTTCGCGCTTGCCCGCCGGGCCGCCGGTCTTCCGGCCACCGCGATCAACTGGGGACTCTGGAAGTCGTTGTCCGACAATCAATCCGACGAGGAGCGTCAGGTCACCCTGGCTTCTGGTCTGGAGCCGATGGCCGACGAGGTCGCTATCCGGGCACTGCCGTTGCTCACCGGATCCGGTGCTCCGGCCCGACCGACGGTCGTCGCTGCCGACTGGGACTTGCTGGCCACCGCGTATCGCACCAGGACGGCGCTGCGCATCGTGGACGACCTGCTGACCAGTGACGCAGGCGATGAGGGTACGGCACTGCGCAGCACCGAGTTCCGGGATGCGTTGCGCGACGCCGAACCAACGCGGCGCCGCGGCATTCTGGTCGATCTCGTCACCGCGCAGGTCGTCGCGGCGATGGGGTTGGCGTCGTCGCAGCTACTCGATCCGGCAGCGGGCTTCTTCCAGTCCGGCATGGATTCGCTGATGAGCGTGACCCTGCAGCGTGCCCTCTCGGACAGCCTGGGCGAGACGCTGCCCGCGTCGGTGGTGTTCGACTATCCGACCGTCGAGGCGCTGTCGGACTACTTGGCCACCATCCTTCCGGAGGTGGCCGAAGCCGCTGAGGTCGAAAGCGCCGACGACTACGAGGACTTCAGCGATGACGAACTCCTCAAAGAGCTTTCCGAAAGGCTGGGTTGAGCGGGATGAGCGCACCGCCAGATCGTCGGGCGATCATCACCGAGGCGCTACGCAAGATCGATGACCTGACGGCGCGGCTGGAGATCGCCGAAAAGGCCGACGTCGAACCGATCGCCGTGGTCGGCATGGCTTGCCGGCTGCCCGGTGGCGTGAGCACTCCCGCCGAGTACTGGCAACTGCTGCACGACGGGGCCAGCGGCGTGATTCGGGTACCCGAAGACCGCTGGGATGCCGATGCCTACTTCTCCGAAGACCACACCCGGCCCGGCACGATCAGCAACCGCGAGGGCGGATTCCTCACCTCGTGGCGACCCGACGAATTCGACGCCGAGTTCTTCGGCATCTCCCCGCGCGAAGCAGTCGCGATGGACCCCCAGCAGCGACTGTTGCTCGAAGTCTCTTGGGAGGCTCTGGAAAACGCCGGTGTCACGCCCAAGTCGATTCGCAACACCCAGACCGGGATCTATGTCGGTCTGACCACCAGTGACTACTACTGGCTTTCGACGGACGGCGGGGTGCGCCCGGAAGACTTCGACCCGTACCTGCCGTTCGGTAACGCCTCGAATTTCGCCGCGGGACGGTTGTCGTATTTCCTGGGGGTGCACGGCCCGGCTGTGGTCCTCGACACCGCCTGCTCGTCGTCGCTGGTCGCCATCCACCTGGCCTGCCAGAGCCTGCGCCGCCGTGAAACGGATCAGGCGCTGGCCGCCGGGACCAACCTGATTCTCACGCCGGAGAACAGCATCGCCTGCTCACGGTGGGGCATGCTGGCTCCCGACGGCCAGTGCAAGACCTTCGACGCCTCCGCCAACGGCTATGTGCGTAGCGAAGGTTGCGGCGTGGTGGTGCTCAAGCGGCTCAGTGATGCAGTGCGCGACGGGGATTCGGTGTTAGCCCTGGTCCGGGGTTCTGCGGTCAACCAGGACGGGCCGAGCAGCGGACAGACCGTGCCCAGTGGTCCGGCCCAGCAGGCAGTCCTGCGTGCGGCGCTCGCGTCGGCGCGGCTGCAGCCGTCCGAGATCGACTACATCGAGGCACATGGCACCGGCACCGCACTGGGCGACCCGATCGAACTCGACGCCCTGAGCCAGGTTTTCGGCGAACGCGACGACTCGGCGCCGCTGGTGCTGGGATCGGTCAAGACCAACCTGGGCCACCTGGAGAACTCCGCGGGTATCGCCGGCTTCATCAAGACCGTGCTCAGCATGAACCACGGCTACATTCCGCCGCACCTGCACTTCAGCGAGCTCACGCCGAACGCCGGTGCCGGCGCATCCCGGTTCACCATCGCCGCCGACGGAATGCCGTGGCCGGAAGCGAACCGGCCGCGCCGGGCGGGAGTGTCCTCGTTCGGGGTCAGCGGCACCAACGCGCACATCGTCGTCGAGCAGGCGCCAGGCGCCGGAGCCCCAAAAGATATTGCCGCACAACCGGAGCCGGTGATCAGCACGCTGGTGATCTCCGGGAAAACCCCCGCGCGCGTCGCGCCGATGGCCGCGATGCTGGCCGACTGGCTGACCGATGCGGGTGCCGGCGTGCCGCTGGCCGATGTCGCGCACACCGTCAACAACTACCGCGGTCGATACCGCAGCTTTGCGGCGGTGTCCGCGCGTGACCATGCCCAGGCGGTGGCCGGGCTGCGGGCGCTGGCCGCCGGTGAACCCGCGACGGGCGTGGTGGAACCCAGCGAGGCGCCGCATGGTTCGGGCACGGTGTTTGTGTATTCGGGTCAGGGTTCGCAGTGGGCGGGGATGGGTCGGCAGTTGTTGGCTGATGAGCCGGCGTTTGCTGCGGCGGTGGCTGAGTTGGAGCCTGATTTTGTTGCGC
>NZ_DASXEP010000133.1:0-33311 GCF_036490025.1 Mycobacterium sp. | reverse complement strand
GTTTCGGCGATGAACCACGCCTGATCGACGGTGAGCTCGACGGCGTTCGGCTTGGTGGTCATCTACGTTGCGGACCCACCCGCCAGGGTGTGCGACCGCGCCACAAGCAATGCCGTCGGTGGGGCTAGCCGCCCCATTTGGCGCCTTCGGCTGAGTCGCGGGCCAGCATCGAGGTGGTGTTGTTCTCGTGGGTGCCCGCCATCGCGCGGTAGGACAACACCAACTGCTCCATCGCCTGGTTCCACTGCGCCTGCCACGCCTGATAACTCATCCCGGTGTCACCCTGCCAACCCGCCTGCAACGCGGCCTGCTCGCTGGAAATATCGGCGCCCAAGCTCTGCAGCGTTCCGGCATACCCGGCCATATCGGCGGCGTGCGCCATCATCGCCGGGTAGTTGTACATGATCTGCGACATCACAAACCCCTTTCCTCAGACTCGGTCGGCTCAGAAGCCCGGGTAGCTGCTCGCCGCAGCGCTGTCAGCGGCCACATAGGTACCCGCGGCATCGCCGAGGTTGGCCTGCGCGATATCCAGCAGCGAATTCACCTTGGCCGCCGCCGCCACAAACCGGGCATGCGCCGCCTGAAACGCCGCCGCAGAATCCCCGGCATGAAACGCCTGCGCCGACATCGCCTCCTGCTCGGCCTGACCAATCGTCGATCGCATCAACCCCGCCTTGGCACCAAACGCCGACTCCGACGCCACCAACTGCGGAATATGAGCATCTAACAAACTCATCCCTCAAATCCTTTCGTCAATCGATTACCGTTGCCACAACAGCACATTCAGCTGTGGTCCCCCTCCCCATCCGGCGTCTCCGGACCCCAGGTGCCCGGCACCATCGGCATAGTCGGTCCGTTTCCAAATCCATTGCTGCTCAACGTGGCCAATCCCGCCGCTGCAGCTACGGTGTCCTTGTCCACCGTTCCCGCGAACCCCAGCGCACCGCTACCACGATCCGAGGAGGCCGTTGACGGAAACGGCTCATTCTCGGTCTGCGCGCTCCAATCCGGATCGACCTCGACATTCATGTCGGCGAATTCGTCTGCGTGATCGTGCAATTCGGCACGTCGGCGGCGCCGCGTCCGAACCTTGTCTCGACTCACTGCAGCCACCGCGGCCGCTGCGGGAATGGAACTCGCCGGTGCCTTGGTCTCGTCGCGGTCAATCAGCGTCGGCCCGGAACCACCGTCCGGGTCGGCGCCCCCCACCAGGTAGCCGGCGCCGGCGGTAGCGGGCGTGGCTGCGGAGGCTGCACCGGTCGCGGCACCGGCCGTCGACGTCGAGCCGGCGGCCGCCGATCCGGTACCACCGATCGACGCCACGGCCGGGGCGGGCATTCCGCCCGCCCGTTCAGCGGAGATTCCGGGCGCCCCGACCACCGCGGGTGCGGCCGCCGGGCCGGCCGGCGATGCCGCGGCATTCAGAGCCACTCCGAGGATGATCGCGAGCCAGGCCGGGGAACTGAGCAGGACCGACCAGAAGGTGGTTCCGAACGGGATGAAGAACGCCTCGTAGCCGATGAAGAACAACAGCGGGAACCACGCACTCGGGTTGGCGAAGATGGAGCTGATCGCCTGGGCGGGATTCTGAAGCAGAAGCATCAGCTGGTTGAACAGGTCGGTGAAAAAGTTTCCCGACGACGGCGGGTCGACAGCGGTCGCCAGCGCGTTGTTCGTCTTGACTATCGGCGGCGCTGCCGTGGTGCGTGGTGCCGACGCCAGCGCCGACCCGGACACACCCTGATAGGTGGCCATCGTGGTAGCCGCCTGGATCCACATCCGGGCATAGTCGGCTTCGTTGAGCGCTATCGGAATCGTGTTGATACCAAAGAAGTTCGTCGCGATCAGCACTCCGTGGATGGCATGATTGGCAGCCAACTCCGGAATCGTCGGCATCGCGGCCAGCGCGGTGGTGTAGGCGGCCGCGGCGACCTCGTGCTGAGCTGCCACCCCGGCGCTGTTCGCGCCGGCCTCTACCAGCCACGCGAAGTACGGCACGTGTGCGCTCACGTATTCCTCTGCGCTCAGGCCTTCCCATGCGCCTGCTTGTACCGCGTCCAGCAGTGAGGTGAGTTCGCTTGCTGCCGAGGTGTATTCAGTGCTCAGCGACGTCCATGCCCCCGCGGCCGCCAACAGCGACCCGGGTCCAGGACCGCTGCTGAGGAGCACTGAATGCACCTCCGGCGGCGAAGCCATCCACACCGGCGCGGTCATCGTCAGTGGCCAGCCAAGTATGTCGCCGCGCCGGCCGTGTCACCGGCTGCGTAACTCACGCCGGACTCACCGACGCCGACACCGGCGCGGCCGAGCTCTTCCACACCCTCGGCCGCGACCGCCGAGTGCTCGCTGCCCTGGGCGCTGAAGCCGGCAGCGGTCTGTAGTGAAACCGGGTCAGCCGCAGCCGGAACCACGGCCGTGATCGCCGGGGCTGCACCCGCGTGCGCGGCCGCCAACCGGGCGGTGATCGCTTCGACGGCAGCGCTGGCGGAGGCCAACCCTTCCGGAACAACTCGCAGTGTCATGACACGTACTCCTTTCGATGAAACTCACCGGCCGTCAGCAGCCACACTCTCGTCGACGAGCGGATTGACCAACTGCACGTACGTCGGGGTGTCGCTGTCGGTCAGCAGAATTGCCCGGCCGGCGGGCAGCCGGTCGAATCGCTGACCGCGGATCTTGCCGCCGTCCGTCGGGTTGCCCGACAGCATCAGCGTGGTCGCCTGCAGGTCGTTGAACCGCCTCAGCAGCGGACTGGTCATCAGCGCGTGCGCGGCACCGGTTGCCCGCGCAGTGACGATGACCCGCAGTCCCAGATCGCCGGCCTGCGCCAGCAGTCCGATCAGCGGCGTCCAAGGACGCTGTCCCACATAGGGTCCCGTCAACGCCGGGGTGTCCGGTATCTGGTCCACATCGTCGATGATCAGATAGTGGGTGTGGCCCTCCAAAGACCATCCGGCCAAATCCGATGCCGTTAGACCTGCCGGTGGCCGCCGCTTTTCGATGAGCGCGGACAACCCGAGCATCGCGGGGGTCACCCGGTCGATGTTGGCGGTGTATTCGTTGTCGGGGAACAGCGGCTCGTCGACCAGATGCAGCCGGCGATCCACCACGGTGAAGGCGACCCGGTCCGGCGTCGAGTTGTCGCGAATGGTGCGGATGATGTGCCGCAACAACGTGGTCCTGCCGGTCCTGGTGTCACCCAACACCAACAGCAACGGGTTCTGCGCGAAGTCGAGTTGGACTGCGGCCAAGTCTTCTTCGCGCTGGCCGATCAAGATTCGGTCTGCGCCGCCGTACAGCGGTTCGAGCGTGGCGGGCTCCAGATTCGTGGGCAGCAGCCGCACCGGGGGTGCCGTGATCCCGTCGTGCCGGTCGTTGATGGCGCCGATCTGGTCCTGCTCGGGCGCCGCGAACAAGAAGTGCTCGGCGGCCATGGTCAGACCACGACCAGGCTGGTCGGCGGGCACACCTTCAGCCGGGCGGTGCAGTGCGCCGACCATCCGGACATTGCTGTCACGCGCATCGTGCAACTTGAGCTCGAGCCGCATTCCGAGACCGTCCCGCATCGCCAGCGGTACCTCGAGCCAGCTGGGCGTCGTCACGACGACGTGGATGCCATACGCCAATCCGACGTTCACAAGTTCGGTCACCTTGCCCAGCAACGGGTTCCGGGTATTGAACTGGTCGGTGTTGTCCCGGCTGAAGGCATAGAGGTTGTCGATGACCAGGAATACCTGGCCCAACCCGTCGTCCGGCCCGTGCTTGTCCCGGAACACTTCTCGCTGCTGACGTGATCGCAGCAGCTGCTCGAGTTCGCCGAAGGTGCGACGGATGCGTTCGGGTTCGAGCGACGACGCGACGCTGCCGACGTGCGCCAAGTCCTCCAGTTCACGCAGCTGCCCACCGCCGTAGTCCAGGCAGTAGAAGCTCACCTCGCGCGGCGAGTGCAGGCTCGCCGCTGACAAGATAAACGTCTGCAGGGCAGTCGATTTCCCGGACTTAGCGCCACCGTGGATCACCAGGTTCCCGGCCGACGACCTGGCGTCGAAGACCAACGAGTCGCGGCGCATCTGGAAGGGCCTGTCGATCTCACCGAGCGGCCAACGCCACTCGCCCCGCGGCACCGCCGCACGGGCCAGCGCTGCGCTCAACGGAATCACTTCGTCCAGCGGCGGCAGCCACAGCTCCGGTGCGCGGGGACCGAAGCGCGCGAGCTGGTCGCCGACGGTGGCGATCAACTTGCGTGACGGCGCGACTGGCTCGTCGTGACCGTTCTTGGCGATCACGGTGGTCTGGTCGGGTTCCACCCGGCCGGCCGTGAACAGCTTCGGCTCGGGAACCGAGTGCACTACCAGAGTTTTCGGCGCCTGAGGCGGGTCGTAGACGCCGTCGACGTAGGTGCTGCGGAATCTGATCGGAGCGGCACCGGGTGCCGGCACCAGGAAGCCAACGCCTTTGTGTTCCTTGCCTGCTTCGATGTGGTACGCGTCCTCCACGCCGATGATCGACCTCGACACGGCAGGGCTGGCAACCTTCAGGCCGATCCGGTAGGACGTGTTCTTGTCGATGTCCTTGATCCTGCCCACGTCCAACGTTTGCGACGCGAACAGGATATGGATCCGGAATGAACGGCCTTTGCGAGCAACGTAATCGAACAGCTCTGCGTATTCGGGGTGATCGGCCAGCATCAACGTGAACTCGTCGGCGACGACGAACAGCGTCGGGATCGGCGGCAGGTCATGCCCGGCGGCGATCGCGTTCTCGTATTCGGTCACCGAGTTGAACGCGCTGCCCTGCACCTTGCGGCCGGCCTCACGCAGCAGCACTTCCCGGCGGGCGACTTCGCCGCGCAGCGTGTCGGCGAACCGGTCGGCCAACGACTTCTTCTCGGCCATGTTGGAGATCACCGCGACGACCTGGGGAAAGTTGCGGAAAATGTCCGCGCCGGCCTCGCCCTTGAAGTCCGCGTAAATCACGATCAACCGATCGGCGGAGTGAGTCGTCAACAGCGCCAACAGAATCGACATCAGGGTCTGCGACTTGCCGGCGCCGGTCATACCGATCATCAAGCCGTGCGGCCCCATCCCGCCTTCGGCTTCGTCTTTGAGGTCGAACATCAGCGGTTCACCGGTGGCCGTGACACCGATCGGAACCCGCAACTCGTCGTCGCGGTGCCGTGGCGCCCACAGCGTCGGGACGTCAAGCCGGGAGGCGTCCGGGATCCCCAGCAGCGTCGTGAAAGTGGCGCCACGGGTGGCCGTGGACTGCAGGCCACTGTGCGTCGGGTTGGAGTCCCACCGGGACAGCCGGCGCGCCAGATGCACGGTGTCGTCGACGCCGAGTTGGTCGGCGTGGTCGATGTAGCGCTGCCAACCGCCGGTCTGCCAGCGGTCGATCGCACCCCCGACGAGCCGCAGGACCGGCCGTTCG
Source organism: Mycobacterium sp. (assembly GCF_036490025.1). Taxonomy (GTDB): domain Bacteria; phylum Actinomycetota; class Actinomycetes; order Mycobacteriales; family Mycobacteriaceae; genus Mycobacterium. Next base: position 27,878 of record NZ_DASXEP010000133.1, on the reverse strand, counting down.
GGATTGGAATACTGTTCCCGATGCGGCGCGGTGGCCGACCGGTGCACGACGGTCACCCCGGCCCGCCCGGCCGCCAGCGGCGACGCGTTCAGGTCGAAGTCCGGGTCATCGACGATGATCAGCAGGTGCCGCAACGCATCGGCGGATCCACCGGCGAACGCCGGACGGTCGGACAGTGCAGTGCCAAGCAGCGTGACGAGCTCGTCGGGCCCGGTGGACAGGTACCGGGCCGGGCCCACACCGTCGGCTTCGGCCGGGATGTCCACGTGCGGCAACCACTTCAGCCACGACCATTCCGGTGACTCGAGATCAGAAGTGGCGACCGCGACGCCCAGGACGGTCGGGTCGTGCCAGGTGACCGCCTGCGCCACCCAGGACCGCAGTGCCGCGCGCACCTCGTCGGCATCGCCGAGGACGGTGATCCGCGAAAGCTTGGCCAGGTCGAGACCGGTCGGCACGTCGCGAACGGTCCGCTGAGTATCCAGCAGGCTGCGTAACGCGCTGTGCGACACCGGTTCCAGGTCGACTTCATCAGCGGTGTCGTTGACGCGCAGCGCGGTGTCCAATGCTGCCGAGTGCACGCCGGCACGCACCACCAGGAAGTCGCCGTCTTGCGGATCGCGTTCCCACTGCCGCCGTGACCCGGGTATGGCGGCCAGGTCCGACGGTTCCGGGTGTGACCATTCGGCGGCGGCGCGTTGCGCGGCGGCCTGGGCCCGGACGTTGTCCCGGATCACCGACAGGTAGCGCAGGTAGTCGGCACGCTCGGCGTCGACTTCCTCGGTGCGCGACTTGTTGTCGCCGCCACGGAAAAACGCGGTGGCGGCCAGCAGCAACACGAACGGGAAGAACAGCGTCTGCGGAGAGATGAGCCGCATCCCGGTGGCGACCATCGCGACGATCATCCCGACGATCAACAGCACGATCACCACCGGCAGCGCCCGGCGCAGCAACGAGGGCGGAATCACCCGGGGTAGTTCCGGCGGCGCCTCGATGCTGATGCTGCCCTTGCGGGTTACCGGCGATGGCAGCCGTCGGCGGGCCTCGAAAATCAAGCGGCTCATCGGTTTTGTCCTTCGGCTGAGGTGCGACCGGGTCGCGAATCTGGGGCCAGGCCGTCGTGCGCGAGCAGTGCGTCAGCCCGCGACAGCGTCGGTCCAGGCGCATACAGCGACAGGATGGACCATGGAATCGGAGTTGGTGGCTGGCTCAAGCCAAGGGCCTCGGCGGTTTTCGCGTTTCCGGTGATGCCACCCTGGGCGGCTTCGTTGTCGATGCCGTATCGCACACCGGTGTCGGAGATCCAGAACAGCGAGCCGGCGGCCGGTGATGCCGGGTTGTGCCCGACGGTCTGGGCGAAATACCCGGTGCCGGGGGCGATCGCGACCCGGCTGGCGGTGCCGCCGGCGCCGGCGCCGACCAGGTCCTCGGTGTGCACCGCGTCCGGAATCGGCAGCGCCGAACCGGCAAGCAAGGCCAGCGAATTCGTGCTGGCACCGGCCGGCTTACTCCAGTGCGCGCAGGCGACCGGATCATGCGTCGCGTCGAGCAGGCTGATCCGCTGCTCGGGGTAGCGGCTGGTGTCCAGCTGCCGCGACACTGGCAGTTTGGCGATTTTGTCGGCGCCGAGCCGCGGCGGCTGGTCCAGGCCATAGGAGTTGGCGTTGCGCAGAATCGCGGCCAGGACCGGCGAGATCTGTTGCAGGCCATCGGGCAGCACCGCGTAGTAGGTCAAGCCGTTAGCCGAATTACTGTCCAGGCCATGGGATTCGACCACCGCGCCGATAGGGGCGGGCACCTGGAACCGCGCGGGGCTGCCGGCATCGGGGATGACCGGAGCCGAAAGCGGCGGAGACTCGGGAATCGCATTGAACAAGCCGCCGGCGATCGGCCGCGGCGTGGGGATGTCAGTACCCAGGCCCAGCGCGCTGGTCACCGCATGGTCGGCGAGGTCGATCCGGCTGCGCCGGCCGTCCCACAACAGCCAGGCGCCGGTGGGATTGCTGACCAGCACCGCCTTCCCGGCTGCCACCGCCGCGGCCCGGGCGCCGGTGCTGTCGGGAGCTCCGGCAATCACCGTGACACCGGCGGCTGAACCGGCTGACCCTCCCGTGGCGTCACATACCGTCCAGTCGGCGTCCTTGCGGGTGCTCTGCACCATCCGCTCAGGGGCACCCGGGATGCCGATCAGGTTGCCGAGCGGAAACTTGTCCAGCTCAGTGCTTTTCACCAGTGTGGGATTGGCCGGCTTGCCGGCGATCAGCCGGGCGGAGGCCAGGTTCAGCACCGGATGCAGTTGATCGCCCACCCGCACGTACAGCGCAGCGGTCGACCGGTCGGCCAGGATGGGGTTGTTGGCCGCCGACCCGTTCGGCCGGATCAGCGAGAACACGAAGCAGCCGACCAGCGCGGTGACCAGTACGACGACACCCATCAGCACCGCGCGCGTCTGGGTGCGCAATGGGTCGACGAGCATCCGGGTGTCGTGCAAGGCAACACCGGAAGCAATGCGGCGCATGACAAATCGCCAGCCGGTCACTTGGTGGCGGGTGACGAAGCCGCGACGGTAGACGACCTTCTCGGGGTTGTCGTTGACCGGTGTGCGCGAGGCGAACCCGCGCCGGTCGTCGGGCTCCGGGGTGGTCATGCCGGCGTCTCCAGCCGCAGGCCTTCCAGCAGCGGCGGCACGGTGTTGGCCACGTCGGCGGCGGTGATCGTCATGAGCTCCTCGTCGGTGAATTCGCCGGTCTTTGCGTGTTCGGAGTGGTCCAACCGGAATTCCCGTTCCTCTTCTGACTTTTCGACGACGTTACGAACGAATCGGCCGTTACCGGCGATGTCGAGGCCGCGCCGTTCGACACCCACCGAATCTTCCTTCGTCGTACTGGCCAGGTGGGCGAACAGGGACTCCAGGTCATCGAGCGCCGGCTGTTCGAAGGCACTGTCGCGTCGGGTGGCCATGAAGTTGGCGATCTCGATCAGTTCGGCCGGCTGGTACGACGGGAAGTCGATGGTGCGGGTGAACCGCGATCGCAGACCCTGGTTGGTGTCCAGGAACCGATCCAGGTCGGCGCGGTAGCCGGCGATGATGACCACCAGTCGGTCACGGTCGTTTTCCATCCGGGCCAACAAGGTGTCGATGGCCACCAGGCCGAAGTCGTTCTTGGCGCCAGTGGCAACCAGGGCATAGGCCTCGTCCAGGAACAGCACGCCGTCCAGCGCGCTGTCGATGATCGCGTTGGTCTTGGCTTCGGTCTCCCCGATGTGCTGACCGATCAGATCGGCGCGATGTACCTCTTTGATGTTCTCTTTCTTCAAAAGGCCAAGGCCGCAATAGATTTTCGCGACGACACGGGCGATCGTGGTCTTACCGGTTCCGGGCGGGCCGGTGAACACCAGGTGGTGGGTGCGCTGGGCGACTTCCAGCCCGCGCTGCTTACGCACCAGTTCCATCGCGACCGCGCTCTTCAAGCGCGCAACCTGGTCTTTGACCTTCTCCAGGCCGATGAACTCGTCGAGCTCACGCTCGGCCTCGGACAGCAGCACTGCCTTGCGCTCTTGGGCTCCGGGGTCGACGAAATCCCCGGGCTTGGGTTCGGTGGCCGGGTCCCAGGGGTCGATGCGCGCGTCGATGCGGTCGGCGGTGGTGGGCACGATCCCGAAGCTGGAATCGGTCAGCGCCTCTTCGACTTGAGCATTTTCCGGGTTGGCGGCGTACAGGTCCTGCAGCACCTCGCGCGCGGTGTCCTCGTCGCCGTCGGCGCGCAGTGACAGCGCCCGGGCCAACGCCCCGTCGACCGCGGCAACGGCGACCGGTCCCTCCGGCTCCTCGAGGTAAGACAGCGCAGCAGCAAACATCCCCAGCCGGGCCAGCGAGATCCCGAGCGCGACTTTGACGGCGTGTGCGAAGTGCTCGTCGAGCCCGGGGTCGTTGACGATGGGCGACAGCAATTTGACCACGTCAGCCCAGCGCTCGGCGCGATAGTGAACTGTCGACGTGACCCAGCGGGCCTCCCGCGAGCTCGGTTGACGCCGGCTGACGTCGCTGACCAGTTGGTGTGCTGCGGCAAATCGACCATCGCCGGCCAGCGCCGCCGCGTAGGCAAGGTGGAAATCATCGGGCTCGGTCGCCCGGAACTTCAGGTACAGACCGGTGTCATAGTGGAAACCCAGCGCGCCCGCCGCCAGTTCCACTTGGCGCTGCAGCACTCCCGCCGTCGCCGCGTTGTGTGAAATCGCTTCCAGCACAGGGAGAGACAGATCGCCGGCGGCCGCCAGTCCGACCCATGCATCGGCCTGTTCGTGGGCGATGCGGACCAGGCCGGTGAATCCGGATCGGGCGGCCTGCAGGTCTGCCGGACGCGTGCGGTCATAGATCGTCAGCCCGAGAGCCCGACAGCAGGTCGCGAATCGACTGGTTACGTCGTCGTCCACCCGGACCGTCCCCGGTCGGGTGGCGACGATGCCGGTGTCAACGATTTCCACGCCTCAGTCTCCCCTTCAGACGTAGTGTTGCCTAAGCTAACTTCGGGCGAAGTTAGCATCAACTAAGTTAAGTGTCGAGATGCACGTATCCGCTCGATACCCGATCCCGGTCGCACGGCCGCCAAAGCGTAAGCGCTGCAGGTCAGTCCGCGTGTCGCCGCCCCGTGACGCATTTTGGCCGAGGCGAGACAAATTAGGTAACCAAAGCATCTGCGTGCGGCTTAATGAAAATGAGTGTCATTACCGGAGGACTGTACGCCATCGAGTCCTCACTTTTTGACGGCCCTGACCAAAGTGTTATTGGCGATCATCGGCTCGGCCTCGGTACCCGGTCCGGGCACCGGGCGGCCCACCTCGCGGAGATAGTCCGCCAGCGGCGTTGCTGCCGCCGTCCAGCCGTGTTCGCCGAACCACTGCTGGGCCGGCTCGTGCTGCTCGTTGTAGATCAGTTGGAAGAACAACCGCTCGTCGCCCTCGGCCCGAGCTGCGCGCTCTTTTGCGACGGCCGCCCGGTACGCCTCGTCAGGCAGTGCCGCGCTCTCCTCCACTGCGACATGACTTCCCGGGCTGGCCAGTGCGTCGACCCCGGTGAACAGCTGCTCCCGCGCGGCGACGGGCAGATAGATCAGTAGACCCTCGGCTATCCACGCCGACGGCTTCGCCGGATCGAAACCACTGTCCCGCAAGGCCTGCGGCCAATCCTCGCGGAGGTCAATGGCGACCTCACGGCGTTCAGCGTTGGATTCGGCTCCCCGCCCTCTCAGCACCTCGCGCTTGAAATCGAGCACCTGCGGCTGGTCCAGTTCGAAGACCGTCGTCCCATCGGGCCAGGACAACCGGTAGGCGCGGGAGTCCAAACCCGCGGCCAAGATCACCACCTGCCGGACCCCGGCGTCAGCGGCCTGCCGGAAATAGTCGTCGAAATATCTGGTACGTGCGCCCTGGAAGTTGACGAAATGCTGCCCCCAGTCCGGGGATTTGAGTTGATGGTCGGGGTTCTTGCCGTCCAACACATCGGCGGCGTGGCCGCCAACCGCACGACAGAACACCTCGGCGTATGAATCGACTGCCAACGGCTCGGGCTTCTGCGCTTCCAATGCTCGAGCGGTGGCGACAAGTAACGCAGTCGCGCCGACAGTTGTCGTGATGTCCCAGTTATCGTCGTCAGTTCGCACGTCAACCGACCCTACGCCCGCCGACAGCGCGCCAACGTCGTCCGATCCAGCCACGACGGCATTCAATACGACGTTGTGTCGTAGACGCAAGACCCCGTCCCGGTAGGGGGTATTCGTTCGTTACAACAGCGGGCGGCCGGCCTTGATCCGCCGATCCAGATCCCACAGCAGCACGTTGAACGGGAAGCGCCGGACAAACCGCGGCATCGCGTTGTTCACCGTCCGGAACACGGCGATCAGCCGGTCGAACCGTCGCTGTGTGGCGGCATCCCACGGGAATCGCATCTCGTCGCGGAAGCGTTGCGGCAGAAAGCCGGCGGTGAGCAGCAGACTGAGCTTCTCCGGCTGCCGACGTACAAACTCGGGTAGGCGCAGAGCCCGTATTCGGCCCACCGCGATCGGGTACAGGAAGCCACGGACGGTGTCGTCGATGCGGACCTTGTCGAGCTGTTCCTGCCAATAGCGGTCGAACGCGGCCCGGTCGGCCGGCCACATCTCCGGCGGCACCTGCAGCGTGGAGCCGAGGACCACCGCTTCGCGGTAGTGGCGGTCGGCATCCTGGTCGTCCATCTCGCCGATGAACATCCGATAGAAGTCCACCCCGCCCTTGTAAAGGCAAGCGGCCACCCACAATTGGAGATCCGGGTCGAACGCGTTGTATTGAACCGGGCTGTCCGAAGTGGAGTACACCAGGGCGTGGGCACCATTCACCGCCCGCCGAAACGCCGCTTTCTGGGTGTCCGTACCGGCCATGGCGACCGCGAGATAGGTGAACGTCGTGCGGGCCCGCTTGATCGGGTGCAAGTCGACACGGCCGCTTTCCACCCGGCTCTCCAGCACGCCGTATCCCACGCCCGGCCGGGCCAGCTGCATGATCACGTTGGCCGGACCGAGCAACAGCGCCATTCCCATCAGCGTGTCGTCGAGCTGCGGCGTCCGCCGCGGCCGACGCCCGGCGACCGGCGGCTCGCTCACCGCACGTTCGACATGCCTGATTGGTTCGCTGACCGTCATCGCACACCTGCCCGCTAATTGTGAGAACGCTTGTTTCCTGATATTGCATGCCGACGGTAACCGGTGTCAAGATGGGATGCATGGCGACTGCCCCGACGACCAGCGCGCGGCCCTACCGCGGCGTGGATGCTGCCGACCGGCTGGCATCCCGACGGGGCAGATTATTGGAGGCCGGCCTCGATCTGCTGGGTGGCGACTCCGCCGCGGAACTGACGGTGCGCGGTGTCTGCCGGCAAGCAGGTGTGGCCGCCCGCTATTTCTACGAAAGCTTCACCGACAAGGACGAATTCGTTGCAGCAGTCTTCGACTGGGTGATCGCCGAGCTGGCCACCACCACACAGGCAGCGGTCGCGGCCGCACCGGCGGAGGAGCAGACCCGCGCCGGCATGGCCAACATCGTCCGCACCATCGGTGGGGATCAGCGGGTTGGGCGCCTGTTGTTCAGCGCGCAATTGGCCAACTCGGTGCTGGTCCGCAAGCGCGTCGAATCCAGCGCGCTGTTCGCGATGCTGTCCGGACGCCACGTCGAAAATGCGCTGCGGGTACCGGAGAACGACCGGATCAAAGCGGCCTCGCACTTCGTGGTCGGCGGGGTGGCGCAGACGATCGGCGCCTGGCTGGCCGGCGATGTGCGGCTCGACCCCGACCAGTTGGTCGACCAGCTGGCCTCGCTTCTCGACGAGCTGGCTGACCCGAGCCTGTACCGCGACTGATGGTCTAGTGGGCGGCCGGGAGACGGCGATCGGCCGACGTCTTTGGTGTGGCCCGTGCGTCGTTGGCCGTGAATTCCTTGATCCAACAAGCGAACTCGAGGGTGATTCCGTCGGGATCCTGAAAATAGAACGACCGCACATAGACGCCCGGATGCAGAGTCGCCGTGACCTGCTGCTCGCTTTCGTCATGGTTGAGTACCGGCCCCACCCGCACCCCCTTGTCCTTGAGTCGCCGGCGGTAGGCGTCGAACTTCTCGGCGGGCACATGGAACGCCAGATGGTTCATGGTGCTCACAGCGCTGGTGATTTCGCCAATCCCCGGAATGGCGGCCGGCGAAGAGAGGCCCGGTACCCGGTCGGGGGCGTCAGCGAACCAGAAGAACGCGACGCAGTCGCCGTTGCCGGCATCGAAGAAGAAGTGTTGCCCGACACCGCCGGGCAGGTCCAGCGATTTGATCAACGGCATGCCCAGGACGTTGCTGTAGAAGTCCACGGTGCGAGCCATGTCCGAGCACACCAGCGCGACATGGTTGATGCCGCCGAGTTCGAATTCGGTATTGCGGTTATGCGGCTTGATCATCCCCGGCCTCCCGTCCGCATTGCGCTTGGCTGGTTCCGTGGCGGAGATCCGAATCTGAACCTAACATCAGATTCACGTCTATTCCAGAGAAGCCGCCGTTCCCGGGATCGTGGCGATCCCATGGCCACGACGAAGGTTGCATCGGCACGTTGACGAAGATCTTCGACCGAGCCATCTACTGCAAGGGGGGCCGCTGACGTGGGTCGCACCGCTGGCACGCCCGGGGTCATCCGAGAATTCATCGGCCTGCCGTCACCGACCGGCAGGCGCGCCGGCGCGGGCGGCCACCCGTGCCAGGGGCTGTATCACCGCGGCGTCGGGCGCAAACCAAAGGTCGCCATGATCGCCAGCCACTACCAGATCGACTTCTCCGAGCACTACCTCGCCGATTACCTGGCGACTCGTGGTATCGGGTTCCTGGGCTGGAACACCCGGTTCCGCGGTTTCGAGAGCAGCTTCCTACTCGATCATGCACTCGTCGACATCGGCGTCGGCGTTCGCTGGCTACGTGAGACGCAAGCAGTGGAAACGATTGTGCTGCTGGGTAATTCCGGAGGCGGATCAGTGATGGCCGCCTACCAGGCGCAGGCGGTCGACCCGCACGTGACGCCGATGGCAGGTATGCGGCCAGCGGCCGGCCTGACCGATCTGCCCGCGGCCGACGGCTACGTGGCCAGCGCGGCGCACCCCGGCCGCCCGGACGTGCTGACCGCCTGGATGGACGGCGCCGTCGTCGACGAGAACGATCCCATCGCGACCGATCCCCAGTTGGATCTGTTCGACGAACTCAACGGCCCGCCGTATCCACCGGAATTCTTGGCACGTTATCGCTCGGCGCAGGTCGCGCGCAACAACGCGATCACCGATTGGGCCGAGACAGAGTTGAAACGTGTGCGGGCCGTTGGATTTTCGGATCGACCATTTACCGTGATGCGGACGTGGGCCGATCCGCGGATGGTCGATCCGACGATTGAGCCCACGCACCGCCAACCGAATACGTGTTATGCCGGCCTGCCGGTCAAGGCCAACCGGTCCGCGCACGGCATCGCCGCGGCCTGCACGTTGCGTAGCTGGCTGGCGATGTGGAGTCTGCGCACGGCGCAGACCAGAGCCGAGCCGCACCTGGCGCGAATCACCTGCCCCGCCTTGGTGATCAACGCCGAAGCCGACACCGGCGTGTTCCCTTCGGACGCCCAGCGCATCTACGACGCGCTGGCCAGTGGCGACAAGTCCCGGCACTCGATCAACACCGACCATTACTTCACCACCCCGGGCGCGCGCAGCGAGCAGGCCGACACCATCGCCAAATGGGTTGCCAAGCGGTGGCGCTGAGGGTCCTCGCCCACTTCGTTCCCGGCCCCAAGGTGCTGGATTTCGTTGCACCGGAGTCTGATTGGCTTGACATCCGCTGGTGCGCCGACGACGACTCCGCTGAGTCACAGGAAGCGTTCCACCGGGAACTACCCGAGGCCGAGGTGATGTGGCATGTGCTCCGGCCGCTGTCCGGGGCCGACATTTCCGGTGCAACACGACTGCGGCTGGTGCACAAGTTCGGCGCAGGAGTCAACACGATCGACGTCGATGCGGCCACCAAGCGCGGTATCGCCGTGGCCAACATGCCCGGTGCCAACGCGCCGTCGGTGGCCGAGGGAACAGTGCTGCTGATGTTGGCGGCCCTGCGCCGCCTGCCGGTGCTGGATCGGATCACCCGCGAGGGCGGCGGCTGGCCGTCCGACCCGCGGCTGGGTGAGACCGTCCGAGATATCGGCGCCTGCACCGTCGGGCTGGTCGGCTACGGCAACATCGCCAAGCAGGTCGCAGGCATCGTCGCCGCGATGGGCGCGACGGTGCTGCACACCAGCACCGGCCACGACGGACTGCCCGGCTGGCGCACGCTGCCGGAGCTGCTGGCCGCCAGCGACATCGTGTCGCTGCACCTGCCGTTGACCGCGGCCACCAACGGGCTGCTCGGCGAGGCCACGCTGGCCCGGATGAAACCCGGTGCGGTACTGGTCAATACCTCTCGCGGTCCGATTGTCGACGAAGATGCCCTCGTCGGCGCGCTTCGCGACGGCCGGTTGGCCGCGGCGGGCCTGGACGTCTTCAGCACCGAGCCGGTGCCCCCGGACAATCCGCTGCTCGGGCTGGACAATGTCGTGCTCACACCGCACGTGAGCTGGTACACCGTCGACACCATGCGTCGCTACCTGATCGAAGCCGTCGCCAACTGTCGCCGGTTGCGAGACGGGCAGCAGCTGGCCCATGTAGTCAACCAACCGACCGGTTATTAGATTGAATGGGTCGAGTTGTCACAGGCCTCGGGGAACCGCAAGGAAGGCGACCAATGCCGATCGCGATCAATCCTGAACATCAAGACCTGGCCGATTCGGTGCGGTCCCTGGTGGCGCGGGTCGCGCCGTCGGAAGTTTTGCACGCCGCGCTGGAAACGCCGATCGACAACCCGCCGCGGTATTGGCAGGCCGCGGCCGACCAGGGCCTGCAGGGCGTGCACTTGGCCGAATCCGTTGGCGGGCAAGGCTTCGGAATCCTCGAGCTCGCCGTCGTGCTTGCCGAGTTCGGCTACCGCGCGGTGCCCGGCCCGTTCGTGCCGTCGGCGATCGCCAGTGCTCTGATCTCGGCGCACGACCCGGACGCCAAGGTGCTCGCCGACCTGGCTTCGGGCAACGCCATCGCCGCCTACGCGCTGGATTCCGCGCTGACCGCGACCCGGCACGGCCCGGAAAACAACGCCCTGGTGATCCGCGGTGAAGTTCGCGCGGTGCCGGCCGCGGCTGAAGCCTCGCTGCTGGTGCTGCCGGTGGCGATCGACAGCGGTGAAGAATGGGTGGTGTTGCACGCCGACCAGCTCGAGATCGAACCGGTCGCCAGCGTCGATCCGTTGCGGCCCATTGCGCATGTGCGCGCCAACGCCGTCGCGGTCGCCGATGACGTCGCGTTGAGCAACCTGAGCGTGGTGACGGCGCGAGCGTTGATCTCCACGCTGCTGTCGGCCGAGGCGGTGGGCGTCGCGCGGTGGGCCACCGACACCGCGTCGGAGTACGCCAAGATCCGCGAGCAGTTCGGCCGGCCGATCGGTCAATTCCAGGCCGTCAAGCACAAGTGCGCCGAGATGATCGCCGACACCGAACGCGCCACAGCTGCGGTCTGGGATGCGGCACGCGCCGTCGACGAGGCCCGCGAAAATGGCTGGGACACCGAAGGTTCCGCGGTCGAGTTCGCCGCGGCGGTGGCGGCGACGCTGGCACCGGCGGCCGCTCAACGCTGCACCCAGGACTGCATTCAGGTGCACGGCGGCATCGGGTTCACCTGGGAGCACGACACCAACGTCTACTACCGACGCGCACTGGTTCTGGCTGCCGGCTTCGGTCGCAAATCCGAATATCCACAACGGGTCGTCGACACCGCCACCCGCATCGGCATGCGCGCACTCGACATCGACCTGGATCCCGACACCGAGAAACTGCGCGACGAGATCCGCGCCGAGATCACCGCGCTCAAGAAGATACCGCGCGAGGAACGCAACGTCGCCATCGCCGAGGGCGGGTGGGTGCTGCCGCACCTGCCCACACCGTGGGGGCGCGACGCCGGCCGGGTCGAGCAGATCATCATCGCCCAGGAGTTCGCCAGTGGGCGAGTCCGGAGGCCACCCATCGGCATCGCGGGCTGGATCGTGCCGTCGATCGTGGCGTTCGGCACCGACGAGCAGAAGCAACGCTTCCTCCCGCCGACATTCCGTGGCGAGATGATCTGGTGCCAGCTGTTTTCCGAGCCGGGCGCCGGATCGGACCTGGCCGGCCTGAGCACCAAGGCGACCAAGGTCGACGGCGGCTGGCGCATCACCGGGCAGAAGATCTGGACCACCGCCGCGCAGTTCTCCCAGTGGGGGGCGCTGCTGGCGAGAACCGACACCTCCGCGCCGAAACATAACGGCATCACGTACTTACTGCTCGACATGAAGAGTGAGGGCATCGAGGTGAAGCCGCTGCGGGAGCTCACGGGCGGCGCGATGTTCAACACCGTCTTCATCGACGACGTGTTCGTGCCTGACGAGCTGGTGCTCGGTGAGGTCAACCGCGGCTGGGAGGTCAGCCGTAACACCCTGACCGCCGAACGCGTCTCGATCGGTAGCAGCGAGGCGCCGTTCTTGGCCAACCTCGATCAATTCGTCGAGTTCATTCGTGGCGGACCGTTCGACCAGATCGCCCAGAACCGCGCCGGGCAACTGATCGCCGAGGGCCACGCCGCCAAGCTGCTCAACATGCGTTCGACGCTGCTGACGTTGGCCGGCGGCGACGCGATGCCGTCAGCGGCTATCTCCAAGTTGCTGTCGATGCGCACCGGACAGGGCTATGCCGAATTCGGGTTGTCCTCGTTCGGGGCCGACGGCGCGATCGGCGACCCCGACCAATTGCCCGGGAAATGGGCGGAGTTCCTCCTTGCCAGCCGCGCCACCACCATCTACGGCGGCACGTCCGAGGTCCAACTGAACATCATCGCCGAACGGTTGCTGGGACTGCCCCGCGATCCGTAGGCCGGAACACAAAAATCCACGCCGCCCTGACGCTGGTCGGGTCGGCGTGGATTTTTTGGCGGGTACCGGCTAGCCCCGGCTTGTCCAAGGGCGGGGCTAGCCGACCCCCCGGCGGCTGGCCCCGTCGATCCAAGGGCGGGGCCAGCCTGTCCCCCGGGTGGTGGGCTCACCGCCACCAGTGGTGGTGTCCACCCCAGAAGCCTCGGTGGCCCCAGAACCCGCGGTGACCGAAGCCGCGGTGGTGGTGCCAGAATCCGCGGTGGTGGTGGTGCCAGAAGCCGTGGTGATGGCCCCAGAAGGCGGGGTGGACCACACCAGGGCCACCGCCCCAGGCCGGCGGAGCGACGTGCATCGGGCCGACCACAGCCGGCACCGGTGCCAGCGGTGCGGCGTTGGCCGCAGGGGTTGGGGTTGCGCCGAAAAGCATTGCCCCGGCCACCGCCGTTGCGCCGATTGCCCCGGCGGCGATGCGGCGGGCCGAAGAGAGTGAATACGACATTTTGGTTGCTCCTTCGTCGTCGAGTGGCTGATGCCGAGAACGTTAAATCCCAATCCTTAGCAAACCATAAATTGCGCCATTAATAACCCTAAGAATATTGCTCCTGGCTTTGTCCAGCTATTGAACTCCATGTGTCTTTCAGTCCTGATTTTCGTAGTTCAAGATTTACTGTATTCATGACGCTCCGCGAGTACTCAGGTACTGCCTTTCACACCTACTGAAGTGGTAGTAATGGCTGCTCAGCTCCATCTACGGATCTACTGTTCTCAGTAGATCCGTGGCTCCTTACTTCCGGATTTACAGCTTGGGTGACATGCACAACTATCCCATTACTGTCCAATGTTCTATTTCTGTAGCAAACTCGTTTAGTGCATCTATTCGACGCGCCGACTATTTATCTTTTCCACCGTTAGCAATCTACAATGGGTTCGGTCTGTGACAGTGGCGCCCCAGCCACTGACACGCCGGCGGCCCGCCGTCGCTGCGTGGCGCAGCTTTGACGGACATACTTATGTCCTGATCTACTGAAAACTCACCCCAACCGAAGGTCGTCCCGCCGCATGGAACCCAACCCACCATCGTTTCGGGCCACGCCGCCCCGACGCGCCGACGCGTCGGCGCAGACCGAACGCCTCTCGAGCATCCGGAAGAAGCTCGACCACCGGAAGCCCGAGCCACCATCGCGCGGCCAGCGCACCCGGCGCACCGTCGACCTGCCCCCCGGCACGCACCGGGCGCTCGACATCTGGCAGCGAGAAGCCGCCGATCGCCTCGGATTCGCCCGGGTCACCGGACAAGAAGTCATCAGCGCACTCATCGAGCTGCTGTTGTCCGACGCGAAGCTGTCCGCCGAAGTGACCCGGTGTATCCGAGAGCGACGCTGATCTGCGAACCAGCCAGTGCTAGCTTCGCCGTCATGGCAGAGGCGAAGCGTCCCGATCGGCGTGAGCAACCGGTAGCCGGCGAGCGCGCCACGCTGGAAGCTTTTCTCGACGACTATCGAGACATCGTGGTGCGCAAGGTTTCCGGCCTATCTGACACCGATGCCCGACGTACGCTCGTCCCGTCGCCGACAACGATAGGTGGGCTGGTCAAGCACCTGCGTTGGGTGGAGTACGGCTGGTTCGCGCAGCTCTTGCAGGAACACAGCGACGACAACCGCCGCGCGCACAAGCGGTCCTGGGAGTTCGAGTTCCTTCCCGGCGAGTCGCTGCCGACGCTGTCAGCCGAATACCAGAGCCAGTGCGGGGAATCCCGACGGATCGCCGGGCAATATCCGCTAGAGCACGTGGTGCCGCATCGCCGCTTCGGGACGGTCTCATTGCGCTGGATCTACGTGCACATGATCGAGGAAACGGCACGTCACACCGGGCAGCTCGACATCCTGCGCGAACAGCTCGACGGTGCTGCCGGATTCGAGGGCTGAGGCAGCCCCAAGCTCCGCGAAACAGAAGCTATGGCTGCGTGCTCGCACGAAACCACAGCCGTGGCTTCTGCTTCGCGATCGCTGCGTTAGTCGGCGTCGATCTCGCGCAGCTCGCGCTTGAGGATCTTTCCGGTCGGGTTGCGCGGCAGTTCGTCGAGGAAGATCACTTCGCGCGGCACCTTGTACTTGGCCAGCTGGTCCTTCACGTGCTTCTTGACGGCGTCCTCGTCGAGGTTTGCGTTGTCCTTCTTGACCACGAAGGCACGCAACCGGTGGCCCCATTCCTTGTCTTCGACACCGATCGCGGTGGCCTCCACCACATCTGGATGCCCGCTGATGCAGTCCTCCACTTCGGCCGGGAAGACATTCTCGCCACCGGACACGATCATTTCGTCGTCGCGGCCGCTGATGTAGAGCAGGCCGCGCTCGTCGAAGTACCCGACGTCACCCGATGACAGCAGGCCGTTGATGATCTGCTTGTTGCCGCCGCCGGTGTAGCCCTCGAACGGGAAGCTGGTACCCACGAAAATCCGGCCGACCTCGCCCTGCGGCAACTCCTTGCCGTTCTCGTCGTAGATCTTGACCTTGACACCCTTGACCGGGGGCCCCGCTGTCGTCGAGTTGAACTCGAGGTGTTTCGGCTGCGCGATCGTGGCGAACGCGATCTCGGTGGACCCGTACATGTTGTAGACGACCGGACCAATGTCCTTCAGCGCCCGTTCAGCGACGTCGGCGCCCAGCGCCGAGCCCGAAACGAAGATGATCCGCAGGCTCGACAAATCGGGCTTGTCGTCCATTTTCTCCAGCGCGTCGAGCATCCGCGACAACATGACCGGCACCACGACAACCGCGCTCACTTTGTGTTCCGCGATGTCCTCGAACACCTGATCCGGCTTGAACTTGCTGTGCAGCACCAGCGTGGATCCCAGGAACATCCCGATGGTGGCATGCAGAAAGCCCAGGGCATGGAACATCGGCGCCGGCAGCGAGGTCACCTCGTTGGCCTTGAACGGCACATGCGACAGGATTCCGCCGATCGGAGCCAACGTCGGCGGGGTGCTGCGGTTGGCGCCCTTCGGGGTGCCGGTGGTGCCGCTGGTCAAGATGATGATCGATGAATGCTTGCCGGCCTTGGGCGCGGGCGACTTGCTGTTGGCGGCGACCAAGTCGGCCAGCGTCTCGTCGGTGCTGCGCGAGTCCTGCAAGTCCGGGTTGGTGTCGAGCGCTCGAAGTTTGCCCAGCGGGGGGTCGGCTTTGCTGACGTCTTCGGTGTATTCGTCGTCGTAAATGATCAGCTTGGCGCCCTCGCGCTCGGACACTTCCTTGATCTGCGGGCCAGAGAACGAGCTATTGAGCAAGATGATGCGGGCCCCGACCCGCGCGCACCCGAATTCCGCGATGGCGAACCAGCGGTGGTTGCGCGCCAGAATGGCGACCCCGTCGCCACCGCGCACACCCTTGGCCAGCAAGCCGTGGGCGACCGCGTTCGCGGCCTCATCGAGCTCCTTGTAGGTGAACGAGCCTTCATCGTCGATGATCGCCGCGCGGTTCGGCGTGCGCCGGGCGTTGAACGACGGCAACATTCCGATCTCGCCCCATTTCGCGATCTCGGCGGCCATCGCGGCGTAGTTCAGCGGGTTCTCCAACCTGAACGTGCCGGATTCGATGATCTTTCGTAGGTAATGCAGTTCGGAGACGCCGCGCTCGGCATACTGCTGGATCTTGGCTACCGCCTGCCCGGGCAGATCGATCAGATTAGGCATACGTTCCACCCTATGTGACGGACGTCGCACCGCGGCCGGAAAGCAAGGCCGAATTAGCATGAACGCCATGGCTCCGGTGTCGCTGGACGTAGGCGGACGGCAGGTCGAGGTCACCCATCCCGACAAGGTGATATTTCCCGATCAGGACGGGCGGCCCGGCTACACCAAACTCGACCTGATCCGCTACTACCTGGCTGTGGCCGACGGCGCCCTGCGGGGTGTGGCCGGCCGACCGATGATCCTGAAGCGGTTCGTCAAGGGCATCGACCAGGAGGCCATCTTCCAGAAGCGCGCCCCCGAAAAACGGCCGGACTGGGTTGACGTCGCCGAACTGCGTTACGCATCCGGCACCTCGGCAAAAGAGGCCGTCATCCACGATGCACCCGGTCTGGCCTGGGCCATCAATCTGGGTTGCGTCGACCTCAACCCACATCCGGTGCTCGCCGACGACCTCGACCATCCCGATGAGCTTCGCGTCGATTTGGACCCGATGCCCGGGGTCGCGTGGCGCCAGATCCTCGAGGTCGCACAGGTGGCTCGCGAGGTGCTCGAGGACCACGGGCTGACCGCCTGGCCGAAGACGTCGGGATCGCGGGGTTTTCACATCTACGCGCGGGTCGTGCCGAGCCGGTCGTTTCGGCAGGTACGGCTGGCCGCGCAAACGGTAGCCCGCGAAGTGGAGCGACGCGCCCCCGAGCTGGCCACCAGCCGGTGGTGGAAAGAGGAACGCGAGGGCGTCTTCGTCGACTTCAACCAGAACGCCAAAGACCGCACCGTTGCCTCCGCGTACTCGGTGCGCGCCACCCCGGACGCGCGGGTCTCGACCCCAATGCGGTGGGACGAGGTCGCCGACTGCGACCCCGCGGACTTCACCGTGGCGACAGTGCCGCAGCGGTTCGCTGAGCTCGGCGACCCGTGGGAGGGAATGAGCGACACCGCCGGCGATCTTGACCGGTTACTCACTCTCGCCGAAGAACTCGGACCCGCGGAGAAGGCCCCGAGGGGTGCGCGCCGCGACGGGACCGGACGGCGTCAATCCCTGATGCCGCTCATCGAGATCGCCCGCACCAAAACCAAGGACGAGGCGATGGCCGCGCTGGCCACCTGGCGCGAGCGCTATCCCGCAGCGGCCGAACGGCTGCAGCCTGCCGACGTGCTCGTCGACGGCATGCGCGGACCGAGTTCGATCTGGTACCGGATTCGGATCAACCTGCAGCATGTGCCCGACGACCAACGGCCGCCGCAGGAGGAGCTGATTGCCGACTACAGTCCCTGGCCGACCCGTTGACCTGAGCGAACGCGCTATTGTCACGCCATGGTCGAGCACTGGAACCGGCGGGTGTTCCTCCGGGCCGGCGCGGCAGCGGGACTGGTCGTGTTCGCAGCGCCCGCCGCCTGCTCGTCGCACAAGCCACCGCCCGCCTCGACCGGGGGCGGCGGACCGCTCACCATCACGCACGCCTTCGGTGAGACGACCATTCCCGAGCCGCCGAAGCGGGTAGTCAGCGCCGGCTTCACCGGACAGGACGACCTGCTCGCGCTCGGAGTCGTGCCGGTCGCGGTGACCAACTGGTTCGGCGACCAGCCGTTCGGGGTATGGCCGTGGGCCCGGCCCAAACTCGGCAACGCCAAACCCGTTGTGCTGAACCTAGACAACGGCGTTCAAGTTCGGCAGATCGCCGGCCTGAAACCCGACCTGATCGTGGCGACCGACGCCGGGCTCGACCAGGACACCTATCAGAAGCTTGCCGCGATCGCGCCGACGCTGGCCCAGTCCGACGGCGACGCGTTCTTCGAGCCGTGGAAAGTCCAGGCAAAGGCCATCGGCCAGGCGGTTTTTCAATCGGGCCAGATCGCATCGCTGATCAACGGAGTCGATAAAGGTTTTGCCGCCGTCGCAGACAAATACCCGCAGTTCAAGAACAAGCGGGTGTTGCTGTTGCAAGGCAAGTTCCACGATGACAATGTCGTCGCGACGACCGGTTGGCAAACCGAGTTTCTCACCCAGATGGGTCTGGCCATCCCCGAGACCATCACCGCGTTGGCTGTCGACCAGCGGCGCGCGTTCATTCCACGCGACAAGATCAAGTCGGTTCTCGGCGCCGCTGACCTCCTGATTTGGGCGACGGAGAGCGACAAGGACCAAGCGGACCTGTTGACCAATCCCGATGTGGCGGAACTGCGGTCGCGCAGTGTGTTCACCTCCAAAGATCAGGCCGGGGCAATCGCCTACGCGTCGCCGCTGAGCTACCCGTTGCTGGCTGACCAGTTGCCGCCGCTGATCGCCAACGTCCTGCGCTGAGGTAACCGCCCTAAAATTTTCTGGCCGCCCTCACCTCACCGGGTTACCGTCGAGTAATGAGCGGAAGCTTGACCGATGCGGTCCTCGACTACGGAGATCAGGCGCTGCTGCTGCAGTTCGACAGCACCGCCGAGGTATTGACGTGGGCGGGCGCACTGCGTGACGCCGCGATGCCCGGTGTTCTCGACATCGTCCCGGCCGCCGGCACGGTGCTGCTCAAGCTCGACGGTCCCGGCCTGCAGAGCGCTACTCGCCGTCGGGTCCGCACCCTGCGGGTGGCGCCCGAGGCCACGGCGAGCGCGCCATCCGAGCCCGTGCTGATCGACGTTGTCTACGACGGCGCCGACTTGGCCGAAGTCGCTGAACTCACTGGATTGCACACGGCACAGGTCATCGATGCGCACACCGCCAACCCCTGCCGGGTCGGATTCTGCGGATTCGCACCGGGTTTCGCGTACCTGGTCGGTGGCGACCCGCGTCTGGCGGTGCCGCGACGATCCGAGCCGCGCTCATCGGTACCCGCCGGTGCCGTGGGGGTGGCCGGCGAATTCACCGGCATCTACCCTCGTCGCTCCCCCGGTGGATGGCAGCTGATCGGCCACACCGATGCGGTGCTCTGGGATGTCGATCGGCCAGATCCGGCGCTGCTGACGCCCGGCCGATGGGTCCAGTTCCGGGCGGCGTAGCGAGGTGAGCGTGACGACACTGGAAATCCTGCACACCGGACCGCTGGCCCTCATCCAAGATCTCGGGCGCGTCGGGCTTGCCCATCTCGGGGTCACCCGCTCCGGGGCGGCCGACCGGCAGGCGCACACGCTGGCCAACCGGCTGGTGGCCAACCCGGACGACCGCGCCACCGTCGAGGTCACCATGGGCGGATTCACCGCACGAATCCGCGGCGGCGACGTCGACATCGCCGTGACAGGCGCCGATCCCCAGCCGAGGATCGGCGCAACGACGTTCGGCGCCAACAGCATTCATCATGTCCGTGACGGCGAGGTGATCTCGTTGGGCACTCCGCGCGCCGGGCTGCGCAGCTACCTGGCAGTGCGCGGCGGCATCGACGTGACACCGGTGCTGGGCTCCCGCAGCTACGACGTGATGTCGGCGATCGGCCCGTTGCCGCTGCAACCCGGAGACGTGTTGCCGGTGGGCGAACACACCGAGCAGTATCCGGAGCTCGACCAGGCGCCGGTAGCGCCGATCACCGGCCAACTGGTCGAACTTCTGGCGGTGCCCGGTCCACGCGCCGACTGGCTCACCGACGCCGATGCCCTCGTGCACACGATCTGGATGGCCTCCGACCGCACCGACAGGGTGGGCATGCGGCTGGAGGGACGCCCGCTGGTACACCGCAATCCGGACCGTCAGCTGCCCAGCGAAGGCACCACCCGCGGCGCGATTCAGGTGCCGCCCAACGGATTACCGGTAATCTTGGGTCCTGATCACCCGGTCACGGGCGGCTATCCGGTCGTTGGCGTGATCGCCGACGACGACATCGACAAGGTCGCCCAGGTACGGCCCGGCCAGCACGTGCGACTGCATTGGTCGCGTCCCAGAGTCGCTGCGAATTCCGCGTCGAGATCGGTGGCGGCGGACCAGGCCACCTGGTAGACCGGCAGTGTGCACACCCAGGTTCACACCGCCCGCCTGGTCCACACCGCTGACCTGGAAAGCGATGCGCGGCAGCGCGCCCACGACATGGTCGACGAGGCGTTCGCCGGCGAGTTCACCGACGTCGACTGGGACCATGCGCTGGGCGGAATGCACGCACTGATCTGGCATCGGGGCGCGATCATCGCGCACGGTGCGGTCATCCAACGACGTCTGCTCTACCGCGGAGTGGCGCTGCGCTGCGGGTATGTCGAAGCTGTTGCAGTGCGCGAAGATTGGCGTGGCCAGGGTCTGGCGATCGCGATACTCGATGCCTGCGAGCAGGTCATCCGTGGCGGGTACGAGCTCGGCGCGCTGAGTTCCTCGGATCGGGGCCGGCGGCTGTACACGCTGCGCGGTTGGCTGCCGTGGCGCGGGCCCACGTCGGTGTTGGCGCCGAACGGGCCGACGCGGACTCCCGATGACGACGGGTCGGTGTTCGTCTTCCCACTCGAGACCGACCTGGACGACACCGCGGCGTTGACGTGCGACTGGCGCGACGGGGATGTCTGGTGATCGCGCGTGCCCAGAAGGCCTGGGCGACAAGGGCGTTGTCGCCAGGCGCCCGGGAGTGACTTGCGTTCGCTGACAGCGAAACCAGAGGTGGAACTTTAGCGGGGTCGACTCATGTTTGTAGGTGTAGAGCCGGCAAAGCGTCGGCGACAACCGATACACACCGAAAATTGGGGAGACACGAAAATGAGCAACCTGACCCTGTGGTCACGACCCGCGTGGGATGTCGACCGCTGGATGCGCGATTTCTTTGGCCCGGCCGCCGCAGCCGACTGGGCCAAGCCGGTAGCCGGTGGGTTCAGCCCCGCCGCAGAGGTCGTCAAGGACGGCGACGATGCGGTGGTACGGCTGGAACTGCCGGGTGTGGACGTCGAGAACGACGTCAATGTCGAGGTCGACCACGGCCGCTTAGTCATCCACGGTGAGCGTCGCGACGAGCACGCCGAGGACAACGACGGCCGCACGCTCCGCGAGGTCCGCTACGGATCGTTCCGCAGGTCGTTTCAGCTGCCTGCGCACGTCACCGGTGAGGCCGTCTCGGCGTCCTACGACGCCGGTGTGCTGACCGTCCGGGTTGCCGGTGCCTACGCCGGGACTCAGGCGCAGCGCATCGCGATCACCAAGTAACCGCAGTCGGCTCGAATCCGGTGGGGCTCAACGGCTCCACCGGATTCTTGCTTTAGCGCACCGGTTGCTGGGGCCGATCCGCGCGGAGTAGTCGCAGCGCGCCGCGGGTGATCTGTCTCACGCTGCCGCCGCGCACTGGATAGTATTGGTGTCGCACTGTGATCCATGACACCTTCAGTCCAGGGAGATCTGTTGTCCAGCACTACTGAACTCGCCGAGCTGCACGACCTGATCGGCGGCTTGCGGCGGTGCGTGAGCTCGCTGAAGGCGCGTTATGCCGACAGCCCCGCAATGCGTCGCATTGTGCTCGACGCCGACCGGATCCTCGGCGACGTCGAATTACTTGACGCCGATGTTTCGGAATTAGATTTGGCGCGCGCTACCGTGCAGCAATCCGGTGAGAAGATCGCCATTCCCGACACCGATTACGACCGCGACTTTTGGCGCGACGTCGACGACGAGGGTGTCGGGGGTCACAACAGGTCCTGACAACTCAAGCCCGCCGATAATCCTGGGGCTGCCTCTGTGTAGTCTTCGACGAACAGCCCGTTCGAAGAGGAACAATTGATGAGCGCACCCACCGCGAACCGCCCTGCGTCCGGTGTCTTTTCACCCACCCGCGCACATATCGAGCAATCCACGTTACGCACCGACCGGTGGTGGATGTCGCCGCTACGAGTTGACTTGGGATTCGCGGCATTTGTCATCTATGCGACCTTCCGCGCGTTCCAAGGGAATTACTTTTTCGTCCCGAAGTACCACTACCTGACGCCGTTCTATTCGCCGTGTGTCAGTACGGCTTGCGGCGAGGCCAGCGACTTCTGGCCGCAGATCCTGCCGCACGTGTGGTGGCTACCATTCGCGGCACTGACACTGCCGTTCCTGCTGCTGTTCCGGCTGACCTGCTACTACTACCGCGGCGCCTATTACCGCACGGTGTGGCAATCGCCCACGGCGTGCGGGGTGGCCGAGCCCCGCGTGCACTACAGCGGCGAGACCAAATTCCCGTTGATCGTCCAGAACACCCACCGGTATTTCTTCTACATCGCCGGCATCATCTCGGTGATCAACACCTACGACGCGATCATCGCGTTCCATTCCGACAGCGGGCCGGGTGGGTTCGGCTTGGGCCTGGGCAACGTGATCATGGTCGTCAACGTGATCATGCTGTGGGTCTACACATTGTCCTGCCATTCGTGCCGGCACGTCACCGGAGGTCGGCTCAAGCACTTCTCCAAACACCCTGTGCGGTACTGGATCTGGACCCAGGTCAGCAGACTCAACACTCGGCACAAGTTGTATGCCTGGATCACATTGGGCACGCTGATGCTCACCGACTTCTACATCGCGCTGGTAGCCGGCGGAGCCATCCCGGACCTGAGATTTGTTGGCTGAGAAGCCATTTCACGGATATCAAAGAGTTTAGTGAGGTTCCATGACTGAGGTCGAACGGCACTCCTACGACGTCGTCGTGATCGGTGCCGGCGGCGCGGGCTTGCGCGCGGTCATCGAGGCGCGGGAACGCGGCCTCAAGGTCGCGGTGGTGACCAAGTCGCTGTTCGGCAAGGCCCATACGGTGATGGCCGAGGGCGGCTGCGCGGCCGCGATGGGTAACACCAACCCGAAGGACAACTGGACGACCCACTTCGGCGACACGATGCGCGGCGGGAAGTTTCTGAACAACTGGCGGATGGCCGAACTGCACGCCAAGGAGGCACCCGACCGGGTTTGGGAGCTGGAGACCTACGGCGCGCTGTTCGACCGCCTCAAAGACGGCAAGATCAGCCAGCGCAACTTCGGCGGACACACCTACCCACGGCTGGCGCACGTCGGTGACCGCACCGGCTTGGAGCTGATCCGCACCATGCAGCAGAAGATCGTCTCGCTGCAACAGGAAGATCACACCGAGCTGGGCGACTACGAGGCCCGGATCAGAGTTTTCGCCGAATGCGCGATCACCGAGCTGATCAAAGACGGCTCAGAAAACGAGGGGCGCATTTCCGGGGCGTTCGGCTATCACCGCGAAAGCGGCAACTTCGTATTGTTCGAAGCCCCGGCGGTGGTACTGGCCACCGGCGGTATCGGCAAGTCTTTCAAGGTCACCTCGAATTCCTGGGAGTACACCGGTGACGGCCACGCGCTGGCGCTGCGGGCCGGCGCGACGCTGATCAACATGGAGTTCGTCCAGTTCCACCCGACCGGCATGGTCTGGCCGCCCAGCGTCAAAGGCATCCTGGTCACCGAGGGCGTGCGCGGCGACGGCGGAGTGCTGAAGAACTCCGAGAACTCTCGCTTCATGTTCGACTACATCCCGCCGGTGTTCAAAGGCCAGTACGCCGAATCCGAGCAAGAAGCCGACCAGTGGCTCAAGGACAACGACTCGGCCCGTCGCACACCGGATCTGCTGCCGCGCGACGAGGTGGCACGCGCGATCAACTCCGAAGTCAAGGCCGGCCGCGGCAGCCCGCACGGCGGGGTCTACCTCGACATCGCCTCGCGGCTGACGCCCGAGGAGATCAAGCGGCGGCTGCCGTCGATGTACCACCAGTTCAAAGAGCTGGCCGGGGTCGACATCACCAAGGAGCCGATGGAAGTCGGGCCCACCTGTCACTACGTGATGGGTGGAGTCGAAGTGGACGCCGACACCGGTGCCGCCACCGTCCCGGGGCTGTTCGCCGCCGGCGAGTGCTCCGGCGGCATGCACGGCTCCAATCGGCTGGGCGGCAACTCGCTGTCTGACCTGCTGGTTTTCGGTCGTAGAGCCGGCCTGGGCGCCGCCGACTACGTGCGCGCACTGAGCAGCCGCCCGAAGGTCGATGAGGGCGCCGTCGACGCGGCGGCCAAGCGGGCGCTGGATCCTTTCGAGACACCGACCAACGGCGCCACCGCCGAGAACCCCTACACGTTGCAGTTAGAGCTACAGCAGTCGATGAACGATCTGGTGGGCATCATCCGTAAAGAGGAGGAGATCACCGAGGCGCTCGGTCGGCTCGACCAGCTTCGCGAACGGTTCACGCACCTCCACGTCGAGGGACACCGGCAGTACAACCCCGGCTGGAACTTGGCCCTGGACCTGCGCAACCTCTTGCTGGTCAGCGAATGCGTCGCCAAGGCGGCGCTGGAGCGCACCGAAAGTCGCGGCGGACACACCCGCGACGACCACCCGTCGATGGACTCGTCATGGCGCAGGGTATTGCTGGTCTGCAGCGCCGCCGGCAACGACGAAGTAATCCCCGACATCTCGGTCACGCGAAAAGACCAGGTGCCGATGCGGCCCGACCTGCTCGAGGCGTTTGAGATCTCCGAGTTGGAGAAGTACTACACCGACGAAGAGTTGGCCGACCACCCAGGACGGAGAGGCTGATGAGCTACGACGCAACCATGCGGGTATGGCGTGGCGACGAGACCGGCGGTGGACTGCAGGACTTCACCGTGGAGGTCAACGAGGGCGAAGTGGTGCTCGACATCATCCACCGCCTGCAGCAGACCCAGACGCCGGACCTGGCGGTGCGGTGGAACTGTAAAGCCGGCAAGTGTGGTTCGTGTTCGGCTGAGGTCAACGGCAAGCCCCGGTTGATGTGCATGACGCGGATGTCGACCTTCGGCGAAGACGAAGTCGTCACCGTGACGCCGATCCGGACATTCCCGGTGATTCGCGACCTGGTGACCGACGTGTCCTTCAACTACGAGAAGGCCCGGGAAATCCCGTCATTCGCGCCGCCGAAGGATCTACAGCCCGGCGAGTACCGGATGGCGCAGCAGGACGTGGAGCGTTCTCAGGAATTCCGCAAGTGCATCGAATGCTTCCTGTGCAACAACGTCTGCCACGTGATCCGCGACAATGAGGACAACAAGGAATCGTTCGCCGGCCCACGCTATCTGATGCGGATCGCGGAGCTGGAAATGCATCCGCTGGACGCCCTCGACCGGCGCGACCAGGCGCAGGAGCAACACGGCCTCGGCTACTGCAACATCACCAAATGTTGCACCGAAGTCTGCCCTGAGAACATCAAGATCACCGACAACGCGCTGATCCCGATGAAAGAGCGAGTCGCCGATCGCAAATACGATCCGGTTGTGTGGCTCGGTGACAAGCTGTTTCGTCGCTGAGCAGCAAGTGTGCTGAGCCATGTGTTACGTCACCGCTGATCCGGGTACCCGACTTTAGCCCCAGACGCGTGCGGGCGGTTGTCCCGCCGTTTCAACCCGGAAAAGCGGTGACTATGGCTATCCGAAAACCAATGAGCATCAACGGCATTCGAACGGCGATCCGTGAGCTGTCGCTGCGTGCTCGACAAGCGCACAAAGAAGGACGCAGTGGCGACGGCGCAGAAATCGAGCGTCGGGCCCAGGCCTACCGCGATGAACTCGGCAGACGTCCCTAGCTGACTACATACCCAGTCGCCGAAAAACGCTGCGGTGAAAGACGATGGGCGCGACCCCCGCATCGACTTGGACGTCGCTGACCCGCAAGACCACGATCGTGTGATCCCCGGCGGGGATCAGTTGTTCGATCGCAGTTTCCAGCCAGACGCTGGTGCCCTGGATGAAGACCGCACCGCTGGTGTTGGACACCGTTTCGAGGTCGGCGAAGCGATCGCCCGTCTTGGCCGCCAGCATGCGCGCGGCGTCGTCGTGCGACTCACCGAGGACGCTGATACCCAGCGCGTGTACGTCTTTGAGCTTCGGCCACGTGGTCGAGGTGTTCTGCACACAGAATGACACCAGCGGCGGGTCCAGCGATACCGGAACGAATGTGCTGGCCGCCAGCCCTTCTCGGACTCCGTTGACTTCGGCCGCGATGGCGATCACGCCGGACGGAAAATGACCAAATGCCTCGCGTAAGGAGGTGGGCGTCAGCTTGTCAGGTGGGTTCACCGGCTTCACTCGCGTCGACGGGATTCCTAGCGCCGACCCTACCCGTCGGGCGTTACACCTTGTGCGCTGCCCGTCACGTAGCCGTGCGCGGCCGCGACATCCGGATGGGCCCGGAGCCTGCTTTTCCAGGCGTTGCGGCCATACACCGAGAAGATCGGGTCGGATGGATCTGCGCGACGCCCGGTGCGCTCCGCGAGTTCGGCGGGCAGCGACAAAGCGGGGATCTGCGCGTCCAATCGCGGGTTGAAGAAGTAGGGCACCGAAATCCGATCCGCCGAATGACCCAGGTTCACCCGATGTTCGGTGGCGCGCAGGTAGCCCCCGGTCGCCAACTCCAGCAGCTCACCGATGTTGACGATGAAAGCCCCCTCCCGCGCGGGAACGTCGACCCAGCCTCCGTCGCGTCCGGCCCGCACCTGCAATCCCTGACTGCCCGGCTCGGCGAGCAGCAGCGTGAGCACCCCCGAGTCCCGATGTGCACCCACGCCCTGCGAGCTCGCTGCGGAGGCCGGGTAGTGCACGACCTTGATCAGGGTGGCCGGCGCCCCGGCGAATGCGGCGTCGAAAACGTCGGCCGGGCTGCCCAGCGCCGCCGCCCAATGCCGCAGCAGACTGCGGGATACCGCGGCGAGAGCCGCATCCCACTCGGCGACGATCCCCGGTAGCTCCGGCAGGCCCGACGGCCACTGGTTGGGACCCTGTAGCCACAGGTAATCGGGCTGGCCCGGACCGCCGATCGGCTCGCGCTCCGGACCGATGTCGATCTGCTCGCGCCAGTCCACCTCGCCGCGGGTCAGCTCACCACCCAGCCGGGTATAGCCGCGGAAATGCGGACTGCGCGCCATCGCGATGGCGTCCTTGTCCGCTTGTGGCAGTGCGAACAGCCGGCGCGCCGCCGCCAGCACCCGGCGGGTGAGCGCCTCGGGTACCTCATGGCTGACCAAATAGAAGAAGCCCACCTCGTGGGCGACCTCGCGGAGGTGCTCTCTCAGTTGGCCAGCGGGGTGACGGAGGTCCACCTCAGGCACGGTCGTGACGCTTGACACAATTCACACCTACCAGTCATTCCCGCAGCTCAGGGGGTATACCGCCGTCTTGATCAGCGCGGACCCAACTGGTTGGTTGATTAGCCAATGCAATTTAGCTCACAGTCGCTTGCGCAGGGTTACCGACGGGTATAGTTTAGCCGTGTTACTGGTGGGTAACTTAGCCTTAGTACCCAACCATCAAGTGGCGTTCTCATCGAGGAGGAACCAGTGAGCCACTACAAGAGCAACGTCCGCGACCAGGTATTCAACCTGTTCGAGGTGTTGGGCATCGACAAAGCATTCGGCGAAGGCGACTATGCCGACCTGGATGCCGACACGGCCCGCGAAATGCTCACCGAAATGAGCCGACTGGCCGAAGGCCCCGTCGCTGACTCGTTCGTCGAGGGTGATCGCAATCCCCCCGTGTTCAACCCCGAGACACACTCAGTGACTCTCCCCGACTCGTTCAAGCAGTCGGTGCACGCGGTCATCGAGGCCGGCTGGGACAAGGTTGGCCTGGATGAAGAGTTGGGTGGCATGCCGATGCCCAAGGCGATGCTGTGGGCGCTGCATGAGCACCTGCTCGGCGCCAACCCGGCGGTGTGGATGTACGCCGGCGGCGCGGGATTCGCCCAGATCTTCTACAACCTGGCCACCGAAGAGCAGAAAA
>NZ_DASXEP010000112.1:0-20099 GCF_036490025.1 Mycobacterium sp. | reverse complement strand
CGTTTGTACAGCTCCGCGAGTGTGTCGTTGCGAACGGCTGCACGTAGATAGTCCAGGTCAGAAAAGTTCGCGACACTTCGACTGAGCGGCTGTGACTTCGATAGCAGCTCGCGCAAAGCACTCAGTAGGCCATCCCTGTGGGTGGGTAGTTTGTTGTTGTTGGTCATGTCCAGCAATTCGAGGGTCGGTTTACGGGCGTGGGTTCACGTCCTCGCCTCAAACGGTTTCACGGAGCAGGGACGCGGCCGTGTCACGACACGCGACACACCCGGTTCCTTAGTGGATTTTTAGTCCGATGTCGGGTAAGGCCTTTGTCCGCGCCGTCGAAGCGCGGCTAGCGAGTGCGCCATCCGCCAGGCGGACCTTGTCGCCCGCAGGCCGCCCGCAGGATCTCCGCGCAATGCCAATCCCGGCCAACGATCCGGCTAGACATTCCCGCAGCTCAGGTGCCACTTCGTAACTATCCCCCAGGCCAGCAAACGCTGACAAACG
The DNA here is from genome assembly GCF_036490025.1 of Mycobacterium sp. Classification (GTDB taxonomy): domain Bacteria; phylum Actinomycetota; class Actinomycetes; order Mycobacteriales; family Mycobacteriaceae; genus Mycobacterium. The sequence continues at coordinate 19,607 of NZ_DASXEP010000112.1, read as the reverse complement.
CCCAGGACGTAGTTCGCGCTCTACTACGACGTGTGAGTCGGCAACCGGCTCAGCGCTTTTCGTGGCCTACAGATTCGCGGGATCAAATCTGGGCGTGAGAACAACGGGGGCACTGAGTTGAGCGCCGGTGTGCGGCCCCGAAATGATGGTGTCTGTCGTCGTGCCCAGAAAGCCGCGGCGGCCGTCTGAGTGAAGGATTGTTGAGGACTCGTCCATACCGTCACCGTCGGGCATCGGGCTTTCGCGGCTGGACCACTCTCCAGATGCCCATACCATCGTTTCCACGTTCTTTCCCAAGGCGGGCGAGTTCGGGTCGCTCATCGGCGTTGATGTGGCAACGCACTTCGAGCCTGTGCACTTGGTCGAAAACTGGATGAAACCAACGTAATCGACGAAGCCCGATGACCATTCGGATGCGGTGCTGTCCACGTACGTCGACTGGCTGTCCTCGACGGTCAGTTGGTACTGGCCGTTGAGCATTACTTCGGACGGAATCGGCGGCGTCGGTCTGACCGGTGCTGGAGCCGGCTTGACCCAAGTCGGTGCTGACGAAGGCAGGTGTTGTGGTCCGATTCCCCAGCCGCTGAACGTCAGACCGACGGCCACGACGACCAGTACGGCAAGAATCACGGCGGCGAGGCCGATCGCTCGCCGAAATCGCCAATGGCTAACGCGCAACACCGTGATCCATCGTTTACCGTGCCCATCTTCTGCAGCGTTGAACCCGCCAATTCGCTTGCCGTACATATTGTTGTACTTCGATACAGTTAGTTTTTGCACCGTAGTCAGCTGCGGAATTGCTGAAAGCTAGCTGTGGATATTTGGCTTCCAGCAGGCCGACCTAGCCCCGACCACCGCCTTGACCGGGCAGCGTCCGCAATGCTAAGCAGGTGCTCAGCATTCGACGTGCATGGTTATGGAAGGGATCAGATGGCGCTGCAGACACTCCTGGACGACATCCGCAAGCGGCCCGGTTCGGGTGACGTGATCGCGGTCATCGATCCCGCTACCGAGGAGACGATCACCGAATTCACCGACTGCGGCGAAGAGGCGGTCGACGAGGCCGTCGCGCGGGCGAAGTCGTCGTTCGAGGCGGGCGTCTGGTCGCAGCTTCCGGGCCGCGAACGCGCCAAGATGATGTGGAAGATCGCGGATCTGATCGACGAGCACGCTGACCAGTTCGCCCGACTCGACTCGCTGAACACCGGTATGCCGGTGATGCAGGCAACCCTGCAGATGTCCACCTGTTCGGAGTTCTTCCGCTACTACGCCGGCTGGTGTTCCAAGCTCAACGGCGTCGCCTATGACGTGAAAACCGACGGCATCGCGACGGACGCCTTCGTCAACATGCACGCCTACACGCTGAAGGAGCCCTATGGCGTCGTGGGCCTCATCTTCCCGTGGAACGGCCCGATCTTCAACGCCAGCGCCAAGCTCGCACCGGCGCTGGCGGCAGGGAGCAGCATGATCGTCAAACCCGCTGAGGAGACGCCACTTTCGGCTCTTCTGCTCGACAGACTGGTCCACCAGGCCGGCGTTCCCGAGGGGGTAGTCAACCTGCTGACCGGCTACGGTCACACCGCCGGCGCGGCGATCTCCGCACACGCGGGAGTCGAGAAAGTCGCGTTCACCGGCTCGACGGAGGTGGGCAAGGAGATCGTGCGGGCATCGGCCGGCAACCTCAAGAAGGTCACCCTCGAGCTCGGCGGTAAATCGCCGGTGCTGATCTTCGACGATGCCGACCTGGACAAGGCCATCCTGATGGCGTCGCTGGGCATCTTCGTGCACTCCGGCCAGGGCTGCGTCTGCGGGTCCCGGATCTTCGCCCAGCGCGGCGTGTACGACCGTGTGGTGGAAGGCATTTCGATGATGGCCAACACATTCAAGCTGGGCGCCCCCAGCGAAGAGGGCTGCGTCAGCGGCCCCTTGATCAGCCAGAAGCAACTGACCCGCGTGATGGGCTTCATCGACGAGGGCAGAAGCGACGGCGTCGACGTGGTCGCCGGCGGTTACCGCCTGGACCGCAAGGGCTACTTCGTGCACCCGACCGTGCTCACCAACGTCGACCCGGGCATGCGGCTCTATCAGCAGGAGATTTTCGGGCCGGTGGTCAGCATCCTGGCGTTCGACGACGAAGACGAGGCCGTGGCGCTGGCCAACGACACCAGCTATGGCCTGGCGGCCACTGTCTACACCGAGAACCTCGGCCGCGCCCACCGGATCGTCAAGCGGCTGCAGGCGGGCAGCGTGCAGGTCAACTGCCAGTTGGTGTTCGACCATGACGTGCCGTTCGGTGGCCACAAGCAGTCCGGCTGGGGGCACGAGTTCGGCAAAGAAGGCATCGAGATGTACATGAAGACGAAGTCGGTCTGGGCTCAGCTCTGACCACGTATCGTCAGCCCGTGGCGCAAAGTCTCGAGGCGCGGCTGACTTCGCACTGGCCGATCGCCCTGGCGGTGTTTCGGGTGATCTTCGGGCTGCTGTTCCTCAGCCATGGCTTGTCCTCGGTGTTCGGCTGGCCCGCAGCGGGTCACGTTGCGCGGGTGGGACAGTGGCCGGATTTCTACGCCGGCTGGATCGAGCTGATTACCGGCGCCCTGATCACCGTTGGGCTGTTCACCCGGCCGGCCGCCTTTCTGGCCTGCGGCGAGATGGCGTTCGCCTACTTCACCGTCCATCTGCCGCACGGCTTCTTCCCGATCAACAACCACGGCGAGGCCGCGGTGATGTATTGCTTTGCCTTCTTCCTGCTGATCTTCGCCGGGGGTGGCGCCTATGCCGTGGACGGCCCAGGTCGAGGCCGCCTGCGGCGCTGACTCTTACCGCAGCGTCGCAAAGAATGCGCGGACGTCGTCGACGAACAACTCCGGCTGCTCGAACGCGGCGAAGTGCCCGCCGCGCGGCATCGTCGTCCAGTGCGTGATGTTGTAGGCGGCCTCGCACCAGCTCCGCGGGGTGCGCAGGATTTCCTTCGGAAATGAGGCGACGCCGGTGGGCAGCTCCACCCGGCCGTCGGTGACAAAACTATTGAAGCTCTCCCAATACAGCCGCGCTGAGGATGCGCCGCTACCGGTGGCCCAATACAGCATCACGTTGTCGAGCAGTTCACTACGGCTGACCGCGTTTTCGGGATGCCCGTCACAATCCGTCCACGCCCAGAACTTCTCCACGATCCAAGCCAGTTGTCCCACCGGCGAATCGGCGAGTCCATAACCCAGCGTCTGCGGCCGGGTGGATTGCTGCTTGGAATAGCCGGTTCCCCATTTGCGGTGCTCTGCATATGCCGCCAGCGCTTGTTGCTCGTCTTCGGTGAGATCGCCGGACCCCGCGGCAGGCCCCGCGATCGGCATGTTCAGGTGGATGCCCACGCAACGACCACGGTTGCGGCCTATCTGGGTCGTCACCGCCGCACCCCAGTCGCCGCCCTGAGCGCCGTACCGGCGGTAGCCGAGCCTGCCGACAAGCGTCTCCCACGCTTCGGCGATCTTCTGCACGCCCCACCCGGGGCGGGTTGGCCGGCCGGAGAACCCGTATCCCGGCAGCGACGGGCAGATCACGTGGAAGGCGTCCTCGGGCCGGCCCGACGGGGGGTTGACCAGCGGCTCGATCACCTTGTGGAATTCCACCACCGAGCCCGGCCAGCCGTGGGTGATCACCAGCGGCAGCGCGTCGTGGTGCGGCGAACGCTGGTGGATGAAATGGATGTCCAGCCCGCCGATCTCGGTGAGATAGTGATCGAACCGGTTCAGCGCGGCTTCCCGGGAGCGCCAGTCGTAGCCGTCGGCCCAGTAGGCGGCCAGCTCACGGGTGTAGGCCAGCGGAGTGCCCTGGCTCCAGTCGTCGACGGTCTCAGACTCCGGCCATCGGGTACGCGCCAGACGCTCGTGCAGATCGTCGAGAACGGCGGAGGGGACGTCGATGCGGTACGGCCTGATTTCGGGCATAGCTCTCATCATGCAGGCACCGACGATCCCCGAGTGTCACCAGGTCCGTCGGTGATACCACCGACGCGGTGTCACACGGTGTTTCGAGGCAACCTGCCCATGTGGTAGCCGATCGGAAAGGACATTTCGATCACCCGAAGCTGATCGTGGGCTTTCGACTCGAGCTCGAGGACTACGCAGCTGTTGTCAAAGGCCTTCGACTCCAGGACGGTGTAGTGCTGGCCGCCGCCGTGGACGTCGGTAATCGGGTCTCCTGATCGCAATGCCTCCACGGGCACCAGTTCGGGGTTTCCGGGTAGCTCCACCCACGTCACGTTAGGGCAATCGCGCGAGCGGCGGAATGCTTTGACGGGCACGAGCTCCGATCAGCCGTCCAGCGCCAGGTCCTTGCGGAATCTCTGCATGCCGTTCACCTTCTCGGCGAGCGTGGCGTCCGGCCCGGAGTAGAACATCCACGGCATGGTGACAATCCCGCTGATGCCCGCATCCTCCGCGCGCTGGTAGTCGGCGATGGTGAAGGCATCGGTCAGCGGCGTGAGAATGGTGAAATCGTCCATGGATAACCCGTTTTCGGCTCGCAGCTCACGCAACCGGGCCGCTGCCGCGATAGCGTGGTCGGTGTTGATCAAGTCGCCGATCCAGCCGTCATACCGGGCGGCACGGCGCAACGCGATCTCACTGAGCCCACCGACATAGACCGGTATCCGCGGCGGCGTCGGCTGCATCTCCAGGCGCGGGGTCTGGTAGTACTCGCCGTCGAATTCCGTCCAGTCCGGCGACCACAGGGTTCGCATCAGGTCGAGCATCTCGTCGGTGCGTCGACCGCGGCTGGAGAAGCGTTGCTCCATCAAGGCGAACTCGTCTTCACACCAGCCGACGCCGACACCGAGCTCGACTCGGCCGTCGGCGAGATATGCCGCGGTGCCAATCGCTTTGGCCGCCGAATACGGATTACGCATGGCCGGGATGTAGACCGTCGTGACGAACCGCAGCCGCGTGGTGACCTGCGCGAGTGCACCGACCAGAACCCACGGGTCGGGCCACTCGGTGAACGGCTGCCAGCGCCGCCGGCCGTCCTTGGTGTACGGGTACGGGGTGTTGAGGGTTTCCAGGTTGACGATGTGATCGGGTATCCCGATGCCGTCGTAGCCGAGGTCGTCGGCGATCTTGGCGACCTCGACGATCTCGCGGGTATCCAGGAATGCGCTGCTGATGTAGAACTTCATTCAGCGTCCCGCGCCCACGCCGGCTTGATGAAGATCCCCTCCGCTTCGACGGTAATCCCCTCGGCATCGGAAAGATGGCCCGATACAAACGATTTGACTCCTTCGGTGCGCTCGATCGCGGCGTCGGCGCGCAGCCTTCCCAACGGGGTACCGCGCACGAATCGAACCGTGAGGGTCCCGGTGAACAGCGGCTTGGTCAGGCCCGCGCTGGCGGCTTCACCGAGCACGTGGTCGAGCACCAGCGCACAGACGCCGCCGTGTACCAGCCCGGGCGGGCCCTCATAAGCGGCGTTGAGGGTGAACTCGCTCCAGCAGCGGGTGGCGTCGTCGCCATGGTGGATGGTCAGCGGCGGGGCGATCGCGTTGCGCAAGCCGATCACCGCGTTGCTCCACACCACCGGACGGCTCCCGACCGCGTAGCGCACCACATTCGACTCGTCACGTTGGTTGCGGCGCAGCACATCCGATGCAGCCCGGATCGCGGCTCGAGCGGTCTCGATGGAGTCCTGATCTGCGTCGGTACGCAGAGCCGCCTGGATCAGCTCACGCACGTCGTCGGTCAGCGGACCGTAGAGCGCCACGAGCCGATCATGTTCGTCGGCGCTCATGACCTCGTAGGGGATCATTCGTCGAAGATCTTGTGCACGACGGCTTTTGCGCGCCGAGTCACCCGCAGGTAGTTGTCCAAGAACTCGCCGCCGTCCCCGTTCTTCGCCCAGCCCGCCGCGACGGCGACGGTGTTGAGCAGGCGTCCGGGCCCGGGCAACTGGTCGGTGGGCTTGCCGCGAACCAGCACCAGCGCGTTGCGCGCGCGGGTCGCGGTCAGCCACGCCTCCCGCAGCAGGCCCGCGTCCTCGGTGGTGATCAGGGCGGCCTCAGCGGCGGCGTCCAGGCTCGCCAGCGTCGAGGTGTTGTGCAGCGCGTCGATTTCGCTGGCGTAGCGCAGCTGCAGCAGCTGCACGGTCCACTCAATGTCGGCCAGTCCCCCACGCCCCAGCTTGGTGTGGGTTTTCGGGTCGGCGCCGCGCGGCAGCCGCTCGGAATCGACCCGCGCCTTCATCCGCCGGATCTCGCGGACCGCCTGCGCGGACACCCCGCCGGAGGGGTAGCGCGTCTTGTCGACCATGTGCAGGAACCGCCGACCCAGATCCGCGTCACCGGCGACCGCGTCGGCCCGTAGCAGCGCCTGGATCTCCCACGGCTGCGCCCACTGCTCGTAGTAAGCGGTGTAGGAGGCGAGCGTGCGGACCAGCGGACCGCTGCGGCCCTCAGGGCGCAGCCCGGCATCGACCTCCAACGGCGGGTCGGCACTGGGGGTTCCCAGCAGCGCGCGAATCTGCTCGGCCACCGTGATGGCCCAGCGCACCGCGTCGGAGTCCCGCACACCGTCGGCCGGTTCGCAGACGAACAGCACGTCGGCGTCGGATCCGTAGCCCAGCTCGCGGCCGCCGAGCCGGCCCATCCCGATGACCGCGAAGGCGGCCGGGGCGTTGCCGCTATCGGGGAGGTTGGCCCGAATCACCGCGTTCAGGGCGGCCTGGAGAACCGCGACCCACACCGCGGTGAGCGCGGCGCACACGTCGCTGACGTCGAGCAGGCCCAGCAGGTCGGCCGACGCGACGCGGGCCAGCTCACGCCGCCGCAGTGAGCGCGCAATGGCGATGGCGCGCACCGGATCGCTCTGCCGGCCCGCCGAGGCAACCAGTCCGCCGGCCACCGCGTCGGGGTCCACGTCGAGCAGCTTGGGTCCCGACGGACCGTCGCTGTAGTTCTGGACGACCTCCGGTGCGCGCATCAAGAGGTCCGGCACATACGCCGACGTTCCAAGCACATGCATCAACCGCTTGGCCACCGAGGGCTTGTCGCGCAGCGTGGACAGATACCAACGCTGGGTCACCATCACCTCACTGATCCGGCGGTAGGCCAGCAGCCCGCCGTCGGGATCAGGGGTATCGGAGAGCCAGTCCAGCAGTCTGGGCAGCAGCACCGATTGCACCCGGCCCCGGCGACCGCTCTGGTTGATCAACGCGGCCAGATGGGTCAGCGCGCTTTGCGGCGCCTCGTAGCCCAATGCGGCGAGCTGACGCTCGGCCGCCGCCGGCGTCATTCCGTGGGCGAACTCCAGGCCTTCTGGCGCAAGCGATTCCAGCAGCGGCTGATAGAACAGTTTGGCGTGCAGCCGCGACACCCGCAGGTGGTGGCGTTTGAGTTCCTCGCGCAGCACTCCCAGCGCATCGTGGCTGCCGTCGGGTCGGACATGGGCCGCCCGGGCCAGCCAGCGCATCGCCTCGTCGTCGTCGAACACCGGCAACATGTGGGTGCGTTTGAGGCGCTGCAACTGCAGCCGGTGCTCCAGCAGACGAAGAAACTCGTAGGAGGCAGTCAGGTTCGCCGTGTCGTCCCGGCCGACGTAGCCGCCGGCGCCCAGCGCGGCCAGCGCGTCGACCGTCGACGCCACGTGCAGCGACTCATCGTTGCGGCCGTGCACGAGCTGCAACAGCTGCACCGCGAACTCGACGTCGCGCAGCCCGCCGCTGCCGAGTTTGATCTCGCGGCTCCGGACGTCGGCGGGCACCAGTTCCTCCACCCGTCGACGCATCGCCTGGACCTCGCTCACGAAATCCTCACGCTCGCAGGCGTTCCACACCATCGGCATCAGCGTGGCGATGTACTGCTTACCGAGTTCGGCGTCGCCGGCGGCAGGTCGGGCTTTCAGCAACGCCTGAAATTCCCACGTCTTGGCCCACTGCTGGTAGTAGCTGACATGCGAGTCGAGGGTGCGGACCAGCTCACCGTGGCGACCTTCCGGGCGCAGCGCCGCGTCCACCTGGAAGAAGGCATCCGAGGCCAACCTCATCATCTCCCCCGCTATCCGGGCGGAAACCGGATCCGCGGGCTCAGCAACAAAGATGACGTCGACGTCGCTGACGTAATTCAGTTCGCGCGCACCACATTTGCCCATCGCGATCACCGCCAGCCGGGGCGGCGTGGCGTCCCCGCACACGGTGATCTCGGCGACGGACAGCGCGGCCGCCAGTGCGGCGTCGGCCATGTCGGACAGCTGGGCACCGACGGCCCTGAAGGACAGCACCGGCTCGTTCTCGACCATCGGCGCCAGATCCAGCGCGGCCAGCACCAGTAGCCGGTCGCGGTAGCATTCGCGTAGCCGCCACACCACCGACCCTGCGGCGCTTGGCGGTTCAGCGACGCACTCGGCGAACGCCGCACGCAGTTGTTCGGCGGACGGCAGTTTCACGTTGCCCTGCAGCAGACGCCACGCCTGCGGATGGGCGACCAGGTGGTCCCCCAGCGCCAGCGACGATCCGAGCACTCCGAACAGCCGGCCACGCAGGCCGCGGTCGGAGGCCAGTGCCGCGTTGAGTTCGTCCCAGCCGTCGCCGAGCGCCTCGGCCAGCCGGACCGTCGCACACAAGGCCGCGTCCGCGTCCGCCGCGCGCGACAGTGACCACAACACGTCGATGTGTTCTTCGGTGTTCCACCCCAGCTGCGCCAAATTCGCGCCGGCGCGGTCGTCGACCAACCCGAGGCGCCCGACACTGGGCACTTTCGGCCGTTCTGTCACGGGATGGTTCACGCTCTCGACGTTAGCGCAGAACGAGACCTCGTCTGGGCGGGCCGCCCACACCAGCTACAGCGCGAGGTACGTCTGCAGTTCGTAGGGCGTGACGTGCCGGCGATAGTTCGCCCACTCCGTGCGCTTGTTGCGCAGGAAGAAGTCGAAGACGTGCTCCCCCAGCGCCTCTGCGACGAGCTCGGAACTCTCCATCGCGCGCAGTGCTTCGTCGAGGCTGGACGGCAACTCGCGATAACCCATCGCGCGCCGTTCGGTGGCGGTGAGGTCCCAGACGTTGTCTTCGGCCTGGGGGCCCAGGACGTAACCCTTCTCCACGCCGCGCAGCCCCGCGGCCAACAGCACCGCGAACGTCAGGTACGGATTGCAGGCGGAGTCGGGGCTGCGCACCTCGATACGCCGCGACGAGGTCTTGTGCGGGCTGTACATCGGGATGCGAACCAGGGCCGACCGGTTGGCGGCGCCCCACGACGCCGCGGTGGGCGCCTCGCCGCCGAGCACCAGCCGTTTGTAGGAGTTGACCCACTGGTTGGTGACCGCGCTGATCTCGCTGGCGTGCTCGAGGATTCCGGCGATGAACGATTTGGCGATATCGGAGAGCTGGAGTGGATCGTCCGGGCTGTGGAACGCGTTGACCTCGCCCTCGAACAGGCTCATGTGGGTATGCATCGCCGAGCCGGGGTGCTGGCCGAACGGCTTGGGCATAAACGTCGCGCGCGACGCCTCGTTCAGCGCAACCTCTTTGATCAGGTAGCGGAACGTCATCACGTTGTCGGCCATCGACAGCGCGTCCGCGAAACGTAGGTCGATCTCCTGCTGGCCGGGCGCGCCTTCGTGGTGGCTGAATTCCACCGAGATACCCATGGATTCCAGCGCATCGATCGCGTGCCGGCGAAAGTTGGAGGCGGCGTGCACGGCCTGGTCGAAGTAGCCGGCGTTGTCGGCCGGAACGGGTACCGACCCGTCTTCGGGGCCGGGTTCCAACAGGAAGAACTCGATCTCCGGATGCACATAGCAGGAGAAGCCCAGATCGTTGGCTTTGCCTAGCTGACGGCGCAATACGTGGCGCGGGTCGGCCCACGACGGCGAGCCGTCGGGCATCGTGATGTCGCAGAACATCCGCGCCGAGTGGTGGTGGCCGGTGCGGGTCGTCCAGGGCAGCACCTGGAACGTCGACGGGTCGGGATGCGCCACCGTGTCGGATTCCGAGACCCGGGCAAAGCCCTCGATGGACGACCCGTCGAAGCCGATGCCTTCTTCGAAGGCGCCCTCAAGTTCGGCAGGAGCGATCGCGACCGACTTGAGGTAACCGAGCACGTCGGTGAACCACAGCCGGACGAACCGAATGTCGCGTTCCTCCAACGTGCGGAGCACGAATTCCTTTTGTCGGTCCATACCTGGAACAATATGCATGCGCCGTTAAGTTTGTGTTACCGGCGCGGCTTAACACCTTAAGTTTCCCGGGGCCGCCCCATCGACCAAGTAGCGGACCGCAGCGCCGTCGACGCAGTCATTTCCGTTGAACACCACGGTGTGTTGGGTGCCCTCGAAGGTGATCAGGTCGGCGCCGAGTTGGCGGGCCAGGTCGACGCCGGCTTGGTATGGGGTGGCCGGGTCGTGGGTGGTGGACACCACGACGACTTTGCCGGGAGCGACCGGCGCCGCTGGCTGCGGCGATGACGTCGCGGGCACCGGCCACAGCGCGCACAGGTCGCGCGGCGCATGCCCGGTGAACTGCCCGTAGGACGCGAACGGCGCGACCTGACGGATGCGCCGATCGACGTCCGCCCATGCCGCAGGATCGGTCGGCTCGGGTGCATCGACGCAGCGGACCGCGTTGAACGCGTCCTGCGAGCTGTTGTAGTGCCCCTTGTCGTCGCGGCCGTAGTAGGCGTCGGCCAGCGTCAACAGGTCACCGGGGTCGGTACCGCGCCGCAGGCCGAGCAGACCGCTGGTGAGGAACTTCCAGAACTGCGGGGTGTAGAGCGCGTTGACGGTGCCCGTGGTCGCGTCGGCGTAACCGAGCCCGCGGGGATCTGAGGTCGGCGCGGGTTTGGTCACCAGCGGGTCGATCAATTGGTGGTAGCGGCTGACCCACTGCGCCGGGTCGGTGCCCAGCGGGCAGTCCGCCGAGCGGGCGCAGTCCGCGGCGTAGTCGTTGAACGCGGTCTGAAAGCCCGCCTCCTGGTTGACGAGCTCGTCGATGGGGCCGATGCTCGGGTCGATGGCGCCGTCGAGCACCATCGACCGGACGTGGTCGCCGAAGCGTTCGACGTAGGCGGTCCCCAGCTCGGTGCCATAGCTATAGCCCAGGTAGTTGATCTGCTCGTCGCCCAGCGCCTGGCGTACCGCATCCATGTCGCGGGCAACCGACGCGGTACCGACGTTCTCCAGGAACGCCGAGCCGTTCCGGGCCACACAGCGTTGGGCCACCTGCCGATAAATCTGCTCGATGTGCGCCACGCCTTGGGGGCTGTAGTCGACCATCGGCTCGCGCCGGTAGGCATCGAATTCGGCGTCGGTCTGGCAGTGCACCCCCGGCGTGGAGTGGCCGACGCCGCGGGGGTCGAAGCCGACCAGGTCGAACCGCTGACTGACCTCTGAGCCGGCCAGGTCCGGGCCCATCGCGGCAACCATGTCGACCGCCGACGCCCCGGGACCGCCCGGATTGATCAGCAGCGCTCCGATCCGCGGCCCGGTCGCCGGAATGCGAATCACCGCGAGGTGGACTTGGGCGCCACCCGGGTTCGCGTAGTCGACGGGGACCGCCACGGTCCCGCACTGCGCGCTGGGCACGTCGCCGGGGCCGTTGAGGACCTGGCTGCAGCTTCCCCAGTTCAGCCGCGGCGTCGACGACGGCTGTGGCGCCGCCGGGCTGGGCGTGGGGCCCGCGTCGTATCCCGGCGTCGCGCCCGCCACCGGCGCCCAGGCAACAGCCGCCGTGATCGACAACATGAAAGAAAGCAGCGCAGAGCTCAGCCGTCTCATGCGCCACATGGCAGTCAATCGTGGCATGCGTCGGCCACAGGCCGTGATCCCATTGGTCACACCTTGGTCTCGTTATTTACCGCGCGGTCTTTATGTTTCGCTTTTACCGCGGACCTGCGGGCGGTGCTAACACTTAGCCCCCTTGGACGGCACTGTACCGCTGATGAGATAGGCCGTCGCATAGTCGTCGATGCAGCTGTTGCCCTGAAAGACAACGGTGTGCTGCGTGCCGTCGAAGGTGAGCAATCCGCCGTGCAGTTCATTCGCCAGGTCGACGCCGGCTTGGTACGGCGTCGCCGGGTCATGGGTGGTGGATATCACCAGCGTCGGCGCCAGGTTGGACACCGAGATGGGGTGTGGCTTGCTCGTCGGCGGCACCGGCCAGAAGGCGCACGTGCCCAGCGGGGCGTCGCCGGTGAACTTGCCGTAGTTCATGAACGGAGCGACTTGACGCGAGCGGCGGTCCTCGTCGATGACCTTGGCCCGATCCTTGACCGGCGGTTGGTCCACGCAGTTGACCGCAACCCGGGCGTCGGTGGAGTTGCTGTAGTGGCCGTGTTTGTCGCGACGCATGTACAGGTCGGCCAATTCGAGCAGCATGTCGCCGCGATGATGGGCCAGCTCGGCCAGCCCGGACGTCAAGTGGTGCCAGAAGGTCGGCGAATACAGCGCCATGATGGTGCCGATGATGGCGTCGCTGTAGCTCAGGCCACGTGGATCTTTGGTGCGCGCCGGCCTGCCGACCGACGGATTGTTCTTGTCGACAAGCGGATAGACCAGACTGTGGTAGACGTCAACAGCTTTCGCCGGGTCGGTGCCCAGCGGGCAGGTGGGCGACTTGGCGCAGTCTTTCGCGTAGTTATCGAAGGCGCCCTGAAAGCCCTTGGCCTGACGCAGGTCTGACTCGACGGGATCGGCGTTGGGGTCGATGGCGCCGTCAAGAATCATCGCCCGGATGTTCTTCGGAAATGCTTCGGCATAGGCAGCGCCGATCCGGGTGCCGTAGGAGTAGCCCAGGAACGTCAACTTGCTGTCGCCCAACGCTTCCCGGATGGTGTCCAGATCGCGGGCGACGTTGTCGGTTCCGATGTTCGCCAAGAATTTCTTGCCCATCTTGGCTAGACAGCGGCCGACGTAGGCCTTCGTCTCGTCCTCGATGTGTGCCACGCCTGCCGGGCTGTAGTCAACTTGCGTCTCGGTGCGCAGCCGGTCGTTGTCGGCGTCGGAGTTACACCAGATCGCCGGTCGTGACGCGGCAACACCGCGGGGGTCGAACCCGACCAGATCGAAGCGTTCCCTCACCTGCGGCGACAACGATTGCACGATGCCCAGCGCCGCCTCGATGCCGGATTCCCCCGGGCCGCCCGGGTTGATGACCAGCGAGCCGACCTTGTCTCCGGTGGCCGGGAAGCGAATGAGCCCGAGCGTGGTGGCGTCGCCGCCGGCGTGCTTGTAGTCCACAGGTACGGCGAGCTTGCCGCACTGCGCGGCGCCCGGCAGCTTCACCACGGCCCCGCCGGAGATTCGGCACGGTCCCCACTCCACCGGTTGGCCGACTTTGGGGCCGGAAAGCACCGCGCGACCCTTGACGACCTGCGTGCAGCCGGCCACTGTCGCCGCGACGACCGTCACCGCGGTCCAGATCAGCATCGAGCGCGCGATCTTGCCGCGGCGAGGGGTCCCCATGCCCAACATGCTGCCATGGGTCAACGCGAGCCCCCGGCTGCTGGGGCGTCTATCGTGTCGCGAGCAGCAGTTCTTCCATTCCGACCGCGAAGTCGTCGGCAAGGTCCCACAGGTCCGGCACCAGCTCCGGGCAGGCGATGATCCCGACGTCGAGTTTGCCGGTCAGCGACATCACGGTGATGTTCAGCCCGGAGCCGTGGAAGATCGGCCCCAGCGGATACATCGCCTTGACCTCACTGCCCTGGAAATACAGCGGGACCTGGGGGCCCGGCACGTTGGACACCACCAGGTTGTGCACCGGCCTGCTCTTGGTGAGCCGGGTGCGCGCATAGGCGCGCATCGCCAGACCGAACACGGCGGGGGCGGCGAACTGCGACCAGTCTTGTAGCAGCGTGGCACTGATCGCCGAACTATGTTGCTTGCCAATCGAATTCGCGTCAGAGATGGCCTTGATCCGTTCCGCCGGGTCGGCGATATGGGTATGCAGGCTGGAGAACATGCCCGAAACCTGGTTGCGCCCAGGCCGATCCGATTTGCCGCGCACTGATACCGGTACCATCGCCACCAACGACGACTCCGGCAGCTCACCCCGGTCGAGCAGGAAATGTCGCAGGACGCCGGACACCAACGCCATCACCACGTCGTTGACCTTGACGTCGAAGTAGCTTTTGACCTTTTTGATGTCCTCGAGGTCCAGCTGCGCATAGGCGATGTTGCGGTGCAGGGTGACGCTCGCGTTGAACGCGGTGCGCGGGGCGGTGAAAGGCGTCGCCATCGTCTGGCCGATGCGCGCCCGCAATACCGTCTTGACCACCGATGACGCGGTATCCGTCAGCGCATTGGCAAGGCGCAGCGGCCTGGTCGCGAATTTCAACGCTCCGGTCACCGCGATCTCGATCTGGCTGGCACCGCCGACGCCGTCGACCGGGTCGGGTGCGGGCGCGTCCGCCTCGGTGCTGCACAGCTGCGACATCAGATTGGCCCCGGTCACGCCGTCCACGCCGGCGTGGTGCACCTTCGTCATCACGGCCAGACGGCCATCCTGTTGGGCATCGGTGCCCGCAACACCTTCGATGACCCACATCTCCCACAACGGCCGGGTCCGGTCCAGCGGCAGGCCCGCGATATGACCGCAGATCTCGGCCAGCTCCGTCCGTCCGCCCGGCGGCGGCAGACCGATTCGGTGCAAATGGCGGTTGACGTCAAAGTTGTTGTCGTCCACCCAAACCGGATGGTCCAGGTTGAGCGGGCTGTCGGCCAGCTTCTCGCGGAACTGCGGCATTGCCTTGATCCGCACCGCCAATTGGTCGCGGAGCCGGTCGAAGGTGTAGCCCCCGGGCATGGTCGACGTGTCGAGTTCCAGAATCGAGCAGACATGCAACGGCTGCGTTGGGGTTTCCAGGTAGAGGAAGCTGGCGTCGAGTCCACTGAGGCGCTGCATCAGCCGATGGTATGTCCGCTGTCGCGGGGCGGCGCCAGAATTGTCCGATGGGCAACGGTGTGAGGAAGTCCACTGGGCCTGTTCTGCACAGGGTCGGCCGCAGATGGCAGACTGTTTGGGTCAGACGAACCCGGGGACCCATTTGGGCCACGAGGATCGACCCGACCACCACTAGGGACAATGATGTCTGAACACAGTGTTTACGGCCCTCATTCCGCGCAGCCCGATACCGCTGCCAAGCCGCGGACCAAGGTGCGTGTCCACCATCTGCAGAAGATGAAGGCCGAAGGCCACAAGTGGGCGATGCTGACGGCCTACGACTACTCGACTGCCCGGATCTTCGACGACGCCGGCATCCCGGTGCTGCTGGTCGGCGATTCGGCTGCCAACGTCGTCTACGGCTACGACACCACGGTGCCGGTCTCGATCGACGAGTTGATTCCGCTGGTGCGTGGCGTCGTGCGCGGCGCACCGCACGCTCTGGTGGTCGCCGACTTGCCGTTCGGCAGCTATGAAGCCGGACCGGCCGCGGCGCTCGACACCGCGATTCGTTTCATGAAGGAAGCCGGCGCGCATGCGGTCAAGCTGGAGGGCGGCGAGCGGGTCGCCGGGCAGATCGCTGCCCTGACCGCCGCCGGTATCCCGGTGATGGCTCACATCGGCTTCACCCCGCAAAGCGTCAACACCCTGGGTGGTTTCCGGGTACAGGGCCGCGGCGACGCCGCCGAGCAGACTATCCACGACGCGATCGCCGTGGCCGAAGCCGGTGCCTTCTCCGTGGTGATGGAAATGGTGCCCGCCGAGCTGGCCACCCAGATCACCGGCAAGCTGACGATTCCTACGATCGGGATCGGCGCAGGACGCAATTGCGATGCCCAGGTGCTGGTCTGGCAGGACATGGCCGGGTTGACCAGCGGCAAGACGGCCAAGTTCGTCAAGCGATTCGGCGACGTCGGCGGCGAATTGCACCGCGCGGCAACGCAGTACGCTGACGATGTCGCCAGTGGGGTCTTCCCCGACGACGAGCACAGCTTCTGAGCTGCCGGTTTCGCCGCCGCCCGGATATGGCACGTTAGCCGGGATGTCTGTCAACGCCGCGGGCCCATCGCGGTACCTCGAGGTGGAGCGCAAGTTCGACGTCCACGAGTCCATGCCGCCACCGTCATTCGATGGCATCGCGGAGGTCGCCGGGGTTAGTCAAGCCGAGACGCAGGCGTTGGACGCAGTGTATTTCGATACCCCGGCCGGTGATCTGGCGCTGCACCGCATCACGTTGCGCCGTCGCACCGGCGGCCTCGATGCGGGCTGGCATCTGAAATTGCCCGCCGGCCGCGATGCCCGCACCGAAGTGCGGGTGCCGTTGGAAGCCACCGGCAGCCGCGACCCGCACGCTGTGCCGACCGAGCTGCTGGATGTGGTGCTCGCCATTGTCCGGGACCGTCCGGTGAGTCCGGTGGCGCGGATCAGCACCACCCGGCAGGTTCGTCTGCTCTACGGTGTCGACGGCGCGACGCTCGCCGAGTTCTGCGACGACCGGGTCGCCGCGGGACGCGTCGCCGACGGGCCCACCGCCCAACAGCGGTGGCGGGAATGGGAGCTCGAACTCGTCGGCGCCGAAGCGAACTCCGGGCTGATGGACACGCTGTGCGAACGGATACTCGACGCCGGTGCCAGCCCGGCCGGTCATGGCAGCAAGCTGGCGCGGGTGCTCGACACCTCGCCAAGCGGCGAGCGTGACCAGCCGACCGAACCGCTGCATCGGGCGCTGGCTGAACAGATCGGCGAGCTGCTGGAGTGGGACCGCGCGGTGCGGGCCGAGGCCGACGACGCGGTGCACCAGATGCGGGTGACCGCACGCAAAATCCGCAGCCTGTTGCAGGCCGCTCCGGATTCCTTCGGGCTCGTTGACAATGCGCCGGTCGTCGATGAGCTACGCGAGCTGGGCAACGTATTGGGGAGCTGCCGCGACGCCGAAGTCTTAGCCGACCGCTACCGCGGCGCTTTGGACGCTGTGCCGCCGGAGCTGATCCGTGGGCCCATCCGGGAGCGGCTTGTTGACGGCGCCGAACATCGCTACCGCACCGGGCTCCGACATGCGTTGGCCGCCTTGCGCTTACCTCGTTATTTCCGCCTGCTCGATGACCTGGACGCATTGGTCACCGAAGCCCCGCCGGCCGGTGCCGAGTCCGCGCCGGCGATCGTCGGCGCGGCGGGCAAGAAGGTCCGCAAGGCGGCGAAAGCCGCCCGACGGGCGGTCGTCGCGACGGAACGTGACGAAGCGATACACCGAATCCGTAAGCGCGCCAAGCGACTTCGTTACACCGCAGATGCGACGGGCGCGAAGAAGGTATCCAAGCGGGCCAAGAAACTACAGTCGTTGCTCGGTGATCATCAGGACAGCGTGGTCAGCCGCGCGCACCTGGTGCAGCAAGCCGAGACCGCGCACGCGGCCGGCGAGGACACCTTCACCTACGGGCTGCTGTATCAGCGGGAAGCCGACCTGGCACTGGACTCCCGCCGGCGGCTGCCGCCCAAGCTCGGCAAGCTCTTTCAGGCAGTGCGCAAGCTGTCGGACTGAGGGTCGACCTTATTTCCAGAAAGCGTTCATGGGTGGGGCGTACATGTCGTTGGCAGTGAGCGGGGCCAGAGTTCCTGGCATAGCACGCAAGGCGTCTTCAATAGTGGCCATCAGGCTGTACTCGTTGTAGTAGGCGTCGGTGGTGAAGGGGCCGGATTCCATTCCGCCAGACGTCACGGCGCCCCCGTTCGGGATGATGATCATCGGAACGTTGTTGCCATCGTTACCGAAGCCCAGTGACAGGTTGTTGTTGTCTTCGTCGAACGTGATGATGATCGCGTCCTTCTGCGTCGGGTCAGTCCACGTTGCCGAGTGTTCGATGGAGGACACCTCCTGCTGGAGGAACTGGTCGCCGGCCTCGACGTTGTACTGGTGGTCCGTGAACTGGCTGTAAATGAATTGGCCGAGGCCTTGGAGATTATCGATGGGGCCTTCCATGTTGTGGTCCTCGTCGGCGGCGATCCACGTGAATTCCGGGAAGCTGCTTGGGTTTTGGAGATCGGTAGACAACTGCGTCAGCGGGAGCAGGTGTTCCTGAAGGTAGGCGGGGGTGTTGTCGTAGACGTAGCTGAATTGGGCAAAGGGTAGTTCGTCGACGGAGTAGTTACCCGATGACACGAGGTCACCCGGGGTGGGCATGCTCTGCGCGTAGCCGGCCCACGAGATGCCGGCCTGGTCCATTTCTTGCATCAGGCTGTTCGCGTCGATGACGTTCCCGGTGGGGTTGTAGTCGAGGCCGAAGTCCGATCCGCCCAAGGGCCGGATGTAGTTGGGGTCGCTGGGGTGACCCAGCGCGAAGTAGTTGTCCGCATATCCGTTGGTGTTGATCAGGCTGTTGATGTACGGCGCGTTGGGGCTGCCGACGATGTCGTCAACGCCCTTGTTCTCCATGTAGATCAGGAACACGTGATCCAGTTGGCCGACATCGGATGTGGGTGCAATGAGCGGCGCCGGGGTGAGGCTCGGATCGCCGACGGTGAACGACTCGTTGTCGGCGTAGGCGCCGTTGTAATTGCCGAGGACCCAGTCTTTGTCGGTGAAGGTCGTGGTCACCTGCGCGGAGGTGGTGCCCTCCGGGACCGTGCCCGAGATGTCGCGTTCCTCAAACCCGGTTGTATACAGGCGATCCCATACCGTGACCGGGTTGAGCGAGTCGGTGCCCAAAACGTCCCCATGGGCGTCGAGGAAGGTGACCTGCACCGTGGCCGTGGAAGGATCCCAGCCTTGGCCGCCGAGATCTGCACTCAGCGTGAACGGCGTTCCGGCTGCGCCGGTGAGGTCGACAGTTTGGCCGATGCTGGACGTGGCCACGGGTCCGCCGCCGGCGAAATTGTCGCCGCCGCCCGCGGGCGCGGTCTGTGGAAAGTCGAAAAACTTCGGGAACGGTGACGAGAATGGGAACGGATAACCGCCCTGGGTGCCATAGGCGATCACGGTCGGGGTGCCGGTCTCCGTCCAGCCCGGAATGGTCACCCCGCTGTAGCCCGACCCGGACGGGTCGGCCGTTTCGAAGCCGGGGTTGACCAGCAAGTTCTGACTCATCGGCTGCGCATCAGCGCCGCCACAGATCAGCCCGCAACTATCGCCCGCCAAGGCCGGATCAGCTTTTTCGGCGAAGGCGTTGAGCGCGTTATCGACCTGGATCCCAAAGGGACTGTTGATCCAATCCTGCTCAAGGCTTTGCGTGAAGGTGTTCCACCAATCCGCACCCGCAGCACCGGGATCCGACACCGCAGCGCTGGTGTCGGGAAATACGCTGCCGCCCATCCCCAACACCGAGCCCACACTGCCAAAGTCCGCCGCCACAATGCTGTCCCATGACGCGGTGAGATCTCCCACCAGCGTGCTCAAATCCGCACCCAGCACCGGATCAACACTCGACAGCACGTTAATGATCGGCTCGATGATCACTTCGAACGCGTCGGCATGCGCGGGCGGTGCGGCAGCCAGCGGAGTCAAGCCGAGCGCCAAAAACGCCCCCGCACCGCTACTCAGACCGACCACCTGACGGCGGCGGCGCGCCTTGGCGTTGCGCGAATGACGATTCCGCCTCGTGGCCCGCTGACCAGTCATCGGACAACCTCCCGACCTAAGGTTGTTTCTCAGTTAACGTTAAGCTACTCCTTAGCCAATACTCATCGAGTCGCAACGT
>NZ_DASXEP010000015.1:0-8253 GCF_036490025.1 Mycobacterium sp. | reverse complement strand
GATGATCGCGAACGCGACCTCGCCGGCGTTGCCGCCTAGTAGCACCGACACCGCAGCCTGAACCCGCCGCCACAGCTCGCGGCCTTCCTCGATCGCAGTGAGCAGCGCCTCGATGCGCGCGTCGACCAGCACCACGTCAGCCGCGACGCTGGACGAATCGCTGCCGCGGCCGACGACGCCGATGCCGACGGTGGCCGCCCGAATTGCGGCGGCGTCGTTGGAGCCGTCGCCGACCATGGCGCAGACCTTCCCGACGCGTTCCAGCGTCTGAACGACCTGCACCTTGTTCTCCGGTGACATCCGGGCGAAGATCACCCGGTCGGTGACCACCCGCTCCTGATCTTTGCGCGACAGCGCGTCCCACTCGGCGCCGCTGATGACCTCCTCGGTCGTCACCGCCATCCCCAGTTCGCGCGCGATTGCCGTCGCGGTGATCGGGTGGTCGCCGGTGATCAGCCGGACGCCGATCTCTCGCTCGGCAAGCGCCGCCAGCAGGGCGGGTGCTTGGGCGCGGGGGGTGTCGGAAAGGCCGAGGAAGCCGGCCAGTGACAGCTGGCCGCCGGCCAGGTCGGCGATGGCGTCTTCGTCGTCGGCGACCAGCTGGGCCTGTTGCGCGGTCAGCGGGCGCCGCGCGACCGCGATCACCCGCAGCCCTTCGGCCGCCAGCCGGCGCACGGTGTTGTCGATGTCCGGCCCGGCGTCGCTGCAGGCGGCCAAGACGACTTCGGGGGCGCCCTTGACGGTCAGCTCGTCGCCGAACACCGACGCCGAGAATGACCTGCCCGACCGGAACGGCAGGTGCGCCTCGGCTTCGTCGGCGGGGCTGGAGCCGTCGACCGATTGCGCCGCCTCGATGATCGCGCGGTCGGTCGCGTGCAGCTGCGGTCCGCCGTTGGCGTCCGGCGCCGCGCGCGCCGCGCAGCGCAGGACGTCGTCGGCCGAATAGCCGTCCGCGGGATGCACTTGGGAGACCCGCAGGCGGTTTTCGGACAGCGTCCCGGTCTTGTCGAAGCACACCACCTCGATGCGGCCCAGCGCCTCCACCGATCGCGGGACCCGCACCAGCGCGCCGTAGTTCGTCAGGCGTCGCGCCGACGCCGCCTGCGCCAGGGTTGCCACCAGCGGCATCCCTTCCGGCACCGCGGCCACCGTGATCGCGATTCCGCTGGCGACGGCCTGACGTAAACCCTTGCGGCGCAACAAGCCGAGCGCACTGACCAGTAGTCCGCCGCCCGCGCTGACCGGGAAGGCCCGGTTGGTCAGCTGGCTGAGCTGATGTTCGAGCCCGATCTGCGGGAGCTCGCTGGATACCAGCTCGGCGGCGCGGCGGGCCTGGGTGTCAGCGCCGACGGCAGTCACCAGTGCCACCGCGGTGCCCGCCACGATGGTCGTCCCGCCGTAGAGCATGCAGCGGCGCTCGGCCAGCTCGGCGCCGGGTGTGGCCTCGACCTGCTTCTCCACCGGCAGCGATTCGCCGGTGAGGGTGGATTCGTCGACCTCGAGGTCCTCTTCCTCGATCAGCCGGGCGTCGGCGGGCACCACCTCGTGGGTGCGCACCTCGATCACATCGCCGGGCCGCAGCTGCGCGGCCTTCACGTCGGTGTATACCGGCGAACCGTCCGGATCGACCGTCACTTTGCGGGCCGGTGGAATCTGTTGGGCCAGTAGCTCGTTCAGCCGGCTTTCGGCGCGCAGCCGCTGGCTGGCCGCCAGCATGGAGTTGCCGGTGAGCACCGAGCCGACCAGGACCGCGTCGACCGGCGAACCCAGCACCGCGCTGGCCGCCGAGCCCAGAGCCAGCACCGGGGTCAGCGGGTCGGACAGTTCGGCGCGTACCGCCTTGAGGAACTGCCAGACCGCCTGCCGCGGGCGTCCGGTCAGCTCGGCGCCGCGATAAGCCGTTTCCATCGCCCGGTTGGCCAGTCCGTGCCGCGGCTCCACCGTCTGCTCGGCATCGGTCGGCGGCAACATCTTGCGGACCTGCTCGACCGACATCGCGTGCCACTCGTGGATCGGCGCCGGCAGCGGGGTCGGCTCACGCAGCACGCGGCGGGCCATCAGATACCCCGAAAGCAGGCCGGCGGCCGCACCCGTCGTCACCGGGCCCGGCCCGCGCCCGCGCACGCCGGGCACCATCAGCAGCGCGCCCAGTGCCGTTGCACCGGTGGCGATCTCGATCCCGCGCCGGCTGGCCGATTTGGCGACGGGGATGGCGTGCAGCAACCGCCAGACCCCGTCGAGGTCGGTCAGTATCAGGTGGGCTGTCCAGGGCGGCGGATCGGCGTCGGAATTGGGCATCACACCGAGCCCGACGTCGGCCGACGAAAGTGCTTGTGCAGCGGCTGACGAGACGACTGCCACGGTATGGCCTGACCGTTGCAGATCGGTCAGTGCCGCGGCGAGTGCGTTGTCGATGGACGCCCTTTGCGGCGGTCTCAGCTCGTCGAATGCGGGTTGCAGCTCACCGAGATCGTCGATGTCGATGGAGATCAGTTCCAGGCCCGCCCGGCGCGCCTCGGCCAGCACCGCCGAGGCCAGCGGGTCGTGCGTCGGACCGATCAGCGCTTCGACGCCCGCCTCGGATCCGCTGCCTGACAACCCGGGAACCGGGTGCCAGCCCACGCGCAGGCCTTTCTTCTCCAGCAGCAACTGGGCGCGATTCCACGCGGGGGAAATCTCGTCCTGGTCGGCCCCGCGGACGCGCACCACCCGCAACGTGTCGGTGCACAACACCCGGGGATCGATCAGCAGCGCGTCGACACGGTCCAGCCACCGTAGTTTCTCCGGACGCAACGGCAACACCGCGTGCCGTTCGGCCAATCCCTGTCCGAGCGCCGCGGCGAAGGACTCCCGCGTGGTACGGGTGGCCTTCGGCGTGGTGACCAACGTTGCGGTCGAGGCCATCTCGAGGTTGCGGGTGACGGCGCCGACAGTCGCGGTCCCGATCACTTGCACCAGTGCGCTGCGCCGTGCGTGCCGCTCGACCGGTCCTTCCGGTGGAGGCACCGGGCGGGACGACGGGTGGACCTCCGGATGGTCGGCGTGGCGGGCCAGTGCCGGTTCGTGACGGCGCCAGGCCTGTGCCTCGGCGCGGTATTCGGCGGCTTTCAACGTCTCCATCGCGAGGTCGACGGCAAGCGACGCCGGCGACAGTTCGAGGACGTGCGCGGTGACCATCGCCACCGACAGCACCGCGTCCGTAGCCGAATGGCCGATGCGGTCCTCGAGCAGGCGGCGTAGCCGCGGTTGGTAGTCGACGGCGACGACTGCAGCCTCGACGCCGTCGAACACGCGCGGCCACCGCAGCACCCGGCCCGCGACCGCGGCGCCGACGCCGACAGTGGTGGCGCCGACAGCCAACGCGTTGGTGGCCAGCAGTAGACCGTCGCCCGGAAGTGGTTTCGTCCGCGTGTCGTTAGCCCGTTTTTCGACGTTACCGCTTGCACGCCAACGCTTTTCGGCCTCGTCGACGTCTCGGCACAAATCCCGCAGCGAGATCTGATCGCTGTTGAGCGCGACGACGATCCGCGAAAGCGGGCGGTTGACGGCGACCGACTTGACACCGGGACGGGCGCGAACCGCGTCGACCACAATGCGCCCGAGCTCGGCACCGTCAGGGCCGTCGAGGCCGCGGACTTCGACCCATGCGCGGCCCGTCCCGCGCCAACTATGCCTCGTCAGCGTGGGTGCGGGCAGCACATCCGAAAGTGCCCTGACGCCTTCTCGAACCGGGATCGTGGCCATCGCCAAACTTGTCGAGGCCACCGTGCCCAATGATCCTGCGGCGCTTGCAGCGCCCTGAACGCCGGCGCCGACGAGTGCTGAGGTCGCCTGCAAGCCCAGCGTTACCGCGCGCAGCGGAAAGGATGCTCGCACCAATGCGACGCTACCTACTCCCCAGAATCAACGACGGCCGTGTGACTGGGTGCCGCCCGACTTTCGCGCCGGCGCCCGCTTGGCCGGAGTCTTGCGCGGCCTCGCCGAGCTCGTCGACTTGGCGGGTGCCGCCTTCACCGATGTGACGGACGCGACCCGCGAGCCGTCGCTGTGCGAGTTGTTCAGCCGCCGCAACAACAGCGCGCCGCCGCCGACCGCCAGTAGCAGTGGCCACTCGACGAGCCCGGCGACACCGAGCGCGCCCAACGTCAATGCGGCCGCAGGGGTGGAATGGCTACCGCTGTCGATGCCTTTCTGCACGCCGGCCGCTGCTCCGGTGACAGCGCCGACAACGCCGTTGACCGCGGCGCCACCCACGGCGCCCGCGGCGGCGGTGGTTGCTGAGGCGGCACGGCTGACCGTTCGACTTACGTTGCGTATGGCGCCGTCAACGACACCCATGATGACTCCCTGATGCTCGGTTCGTGATGCTGTGAATCGAATACCGCTGCAGCCCACACTGGCGGCGATCGCATACGCGCAAACTCGGAGGGTTCATCGAACCGTCACGGCATAGCGCAGCATCCGGCAATCCTATGACCTTGATTGAAAAATGAACAGGAGATGAATACCCGTCTCGCAGTCTTTACATTCATCAGTCTCGGCGCAGATCCACCACGACCGGGGCGTGGTCGCTGGGTGCCTTGCCTTTCCGCTCCTCCCGAACGATCTGCGCGCCGGTGACCCGGCTCGCGAGCGCGGGGGAGGCGAGGATGAAGTCGATGCGCATCCCCTGTTTCTTCGGGAACCGCAGCTGGGTGTAGTCCCAATAGGTGTAGACGCCGGGGCCGGGAGTGAAAGGCCTTACCACATCCGAGAATTGAGCGTCGACGATGGCGTCGAACGCTTTGCGTTCCGGTTCTGAGACGTGGGTCGCGCCTTTGAAGAATTCGACGTTCCAAACGTCGTCGTCGGTCGGGGCGATGTTCCAATCGCCAACCAGCGCGATCTGCGCCGACGGATCGTCGCGCAGCCAACGTTCTGCTGTATCGCGCAGTGCCGCAAGCCAATCGAGCTTGTACATGTAATGCGGATCGTTCAATGCGCGGCCGTTGGGAACGTAGAGACTCCACACTCGCACCCCTGCGCAGGTGGCCGCCAGCGCGCGGGCTTCGGCCGCGGCGGCCAGATCCGGCTTGCTGGTCCACGTCGGCTGGCCGTGGAAGCCGACTTCGACATTGTCCAGGCCGACCCGCGACGCGATCGCCACGCCGTTCCACTGGTTGAAACCGCAGTGCGCCGCTTCGTAGCCGAGTTCCAGGAAGGGCATCGCCGGGAACTGGTCGTCGGAACACTTGGTTTCCTGCATGGCGAGCACATCGACCTCGGCGCGCCCGAGCCAATCGAGCACGCGGTCTAACCGGCTGCGAATCGAGTTCACGTTCCAGGTGGCTATCCGCAGCGGCCGGTCGCCGCTGTCAATCATGCCGTCGGGCATGGCCACGACCCTACGTGGTCGGCGTGAAGTACCGCGCGTGATGGTGCAGCGTGAAGCCCACCGACCGGGCCAAGTCGACGACGGCGTGATCGTCGTCGCGAATCCGGATGTAGCCGCGGGTCGCGCCGCGAGATGCCCCCCAGGCCAACAGCGCCTCGCACAGCGCACGGCCCGCGGCGTCGTGCGGATCGACCACCCGTACCGCAGACAGGCCTACCCACCGGGTGCCGTCCGGAGCGTCGGTGACCGCGGCCCGGGCAACCGCCGCATCCTCGTGCGCGCCGAAAATCAGCTCGCCCTCGACGATCGCAGTCACGACGTCGATCGGAATCTCGCGCTGACAGAGCCGCAACCAGTCCTCGTCCGGGTGGGCCGACAGCCGGACCGACGGGTCGGGCTTCGCGGCGCATACGTCGCGCACCAGCATCCGGTTGGCGTGCTCACCGGCACCGGTAAGCCTCAGCAGGCGATCGGCGATCGCCAGCCGCGGCGTGAGGTCGCGATTTCGGTACCAGTCCACGATCCCCGGTAGTGCAGCGACGTTGGCAGAATTATTAAGTGGCACAGCAGAATTTGCGCTAAGCGTGACGCCGTGTCCGGCCCGCAGAAGCCAGCCGTCCAGCCAACGTTGCTCCACGCCTGGCCAGCCCAGGGCAGCGGCGTGCTCGAGCGCGCGGATCTCCGACGCGCGCACCGGGGTATCGCTGAGCGTTCGTACCGCGACTACATCCCCGGGCGCGAATTGCACCGTTGCGCCGGTCTTCGTCTGGACGCGGACGAGCGGCGCGACGTCGAGCAGTTGGCCGATGACATCGGTCAGCGGTGGTACCGAGCCGACCGGGCGGCGGTAACGCACCGCCACTCTGGCGCCGAGCTCAGGCCACGAAACCATCAGTGGCCGAACGGATCCGGCCCTTCGCCCGGTGTCCATGACAACCCGGGAACTCCCCAGCCGTGCGATTTGACCGCGCGTTTGGCCGAGCGGGCGTGTCGTCCGATCAACCGGTCCAGGTAGAGGAAGCCGTCCAGGTGCCCGGTCTCGTGCTGGAGCATGCGTGCGAACAACCCCGAGCCCTCGACAGTGACCGTGCTGCCGTCGGCGTCAAGGCCGCTGACGCGTGCCCACTCGGCCCGCCCAGTCGGAAACGACTCGCCTGGCACCGAAAGGCAACCCTCGTCGTCGTCATCGGGGTCGGGCATGGTCTCGGGTACTTCGGAGGTTTCCAACATCGGGTTGACGACCACCCCGCGGCGCCGCGCCGACTGTCCACGCTCGTCGGCGCAGTCGTAGACGAATACCCGTAAACCAACGCCGATCTGGTTGGCGGCCAAGCCGACCCCGTAGGCGGCGTCCATGGTGTCGTAGAGATCGGTGATCAGATCGGCCAGATCTGCCGGCAGCGAACCGTCTGCCGCGACCGGCACCGGCTCGGTAGGAGTGTGCAACACCGGATCCCCCACGATGCGAATGGGTACGACTGCCATGGTCGGCAAGCTTAAGCCCGCCGAAGATGCCTCCGGTTGCAGAGTGGGCGTCGGACGGGCAACCTCAGCTAGTCAGCCGACTCGCGGGCCCGGCTTCCAGGTCAACAGTGGTAGACGTGGTTGAATAATCGCCGGAGTAGCGAGCATTCGAGATTCGCCGAAAGGGTCGAGGAAGCGATATGGACAGCGCTATGGCGCGGGCTAATCGATCGGGAGACGACTCTGAAATCGCCGATGGGTTGACTCGCCGCGAACACGACATTTTGGCCTTCGAGCGCCAATGGTGGAAATACGCCGGCGCCAAAGAAGAAGCCATCAAAGAATTGTTCGGAATGTCGGCCCCGAACTACTACCGAGTGCTCAATGCGTTGGTCGACCGCCCCGAGGCATTAGCCGCCGACCCGATGCTGGTGAAACGACTCCGGCGGCTGCGGGCCAGCCGGCAGAAGGCGCGAGCCGCTCGGCGACTGGGTTTCGAGCTCACCTGACTTTTTGCCTGCTCACTGAGCGTCAGTGTGGGTTTTGGCGCTGTCCTCGATACAGTGACGTCAATGAATGAGCGCGTTCCCGACTCGACCGGGCTTCCCCTGCGGGCGATGGTGATGGTGCTGCTATTTCTCGGTGTCATCTTTTTGCTGGTCGGGTTTCAGGCAATGGGATCGGGCAGCAACACCGACGACGATTCGTCGTTGTCGAGCGTGACGACGAGCGCGGCGCCGAAACCCTCGGCGAAGCCTGCGCCCAAGGCCGACGTGCTGGTCTACAATGTCTCCAGCCAAGCAGGCATCGCCGGCAAGACTGCTGACCAGCTCAAGCAGGGCGGTTTCAATGTGACCAAGGTCGACAACCTGTCCTTGCCCGACGTGTCGAAAACCACGGTGTATTTCACCGACGCGCCCGGTGAGCACGAAACCGCCGATGCCGTCGGCCAGTTGCTCAAAGCGGTTGTTGCGCCGCGGACTCCGCAGGTCGCTGACCAGCCGCCTGGCGTGATCGTGCTGGTTGCGGGCTGAGCGGCACGGCCCCTGCTCGGGTCCCCCGTCGCAATGGGGTCAGAATGGCGGCGGGTCGTCGTCGGCGTCGGGTGGGGCCGGTCCGAAGTAGCTCGGGTGGCTGGGCCGGCGGTTGGTGCGGGCGTTGCGGTTTTGTCGTCGTTCGGTGCTGATGGGCGCGGTCTTGGGCTCGGGTGCGGCGGCGCCGGGGCATCATGGCGGTACGGTCCCCGCAGTAGTCAGTGGGCCGGTTGGGTTCGGTCGCCGGCAGGTCGCCGGTGGGTAGGCACAGGCTGGGAAACAGCAGCGCGCTGCCCGGGGTGGTGACGTAGGTCTTTCCCGCGGGCGAGCTCAGAATGACTGTGCCGTCGGGCAATTGCCGATCTGTCCAGCCCCAGAAGG
>NZ_DASXEP010000165.1:0-17424 GCF_036490025.1 Mycobacterium sp. | reverse complement strand
TTTGATCGAGATCGGGCCGCGAAGCAGGCTGAACATCGCGTCGAACGGGAACGGTGGGCATTGGTCGAAGGCGTCGCAGTTGGTCAGCACCAGCCGGCCGATCCGCTCGGGGCGGGCGTCGACCGCCAGTTGGCAGATCCCGCCGCCGGTGTCGCTGCCGACCAGCGTCACGTCGGACAAGCCGAGGGCCTCGATCGCGTCGTTGACGATCTCCGCGACGCCGGGCAGCGACAGCGCGCCGGCGTCGTTGACCGGGATGGTGTGCGATCCCAGCGACAGCGTCGGCACGATGCAGCGGTAGCCGCGGCGCGCCAGCTCTTCGGCGACGCCGCGCCACAGTTGGCCGTCCACCAGGACGCCGTGCACGAAGAACACCGGCGGATACGCGGAATCTTGCGGTCCGAACTCCTGGTATTCGATGGTTGCCTGCTTGACAGCCAGCTCTGCCATGTGAATTGTTCCTCCTCGAACTCCTCGGATGGGCTCACCGCCATTAAAGGCCCGGGCCCGCTGCCAGGTCGACGCAGCGGACTGCCAAATACTGCCAACGCCGGGCTGTCGCGTAGGTTCGTCGTCGTGATCAACCTGGCTTATGACGACAACGGGACGGGGGAGCCCGTCCTCTTCATCGCCGGCCGCGGCGGGCTCGGACGTACCTGGCATCTGCATCAGGTCCCGGCCTTCCTGAACGCCGGCTACCGCGTCATCACGTTCGACAACCGCGGCGTCGGCGCGACCGCGAACGCGGACGGGTTCACCACCGAGAGCATGGTCGCCGACACCGCGGCGCTGATCGAGTCGATCGGCGTCGGCCCGGTCCGCATCGTGTCGGTGTCGATGGGTTCCTACATCGCCCAAGAGCTGCTCCTGACCCGGCCCGAGCTGGTGAGCCAGGCGGTGCTGATGGCCACCCGCGGCCGGCTGGATCGCGCGCGCGACTTCTTCCGCACCGCCGAGGACGAGTTCGCCAAATCCGGGGTGCAACTTCCGACTGCGTACGACGCGAAATTCCGTTTGATGGAAAGCTTTTCGCCCAAAACGCTCAGCAACGACGAAGTCGTCGCCGAGTGGATCGGCATGTTCAGCACCTGGCCAATCAAGATCACCCCGGGATTGACCCGCCAGGGCTGGGTCTCGCCGCAGGGCAATCGGCTGCCCGCCTACCAGGGCATCACCACGCCGGTGCTGGTGATCGGCTTCGCGGACGACGTGGTGACGCCGCCGCACTTGTGCAGGGAAGTTGCCGACGCCATCCCCGGCGCCCAGTACCTGCAGATCGCCGACACCGGGCACCTCGGTTTCTTGGAGCGGCCCGAGATGGTCAACGCCACGGCGCTGAAGTTCTTCGCCAGCATGGGGTACTGAAGGCTCCTCAGCGGGCCACGGGCCCGCATCGTCGCCACGACTAAGCTGGCCTGATGAATCCCTCGACGGCACAGGCCCGCGTTGTCGTCGACGAACTGATCCGCGGCGGCGTCCGCGATGTGGTGTTGTGCCCGGGCTCGCGCAACGCGCCGCTGGCGTTTGCCCTGCAGGACGCCGATCGGGCGGGCCGGCTGCGCCTGCACGTGCGCATCGACGAACGCACGGCCGGATACCTGGCCATCGGGCTGGCGATCGCCGCCGGAACCCCGGTCTGCGTCGCGATGACCTCGGGCACCGCGGTGGCCAACTTGGGTCCGGCCGTGGTCGAGGCGAACTACGCTCGCGTGCCGCTGATTGTGCTGTCGGCCAACCGGCCTTACGAAATGCTCGGCACCGGCGCCAACCAGACCATGGAGCAGCTGGGCTATTTCGGCACCCAGGTCCGCGCCACGATCAGCCTCGGTCTGGCCGAGGACGCGCCGGAGCGGATGGCTGCGCTCAACGCGACGTGGCGGTCGGCGACCTGCCGGGTGCTGGTGGCCGCGACCGGGGCGCGCAGCGCCAACGCCGGCCCGGTGCACTTCGACATCCCGCTGCGCGAGCCGCTGGTGCCCGATACCGACCCCGGCCCGACGCCGCAGGGCCGGCCGGACGGCAAGCCGTGGACGTACACCCCCGCGGTCAGCTTCGACCAGCCGCTGGACATCGACCTGAACCTGGACACCGTCGTCATCTCCGGTCACGGCGCCGGTGAGCAGCCCGCGCTGGCTGCGCTGCCGACCGTGGCCGAACCGACCGCGCCGCCGGCCGCCAATCCGCTGCATCCGCTGGCGCTGCCGGGCCTGCACCCGCGGCAGGTGATCATGTTGGGCCGCCCGACCCTGCACCGACCGGTGTCGGCGCTGCTGGCCGACCCGTCATTGCCGGTCTACGCGCTGACCACCGGGCCGCGCTGGCCTGATGTGTCGGGCAATTCGCAGGCCACCGGCACCCGCGCGGTCACCACGGGTAAGCCGAACCCAGACTGGTTACGCCGCTGCGCCGAGCTCAATCGTCATGCGATCGCTACCGTGCGTGAGCAACTCACGGCCCACCCGCTGACCACCGGCCTGCACGTGGCCGCCGCCGTTGCCGACGCGCTGCGTCCCGGCGACCAGCTCGTGCTCGGCGCGTCCAACCCGGTGCGCGACGCGGCGCTGGTGGGCCTAGGGGCCGCGAAGCATCGCGGCCAGATCGCAGTGCGCTCCAACCGCGGGGTCGCCGGCATCGACGGGACGGTGTCCACCGCGATCGGCGCCGCGCTGGCGCATGAAGGTCGCACTGTGGGGCTGATCGGTGATCTGACCTTCGTCCACGACAGCTCTGGCCTGCTGATCGGACCGACCGAACCAGTCCCGGCCGACCTGACCATCGTGGTGTCGAATGACAACGGCGGCGGCATCTTTGAATTGCTCGAGCAGGGCGACCCGCGGTTCTCCGACGTGTCCGCCCGGGTGTTCGGCACCCCGCATGACGTTGACGTCGGTGCGTTGTGCCGCGCGTATCACATCGACAGCCGGCAGATCGAGGTCGACGAACTGGGTGCTGCGCTCGACGAGCCGGCTGCCGGCATGCGGGTGCTGGAGGTCAAGGCCGACCGATCCTCGCTGCGGCAGCTGCACGCCGCCATCAAGGCCGCCCTGTGACACCTGGTGTCGGCGCCGCGAGCGGGCTGAAAACCTGGACCCGAATCCTCATTCACGGTCGCAGCGGCGAGTTCCCAAATACCCGCGGACACCGCGCCATACGGTTGGGGCGTATCGGTGTGCTGATCCTGGCCAGCCTGGTCACCTTGCAGTCGTTGTTACTGGTGGCCGGTGCCGTGCGCAATGACGTTGCTATTCAACATGATATGGGTGTGGCTGAGGCTGAGGTGCTCAGCGCCGGTCCGCGCCGCTCCACCATCGAGTTCGTCACCCCGGACCGGATTACCTACCGCCCCGAGCTCGGCGTGCTGTATCCGTCCGAATTGGCAACGGGGATGCGGATTTACGTCGAGTACGACAAGCGTAACCCCAATCTGGTTCGCGTGCAGCACCGTAACGCCAAGTTGGCGATCATCCCGGCCGGATCCATCGCGGTGTTCGGCTGGCTGGTCGCCGCGGCGGCGTTGACCGGTCTGGCGTTGCTGGACAAGCGCCTGGACCGTCAGCTGATCAGCGCGTCCAGCCAGCCCGGATCTTGAGTGTCAACAACACTTCTGGTGTTCAGGTTGTAAATCGTCGGGGTGCCCGGATTCTCCGGGCTCTCCTCCTTCAGGCGCGTCTTATTGGCGTCGCTGACCGCGGTGGCATCGATCGTGTTGTCGCCGGCGGCGATCCGGTCGGCGACGAAGTCGGGCAGCCCGCTTTCGCGGGCCATCCCGGCGATGGCGTCGTTGGCCGGTCCGTCGGAACTTTGATGGTGGTAAAGGTCTTGCACGAAAGCCTGATACGCCATCGGCGATGTTGCCGGGTCGGCCGCCAGAAACAGGGCATTGCTGACGCGGGCGGACACGTCGTTGTGGTGTCTGCCGTCCAGGAACGTCATCCATCGATACGTGACCGCCAGCCGGCCGCTGCCCAGGGCCCCGGCAAGCCGGTCGCCGTCTGCCGACTCGAACTCGGCGCAGTGCGGGCACTGCGGTTCGCAGAAGATCTCCAACTGCACCGGGGCGATCCAGGATCCGACGAGCACGCCGTTGCCGTCGATGGTTCGTGGCACGTCGGCGTGTGCGGTGCCGAACGTCACCATCCATAACGCCATCGCCAGTACGACCAGGTAGGACCGCATTATCAGACCCTCTTTGCGTCAGAATTCGTGTCGCGTATGCCAGTCGGTAACCATATCGACAGGCGACGCTGACACCGTGGTGGTGTGCGAGTAGCGATTGTCGCGGAATCTTTTCTCCCGCACGTCAACGGCGTGAGCAACTCGGTCATCCGGATACTCGAGCACCTGCGCCGCACTGGCCACGAAGCTCTCGTCATCGCCCCCGACACGCCGTCCGGCGAAGCGCCCGCCGGCCGGCTCCACGATGGTATCCGGGTGCACCGGGTGCCGTCGTGGATGTTCCCGAAGGTGACCACGCTCCCGCTGGGTCTGCCGCTGCCGCGGATACTGCGCGTGCTGCGCGGGTTCGAGCCGGATGTCGTGCATTTGGCGTCGCCGGCGCTGCTCGGCTACGGCGGGCTGCGCGCCGCCAAACGTCTCGGAGTCCCGACCGTCGCGGTGTACCAGACCGATGTGCCGGGCTTCGCGGCCAGCTACGGGATCGGTATCACCGAGCGGGCGGCCTGGGCCTGGTTCCGGCATCTGCACCGGATGGCCGACCGGACGCTGGCGCCGTCCACGGCGACGATGGAATCACTTGTCGGGCATGGTATTCCGTGCGTACATCGATGGGCGCGTGGCGTCGACATGATCGGCTACGCCCCGTCGGCCCGGGACGAGGCCCTGCGGCAGCAGTGGTCGCCGGACGGCAAGCCGATCGTCGGCTTCGTGGGCCGGCTCGCACCGGAGAAACATGTCGAGCGGCTCGTCGCCCTGGCCGCCGGCGGCAACGTGCAGGTGGTGATCGTCGGCGACGGGGTCGACCGCGCCAAGCTGCAATCAGCAATGCCCACAGCCATTTTCACCGGTGCCCGCTACGGCGAAGAACTCGCGACGGCCTATGCCAGCATGGACGTCTTCGTTCATGCCGGCGAGCACGAAACGTTCTGCCAGGTCGTGCAGGAAGCGCTGGCCTCCGGGCTGCCGGTGATCGCTCCGGATGCCGGTGGACCGCGCGACCTGGTGACGCCGTGGCGGACCGGATTGCTGCTACCCGTCAAGGAATTCGAGGCGCAGCTGCCCACCGCCGTCGCGCACCTGCTGGAGGAGCGGCCGCGTTATTCGTTGGCTGCTCGGCGCAGCGTGCTCGAACGCAGCTGGCCCGCCATCTGCGACGAGTTACTCGGCCATTACCAGGCGGTGCTGTCACCCATCGCCCGCGCCCGGACGGAGCGCCACCAACACGCCCAGGGGCAGTGAGCTAGCCCTGCGCCAATTCGGCGACGGGCTGCCATTCCTCCCAGGTACGCAGCCGGTCCTCGTAGTCGGCTTTGGCCAACTCCAGCGGCGCGGTGCCGAAGAACACCCTCAACGGCGGCTGCTCGGAATCCACCACTTTGAGTACCGCGGCCGCAGAGGCTTTCGGATCGCCCGGCGCGGACCACCGCTCCCGGCGTACCGCCTCGGTGGCCTCGTGCAGGTCGGCGTAGGCCGGCAGCGGATCGGCACGCCGCGACGACGACCCGGCCCAGTCGGTGTCGTAACCCGCCGGCTCGATCAGCGTCACGTGCACGCCGAACGGCGCGATCTCTTGCGCCAACGCCTGGGAGAAGCCCTCCAGCGCCCACTTGGAGGCGTGATAGATGCCGACGCCGGCGAACGCCGTGATGCCGCCGATCGACGACACCTGGACGATGTGGCCGCTACGCTGCTCGCGCAGATAAGGCAAGACAGCCTGGGTGACCCACAGCGCTCCGAACACGTTCGTCTCGATCTGGTCGCGGGCGTCCTGTTCGGACAGCTCTTCGATGAAGCCGAACTGGCCGTAGCCGGCGTTGTTGACGACGACGTCCAGGCGTCCGAAATGGTCGTGGGCCTGCGCGACCGCGGCGAAGTCGGCTGCTCGGTCAGTGACGTCCAGTCGGATCGGCAGGACGGCGTCGCCGTAGGTTCGGATCAGATCGGCGAGCGACGCGGTGTCGCGCGCAGTGGCCGCGACCTTGTCACCGCGCTGCAGCGCCGCGATCGCCCATTCCCGTCCGAAGCCACGTGAAGTACCGGTGATAAGCCAAACTTTTTCAGTCACGCCGTGGTGCAACGCATCCGTCGCCGTCCCATTCCCGAACCTGGAGATAGTCTCGACGGCGTGAACCGCGCGACGCTGGACAAGGACCCTCGTGAGGTGGCGTCGATGTTCGACGGCGTCGCACGGCGCTACGACCTGACCAACACCGTCCTGTCGATGGGCCAGGACCGGTACTGGCGTCGCGCCACCCGGTTGGCGCTGGGCATCGGGTCGGGGGAGAAGGTGCTGGATCTGGCCGCCGGTACCGCGGTGTCGACGGTCGAGCTGGCCAGCTCCGGGGCGTGGTGTGTGGCGGCGGACTTCTCGGTCGGGATGCTCGGCGCGGGGCATGCCCGCAAGGTGCCCAAGGTTGCCGCCGACGCCACCCGATTACCGTTCGGCGACAACGTGTTCGACGCGGTCACCATCAGCTTCGGGCTGCGCAACGTCGCCCGGCGCGACGAGGCTCTGCGCGAGATGGCCCGGGTCACCCGGCCCGGCGGGCGGTTGGTGGTGTGCGAATTCTCCACGCCCACCAATCGGCTGTTCGCCACGGTCTACAAGGAGTACTTGATGCAGGCGTTGCCGCGGGTGGCCCGGGCGGTGTCGAGCAACCCGGAAGCCTATGTCTACCTTGCCGAGTCGATCCGGGCCTGGCCCGATCAGGCTGACCTGGCGCGTCAGATATCGCGCGCCGGATGGTCGGCGGTGCGCTGGCGCAACCTGACCGGCGGCATCGTCGCGCTGCACGCCGCATACAAAGCGCACGAAAAACCGGTCAGCTGAACGGCTTTCGCCGATCGATCAGCCGGGAGAGCCGGCCGCTGCCGCGCCACACCCGTGCGACCCAGTCGGCGTCCTCGTCGGTGACCAGGTTGCCCATCACCCGCACCGCGATGCCCATCAGCGTCGTCGAGCGCATCCCGATCGGGCCGGTCGCGGGCAGGAACCGCGGGTAGGTCAGCAGCAACCCCAGCCGGCGGGCCACCGAAAACCCTCGCCCGTAATGGGATTGAAGCACGTGCGGCCACGCTCTCGACAAATCGCCCGAGCCCAGCATGTCCACCGCTAGCCGTCCGGTCTCCAGCCCGTAGTCGATGCCCTCGCCGTTGAGCGGGTTGACGCACGCCGCGGCGTCGCCGATCAGCATCCAGTTCCGGCCCGCCACCCCCGACACCGCGCCGCCCATCGGCAGCAGCGCCGAGGACATCGCGCGCGGCTGGCCGGTGAATCCCCACTCTTCGCGGTGCAGGTCGGTGTAGTACGACATCAGTGGCCGCAACGCCAATTCGGCCGGTCGCTTAGAGGTCGACAGCGCGCCCACGCCGATGTTCACCTCGCCGTTGCCCAGCGGGAAGATCCAGCCGTAGCCGGGCAGCAGCGCCCCGTCGGGGGACCGCAGCTCGAGATGCGAGGTCAGCCACGGGTCGTCGCTGCGCCGGGTGGTTAGGTATCCGCGGGCGGCGATCCCGTACACCGTCTCCTGATGCCACCGCCGGCCCAGCACGCGGCCCAAAGTCGAGCGGGCGCCGTCGGCGACGATCAGCTCACGGCAGCCGACCTGCGTCCCGTCGGCCAGCGTCACCGAAACCACCCGAGCTGACGAGTCATGGTGCACGCCAACAACTTTGACGCCGAGTCGCATCCGGGCCCCGGAGTCTTCAGCGACTTTGCGAATCCGGTCGTCCAGCTCGACGCGGGCCACCGCGCTGCCGGTCGACGGGAACGACGGGCCGGGCCATTGGACTTCAACCTCGCCGCCGAACCCGCTCATCCGCAATCCGCGGTGCCGGATCCGGGCGTCGAGCCATTCGCCGAGCCCCAGCCGTTCCAGCTCGGCGACCGCGCGCGGCGTCAGCCCGTCACCGCAAGCCTTGTCGCGAGGAAAGTTCGCCGCGTCGATCACCAGCACGTCGTGGCCGGCGCGTGCGGCCCAGGCGGCCACCGCCGATCCGGCC
Organism: Mycobacterium sp.; assembly: GCF_036490025.1. Classification (GTDB taxonomy): domain Bacteria; phylum Actinomycetota; class Actinomycetes; order Mycobacteriales; family Mycobacteriaceae; genus Mycobacterium. The sequence goes on along the minus strand of NZ_DASXEP010000165.1, from coordinate 9,246 downwards.
GGCCCGGCGCCCACGACCACCACGTCGGCATGGGAGTCCATGTCCACCAGTATGTTGGTCGGGTGAGGACTCCGGCGACAGTGGTAGCGGGTGTGGACTTCGGTGACGCCGCGTTCGCCACCGATGTGCGCGACGGGGTCGCCCGTATCGAGCAATTGATGGAAACCGAGCTGCGCGGGTCAGACGACCTGATGACAGATGCTGTGCTGCACCTGTTCGAGGCGGGTGGCAAACGGTTCCGGCCGCTGTTCACGGTGTTGTCCGCGCAATTGGGCCCGCACCCGGATTCCGGCGAGGTGACGATCGCCGGTGCGGTGATCGAGCTGGTGCATCTGGCCACGCTGTATCACGACGACGTGATGGACGAGGCGCAAGTGCGCCGCGGCGCACCCAGCGCCAACGTGCGGTGGAGCAACAACGTCGCAATCCTGGCCGGCGACTATCTGTTCGCCACCGCCTCGCGGCTGGTGTCCCGGCTGGGGCCCGACGCCGTACGGATCATCGCCGACACCTTCGCCCAGCTGGTGACCGGTCAGATGCGCGAAACGCAGGGCGCGGCCGACAACGCCGACCCGATCGCGCATTACCTGAAGGTGGTGCACGAGAAGACGGCCTGTCTGATCGGTGCGGCGGGCCGATTCGGCGCGATGTTCTCCGGCGCCGACGAGGACCAGATCGAGCGGCTCAGCCGGCTGGGCGACCTGGTCGGCACCGCCTTTCAGATCTCCGACGACATCATCGACATCGACAGCGACCCCGACGAGTCCGGCAAGCTGCCCGGTACCGACCTGCGCGAAGGTGTGCACACGTTGCCGGTGCTCTACGCGTTGCGCGACAGCGGACCCGACGCCGATCGGCTGCGCGGGCTCCTGGTCGGACCGGTCGACGACGACGAGGCGGTCACCGAGGCGCTGACGCTGCTGCGGGCTTCGGCGGGAATGGCCAAGGCGAAGGACACCGTGGCGCAGTACGCCGCGAGGGCCCGGGAGGAGCTGGCCGCGCTGCCTGACAGCCCGGGACGGCAGGCGCTCACGACACTGGTCGACTACACGATCCACCGACACGGCTAGGTTTGCGGAACTCAGCGGCTGCTTCTCGGCGTTAAATGGGAAGAGTCCGGCTGGTCGTAGGAGGAATTTGATGACCTGGCATCCGCATCACAACACGTTCAAGACGTTCGCATTGCTGGTTGGCATGTCGGCGCTGATCGTGTTTGTCGGTGCACTGTTCGGCAGGACGGCGATGTTCTTGGCCGTGCTGTTCGCCGTCGGCATGAACGTCTACACCTACTTCAACAGCGACAAACTGGCGCTGCGGGCGATGCATGCACAGCCGGTGTCCGAGGTGCAGGAGCCGGCGATCTACCGGATCGTGCGTGAGCTGGCCACCGCGGCGCACCAGCCGATGCCGCGGCTCTTCATCAGCGACACCGCCGCGCCCAACGCGTTCGCCACCGGCCGCAACCCGCGCAATGCCGCGGTGTGCTGCACCACGGGGATCTTGAGTCTCCTCGATGAGCGCGAGCTGCGCGCGGTCCTGGGACATGAGTTGTCGCACGTCTACAACCGCGACATCCTGATCTCCTGTGTGGCCGGCGCGCTGGCGTCGGTGATCACGGCGCTGGCCAATATGGCGATGTTTGCCGGAATGTTCAGCGGCAACAACCGCGAAGGCGCCAATCCGTTTGCGCTGCTGTTTGTTTCGATGCTCGGCCCGATCGCTGCGACGGTGGTGCGGATGGCGGTGTCCCGTTCGCGCGAGTATCAGGCCGACGAGTCTGGTGCGATGCTGACCGGTGACCCGCTGGCGCTGGCGTCGGCGCTGCGCAAGATCTCCGGTGGCGTGCAGGCCGCGCCGCTGCCTCCAGAACCGCAGTTGGCCGCCCAGGCGCACCTGATGATCGCCAGCCCGTTCCGCGCCGGCGAGCGGATCGGGTCGATGTTCTCCACGCACCCGCCGATCGCCGACCGGATCCGTCGCCTCGAAGAGATGGCCGGGCGGTAGGTCACACCAGCCCCATCAGTCTCCACAAGCTGACCATGCACGGAATCTCGAAACGTGTGCGCATGTGATATCACACGCTGGTGAACCACTACACGTACCGCGCTGACCGAGCGGCAATTCAGCGGCAAGTTCGTCGTCAGGACGTCGCCGTCGCTGCATGCGCGACTGACCGTCGAGGCCGCCGAACAGAACGTGTCGATGAATCAGCGGGTGGTGCAAAAGCTGGCGGACCGGCCGCCAATCGGCCTGTTCGACTTGTGATATCGCATACGGTCACGTTTGCAAACTAGGTGCATCCCCAGTGCCAGGTACGGATGTGACTCCTGTGGCTCAGAAACCCGAGCCGTGCACCTCGTGACCGGGCGTCTCCGCCGCCAAGCCGCGGTAGGCGTCGTCGACGGTCGCGCCGTGGTTGATCACGGCGTCGACTTCGCGGGCGAGTGGCATGTTCAGCCCGTATTTGTCGGCGAATTCCATGATCACGCTGGCGGCCTTGACGCCCTCTGCCACTTGGTTCATCGACGAGATGATCTCGTCGATGGGTTTGCCCGCACCGAGCTGCTCGCCGACGTGCCGGTTGCGGCTGCGCTGGCTGGTGCAGGTGACGATCAGATCGCCCATGCCGGCCATGCCGGAGAAGGTGTCGCGGTGACCGCCCATGGCTTCGCCCAACTTTGACATCTCGCGCACCGAGCGGGCGATCACCATCGCCCGGGTGTTCTCGCCGATGCCCAGCGAGTAACCCATCCCGACCGCGATCGCGTAGACGTTCTTCAATGCGCCGGCCATCTCCACGCCCAGCACGTCGTCCGTGGTGTACACCCGAAAACGTCTGGTGCGGAACAGCTGAGCGAGTTGCGCGGCCAGATGCTGATCGGGCATCGCCAACACCGCCGCGGCGGCGTAACCCTCGGCGACCTCGCGGGCGATGTTGGGCCCGGCCAGGATGCCGGCGGGGTGGCCGGGCAGTACTTCGTCGACGATCTGCGACATCCGCATGTTGGTGCCTTGTTCGAGGCCCTTGACCAACGAGACCACCGGCACCCAGGGCCGCAATTCCGCTGCCAACTCGGTGAGCACACTACGGAATCCGTGCGACGGCACTCCCATCACGACGACGTCGGCAGACCGGGCGGCCTCGGCGAAGTCGGTGGTGGCACGCAGGCTCTCGGACAGGACATGGTCCCTGCCCAGATAGCTGGTGTTGCGGTGGTTCTCGTTGATGTCCTTGGCGGTCTTCTCCGAACGCACCCACTGCAGCGTCGGTCCCCGACGCGCACAGATGGATGCGACGGTGGTGCCCCAGGAACCGCCTCCCAAAACGACGACGTTCGGTTCGCGCGTAGCTGCCATGGCGACCAGCGTATTGCCGCCGCCTGATCTTTACCGGCGGTTGGCGAGAAGTTCTGCTTGGCGGCCGAACACCATGGCCTCGGTGATCCGGTCGAACCGGTAGTCGATGGCGTCGGCGAAGTAGTTCTGCCGAACGTTCCACGGCCGCTTGATCCCGGACTTGGGCAGCGCATGCGGTGCGCGCAGCACATAGCCGGCCTGGATGTCCCACGCCGGTTTTTCCGGCATCGGCTCACCGGACAAGTGCGGGTAGGCGTGGGTGTAGCCGTGAGACGCCATGTGAGCCAACAGCTTTGCCGTCGCACGGGCGGTCATGTCGGCGCGCAGAGTCCACGAGGCGTTGGTGTAGCCAACGCACCAGAACAGGTTCGGCACGTCCTCCAACATGTGGGCCTTGTAGACGAAGCGGTCCTGCGGCTTGATTTCGCCGCCGTCCATCGACACCGCCACGCCGCCCAGCGCCTGCAGTTGCAGACCAGTCGCGGTGACGATGACATCGGCCTCCAGATGTTCGCCGGATGCCAGAGTGATTCCACCGGAATCGAAGTGGTCGATGTGGTCGGTGACCACCTCGGCGCGGCCGTCGCCGATCGCGACGTAGAGGTCGGCATCGGGTATCAAGCACAACCGCTGATCCCACGGGTTGTAGCGCGGCTTGAAATGGGTGTCGACGTCGTAACCCTTAGGCAGGTAGCGCACCGCGATCTGACGGATCCACCACTTCACGAAGCCCGGTGTCTTGCGGGCCAGGAACCAGATCACGCCTTCCAGCAAAGCATTGCGTTGCCGAATAATTGAGTGAGCGACCCTGCGCGGCAACATTTTTCGCAGGAAATCCGTAAGCGCACTGTATTTGGACGCAGAGAACAGATAGGTCGGCGAGCGCTGCAGCATGGTGACCTTGGTGGCCTTCTCGGCCAGCGATGGAATCAACGACATCGCGGTGGCACCGCTACCGATCACCACGATCTTCTTGTCCCGGTAATCGAGGTCCTCGGGCCAATGCTGCGGATGGACGACGGTGCCACCGAACTCGTTGAGGCCGGGGAAGTCCGGGGTGTAGCCCTCGTCGTAGTTGTAGTAGCCGGACCCGAAGAACACGAAGCGGCCGCGATAGGTCTTTTCGATCCCGTCCTGCTCGGCGATGACGGTCCAGGTGTCGGTCGAGGAGTCCCAGTCCGCCGAGCGGACGTGAGTGTTGAACTGGATGTGCTGGTCGATGCCGTAGTCACGTGCCGTCGTGTTCAGGTACTCCCGGATGTGCTCCCCGTCGGCGACCCCCTCCTTTCGGGTCCACGGTTTCCACGGGAAGCACAGGGTGAAGATGCTGCTGTCCGAGCGCACGCCCGGGTAGCGGAACAGATCCCAGGTGCCGCCGAGCTGGTCGCGGCGCTCCAGGATGACGTAGCTGGTTCCCGGGTTGCGCTCGGTGATGCGGTAGGCCGCGCCCAGGCCCGAGATGCCCGCGCCGATGATGACGACGTCAACGTCTGTCGTGCTCATCACGAACCTCGCTTCTACCCGCCGCTGTGGTGCCGATCACGTTACCGGTAGTTGACGAACTGCAGCGCGACGTCGAGGTCCGCGTTCTTGAGCATGGCGATGACGGCCTGCAGGTCGTCGCGCTTTTTGCTGGTGACGCGGACCTCGTCGCCCTGAATCTGCGTTTTGACGGTCTTGGGGCCGTCGTCGCGGATGAGCTTGGTGATCTTCTTGGCGTGTTCGCTGCTGATGCCCTCTTTCAGGGTGCCGGTGACCTTGTAGGTCTTGCCGGAAGCCTGTGGCTCGCCGGCGTCGAACGCTTTGAGGCTGATGTCGCGCCGGATCAGTTTTTCCTTGAAGACGTCGACCGCGGCCTTGACCCGCTCCTCGGTGGAGCTGGTCAGCTCGATCGCTTCCTCGCCTTTCCACACGATTTTGGTGTCGGTGCCGCGGAAGTCGAACCGGGTGGAGAGCTCCTTCGCGGCCTGGTTGAGGGCGTTGTCGACCTCCTGCCGGTCGAGCTTGCTGACGACGTCGAACGATGAATCCGCCATTGGATACGTCCCCTTCCATCGAGGTTGGCCATTTGTTATCCGACTACATCTTCGTTGTAGGCTAGCTACCCGTACTACACCGGCAGATTGCCCGAGCGGCCAATGGGAGCGGACTGTAAATCCGTCGGCTTATGCCTACCCAGGTTCGAATCCTGGATCTGCCACCGAGGTTAGAGGGTATGTGGTCCCGCAGCAGCAATTTCGAGCTGCGGGCCCGTATCAGCCGTTGGCGGCTGAGCAGCTGGGCACGGTGTGGTCGTCGGTGATGCCGTGCAGGTACCAGGTGTTGTTCACGTTGACCAGATGAACGGTGGCTTCCGAGGCTCCCGGTGCGTGCTGCGTGTTTTGGATGTTCACGTACCACGAATGGCTGTAGGTGTAGCAGACGTTCAGCGCGGCCGTGCCGCCGTTGACCGACTGCACGTCGACAGTCCCGAGCGTGAGGCCGTCGTTGGAATGGCTCGTCTGGTCCGCGGCGTCGTATTCGCCCTGCCTACCCAATCCTTGTGCCGCACTGCGCAACTCATTGAACTGATCGCCGGCCAGATTCGGACCGACGACAGCAAAGAATTGCTTGGCGGCCGGACCGGCCTGGGCATGGTCGGCGTTATAGGCGCTCATCGCCGGCCAGATATCGTGGGTGTAGCGATCGATGATCTGTTGGTTCACGGTGGGTTCCGCCTTCGCTGGATTACCAGGGGAGCTGCACGCCAGGAGCGCGGCGATCGGGACGAGGGCGACGGCGAGTTTCATGGCATTCTCAGAATATCGGTGACCCCATGGCCGGCGACCGGGTCGACCCGCACCGGGTTGCCGGAGTCGGGGGCGTTGATCATGTACCCGTTGCCGATGTAGATGCCGGTGTGCTCGGTGCCTGCGTTCGCATTCGGTCGGAAGACCAGGACGTCGCCGGGTCGTGCCTGGCCGACAACGGCGCTGCTCGGTACGCCGCCTGCGGGATGCGAGAAGTTCGGATTGGTATCGATCGCGTCGGTGCCCTGACCCACATCGAATCCCGCGCCTTGCTGAACGGAGTAGCGGACCAGCCCGCCGCAGTCGTAGCCGTAACGGTCCCAGTCGTGGTTCTCGTTGGCGCCCTGGCCGGTGTCGCCCTGACCTTGGGACGGGCCGTCCTTGGACTTGTTGGCACCCCAGGCGTAGGTCGTGTTCTGTTGCCCGACCGCGTTTGCCAGCGAATCGATCGCCCGGTCACCCGTCGGCGTCCGCGGGTCCGGCAGAGCATCGCCGGGCTTGAAATTCGCCAATCGCCGGCGCCACTCGTCGGCGCTCAGCCCGGCCAGCAGCGGCGACGGGGTCAGGTTGTCCGACAGGTGATGGCTGATGTCGGGAGAGCTGTTGTCCTTGGTCGCCTCGGTCGGGAACGGTGGATGGCCGCCCTTGGTCGACAACGGCAGCTGGTCGGCCGGCGTCGTCTGGCCCGGTGGCGCTTGCGGAATCTCGCGGCCGTTGTAGTCGAGCTTGGCGTCGCCGACCGCGGCTCGCATCGCGGTGGCCAGTTCGTGATCGGTGGTGTGCGCCTTGGTTTTTACCGTGTCGAGCTGCCCCTGCAGAATCTGCTGCTCCAACGCGGCTTCTGTCGATCCCATCAACAGCCCGGCGTTGCCGATGTCAACCTTCCAGTCGGGGGTGATGGTGAACCCCAGGCCCTCGGCCGTCTGGTCGACCTCGCTCATCATTCCCTTGGTGATCTGTACGTCCTCCCAGGCGTCGCACACAGCGGACGCCACCTGCCGTGACTCGCGGCCGTCAGCCTCGATGTCGGTGCGCGCCCTGCCCAGACTGCTCTGGAATGCGGTCCCCGCCTCGCCTTCCCAATCGGCAAGGCTCTGGCCGACCTGACCCAGATCGTCGCCGAACGTCTCCAAGGTGCCCGCCCGACCGCTGGCCACCTGAAAAACCTTGAGCACCGCTCCCGCATCCCAGCGACGTACGTCGTCGGGAGTCAGCTCGCTCATCGGGGATCCACTGCTACCACCTCAAAAACAGAATCCTGACAATGCAATCACAGAGTTCAGTGCGACAACCGCACCATTTTCGAATCCGGAGCCGCCCAGTCGGTGGACGCCATGCGCTCACCGTCGACTGACCTACAGTCCATTGCATGAGCAACCGCGTGGACGCCAATCGGCGCGACGTCGCGTTCAGCGTCCTGGGCGGCCCGACGACCGTTGTCGACTTCGGCGGCCGACGGATCCTGATGGACCCGACCTTCGACGAGCCCGGCCCCCACGACTATCTGAAGAAGACGATCGGCCCGGCCGTACCCGCCGCGGCGCTGGGATCCATCGACGTGGTGCTGGTCAGCCATGACCAACATCCGGACAACTTCGACAACGAGGGCCGGCGGGTGGCGCTGGCGGCGCCGCTGCTCCTGACTCATCCGGGCGGAGCAGCCCGGCTCGGCGCGCCGGCCATTGGTCTGGAGCCATTCGAAAGCTTCGAGCTTCCTGGTGTCGAAGGCGCCAAACCGGTTACCGTGCAAGCAGTTCCGGCTGTGCATGGGCCCGCTGACGGGCAACGCGACGCAAGCGGTCATGTCAACTGCGAGGTGACCGGTTTCGTGCTTGCGGGTCCGGGCCTGCCGACGGTGTACCTCAGCGGCGACAACGCGTCGATGAGCGCGGTCAAGACCATCGCCGAGCGGGTGGGCCCCGTCGATGTGGCGATCATTTTCGCCGGTGCGGCCAGGGTGCCGGCGAAGGAGCGCGGACGTCCGCTGACGATGACGGGTCAGCGGGCCGCAGCGGCCGCCGAAGTGCTGGGCGCCAGGCTGGTCATCCCCGCCCACGTCGACGGCTGGGCACATTTCAGTGAAGGAGTCGGCGAATTCGGCGGCGCGTTCGACGAGTCCGGGATCCTCGACGTGCTCGCCGTGGCCCCGCACGGCGAGTGGATCGTCCCGCCGTGGCTGTAGCGGGCCGCTAGCCGCGCACTGCCGAGATGGTCCACGCCGGCAAGATCGGTGCCCGGGTGAGGAAATGGTCGACTTGGCCGATGCTGCGCAGCAGGGCCTGGGTGCGCATGATGCAGCAGCCCATCCGTGCCATCGCGAAAATCTCGTACCAGTCCAGGTCGACCAGCGGGCGACCGATCATCTCCTCGAAGCGGCCGATGACCTGTTCGCGGCTGTCGAAGCCGGGCAGCTCGGGATCGGCGTCAATGCCGTTGACTTCCAACATCTGTCGGCGGGTGGCCAACCACCACGCGAAATCCGTCTCGGCCGGGCACAGGCAGGCCTGCTCCCAGTCCAGGACGCCGACGATCTGCCCGGCATCATCGAAGATGGCATTGGACAGCCGAGCGTCGTTCCAGCACACTGCCGTTGCGCCGGTCTGCTCCGGCTGGTGGCGGCGCAGCCATCCGAACGCCTCGGTCATGACATCGGGAATCTGATTGTCGGTGCCCCAGGCCGCATACTCCTGCCACCACGCCAGCTCCGCGGAAACGCCTGTGCCCGTGGGTCGGTGGAGCCACGTCGCGTCCTCGACGGGAACGCGCTGCAAGGCGGCGAGTGTCTGCAGAAACGAATCGTGCGCGCGACGCTGAACCTGCGGTCCGGCGTCGTGTAACCAACCTCGGGTCGGATAGGTGGTGTCCGACGGGGTGTGCCCGACGATGCGCGGCATCACCAGGAACTTGGAGCCGATCCATGATTCGTCGGGCTCGTTCAGGATCGGTGACGGTGTCGCGATCCCATGCCCGTGCAGCAGCGCCTGGGTGCGGGTCTGCGCGTCCAGGTCGTAGTCGGGGAAGATGCCGCCACCGGCCGGCGGAATCCGCAACACGTATTCGCTGGAGCGGCCCGCGACGTCGGCGGCGAACACCAGGCTTT
>NZ_DASXEP010000155.1:0-7586 GCF_036490025.1 Mycobacterium sp. | reverse complement strand
CCCCCGGACCGTCGGGGCGCTGGTCAGGATGTAGCGGACATTGAGCGCCCGGATCGCTTCTGGTACCAGTGCCCGAATCTCGTCGGGCACCTGCGGCAGCGCGTCGGCATCGGCGTAGGCCCAGAAAATAAACCGGTAATAGCCCGGGCCAGTCTGGTGCGGGAAGTCGTAGTGGGTCCACAGCGGGTGCAGGTCGGCCACTGCGTACATCCACGCGGTGCCGTCGACGTTCGAGTTGCCGATCACGGTCGTGCGGGCGCCCGGCAGGGTGGCCAGGTGCGCAAAAGCGTCGAGGTCTTTCTGGTTGATCATCACCGAGTCGTATTTGTCGCCGAACAGCACCAGGTGCCGCCAGAGGTAATGCCGGCCGGTGAGCACGGTGGTCAGCACCAGCAGTGCGGCGGTCACCGAAACCCATACGGGCGCAGGCAGTTTAACCAGCCGTTTGGCGCATGCCACGGCGCCGACGACCAACACGAACACCGCGACGGCCGCCATCGGCGTCGCCACCATCGTCACCACGGCCGATAGCCGGCGCGGATCGTTGTAGAAGAACTGGCTGAACCCTTCGATGGCCGAGCCGAGCGGATTGCGAAACGGCGCCGCCGAGTAAACGGTCGCCACGGTGAGCACCAGCCAGAGCACCGGCGGCCACCAGATTCGCTTGTACAGCAGGATCGCCATGCCGATGCCGCTCAACACGATCAGGCCGTACTGCGTCGGGAAATCGTTGAGGTGTCGGGTGTGCAGCAGCAGCGCGTCGATCACGCCCTGCTTGACGGTTTTGAAGCTGGGGAAGGCGTGCCCGGCGATGATGTCGGCCTGGCGGGCCACCCCGATGAACTGCGGCGCCAAGATCAGCCCCGCCGGCACGGCCGCCGCCGACAGCGCCAGCACGTCGCCGAGCCGCCCGCGCACCGGATGCCACCACCCGTCCAGCAGCCACCAGGCCAGCAAAAAGAGAATGACCACGAATCCACCGGTCAGATGCACCGAGAAAATACCGACCAGGGCCAGCACCGCGACCGGGATGCGATCGCGGTGCCGCAGCGTCGACGTGATCAGGACGAACGTCGGAATCGCGACGCCGTAGCCCGCCAGGTTGGGCATTGCGGCTGTCCCGAATTCGACGTAGGGCACCGACGTGAACGACGCCGACAAGGCTGCCGCGGTGGCGGCCACTGCGGCGGCGTGCGTCGTGCGAGGGCGAAGCAGGTGCCAGGTCAGCATCGCCGCGCTGGACGGAAACAACCAGCCCGACGCCGCCACCGAAGTCACGGTGTAGCCGGTCGTGGGTGCCGCGCCGGTGAGCTGGCAGTAGACCGCGGTCAGGGCGTGAAACACCGACGGGTAGTACAGCGGCTGGTGGGTTTCGACGTTGCGCAGCTCGCCCATGTGAGTGGACGACGCCTGGCCGGTGTCGAGAATGAAGCGCACGGTGTTCGCGTGCCAGACCGCGTCCCACGTGCTGGGGATGGACTGCCAATGCACGATGCCGCGGTAGGCGGCCCACATGATCAGCAGCGCGCCGAGCAGCACTCCGGCCGCCACCGTCAGCGCCTGGCGGTAATCGATCCCGCGCACCTCCGCCTCGGCATCGCGGTAGCGGGCCATCAGCGGCTGCAAACCGATTGCCACGACGCACACCACGGCAAGCGCGGCAAGCGCAGTCCAACCGTTCCAAGGGATTCCGAGTGCTCCGAACGGGATGATCGCCAACGCCACTACCCCGTAGGTCAATGCGGGGCCAACTGCAATGGCAATCGGCCAAGTTAGCTGCGTGATTCGGGCAACGGTTGCCCCCGGCGCGATCAGCAAAAACAAGGCGATCAGCGTCCCCCACCAGAGCCCCACTGGACTAGTATGGCTGGCCGGGTGACCTGGCTCGGGACGGCGGGGACGTATCCGGGCGCCCGCTACCGTCACGATTCGGCTTATTGGGCAGCGCTCTAAGGTGGCTGGTATGGCATACGACGTCGCCCGGGTGCGCGGGTTGCACCCGTCACTCGGGGACGGCTGGGTGCACTTCGATGCGCCGTCGGGGATGCTGATCCCCGACTCGGTGGCAACCACCGTTTCCACTGCTTTCCGTGGCTCCTTCCCCAGCACCGCGGGCCCGCATCCGTCAGCCAAACGCAGCGCGGCCGTCTTGGAGGCGGCCCGTCAAGCGGCGGCGGATCTGGTCAACGCCGACCCCCGCGGCGTGGTACTGGGCGCCGACCGCGCGGTGTTGCTGTCGTCGTTGGCGGACGCGTCGTCGACCCGGGCCGGCCTGGGCTACGAGGTCGTGGTCACCCGGCTTGACGACGAGGCGAACATCGCGCCCTGGCTGCGCGCAGCAAACCGTTTCGGCGCCAAGGTGAGGTGGGCCGAAGTCGATATCGAGACCGGCGACCTGCCGTCCTGGCAATGGGAGGCGCTGATCGGGCAGGCGACCCGTCTGGTTGCGGTGACGTCGGCGTCGGGAACTCTAGGCAGTGTCACCGACCTGCGTCCGGTCACCAAATTGGTCCACGACGTCGGCGGGTTTGTGATCGTCGACCATTCCGCTGCCGCGCCGTATCGACTGATCGACATCGACGACATCGACGCCGACGTGGTGGCGATCAACGCGGTGGGTTGGGGCGGTCCGCCGGTGGGCGCCTTGGTGTTCCGCGATCCGGCGATGATCAACACTTTCGCGTCGGTGGCTACCGACCCCTACGCAACCGGCTCGGCGCGCCTCGAGGTCGGCGTGCACCAATTCGGCTTGCTCGGCGGGTTCGTCGCCAGCATCGAATATCTTGCTTCGCTCGACGAGTCGGCGCGCGGGACTCGACGCGAAAGGCTGTTCACCTCACTACAATCCGCGACCGCTTACATGGATGGGATATTCGAGTACCTGATGGGCTCGCTGCGTTCGCTGCCGTTGGTAGTGGTGATCGCGCGTCCCGAGTCCCGGATACCCGTGGTCAGCTTCGCGGTCCACGAAGTGCCGGCCGAGCGGGTGGTACAACGGTTGGCGGACAACGGCATTCTGGCGATCTCCAACGCCAGCTCGCGGGTGCTCGACGTGATCGGCGTCAACGACGTCGGCGGTGCGGTCACCGTCGGGCTCGCGCATTACTCGACGATGGCCGAGGTCGACCAATTGGTCCGCGCCCTCGCCTCCCTTGGGTGAGCAGACGCAGAATCGCACTGGCGGAGTCTCCGCAGTGCGATTCTGCGTCTGCTCGCGCTAGTTCACGGTCAGCACGATCTTTCCGGTCACCTGTCCCGACGACAGCAGGCGATGCGCCTCGGCAGCGTCCTGGATGGGCAGCCGCGCCCCGATGATCGGCCGGAGACGCCCGTCAGCAAACATCGGCCATACCGACCTCGCTACCTCGGCGACAACGGCGCTCTTACTCCCGGGCCCAGTGGCCGGCCGCGCGCGCAGCGTGGTGCCGATGACTCGGGCCCGTTTGCTGAGCAGCTTGCCGATGTTGAGTTCGCCCGTCACTCCGCCCTGCATGCCGATGATGACCAGCTGACCGTCGGTGGCCAGCGCGTCGATGTTGCGGTCCAGATATGCGGCGCCCATGATGTCCAGGATCACGTCGGCGCCCGAGCCGTCGGTGGCGTCTCGAATGCGCGCGACGAAGTCCTCGTCGTGATAGTTGACGGTGATGTCGGCGCCCAGTTCGCGACACGATTCCAGCTTGGCCGCCGAGCCCGCAGTGACGGCGACCCGGGCACCCAGTGCGCGAGCGATCTGAATGGCGTGACTTCCCACGCCGCTGGCCCCGCCGTGAATCAGCAGCAGTTGACCTTCGCTGAGATGCGCCGTCATCACCAGGTTCGACCAGACCGTGCACGCCACCTCTGGCACGCCGGCAGAATCCTGCAGATCGAGGCCGGCCGGATGCGGCAGCAGCTGGCCCGCCGGGACAGCGACGTATTCGGCGTAGCCACCGCCGGCCAGCAGAGCGCAGGCTTCCTGCCCTGGCGACCAGTCGTCGACGTCGTCGCCCACCTCGGCGACGACGCCGGAGACCTCCATGCCGAGCAGTTCGCTGGCGCCCGGCGGCGGCGGATAGAGACCGGCGGCTTGCAGCAGGTCGGCCCGGTTGACGCCGGCGGCGCTGACCTTGATCAGCACTTCGCCGCGACTCGGGGCGACGTCTGGAACCTGTTGCCACAACAGTTGATCGGCGGATTCGGCGACGATGGCATACATGCTCGTCAGGCTACTACCTGCGAATTTACCGCGGTTTTTGACACTTCAAGCCAAAGTGTCGCATAGCATGAGGCATGGCCGCCCTCATTGCTGGCCGGACAGCCAGCGAGATGCCCGGGCTGGATATCGCCGAGCAAAAATCGTGGCAGAACTTCCTGGACGCCACCCTGCGGTTGTACGCGACGCTCAACCGTCGACTGACCGAGACGCACCAGCTGTCGCTGTTCGACATCAGGGTCCTCGACATGTTGGACCGCGCGCCGAGCGGGTGCGCCCGGATGGGCGATGTGGCCGAGGCGCTGGCGTCGTTGCCGAGCCGGCTCACCCGCCAGATCCGCCGCCTGGAAGACCAGGGACTAGTGCGCCGCGAGGCAAGCCTGGACGACCGTCGCGGTGTGGTAGCCGCGATCACCGAGGACGGCCGGACCGCGGCGCGAGAGGCCATGGTGACGTACGCCGAATGCGTGCGGACCAACTTCCTCGGGGAGTTGTCGCGCTCGCAGGTCGCCGCGATGGGGGAGAACTGCCGTCGGATCAGCGTCGCGCTGAGGCGTTCCGACCAGGCGTCGAAAGCCGGACGATGACTGCGAGCCGCTACCCTTGTCCGCGGTGGCGTGGCAGAGCGGCCTAATGCACTCGCCTTGAAAGCGAGAGACGGCTAAAACCGTCCGGGGGTTCAAATCCCTCCGCCACCGCCCTTGGCGAGGGTGAACTGCGCGACGTCGGTGATGCTGCGACGGAAGAAGTCCGCGCACCCGGTCAGATAGCGCATAAATCGGTCGTAGTTGGCCTCGTCCGTGATCGTGATCGCCTCGTCGCGCTTGGCCTCCAGGTTGATCGCCCACATGTCCAGTGTCCTGGCGTAGTGCGCCCGGAGGCTGTGGATCCGCTCGACGCCGAAACCGGCCGCGGTCGCGAACTGGACGACGTCGTCTTCGGAGGGCAGTTCGCCGCCGGGGAAGATCTCCTGCCCGATGAACCGCATGAACCGCAGATCGGTCATCGTGATCGCCACGTTGTTCGCCGCGAAGAAGCCTTGCGGGCGCCCGAGGATCGTGTGCAGCAGCATCCCGCCGTCCGCGGGCAGCAGCCGATGCGCCGACTCGAAGAACGCGTGGTAGCGAGGTTTGGTGAACGCCTCGAACGCGCCGATGCTCACGATGCGGTCGACCGGCTCGTCGAACTCCTCCCAGCCCTGCAGTCGCACCTCGACCGATCGCGTTGTCGGCACCTTCGCCAACCGGGCCGTGGTCCACGCGTGCTGGTTGCGGCTCAGGGTGATGCCGATGACGTTGACGTCGTATTCCTGCAGCGCCAGTTCCAGCGCGCCGCCCCACCCGCAACCGATGTCGAGCAGCGTCATGCCGGGCTCGAGGTTCAGCTTACCCAGCGCCAAGTCGAACTTCGCGACCTGCGCCTCGTCGAGGGTCATGTCGTCGCGGTCGAAATAGGCGCACGTGTAGCCCATCGTCGGGCCCAGGAACAGCGCAAAAAAGTCGTCGTTGAGGTCGTAGATTGATTGCGACTGTTCGTAGAACGGTGTCAGAGCACTGTTTTCATCAGCCATTGAACGCTACCCATCTCAGTCAGAAGTCGGGCAACGCAATGTAGACGCTCAATGCTCAGCGCGAACGTCCGCTGGTCCCCGACCTTGGCAAAACGTGTTCGGGGCATAGTAAACCCGCATCGATGAACCCCGTTAACCGTGCTGCATGACGGAGTCGGCAAGGTGCACGCCGATCGCAAAGGCGGCGATGATCAGCACCATCGCCAGCGCCGGCCAGACCCACATCAGCCATCCGCGTACCGCGGCGACGATAACGCCGGACGCCCCGATCAGGACGGCGACCCCGACCCCGCCCCACGTCACCAGGTAAGCGGCATTGAGCGCCCGGTAATCGCAGTGCTCGCCGCACGAGTCGGTGGCCATCACGAAGAACAACGAGAACCCCACCGTCCCCAACGCGGCGAGTCCGGCCAGCACCGACAGGATCGAGGTGATCGTGACGTCGACGACGGAATGCCGCCGCGGCCGGTGGGCCGGGTAGTACGGGTGCGGGTACTGCGGCTCCATCGGTCAACTATGGCGTAGTCCGCGGGATCTCGGCGGCGATGCGGTCCATCAGCGCCGTGTATCGCTTGACCTCCGGGTCTCTGCCCGGCTTGCCGCTGCTGACCACACCGGCGGCGAGCTGGCGCTCGGGGTCGGCCCAGATCGCGATGTTGACCAGCCCCAGATGACCGAATGCCGCGGGCGCACCCCGGCCGAACGGACCGAACCTCTTCGTGCCCAGTTGGAAGCCGGTGCCCCAGCGGGCCGGGAGCAGGCCGGTCGCCACATCGGGTCGCAGTCGGCGACATTGTTTGGTTGCCCCGCGTAGTGTCTCCGGGCGCACCACCTGGACACCGTCGAGTTCGCCTCCGCGACGCCATATTTCGGCAAACCGCGACATCTCATCGGCATTGGAGACGGTATTGGAGGACGGGATCACGGTCTTGAGAAACAGCGGTGAGTTGGTGATCGGGATGATCTCGTGGGTCGTACCACCGACCGCCTTGCGGAAGGCCGCCGCGATCGGAGCAGGCAGCAACGTCGTTCCGGTGGCATGGCTCGGCGCCACCAGCGGGATATCGTGTTCTGCCACACCGAAATTCGTCCAACGGAAGCCCAGTGGGTCGAGAATCTCGGTGGCCAGGACATCGCGGATGTCCTTACCTGTTGTGGCGTAGACGATCTCGCGCATCAGCGGGCCCCAGGTCAGCGCGTGGTAGATGTGTACCAGCCCCGGCCGGTACAGCGGCCGCAACTTGCCGAGCTGTTCCTGCGCGTACTCGTGGTCGTCTGCCCTTTTGAGGTCCGCCCGTGGCCCGGTGGGAAATGGGACGCCGGCGCTGTGGGTGATCACGTGCCGGATGGTGGTGCGGTCCTTGCCGTGGCTGGTGTAGGTGGGTATGTAGTCGCAGACACGATCGTCGAGCGAGAACTGACCGCGTTCGACGAGCATGTGCACGACGGTCGCGGTGATGGCCTTGGCTGAGGAGTAGACGCAGAACGGTGTATCGGTCTTGACCGGTATCTTTTCGGCGTCGGCCGGGTCGGTCGGCGCGTTGCCCCAGCCGTGCCCGATCGCGCGGTTCAGCACGACCTTGCCGTTGTGCCGCAGGCATACCTGGATCGCCGGATGCATGCCCGCCTGGTACCAGTGCCGGGCGGCCTGCCAGATCCGCTCGATGGCCGCCGGGTCGATCCCGGAATGGTCTTCATCGCCGATTGCGGTGACGGCGTCGAGGTCGGCCGGGACGCGGATTCTGCCCAGTGAACCATCCTGGCCCGTCATGCGCGTCCCCTCCGAGTCGACGGTCGAATCTCTCCGCGAGGGTACGTGGC
>NZ_DASXEP010000145.1:0-37675 GCF_036490025.1 Mycobacterium sp. | reverse complement strand
CATGATGATGTGCTTGAACCGTGCACCAATGATGTAGACGCCGTTGGCCGTTGGGGCGCTGTCCTTGCCCATCGACGTCGGCATGGTCTTGACGACTTCACCGTTGACCCGCACGGTCACCAGCTTGGTGGTGTCGTCGGCCGTCGAAATCACCTCGTCACCGACGGTGAAGTGCGTCTTGACGTTGTCCTGGCCGAACATCCCGTCGCCCAGATCCACACCGTAGGTGTTGACCGCCACGTCAATCGCAGTTCCCTGCTTCCAGAAATGCTCTGGGCGCCAACGAACTTCGCGGTTGGTTAGCCAGTAGAAGGCGCCCTCGACGGGTGGGTTGGTGGTGATAGTGATGGCCTTTTGGGCGGCCGCCCGGTTCGCGATGTTCTCGTCGAAGCGGATCGCCACCGGCTCACCGATGCCCACCACCTCACCGTCGACCGGGCTGACGTAGGGCATGGTCAGGTGCGCAGGTGAACTGGTCTCGAAGGTCATCTGCCGGTTCGCCGCGCTACCCAGGCCCTGTGCCTTCGCGGTCAGGGTGTAGCGCCGGTTGTAGCCGAGCTGCTCGGTGGTCGACCAGCGCAGTCCGTCGGGACTCAGTTGCCCACCGATGGACTTGCCGTTCTCGTTGACCATGGTGACCGACGCGAGCACCCCGTCAGCAACGTTCACCATCACCGGTGCATCCACCGTCACCCCGACGGCACCGTCACTCACCGAGGAAGTGAGCTTCGGCACCAGCAGATCAGCGAACGGGGTGCCCTTGTCGAAGATGACCTTCGCCGGCGCCGCCACGTGGTTGCCGCCGCAGGCGACGCCAAACGCAGCAACCGGCACCATCGCGGCTGCCAGCCACGATTGCCGTGCGCGCAAAGGCGTCATCGAGTGACCTTCCATCCAAATTCTCGAATTGGTCACCGCTGACCAGAGGTAGCTGCAGGCATTCTAGAGCGTCTTTGGCCCTCGCCGCGCCAGCATGGCTGGGCTCATCGTCAAGGGTGACCAAATCGACAGGTTGTGCATCCGAGCGGCCCCGCGAGCACCGGACGAAAGCTCGCCGCTTCGAGGGCTATTCTGGAAGCGTCCAAGATTTCGCTCCGCGACAGGACGCCTGTTATTGTCGCAACGCGGTCTTGCCAGACCAAAGCGCCGTTAGCTCAGTTGGTAGAGCAGCTGACTCTTAATCAGCGGGTCCGGGGTTCGAAACCCTGACGGCGCACAGGTAGCAGCGTTTTCTACGCTCTGACTGCACACATAGGTGCACACCATTGGGGGCTCAAACGTGAGCCCGCATCATCACTCCGGTTCCGGCGGCAATGGCAATTCCGTTACAAGGTCCCCAGCATCGATGTCGAGTCCGGCGGCGATCTTGATGATGGTCTCCAACCGAAGGCTGCGTTGGCCGCGCTCCACCTTGCCGACCTCGTCCAGTGGATACCGCAGCGCGCAGCGGCGGCACCCTGTTGGCCGCGGCAACAAGCTCACTTGGTTGCGCATGCGGGATCAGTTGGCGGTGTGCCGTCCCCCTTTATCGCTATCAAGACGAAATCCAGGCACCACAGTCCCTTAAATAATTCGCGGCCTCGCCTCTGGGCGTCTGTGACATCCGTCGACCGACCGTTAACACGCAACTCGATCGTTGAAGCAACGAGGGCACTGATTTCTCTGATTGTTCGATGCCCATCAACGTGCTCGGCAAATGGGCAAAAAAGTGGCTGCAGATTCATCTGGATGGTCGGCTGGAAGATCATGTTGTTGGCGAACCCGCATCCTGCGTGCCACTGCGGTATGTATTCGAGCGCCTCGGGAGTCGAGAAGTCGATCAGGTAGCTTTGCTTCGGTCGGTCTGGACGACACGCTATGAACCAATGAGATGCTGGGGCAAGTACGCGCTCCATCACCGACCAGATTTTGACCTCGTCCGACAGGCCGCTAACCGCCGAACTGAGTGAGTTTCCCGACGTGAATAGCTCGTGCGGATAATAGGGTGTCTTGTGTAGCCATCCCTGGAAGATCAGCCCGGCTGAAGCCACCAGGTCCACACACTCCTCAACCGTGTAGGTTCGTTGACGGCCATGCAAGAACGTGTCGGTCACCCACGTAACTGCCTCGAACAGGGCAGAGACCTCCTTCTGTGGCGGTAGTATCGACCGGGCGGCTGCCTTGAGATGACTGTGAACGAGGTGATTCGAAGGCAGCGACAGGATTATCTTTCGAGCGGCCTCTATCGACGGCTCATCCTGACCGAGCCCCAAATCCTGGAAGATCGATTCCACCATGTCGACGCCGATCCGGCCGTACTTCGCGTAGAGCATGACGCCCAAAGCGCCGTCGCTGCGCAGGCACTCGCCAAGCGCCGTCAGTCCGGCCAGGGGGTCAGCCATGTGGTGCAGGACGCCAGTCGACACAATGAGGTCGAAGTCCTGCTCTAGCGTCGATACCTCCTCGATCGGCAGCCGATGCAACTGCAGATTCGACAGCTGGTGTTTATCCTTCAGATGGCGCTCATTATTCAGCGACGACTGGCTCACGTCGATTCCCACTACCGAGGCCGCAGGATTTGCGAGTGCGAAGATCGCCGCCTGGTTCGTGCCGCATCCGGCTATCAAAATGTCCAGATCTGGCTTGTAGTCTCGATCAGGCCAGAAAATCCGGTGGCGGTGGGATGGGTCGAACCATTCTTCGCCCGCAATGGCCGATGTGACGTCATCCATTGGGGGGGGATACGGGTATCGCTCGTATTGGCGGGCGACAACGTCATTGAGTGGATTCATTACCATCAGTTTTCGGCGGTGTCTCGTGTCCACAGCTTGCCGATGTTCTCGCCGCGCATCTTGGACACTTCGACGCTGGACGCGAATTCCTTTGCGTCGCGGTTTGTCTCATTTCCGCGGCTACGGCTGGCGCGGCCGCTGGGGGTGCAGTGTCTGACTTCCCACAGCTTCTTGCCGCTCTTGGTCTGGTACGTCTCAATCGTTGCCACTGTGCAATTCCTTTCGGGCGCCTGTGTCGATGTTAGTTACGGCGCCGGCGGTCGGCACGTCGCAGTTGACGCCGGTCACGACGCGGTGCGGTTGTCGGCCAGCCACCTCACGACATCGGCCCGCGTGTAGCGAATCCCGGCACGCTTGCCGGTGCCCATCTTGATGTAGGGGATACCGCGCCGCAGGTAACGATCCAGTGCCACGGCGCGCCGACGCTTTTGCCACCACTCCGATCCCGCGATCGGCGGGCGCGTGCCGTGCCGGATACTACGTCTGCGGACCCGGCGGGACCGCGTGCCGCGGCTGGTGCAACAGTGCACGAACCAGTGGGCGCGGCCCGATGGACCGAAGCATCTGGCTGGCCGGGCGGACCCGTACCCGCTTCGGCCACCAGAACCAGCGTCCCATCACCGTCATGATCGACGGCGTGATGAGCGATCGGACAACGAAGGTGTCGAACAGCAGGCCGATGCCGATCGTCGTGCCGAATTGACCGATCGCCCGGAGATCGCTGGTGATCATCGTGCCCATGGTGACGGCGAACACCACACCGGCGGCAGTAACCACCGGGCCGGTAACACCCATGCCGCGGATGAGTCCCGTTTTCAGGCCGGCGCCGATCTCCTCCTCGATTCGGGAGACCAGCATCAGGTTGTAATCGGATCCCACAGCCAAGAGCACGATCAACGCGAATTCGGTTGCCACCCAGTGCAACTGGAAGTTACCAAGGTGCTGCCAGATCAGTGTGGAGAACCCGAAGGCGGCCCCCAACGACATTACGATCGTGCCGACGATGACGCCCGCAGCGACCAACGCGCGGGTGACGATCACCATGATGATGAAGATCAGCACAATCGAGGCCACCCCGGCGATCATCAGGTCGTACTTGGCGCCGTTGGCGATGTCGTAAAACGTTGCGGCCGTACCGCCGAGATAGATGTCGGCGTTCTCCAGCGAGGTGAGTTTCAGCGCTTCCTTGGCCGCTTGGCGCTCCTGATCGACGGACGCGATTCCCTTCGTCGTCGCCGGATCCACTGCGTGGGTGATGATGAAGCGGGCGGCTTTGCCGTCCGGCGACACCATCAAGCTCAAGCCAAACTGAAAGTCGGAGTTCTGGAAGATCTCGGGCGGCAGGTAGAACAGGCTCTCGACCCGAGAGTCGTTGAACGACTTGCCCATCACGGCGTTCGTGTCGGTCAAACGATCAAACTGATCGATCAGACTGTCGAACGTGCTGTAGATGGTCAGCGTCGTATCCCGGATCGCCTTCGAGACAGCGATGTTCTCAGGAATAATCGCCAGCAGTTCGTGTGTGGCTTTAGCCGTGTCGCCGAGGTCTTTCGTGAGTTTGTGAAACTGCTCGGCGAGCTGATCGAACCCGTCCAGGGCGTCGAACAGCCCTCGCATTGACCAGCAGATCGGGATGTCGTAGCAGTGCTTCTCCCAATAGAAGTAACTGCGAATCGGTCTCCAGAAATCGTCGAAATTGGCTATGTTGTCTCGAATTTGATCCGTGATGGCCGCGGTGTCGCCCGTGGTTTTCGAGCTGTCGTCCGCCGCGTTCGCCAGCTCCTGGGTAACCGTGTACTGGCGCTCCAATAGGGCGATCTGAGTGTCGAGGAAACCGCTGATCTTCTTGATGTCGCCGACACGGTCCCTCAGGTAATTGAGGTTGCTCCGGATCGGCGCGCTCTGCACGCTGAGCTGGAACGGAATGGATCCGTCTTCGATTGGCGGGCCAAGTGGTCTGGTGATGCTCTGCACGCGTTCGATGCCGGGCACCCGGAAGATGGCGCCGGCGACCTTGTCCAGGACCAGCATGTCGGTGGGATTGCGCAGATCGTGGTCGGATTCGATCATCAGCAGGTCCGGATTCAGCCGGGCCTGGGTGAAGTGTTGATCGGCCGCGTTGTACGCCTTTACTGACGAAGCGCTGTCCGGCAAGTAATACAGGTCGTTGTAGCGCGGGGTGAAGCCCGCCAAGCCCAGGGCGCCGACGATCGCCAGGATGACGGAGATGGCGAGAATGGGCGCTGGCCACCGCACGATGGCCGTCGCCAGACGGCGCCACCGGGTGTAATTGAACTCGCGCTTCGGGTCGAAAAGACCGAAGCCGCTGGCGAACGCGATCAGCGCCGGCGTCAGGGTTACCCCGGCGGTTACCACGACCAGCAGACCTACTGCGCAGGGAACCGCCAGCGAACTGAAGTAGGGCAGCCGAGTTGCTTTCAGACAGAACAGCGCCCCGACAATCGTCAGACCCGAGCCCAGCACCACTTTGCTGACACCGGCGAACATGTCGTAGTAGGCGGCTTCGCGGTCCAGCCCCCGTTCCCGGCCTTCCTGGTAGCGGCCGACCATGAATATCGCGTAGTCGGTACCCGCCGCGATGGCCAGTGCCGTCAGTAAGTTGACGGCGAAGGTCGACAGGCCCATGATGCCGGTTTCGCCCAGCAGCGCTATCACGCCTCGGCCGGTCGCCAGACCGACGAACAGGATGACCATCGTCAGCAGTACGGTGCCGATGGACCGATAGACGAACATCAGCATGATTGCGATGATGATGATGGTGATGATCGTCATCTTGGCCAGGCTCGCGTTGCCTACAACGATCGTGTCGTCGGTCAGGGCCCCCTGACCGGCGACGTAGGCCTTCACCCCCGGCGGCGGCTTCGAATCGTCCACAATCTTGCGAACTGCGTCAACCGACTTGTCGCCGACGGCTCCGCCCTGGTCACCGCGCAGGTTGACCTGGACGTAGGCGGCTTTGTGGTCGTAGCTCTCGACACCCGAGGACGTGAACCGCTGGCCCCAGAAATTCAGCGCGTGCTCGACGTGTTCGTGGTCCTGATTGAGCTTTGTGACCAGATCGTCGTAGTACCGGTGAGCGTCCTGGCCGAGAGGTTTCTCACCGACCAGCGTCACCAGCACGAGGTTGTCGGAGTCGTACTCCTTGAATTTCTCCCCGATGTGCTTCATCCCGGTGACCGAAGGGGCATCGGATGGCGAGAGCGGCACCGAGACTTCCTCGGCAACCTTCTCCAGCTGTGGGACGAAGATGTTGACGCCGACCGCGATCAGGACCCAGACCACGATGATCGGCAACGCCAGGACGCGCATCGTGCGGGCCAGACGCGGTTTGCGCTCAACTTCGGTGCGCTGGACGACGGGGATCTGGTCCGTGTCGCTCGTCTCGTCGGTCACGCGGACTTATCCAAGCAGGAAACCTGCGCGTCCTGCGTGTTGACCTGTTGTTGATCGACCAATTTGCCGTCGACCGTGATCCGGCAGCCGATGGATGGGCCGTCACCTTGGGCGACGACGTAGGCGAAGATGCCGGGCATCGCGGCGACGATCGTCTTCGACCACGGCAACGTGGTGAAGTTGGCCTTCTGTGGTAGCGACTCCGCGTCCATCCAGTTCACGACGCCTGTCGTCCCCGGCGGTCCCAGGATCTCGTAGATGGCGGTCTTGGCCGCGTACGGCGGGGTCGCATCCCGGGGATCGGGCTTAGGCAAACCGGGTCCTGGGAAGACGCCATTGAGTCGGAAAACCCCGACGCCGCCGATGACCAGCGCCACGAGCACGACGAGCGGAACCCATGCGCGCTTGAGAATCTTCAAAGCCGTGCCCTCCGCCTTCGCCCGGGAACGCTCGATGGGCTGATATTAAGACAAATCCTCGTGTGCGCCACCGCAGGCCGAACGCCATAGCTGCCCAGTTAATTCCTGCGGTGCGCCGTCGCGTCGGAGCCGCGCACCCGCCCGCAGCCAGACCGCTCGTTGTGCTCCACCCGATCGTGCCGACAGGACACAGCGACACTCCACACAGACCGTGTTGTAAGACGAGATGCCCTCCGAGACGGTTATTGAGTCAGAGACATGGAAACGCTATGCGCTACCGGCAATTTCGCTGTGAAGCGCTAATTCTCCGCCCGTTCCTGTTGCCGTCGATCTCGTGGAAATGACCGTGCGGACGTGTCGACCCGCGGCGATAGCGAAAACCGAAGACGGCTGGGTTAGTTTCAGAAAGTAATTAATTCACTGGCGCAAATGAATTGCACGGCTTGCGTTTTGCGAGTCGCCGATTGCTCGCCGTCGACCCTGAAAGCAGCACCGATGTCGGGCCATGGCGGGTACCCTGAATGGCATGGCTACCAAGACCAAGGTCAAGATCAAGACCTGCGTACATTGCGGCCACACGTTCGATCCGGACGACCGATGGCGTGACCTGTCCGATCCGGAATGGCTTCCGGCCGCATCCGTTTATTGTTCGCCTGAATGCAGTGACCGCTACCATTGCGAGATGGTGCATTGCTGCTCGACCCACGCGAAAAAGAAGGCTTAGCGCGTACAACCGCTAATTTGCTGAACTCGCTGCATGAGCCAAATCGGCAGTGACAGAGCGTAATTGATCAGCGGAATGCAGCGGCTCGGGGAAGCCCACGCGGGTGTAGGCGACTCCGCGCGGGGTGTGCACCCGTAGGTCGAGGCCGTAGCGGTCGACGCCGGTGCATACCGCGTTATCGGTGTCGGGGTAGCCGCCGAATGCTTGGGCCATCGCCGCCAGGGCGTCGGCGTGATCGGCGTTGAGGTGCGCGATCGCGCGGCCCCCGGCCGGGGTCACCGGATCCGGATCAGCGGCGAGGTATTGCTCAGCGGTGGCCGAATCCATGCGGCCGTATCCACCGACCCAACGCACCCGCTGGACCCGTAGCACCCACAGCCTGAAGTCGCTGAAGTTGACGTAAAACCTGGAAGCGGGTACCGCATCGAGGTATGCCGCCCGCGCCGCGTCCCCATCGCCGGCAGCAGGTGTGACGACGCCGGCCAAGGTAATGCGGCTGGTGGACAGCGGGTCGGTGTCGCCGCTCGCCGTCACGATCGACAGGCTGGCCCGCGGGTCCTCGGCCAGGTTGCGGCCGTGCTCGGCCAGGTTCGACACGCACAGCACTGGCGCCCCGCCCAGCAATCCGTAGG
Organism: Mycobacterium sp.; assembly: GCF_036490025.1. GTDB lineage: Bacteria > Actinomycetota > Actinomycetes > Mycobacteriales > Mycobacteriaceae > Mycobacterium. Next base: position 29,715 of record NZ_DASXEP010000145.1, on the reverse strand, counting down.
CGACCAGCGACGCCCATGGATCACCGTCGGAGGTCAACGTCGCCAGCGTTGCCGCATTGTTGGCGGCGGCGATGGTACGGGCCTGCTCCGCCGCCGACGGCCGCGCCGAGTTTGTCGGCGTCTGCAACGGCGGTGGCGCCGAAGGTGCGTCTCCAATATCGCCGTGATCGCGGGTCACCACAGCAGTGAGGCTACTGCGGGCAGCGGGCGCCTCCGGAATAACCCTGACTGTTGGCGCAGTTGATTGGCTCCGGTGGTATCTGCTGCGCGAGGAAGGAAACGCACATGCGTTTTGGAGTGTTCACGTTTCTCAACGACACGGCCATCGGACCGGTCGACCTCGGTGTCGCACTCGAGACACGCGGCTTCGGGTCGCTGTTCGTCACGGAGCATTCCCACATACCGGTCAACACGAAGACTCCCTACCCGATGGGCGGACCGATTCCGCCGCAGTACTACCGAACGCTCGACCCGTTTGTGTCGTTGACGGCCGTCGCGGTGGCGACCGACTCGTTGCTGTTGGGTACCGGCATCTCATTATTGGCTCAACGCGACCCGATCCAGCTGGCCAAAGAAGTGGCCTCGCTGGACCTGGTGTCGCGAGGGCGTTTTGAGTTCGGCGTGGGTGTCGGCTGGCTGCGCGAGGAGATCGCGAATCATGGTGTCGATCCGCGAGTGCGAGGTCGCGTAGTGGACGAGCGACTCCGGGCGATGATCGAGATCTGGACACAGGACGAGGCCGAGTTTCACGGCGAGTTCGTCGACTTCGACCCGATCTACAGTTGGCCGAAGCCGGTGACGAAGCCGCATCCGCCGCTGTACTTCGGGGGTGGTCCGGCGAACTTCTCCCGCATCACCGAGCTCGGCGCCGGCTGGCTCTCACTGAGCGCGTCTGCCGATGCACTCTCCGGCGATCTGGCGAAGCTGCGCGATATCGCCGGATCCGACGTGCCGGTGATCAGCTCGCACGTCGGAAAGGTCACAGCTGAGGTCTTGGCGGGCTACCGCGATCTTGGGATCGAACACGTCACTGTCGAATTGCCGACTCAGCCCCGCGACGAGACGCTGCGCCATCTTGATGCGCTCCGCGCCGAATACGCCAAGCTGGGCTAGGTTTTGGCGGCCTGCCGCGACTGCCTGATATAGTTAATTGGGCTAAGTAAATCACACCTGCAGAAAGGCTGCCGACATGGCTCGTACTGACAAGGACACGTGGGATCTGGCGTCCAGCGTTGGCGCGACCGCAACCGCAGTCGCCGCGTCACGCGCGATGGCCTCACAACATCCCGATGCGTTGCTGAACGACCCCTGGGCTGACCCGCTGGTTCGGGCGGTTGGCATCGACACTTTCGTGAAGCTGATCGACGGCGAGATCGCCCAGAGCGATGATCCGCTGCTGAATCGTCGCGCGATGAACGAACAGATCACCGTGCGCACCCGCTTCTTCGACGACTTTTTCGTGCAGGCGACCGAGTCCGGCATCCGGCAGGCCGTGATCCTGGCGTCGGGCTTGGACACCCGGGCCTACCGACTGCGTTGGCCGGCCGGCACGGTGGTTTATGAAATCGACCAACCTCAGGTCATCGCATTCAAGACCCGGACTCTGGCCGCTCTGGGCGCCCAACCCGCTGCCGAACGGCGAACGGTGGCAATCGATTTGCGCGACGACTGGCCGGCGGCCTTGGTCGAAGCCGGATTCGACACTCAGCAGCCGACGGCTTGGAGCGCCGAAGGTCTGCTGGTCTACCTGCCACCGGACGCGCAAGACCGACTGTTCGACAACATCGCGGCTCTCTCGGCACCGGGTAGCCGCATCGCGACCGAACACATGGACCTACGGGACGTTCCGGCTGATTGGGCGGAGCGGCTCACCGCGCGGTCGCAGCGAATCGGCTCCAACATCAACCTCGCCGAGTTGTTCTACTCCGGCGACCGCAACCCTGCCGCCGACTACCTCGCCGCGCACGGTTGGCAAACGGACATCCGGACAACCGAACATGCATACGCCACCAACGGATTTGAGTTGCCTGATGACGAGCTGGCGTCGTTTGGCGGTGGTTCCGGTTACCTCACCGCGAAGTTGGCGTAGGAGACCGCAACGGATTTCGCTCAGTGCCGCAGCGTGTTGAGCCTTTCTTCCACCTGCAGTGCGTGCAGCGCACGCGCCGCCGTCTCGTAACCTTTTACGACGCCCTCCAATCGCGCAGTGGAGCCGTCGAAACAAGCCCAGTCGAAGACGGATTGGCAAACGTGGTCAGCCAGGCTTCGCAAGATGCCATCTCGGGGAGGGTTGTCGATAACTCTGATTGCGGCTGCGCAAAGTGTTCCCTTGTCGACGGCGTCGCTTCGCAATGCTCGGCGTGCCAACGACATCAGGTCACGGGTATGGGCACCCTCGTAATCCATAGAACTCCTTGACCGCCATTGATTCTCAGCCCTGTGCCGTCAGGTTCGCTGTAGATCAGCCGAGTCGTAAACCTAGCCGAACCAGGGGCACACGCCGGCCACGTTCCGGTAACAGAGCTACATCTTCAGTGACGAGCCGTGGCGCGCACGGCTCGGTCAGCGCCCTTCTTGCTGCAGCTTGGTGACGAGTTGGAACGGAACCGCGACGAAGACGGTGCCGCCGATCAGGTTGCCCACCGTCGTGATCGCGATGTTGGTCAGCAGTCCATGGGCGCCCCACCCCCACGTCAGCGCCGTGTGTGGTGCGTCGGGGTGAAACGCGGACAGTAATAGCGGAAATCCGAGGAAACCGATGTTGGCGATGACGTGCTGGGTGGCGCCGATGACGAAGGCGAACGGCCCGTAGAAGGCGAATCCCACTCGCGCGACATCGGTTCGGGCTTTGAAGAACAGGCACATCGATGTCTGCAAAAACCACGTGCACACCACCGCCAGCAAAACGGCGGTCAGCGCCGACTGCGACGTCTTGGCGGCCGCAACCACCGCGGCGCGTTGCGCAAACGCACCGAGGTAGGGGCCGCCGGCCGCGGCACACACAGCGACGAACGCCAGAGCACCGACGCAGTTGCCGATCAGCCCGATCACTAGCAGGCGCAGGTAGCTGACGGCCGTCATGCGCCGCTGCAGCATGGCCATGGCCCCGGCCGCCATGTCCGCGGTGATCAACGACATCCCCGATACGAGGATGAGCGCGAACGACATCCCGAATGCCAAGCCCATCAGCAGGCTGGAAAGCCCGGGTGCCGGAATGCCGGTGCTGACGACCAGCGACAGTAATACTCCGAACGACACCATCGCACCACCGACCAGCGAGCGCACCAGGAAACTCCATGGGTGCGCGGCCTTTTCGACGGCGATCTCGGCGACCCGGGTGGTCATCTCGCCGATGGTGAACAGCTCGAAAGGGTCGCGGTTGGCTGGCCCGCTGAATGATTCGATCAGTGGATCGGCGCCGTTGGTCGTCAGCGTTGATGAGGTCACGAGTTTACTCCAAGGGAAGGTGTCGGGTGCTTACGGGCAGTTGCGAAGTTCCCAGCGCAGCTGGGCTTCCGAGGGCGATTGCACCGGGATGAACGCGGCCTCACGGAATCGCCGGCTGGCACCGGTGCGGCTCGCATAGCCCTTGCCGCCTGCGGTCCGGATCTCGAGGGCCGCCGCCGCGTTGACGATCTCGGCCGCGCCCAGCCGCAGCGTCAGCAGGTCGCGCTTGCCGGGCGTTGCCGGACCGCCGACGGCCTCGGCGAACGCCGCCACCCCGGACTCAACGCCGGCCAATTCGGCGGTCAGCTCCTCGAATTCCGTTGCGAAGACTGCGTTGACGCCGGACAGCGAGGCTGCGACTTCGTCCAGGCACCGGCGGGCCAGTCCAACACACAATGCCGATTGCAGTACCAGAAATGTCGGACGGACGCGGCTGAGAAACGCTGTGGTGTCACGGCTGAGAATCTGGTCAGCGCCGACGTAGGCATCGTCGAGGGTGAGCGAGGACGAGGCGGTGCTACCCAGCGCGAGCAGGTCGAAGTGGTCACCGATCGTGACGCCCCGGGTGGCCAGCGGCAGTGCGACGATGATCTTTTCATCGGAGTCGGTACGCGCGGCCGTCACCATAACCGAATCGCGATACAGGTTGCTGGCCCAGCGCAGGCTGCCACTGAGCCGGTAGCCGCCGTCGACGGAAACCGCTGCCAATTCCAGAGATCCGCACCCGGCGGCGTCTTTGAACGCCGAGGCCATGCCCGTCACACCCAGCGCAGCACCACCGAGCAGATCGTCGGCGACCCCGCGTGACCACGGGGTGGCCGCGGCGGTCAGATATTCCACCGTCATGCGATGCGCCCACAGCGAAAAAGCCGTCGACATGCACTGGCCGGCCAGCTCGGCGACCGCCGAGGCCATCGCCGGCAGTGCGCCATCGTGGTTGTCGGGAGCGCCCAATCCGAGAAGCCCACCGTTCGCCAACAGTCCGAGGTTGTCGCGGGTGTCCTGTTCTCCTCGGTCCAGCGCGGCGGCGCTGGCGGCGATTTGGCTCACGACCTGTGGTGTGAGCAGCCCCCGACGAGAGGCTGCCGCTACTGCGGTGGATTCCAGCTCGGTGGTCATACCGGTGCTTCGATCACTCGATGGCCAAGGTGGAATCGACTGTTGCCGGCCGTCGTAACGTGTTCACCACTGGAGACCACTGGATGGCGGTGTCGTGGATTTCCTGCAGCACGGCAGGGTCGGCATCGCTGGCCAAGGTCACGTGGCAACGAACCGCGGAGAAGCCGAGGACCTTGTCGTCGGGCGTATCGCCGACGCCCCATACCGCCGAGATGTCGATGTCGGCTTCCATGGTCACCTCGATCTTGGCCAGGCTGATGCCTCGATGGGTGGCATTGGCGAGCAGGCCCACCGCGACGCAAGATCCCAGTGCGGCCAGGACTGTTTCCGAGGGATTGGGTGCCGCATCATCACCCAGCAGGGCCGGCGGTTCGCCCACCAGCATCGGCGCCAAGTCGCGCACATAGGTGAGATTACGAAAGCCCGACTCGCACAGCGTTTCTGCTTTCAGCGTTTTCTTGCCGGTGGCCGGGTCGGCTTGCGCGTTGCAGGACAGTCGGTCCAGCCCGGCGGCGTCGATCGCGAGGGCTTCGCCAGAAACGGTGGTCATGGTGCTCGCTCCTTGAAGAATTCGACGGTGACAGCCCACACGCTGGCATAGACAGACCACTCTGTCTATCGGCCCGACTGGGGATTGAGCGTTGCGCGACGGGGACGTGGCGTGGCGCGTCGGTGCCTCGATGCCGGCGGCCTTCGCGAAGAAATGTACGTGACCAGGTCATGTACGCCGTGAACGACGGACCGGCCGCGGCAGAGCTCTACCGCCGCAGACCCTCAGGGCGCTCGGCGGTGGGACGAAGATCGACCGCCCGTGCGATCGAATCGCGATGATTCGAAGACAAGTCGCGCGGGTCAGGGACGACGGGCCAGCGCCTTGGCGATGGCATCGCCGGCGAGCGCACGGCCGAAGCGAATCGGCTCGACGGACTGTTCGACCTTGGACGCCGCCAATGCACCGTCGTACAGCAATTGGACGTGGCGCGCCGTCGGCGCCGGCCGTCGGACGCCCGCGGCCTTGATGAAGCCACTCAGCGCGGCTCGCACCCATCGCCGGTGGTTATCGATGGGCTCGAAGCGCACGCCCGGGAACTCCGTTGCGGCATTCGCGTAAAGGCATCCCGGGAAGTCCTGGCGCAGCCCGTTGGCGTGTGCGAGATCGAAGAAGGTCAGCGCCTTCGCGACCGGGTCGGTGAGTCCCTCGATCGCCTGCGTGAAGCGGTTCCGGTCAGCGAGGTCCAATTCCGTCAGGTACGCGATGACCAATGCGTCTTTCGAGCCGTAAGCGCTGTACAGGCTGGCCTTCGCGCAGTCGGCTTCGCGCAGGATGCGGTCGACGCCCACGGCGCGGATACTATGTGTGGCAAAGAGTTTCGTCGCCGCAGCGAGGAGACGGTCAGCCGGCCGGGCCGGCCTGATCTGGTCGGCGGGGCCCGCGGCCGTTGGCGGATCCGCGGTCTTCATAGCAGCCAAGCTAGCAGAAACGCGCGTAGACAGAGTGTTCTGTACGGGATGGATTCTTACTAGACGTCCGTCTCGTCATTGAGCTGCAACGATTTTGGCGATCTGTTCGGCGACCGCTGCACGGATCTCGCCGTCGTCGAGGTCTTGCAATCCGAACGCCACTCGCAGGGTCGGTCCGAAAAGTCCCCATCCGATCTGCAGCGCCATCCCGTGTGCAGCCAGCAGTCGCGCTGTGCGCTCATCGCTGTGTTCGGACCGCACCTCGTCCAGAAAGGCTTCCATCCCGGGAAACCGCTGTTGGAGTTCTTCGACGGGAAAGCCATCGAGCGTCGAACGCACCATGACGCGGGCTTGAAAGTCATAGCTGGCTTCGATTTCGGCGGGGGGAGCCCCGGACTCGCGGAGGGCAGCCGCGGAGTCGGCGAGATGTTGCAATGTCGCCGCCAAAAGCTGGCGCTTGCTACCGAAGTGGCGATGGAGCAGGCCGTGGTTGACACCGGCACGTGCGGCTACCTCACGAATGGATGTCGCGGCCGGTCCCTTTTCGGCAAATAGCTCACTGGCCGCCTGCAGGACCGCGGCGATGACTTCCTCTTTGCCAATTGGCTTCGCCGTGGTCGAAACCGTTGCCTCCGCTGTAGCCATCTGTGTACATTAGCGGACAAGGCCAGTGTAGACAGCCGCCTACACTAAAGATACTTGACCAAGGAGCAGGGATGACCAGTGATCTTCGCGTGGTGCAGCTGGGCGAGAACATCGGTGCGCGCATCGATGGAGTGCAGCTCGGCCCGATCGATGCCGAGACGGCAGCGGCAATAAATCAAGCGCTGGTCAAACACAAGGTGGTGTTCTTCCGCGGACAGGATCACCTCGACGACGACTCGCATTATGCGTTCGCCGAGACCTTGGGTGTGCCTACCACTCCTCATCCGACGCTGAAGTTCGAGGGCAGCCGGGTGATGAGGCTGGAGTCCATTGGCGGCGGCGGCGCCAATCAATGGCACACCGACGTCACGTTCGTCGACCGCCCGCCGAAAGCCTCTATCCTGCGCGCTGTCGAGCTGCCGCCCTACGGCGGTACTACCACCTGGGCCTCCACCGTCGCCGCATACCAACAGCTTCCCCAGCCTTTGAAGGAACTCGCCGAAAACCTGTGGGCCGTCCACAACAATGCCTTCGACTATGCACAGATCGACCCCGCCAAGCTGGCGGCGGTGGAAGCCGACCCGGAGGCGATCCTGAAGTACGGCGCCGAATTCCACTCGACGCACTACGAGACGCATCACCCGGTGGTCCGGGTGCATCCGGAATCGGGCGAGAAGTCGTTGCTGCTGGGCTCCTTCGCCAAGTCGTTCATCGGACTCAACGGCGCCGAATGGCAGGCGTTGTATCGGATCTTCCAGGATCGGATCACCTGGCTGGAGAACACGATTCGCTGGAACTGGCAACTTGGGGACGTCGCGATATGGGACAACCGTGCGACCCAGCACTACGCGGTCTCCGACTATGGCAATCAACACCGCGTTGTGCACCGGATCACCCTCGCCGGCGACATTCCAGTGAGTGTCAATGGCGAACGCAGCCGAGTGGTCTCCGGCGATGCCAGTGACTACTCCATCGTGGACAGCCCGAAACCGCTCGTCGCCTGGGCGGTCCTTGACGCCACCCCGACGGTGCGGGCCAAACTCGACGGTGAAAGCTCTTAGCGTCACTTTCATCGGGAGACTTTGATGGGACTGCTCGACCGCAAGATCGCCGTGATCACCGGGGCCAACTCCGGCATCAGCGGCCGCGGCGACCCGACCGAGGCAGTGCCCCGCGCGCGCTCGAAACGAGACTGCTAGTCTCGTTTCGAGACGGTCGGTCTTGAAAGGGGGTGGGGTGTCGTATGGTCGACGCGTTGACCCAACGGCGGCCCGACGGCGACTTCGCGCTCGGCGGCCTGTCAACACGGTCCCGGCTCTGGCTCCTCACGGTCGCATGCTTCGGCGTGTTGCTGGTGATCTCCTCGATGGTGGCGCTGAACACCGCGCTTCCCGACATCGCGATCGCCACGTCGGCCACCCAGGCCCAGCTGACCTGGATCGTCGACAGCTACACCCTGGCGCTCGCCTGCCTGCTGTTGCCGGCTGGAGCACTTGGTGACCGCTACGGCCGACGCGGCGCGATGCTCGTGGGTCTTGCCATATTCGGTGCGGCATCTTTGGTACCGGCCGTTCTGTCCGACCCCATGGTCGTCGTCGTTTCCCGCGGGGTCGCCGGTGCCGGCGCGGCGCTGATCATGCCCGCCACGCTGTCCTTGATCACCGCTGCTCACCCAAAAGACCAGCGGAACAAGGCAGTTGGCATCTGGGCCGGGGTCGCCGGATCGGGAGCTGTCGCTGGGATGCTTGGGTCCGGCGGACTGCTGAGCTTCTGGTCGTGGCACGCGATCTTCTGGGCGTTCGCGGGTGCGGGGCTGACCATTTTCGTGCTGACGTTGACCATCGCGAGTTCCCGGGATGCCGACGCGAAACCATTGGACTGGCGCGGCGCCCTGGTCATCGGCGGCGCCGTGGCGACACTTGTGTTCGGCATCCTTGAGGCGCCGACACGCGGGTGGACCCACCCACTGGTGGTTACCAGCATCGGCGTGGGCCTGCTGTCGGGTCTGGCCTTCGGATTTGTCGAGGTGCGGCAGCGTTATCCGCTGTTGGATGTGCGGCTGTTCGCGGTGCCCGCATTCGCGGCCGGCGCGGCCACGATCACGGTGTTCTTCCTGTCGATGTTCGGCTACATGTTCCTGCTGATGCAGTACATGCAGCTGATCCTCGGATACAGCCCGAACAAGACGGCGCTTGCGCTGAGTCCCATCCTTGGGCCGATGCTGGTGCTGTCTGTGCTGTCGTTCTGGTATCTACCCCGGCTCGGCTTGCGCGCGGTCGTGTTCAGCGGGCTCATGCTCATAGCGTTCGGGCTGATTTGCCTCCTCGGCGTGAAGGCCGGCTCGCCCTACTGGCGAGCCGCGTGGCCGATGCTGGTGCTGAGCACCGGTATCGGATTGTGCACCGCGCCAACGACGTCGGTGATCATGACAACCGCTCCCGATGACAAGCAGGGGGTGGCCTCGGCGGTCAACGATGCGACGCGAGAAATCGGCGCCGCGCTCGGTATCGCGCTCGCCGGATCGATGTTGGCCGCACAGTATGCGAAGACGTTGGCTCCCAACCTAATTGGATTCCCGAAACCGGTCGGCGACTCCGCCTCCACATCGCTGGGTCAAGCGCTGGAGGTCGCGCGACGACTGGGGCCGGCGGGTGCCCGCCTGTCCGACCTCAGCAAGGCGGCGTTCATCGAGGCCATGCATTCGTCGCTGTTGGTGCTGGCCATTCTGATTGCGGTGAGCGCTGTCCTAATAGGACTGTGGGCACCGGGGCGTGACGACCGACAGTTACGGGTCGTGCGTCAGCTCCTGGTGCGGCGACGCCGTCGTCGTACCGGATCCGACTGACGTAAAACCCTGCGGCGCAGGCTAAGTGGGGGACGCGGTAGGTCGCCGCTTGTCGGACCGGCCGTTGCAATCAGGCTGATTTACACCGCTGCCTATCCCAGACCCGGTCACTAGGCTGCAAATCCCAGGCGCCGGTGGCCGGCAACTTTCACGATTCCGGTTATAGGTATGGAGGCGGCAATGACAGAGCCGACGCAGGGATCGTCGCGCTGGCGAAAAGCGCTATTTTCCGTACCCCGCCTCAATATCGTCGGCGTCGTCGCCATTGTCCTGGCGGCAAGCCTCCTCGCGATACACAACCTGCACCACGACAATTCGCCGGACCAGATTCTCAATGTCTCCTACGACCCGACCCGGGAACTATACGCAGCGCTGGACAAAACCTTCGTCGACCAATACCGGCGACAAACCGGCGTTACGGTGGAAGTCAAGCAATCTCACGGCGGTTCCGGACGCCAGACAGCTGACGTCATCGCTGGGAAGCAGAAGGCCGACGTCGTGTCGTTGGCGTTGCTGAGTGATGTCGACGCGTTGCGCAAGCGTGGACTCGTAGCACCGGATTGGCAACAACGTCTACCCAACCATTCCGTCCCCTATACGTCGACGATCGTGTTCGTGGTGCGCAAGGACAATCCGAAGGGGATTCACGACTGGCCGGACCTGATCAAAGATGACGTCGAGGTCGTCTCGCCTGACCCGCGCACCTCTGGCAACGGCAAACTGAGCGTCTTGGCCGCCTGGGGTTCGGTCACCACTCGTGGAGGCAGCGATGCGCAGGCTTCCGACTTCGTCAGGGCGCTGCTGCGTCACGTCGCGGTCGCCGACCCGGGCGCTCGCGGTGCAGCCACCACCTATGCGGTCGAAAAGATCGGCGACGTGCATCTAACCTGGGAGAACGAGGCACTACGCGAGGTCGCGGAAGACAAGGACGAACTCGAAATCGTCTATCCGCCAGTCAGTATCCGAGCCGAGCCGGCGGTTGCCTGGGTCGATGCGAACCTGGAGAACAAGAAGATCGCGACGTACGCCAAGGCGTATCTGGAGTATCTCTACACCGACGCCGCGCAGGAGACCATCGCCCAGTACGGCTATCGCCCGCTCAAGCCGGAGATCTTGGACAGGCACAAGGACCGGTTACCCGCCATCGAACTGTTCCCGATCTCTGCGATCGCCAAAGACTGGTTTGACGCGCGAGAAAAATTCTTCGGCAGCAACGGTATCTACGACGTGGTCTCCTCTGCTCCGGCCAGAAATGCGTCGGCACACCATCGGCGAAAGACGGACAAACCATGAGTATTTCGCAGAGCTGGAAGAGTCTGGACTACACCGGGGACAAAGCCCGCCGTGATCTGATTGCCGGGCTCACGGTTGCGGCGGTGTCGCTGCCGCAAGGCATCACCTACGCATTGGTGGCCGGCGTCGATCCCAAATTCGGGGTCTACTCGGCGATCGTCGTGACGTTCGTCGCGTCAGTCTTCGGGTCGTCCTCCCACCTCATCAATGGACCCACGAGTGCGATATCGCTGCTGGTGTTCAGCTCGTTGGCATTCCTCGACCCCGAGAATCGCACGGTCCTGTTCGAGGCGCTGTTCCTACTGGGTGTTCTCGTCGGCGCATTCCAAATACTCATTGCCGTGTTCAAACTCGGTGACCTGACTCGATATATCTCCGAATCGGTCATCCTGGGCTTCCTGCTGGCAGCGGCATTATTGATCGCGGTGGGTCAGCTCGGTAACGCGCTGGGCGTGAAGGACCAAGGCAACGGGCGCATGCCGTTGTTCAAGCGCACCTACCTCACCCTGTTTCACGGAGACGCGATCAACTACCGCGCGTTGGTGATCAGTGTGGCGACCGTGGTACTCGCGGTCGTTTTCCGTCGGCTGATCAAACGCTTTGGTCTGCCACAGCTGGACTTGCTGGCGGTGCTCGTCTTCGCAGCCCTGATCGCCTACGTCGCCGGATGGTCGACCGAAAATCACGCCGGCAAAACCGCTGTGGCGCTGACCGCGAAAATCCCGCAGAGTCTGCCCGCGCCGCATATCCCGTCCGTGCAACTCAGCGAAATAGGCCAGCTGTCTGAAGGCGCCCTTGCCATCGCGTTCATCGGCCTGCTCGAGGCGCTCTCGATCGCGAAGGCGATCGCTTACCAAAGTGGTCAGAAGCTCGACTACAATCGGCAGATCATCGCCGAGGGTCTGGCCAACCTGGCCGGGGGCTTCTTCCAGGCCGTTCCGGGGTCGGGTTCGGTGTCACGCTCGCCGATCAACTTCCAGGCCGGCGCGGTCACCCGATTCTCTGGAGTGATCGCCTCCATAGCGGTCGCCGTGGCCGTGCTGTTGTTCGCGCCGTTGCTGCATTACATGCCGCGGGCAGCGCTGGCGGGTCTTCTGCTGATCACCGCGGCGCGACTGATCGATTACAAGCGGCTGCGGTACGCGTTAAGAGCATCCCGTTATGACGCGGGGCTGGTCCTGCTCACCGCGTTCACCGGAGTGCTGATCGACTTGGACACCGCAGTGCTGCTCGGTGTCGCCCTGTCGATCCTGCTGTTCGTGCCGCGCGCGGCGAAGCTGAAGGCCAGGGAGTTGGTGGTAGCTCCAGACCGAGTGGTCCGCGAACGAGTGCCGGGTGATCCCGCCGACCCGTCCATCATCATCTACGATTTCGAGGGCGAGCTATTCTTCGGTGCCGCACCCGAACTCGAGCGTTACCTGGAAGCGTTGGGGGAGCGGATCAAAAAAGAAGACATCAAGTTCCTGGTGTTGCGGGTCAAGCGGGTGCGCCACCCGGATGCTGTTGTCATCGAGCGGATCGAGAAGTTCGTACGGGAGGAATCCGACCGCGGCGTGACCGTACTGCTGGCGGGTGTGCAAAGCGACCTGTGGACGCTGCTGACCAATGTCGGATTCGACCAGTGGTTCCCGTCCGAGCGGGTTTTCCCCGAAGAGGACGAGGAATTTTCGGCGACGTTGAAGGCCGTGCGTTACGCCCACGCGTTACGTGGCTTCGACGAATCCGGTGGGCAGATTGTGGCGGATGCCGTCGCCACCAACGGCGACGCCAAGCATTACTACTACCTCGTATAGATTGCAGACGTATTCTCGCCCAATGGCATTGGGCGAGGTTCAGTTGGAGCGTCGCCTCGGCACCACCGACGCCGTCGTGCTGGGGCTAGGTTCGATGATCGGTGCCGGTGTCTTCGCGGTACTGGCCCCGGCTGCAGCGGTTGCGGGGAACAACTTGCTGGTCGGTTTGGCAGGGGCGGCGGTGATCGCGTACTGCAACGCGACGTCAACTGCACGCTGCGCCGCCCGCTATCCCGAGTCGGGCGGCGCCTATGTGTACGGGCGCCGCCGACTCGGCCATTTCTGGGGGTATCTGGCCGGGTGGGGTTTTGTCGTCGGCAAGACGGCGTCCTGCGCAGCGGCGGCCTTGACCGTCGGCTCTTACGCCTGGCCCGCTCAAGCGCATGCGACCGCGGTTGTGGCGGTGATTGCATTGACGACGATCAACTACGCCGGGATCCAGAAGTCGGTACTCGTGACGCGGATCATCGTGGCCGTGGTGCTAGCGTCGCTGGCCGCAGTGGCGATCCTCGCGCTGACCGCTCCACACACTCACTTCGACCGTATCGCCATCGGTGCCGGCGCGAGCATTCACGGCGTGCTGCAGGCGACGGGATTGCTGTTCTTTGCGTTCGCCGGTTACGCGCGGATCGCGACCCTGGGTGAGGAGGTACGCGATCCGGCGCGCACCATCCCACGCGCTATCCCATTGGCGTTAGGGATCGCACTGGTCGTGTACGCCGTTGTCACGGTTGCGGTGCTCAGCGTGCTGGGCGGCCCGCGGCTGGCACAGTCTGCAGCGCCGCTTGCCGATGCGGTGCGAGTCGCCGGCGTAGTCGGATGCGAACCTGCAGTTCGAGCTGTTGCAGTGTTGGCAGCGCTCGGGTCGCTGCTTGCACTGATTCTCGGCGTCTCTCGCACGACATTCGCGATGGCGCGCGATCGCTATCTACCGCGACAGCTTTCGGCCGTGCATCGCAAATTCAAGACCCCCTATCGCGCGGAGGTTGCGGTAGGCGTCGTCGTGGCCATCTTGGCCGGAACGACCGACGTCCGCAGTGCCATTGGGTTCTCGTCGTTCGCAGTCCTGGTGTACTACGCGATCGCCAACGCCTCAGCGTGGACGCTTGGCGGCAGGATAATCCCGACGATGGGATTCATCGGCTGCGTGGTCGTCGCCTTGGCGTTGCCGCTCAATTCGGTTATCCTGGGCACCGTCGTAATGCTCATCGGCGTGACTGTATATGTGCTGCGTCGCCGACTGCCATCCTGAAAGATATTGCGTTAGAAGAAGAAACCCGCGTACGGCGCGTCGCGCACCGCGAACAGCCGTTCGGCCACCTCGAGAGCGGCCGCATCATCGGCGCGGGCCAACCCGGTGACCGCCAGGCTGCGCCAGGTCGCGCCGCCGAGCAGAACGGCGGCGAGCCCCGCAACACCGACGTGAAGTTGCGGGCGCTGGTCCGTCCGTTGGGCGCCGTCGCCCGCGATGGTTACGCTGACCGAATTGTCCGCCAGCAGCGGGTCATCGACAGCGATGGTCACGGTGCCGTGTCCTTCGTATTGCCTTGCCGTCAACGCCTTTTCGACGTCGACGACACGGAGCCACGTCTCGTCGTGTACGGCAGTTACCCGCAACGCCCGACGATCGAGAAGCAGCCATGGCAGCGGATCGTCGACCGGCAGCATCCAAAACATCACCCGGTCAATGAGATCGAGCCCGAGTAGGAAACGCAGCAGCCCAAGATATGCCGCGATGTCAGGTGCGAAGAAGTCTTCGACCACGATGGAACGCTGATCGTTGACGAACCAGGTCTCGACGTCGATGGGACGGTAGCGGGCGAAGCCTGTTTCGGAACCCGGCTCACCGTGTACTGCGACATACCAAGGTCCCGAAGATGATTCGGTGCGTAGCCGCAGGCCTTGCCACCACACGTCGGGGCGGTCGATAGTTCCCGGGCGGGAGGGACGATTCTGCGAATAGATCCGGGGCAGCACATCCCAGACTTGCGTGGCGTCCAATAGTCGCACCGAACCTCCGGCCCCGACGCCTGGACGCAGTGCCGCACGTGCCGTCCGGACTTCGACGCTTTGTACTGAGCTCGCCACACCGTAGCCGTACCGTTCGTAGATCGTCGCCTGCGACGCCCGCAGCGTCGCGACCACCTCCCCGCGCGCGGCGAAGTCGTGAAGCTGGTGACGGATGAGATCGGTGGCGATGCCCTTTCGGGTGAACGACGGCAGCACGCCGATGTGCGTCACAGCCGCGTGGCTCACGATTGTTCCGCCGGGAAGGGTCAGTCCGCTCGTCACGGCGTCAGCGGTGCCAACGAGTCGGTCCTCGACGAATGCTCCGACGGTACGGCCAGGCTCGAGCAACGTGGTGATCTGGCCGGGTGCCAGATTCGACAGCGGCGGAAACCCGATCATCGCGGTGCGAAACACATTAGCCGCGGCGACGAGGTCGGCTTCGCTGTCGAGCACGCGGATCTGGGTGGTCATGCCCACATCATCTACCGCACCCGCCGCCGAACGCCGCCGGGGCTGTTGTCGACATCGGGGTCGCGCCAAACGCCGGGTGAAGGTACTGGAAGCCGCCCGGTGCAGGATGGGTTAAATCCGCCCGGAATGCAACTTGTTCTCTATCCGTGCAGACCCTAGCGTCGTTCCCAGATGTCTCCTCGTTTCTTCTGGTTCCTGCCCACCACCGGCGACGGCCGCGCGATCGTCGGCGGGTCGCATGCATCGTCAAACCGCGAAATTCCGAATGGATATCGGCCACCCAGCCGCCGTTACCTCGCCGAAGTGGCGCGGGCCGCCGACCGGCTTGGTTACGAGGGCGTGCTGACCCCGACCGGGACGTGGTGCGAAGACGCGTGGCTCACCTCGGCTGCCCTGTTGGCGGAGACCGAGAGGCTGAAGTTCCTGGTCGCATTTCGCCCCGGACTGGTGCCACCCACGCTGGCCGCGCAGCAGACCGCGACGCTGCAACGCTTCTCCGAAGGCAGGGTGCTGCTCAACGTCGTCAGCGGCGGCGACGACGCCGAACAACGCCGTTTCGGTGACTTTCTCAACCACGACGAGCGCTACGCGCGCACCGCCGAATTCCTGCAGATTGTCACGTCGGTGTGGACGCAGGATTCGGTGGACTTCACCGGCAAGTACTACACCGTTGCCGATGCACGAGTCTCGGCGCCACCAAATCCCTTGCCGCAGATCTACTTCGGCGGGTCTTCGGCGGCGGCTCTGCCGATCGCGGCCGAGTTCGCCGACGTCTACCTCACCTGGGGTGAGCCGCCGCAGTCCGCGGCCGCCAAGGTCAACAAGGTGCGGGAACAGGCTGCCGCGCGTGGCCGGACGGTTCGGTTCGGTATCCGGCTGCACACCATCAGCCGCGACACCTCCGATGCCGCCTGGGCCGTGGCCAACGAGATGCTCGCCGATCTTACCGACGAGCAGGTCGCCAAAGCCACAGCGCTGCATGCCAAGTCGGAATCCGAGGGGCAGCGAAGGATGACCGCGTTGCACGGCGGCCGGCTCGACAAGCTCGAGATCTATCCGAACCTGTGGGCCGGGGTGGGTCTGGTCCGTGGTGGTGCCGGAACAGCGCTGGTGGGCAGCCATAGAGAAGTCGCGAACCTGATCGGCGAATACCATTCGCTGGGCTTCGATGAGTTCATCTTGTCGGGCTACCCGCACTTGGAGGAGGCGTACTGGTTCGCCGAGGGCGTGCTGCCGCTGCTGAGCAACACCGCCTCCACGGCCTAGGCATCGACTTTGCAATCGGGATGATTTCAACGTCGGCCCGCCTACCGGCTGGTAGCTGCCGGTCGCAGTGATCCAATGCTTCTGCGCGACCGCATTTGCCTGGATAGGCTTTCAGTCGCACGTCCCCAGCGTCGGCCGGCCAAACCCACGGCGTCTGCGGGGCCGGCCCGGAATCTAACGGCGATTCCGCTCGTTGGAAACCACAGGCCGTGCCGCGGCCGCCGTGTTGGTTGCATGGTCATCTCCATTAGGAAGGCAAGTCGGTAATGCCTGATTCGTCGACACCCATCCACCTCGCCGTGGCGCTCGACGGCGCCGGCTGGCACCCCGCCGCGTGGCGTGAAGCCGATGCTCGACCGGCCGAGCTGTTCGACGCGGGTTACTGGGCTGATCTGGTCGCCGAAGGAGAACGCGGCTTGCTGGACTTCGTGACGATAGAAGACTCGCTGGGTCTGCAGTCCGACGATCACTTCGAGCCCGACGATCGGACCGATCGGGTCCGGGGCAGGTTGGACGCGGTGCTCATCGCTGCCCGAATTGTCCCGCGCACCAGCAGGATTGGGATCGTGCCCACTGCGGCGATCACCCAGACCGAGCCCTTTCACATGTCGAAGTCGATCGCCACGCTCGACTACGTCAGCACCGGGCGGGCCGGTGTCCGTGTTCAGATCTCAGCACGTCACGACGTGGCAGCGCACTTCGGGCGTCGCGCGCTGCCGAAGCTTTCGGCCAGTGCGATCAATGATCCGGCTGTGCAGCACCAACTCAACGAATATTTGGCTGAGGCCGCCGATTACGTTGAGGTGCTGCGGCGACTGTGGGACAGCTGGGAGGACGACGCGGAGATCCGCGACGTCGCAACTGGACGGTTCATCGACCGGGACAAGCTGCACTACGTTGATTTCGAAGGACGCTGGTTCTCCGTCAAGGGGCCCTCGATTACGCCACGCCCACCGCAGGGTCAGCCGATCGTCGCTGCACTGGGCCACGGTGGCGTCTCCTACCAGCTGATCGCTTCGAGCGCCGACGTGGGATTCGTTACCCCGCAGGATTCCAGCCAGGTCGCAGACATTGCCGTCGAGATTACCGGGCTACAACGGGCGGTCGGGCGAAGCGAGGGGTCGGTACACCTCTTCGGCGACCTAGTGGTGTTCCTCGACGACGACGCCAAGGCAGCTCGGACGCGGCGGAGCCGACTCGATGATCGAGCCGGCTCCGAATACCGAAGCGACGCTGATATTTTCGTCGGTACTCCAGCAGAGCTGGCCGACCTGTTGCAGGACTGGCATGCCGCCGGGTTGTCCGGGTTTCGGCTGCGGCCCGCGGCGCTGCCACATGACCTCATCCAGATCACCGAGGGCTTGGCGCCCCAATTGCGCCGACGGGGGCTCTTCCGCGCCGGCTACGAGGCCACCACCCTCCGCGGCTTACTCGGGTTGCCCCGTCCGGCCAACCGCTACGCGATCGCCTGATCCACCGACAACGAGGATTATCGTCCAATGAGCAAGCCGATAAAGCAGATTCACTTGGCGGCGCATTTTCCCGGCGTCAACAACACCACGGTGTGGAGCGATCCTGCGGCTGGCAGCCACATCGAATTCAGTTCGTTCGCGCAGTTCGCCCAGACGGCGGAGCGTGGCAAGTTCGACTTTCTGTTCCTCGCCGAAGGGCTGCGGCTTCGCGAACAGAATGGCCAGATCTACGATCTCGATGTGGTCGGCCGTCCCGACACCTTCGCCGTTCTTGCCGCACTCGCGGCCGTCACCGACAGACTGGGCCTTACCGGCACGATCAACTCGAGCTTCAACGAGCCCTACGAGGTGGCTCGGCAGTTCGCTTCGCTGGACCATCTGTCCGGGGGCCGGGCGGCCTGGAATGTGGTGACGTCCTGGGATGCGTTCACGGGCGAGAACTTTCGCCGCGGCGGGTTCTTGGCCGAGGACCAGCGCTACGAGCGGGCAAGGACATTCCTGCAGACGACACAGGAACTATTCGACTCCTGGCGCGGCGACGAGATTGTGGCGGACAAGGAAGCCGGCGTCTTCCTGTCGAATCCGCACGCCGGCGCATTTGCGCACCAGGACGGGCATTTCGACATCCGCGGTCGGTTCAACGTGCCAAGGAGTCCGCAGGGCCGGCCGGTGATCTTCCAAGCCGGCGACTCCGATCAGGGACGTGACTTCGCCGCCCAAGCCGCCGATGCGATCTTCTCCCGACACAGCACCCTGGGTGCCGGTCAAGCGTTTTACGAAGACGTCAAGGACCGTCTCGCCCGCTGTGGGCGCCGTCGTGACGAGTTGCTCATCCTGCCGGCCGCGACGTTCGTGATCGGCGACACCGACGCTGAGGCCGGCGAGATCGCACGGGAGGTGCGGCTGGCGCAGGTGTCGCCGCAGACCGCCATCAAGTTTCTCGAGCAACTCTGGAATCGTGATCTCTCCGACCACGATCCGGACGGCCCGTTGCCCAGCGTGGACCCCGTGGTGGGAGAGAACACCATCTCACGCGGCCGGGCCAGCGTCCGGATGTTCCGCGACTCGATCGCGATCGCCAACGACTGGCGGGCCAAGGCGGAGGCGGAAAATCTCACCACCCGCGAACTGATTGTCGAGGTGCTGGGCCGCCAATCCTTCGTCGGCTCGGCGGAAACCGTCGCGGCGACGATCAACGATTTCGTGCAGGCCGACGCCAGCGACGGCTTTATTCTAGTCCCGCACATCACCCCCGGTGGGCTTGATCCGTTCGTCGACCGGGTAGTGCCGCTGTTGCAGGAGCGCGGTGTGTTCCGCGCCGACTACACCGGCACCACGCTGCGTGACCACCTTGGCCTGGCCCCGTTGCCGGCGCCACGTCGAAACACCGACGCGGACAACGCCACCGGCGTGGCTTCCTAGAGCCTATGACAACGCTGGGAGTGCTCGACCTCGTCCCGATTTCATCGGGTTCGACTGCGCCGCAAGCCTTGCGCAACAGCATCGATCTCGCGCAGCAGACCGAAAGCCTTGGCTACACCCGTTATTGGTTCGCCGAACATCATCTCAATCCCGGGGTGGCGGGCACCTCGCCCGCCTTGCTGCTGGCCCTGACCGCCGCTGAAACCTCGACAATCCGGCTTGGTTCGGGTGCGGTGCAGATGGGGCACCGCACCGCGCTGTCCACGGTGGAGGAGTTCGGCCTGCTCGATGCGTGGCACCCCGGCCGATTCGACCTCGGCCTGGGGCGTTCCGGAGGTAAGCCGCGCGAGCCGGCGCCCACGGCAGCGGCTCCGACCCCGCGGGCGCTGGTCAACGGACGCACAACGAACGGATTGTTGATCCCGCCGAAGTTCGATCCCACGCCGCTGCTGAAGTCACCGCGCTTCGGGGTGCACAAGGCGTTGCTGCAGCTGCCAGGTGCCGAATCGCAGAACTACACCGAGCAGGTCGACGATATTCTCGCGTTGATCGCCGACACGTATCGGTCAGCGGACGGCGTGCAGGCCCACGTCGTGCCCGGCGCAGGCGCCGACCTACAGATCTGGATTCTGGGCAGCAGCGGCGGGGAGAGCGCCGCCGTGGCCGGTAACCGGGGTCTGCGCTTCGCCGCCAACTACCACGTGGCTCCGGCCGCCGTCCTGGAAGCGACCGACGGCTATCGGGCCGCGTTCACACCGTCGGCTGAGCTCGACCGGCCCTACGTCGCGGTCTCGGCGGACGTCGTTGTCGCTGACGACGAGGTCACCGCGCGTGAGCTGGCAACCGGGTACGGACTGTGGGTGCGCAGCATCCGCACCGCCGAGGGTGCCATCTCATTCCCCACCCCGGACCAAGCCCGCAGGCACGCCTGGAGCGATGCCGACCGGGAGTTGGTCGCGGACCGGGTCGAAACCCAATTCGTCGGTACCGCAGTGCAGGTGGCCGACCAACTCGAGCGGCTGCGCGACGCCACCGACGCCGACGAGTTGATCATCACGACGATCACGCACGACCACCGTGACCGGGTGCGGTCTTACCGGCTGCTCGCCGAGGAATGGGCACGCCGCTGAGCCGGCCGCGAACTCTCAGGTGCCGGTGAAGACCATCGGATCGTGCAACACCCGGGTGCCGTCGTGCAGAGCCTCGATCGCCGTCATGTGCTCGGGCTCCAAATTGAAGTCGAACACGTCCAGGTTCTCCGCGACCCGTTCGGGCTTTGACGACCGCGAGACCACCACGTTGTCCAGTTGCAGATTCCAGCGCACGAGCACCTGGGCAGGCGAACGGCCGTACTCGGCGGCAATCGACGTGACCGTCGGTTCCTCGATCAGCCGACCGACACCCAGCGGGCTGTAGGACTGCGTGGTGACATCGCACTCGGCGTGGTGCTGACGCAGCTCAGCCTGGTTCAGTCGAGGGTGCAGCTCGATCTGGTTGACGGCGGGAACCTCGGCGGTTTCCTCGATCACTGTGGCGAGGTGCTCCTTGGTGAAGTTCGATACGCCGATCGAGCGGACGTGACCCTGCTCCCTGGCCTGGATCATGCCCTCGAAGCTCTCCACGTACTTGCCCAGCGCCGGCGCCGGCCAGTGGATCAGGTAGAGGTCCAAGTAGTCGAGCCCGAGTCGATCCAGGCTGGCCTTGCAGGATGCCTGCGCACTGTCGAAGCCCTGCTTGGAGGTGCCCAGCTTGGTGGTGACGAAGAGCTCCTCACGCGCAATGCCCGACGCCGCGATGGCGCGACCGACGGCCTCTTCGTTGCCGTACGCGGCGGCCGTGTCGATCAGTCGGCAGCCGGCCTCGATCGCGGCAACCACCGAACTTTCCGTTTCTGCGTCCGACAGCTTGGCCACCCCGAGGCCGAGCACCGGCATCCGTGCTTCGTCGTTGAGTGCGACCGTAGGGATCGCGGTGGGCGTAGTGAATCGTTCGTCTATCGCGGTCATTTCTCATCCCTGCCTGCGAGTGTGCTTCGTGGATTGACTGGACAACGATCGCGCCGGCAGCCCCCGTCAAGGTCGGACTTCGCTGCCCATTCCGCGCGAAACACCAAAATCGAACACCCCTAACGCCTTTGGGTTGCGCGCGGATCGCCGAGGTCGATCGCTGAAGACGGTAACCGACTTACTGCCGAAGCTCACGGACAGAACCACTGGAATGCGCGATAGCAAAAGGGTTGCGCCACCGAAAGTTAGGCTTCGCCTGCCAGTACTATCATTCAGGCTTCACCAAGCAATTATGTGACGTCGACTACAGAAGCCGAGCAAGCCGACGCGAGCTTGGGTTAAACATGCGCGCCACGTGACGTGGGTCACCATCGAATGATGCTGTAACACAAGGGAAACCTGAAGACGAAGGCACCCCGCGCGTCGCCGAATTGGAAGTGGCATCGCAGAGCCGTTATGCTCGGCGGACGCTGACATATGGCCGCCCCTATATCTTCCGCCGTTACCCACTTGCGCGACTACTAATGGAAGCGAGGCGAGTCCGCAACATGAAGACGCACCAGGAGTTCCTCGAAATAGCTTGGCGGGCAGCACAAATCGGCGCCAAAACTCTTGGAACGTCGCAGCCTGGCACTGTGAAGCACAAGGGCGACCGCGATTTGGTCACCGATATCGACCTCGCGATTCAGCATGAGATCGCCGACTTCCTCAGCCGGATCACGCCCGACATCCAACTACTTGCTGAAGAATTTGCACAACAGCCAGACATCGCCATGTCAGAGTGGCTCTGGGTGCTCGACCCCGTCGACGGGACGTCGAATTTCGCCCACGGACTGCCGCTGTGCGCGGTATCGCTGGCACTGTTGCATCGCGGCTCTGCGGTGGTTGCGGTCACCCACGCGCCTCTGCTGGGCCGCAGCTACCACGCGGTCAAAGACAACGGTGCATTCCTCAATGGTGAACCGATCACTGCCAGTCGCACCGGCAGCCTCAATGAGGCGATCGTGTCGCTGGGGGACTACGCCGTCGGCCCCGGGGCCGCCGTCCACAATCGGCAACGTCTGGCGCTCACCGCGGAGCTGGTGCCCCTTGTCGAACGCATCCGGATGATCGGGGCGGCGACGCTTGATCTCGCCTTCGTCGCCGAAGGTGCGCTGGACGCATGCGTCATGATGTCGAACAAACCGTGGGACACCGCGGCGGGCGCGCTGATGGCGCGCGAAGCCGGCGCGCTCGTCACCGATGCACACGGCCACCCGCACACGCACCGATCCGATTCAGTCGTCGCCGCGACTCCGGCGATCGCCGGTGAGCTGGCCGCGGTTATCCATACGGCCAGTTCGCTCAGTGCTCAGCGGGCGCATTCCGCGGGCTAGCTTCGATCAGCGATCCCGCAGCGCGGTGAGCCCGCGACGCTCGGCAGCGTGGTGGGCCTCGGATAGCGCGGCGTCCTCGGAGCTGGGGTCGGCGAACAGGAAGCTGCCGGAGCCGGGGGAGCCACCGGAGCCGAGCTTGTTCATTTTGGTAGGGACCGGAGCGCCCTGGTATTCCAGCGGTAAGGGTCCGAGTGGCTGGTGTAGTTCGACATAAGCGCCACGCGGCAAGCGTTTGATAATGCCGGTTTCGATGCCGTGCTCGAGCACGGCGCGGTCGCTGCGCTGCAGGCCGACACACCAGCGGTAGGTGATGAAGTAGACGATCGGCGGCAGCACGATCATGCCGATGCGCCCGATCCAGGTTGTCGCGTTCAGCGAGATGTGGAACTTCAGCGCGATGATGTCGTTCATCGCCCCGAGTGTGAGCACCGAGTAGAAGGCGATGGCCATCGCCCCGATCCCGGTGCGCACCGGCACATCCCGGGGACGCTGCAGCAGGTTGTGGTGGGCGTAGTCGCCGCTGAACCGCTTCTCCAGGAACGGATAGATGGTCAGCAGGGTGAAGACGATACCCATGATCAGCGCGGCACCGACGGCCGCCGGCACGGTGTGGCGGCCGATGTAGAGCTCCCACGCCGGCCACAGCCGCTGCAGGCCTTCGGTCCACATCATGTAGAAGTCCGGCTGCGATCCCGCCGACACGTGAGATGGCTGGTAGGGGCCCAGGTTCCAGATCGGGTTGATCTGCAGCAGCCCGCCCATCAGGCCCAGAATCCCGGTGATCAGTGCGAAGAAGGCGCCGGATTTGACCGCGAAGACCGGCATCACGCGCACGCCGACGACGTTGTGTTCGGTGCGGGCGGGGCCGGGGAACTGGGTGTGCTTCTGGAACCACACGAAGGCCAGATGCGCGCCGATCAGCGCCAGAATGATCGCCGGCAGCACCAGGACGTGCAGCGCATAGAGCCGGGGGATCAACGTGGTGCCGGGGAAGTCGCCGCCGAACAATGCCCAATGCAGCCACGTGCCGATCACTGGGAACCCCAACGTGATTGACGACAACGCGGCCCGCAGACCGATGCCGGACAGCAGGTCGTCGGGCAGCGAGTAGCCGAAGTAGCCCTCGAACATGGCCAGGATCAACAGCAGCGAACCGATGACCCAGTTGGCTTCACGCGGTCGTCGGAACGCGCCGGTGAAAAACACTCGGGCCAGATGCACCATGATCGACGCGGCGAACATCAACGCGGCCCAGTGGTGGACCTGGCGCACGAACAGACCGCCGCGCACTTCGAAGGTGATGTTGAGCGCCGACTCGTAGGCCTTGGACATCTCCAAACCGCGCAGCGGCTGGTACACCCCGTGGTAGGCGACCTCGGTCATCGACGGATCGAAGAAGAGCGTGAGGTATACGCCGGTGATCAGCAGGACGATGAAGCTGTACAGCGCGATCTCACCGAGCAGGAACGACCAGTGCGTCGGGAAGACTTTGTTGAGTTGGCGCCGCAGCGCAGCCGAGGGGTGATATCGCGCGTCAATGCCTTGGGCTTGGCGCACCGCGCTATCCGCTGGTCGGAGGTTCATGACAACCATCCCCTCACGGCTGAAACCGCTGCTACGCGGCCCCGGCCGAGGATCTACTATGCGACGTAGTACCACAAAGGGTAGTAGTAAAAGGATCGAGGGTAAAGGGCCAAGCGAGACTTATTTGCCGGTGCGTTCGCGATGCTTGCAGCCCGGCCAGCAGCAGGGTCGACGCTGGCCCTCTTCGAGTTCTTCCTGGGTCCGGCGAATCCGTCGCTCCCGGGTGGCCTGCTGCTTGGCGTCGTCGACCCAGCAGATGAACTCGTTGCGGGCCAACGGCGTGATGTCTTTCCAGGCGGCCAGCGCTGTGGAGTTGGCGAGCAGCGCCGTGCGTAGGTCCGCCGGAAGTTTGTGCACCACCCCGCCGGGCACTCGGTCGCCGCTCATGGCGCCAGCGTAAACCGAGGCGTGGCCGCTAACGTGGGAGTCGTGTCTGGCCACGAACCGGGTCGGGTCTGGGAATTCGTTACGGCGCCACCCCGCATCGCTCCCGGCGTCAGGTCGATGGTGGGGTATCGAGCCCTGGAAACTCCCGATGAGTTGCACCGCGGAATGCCGTCGTCGACGTTGACGTTCATCATCAGCCTCGACGATGGAGTGCAGGCGTCTGACTCCGCCGAGAGCCTTTGTGCCGCCCAACCGAATCCGCTGCTTCTGGGCGGACTGCAGGTGTGGGCCGCCCATGTCCGCCAGCATCGCGATCAAGCCGGCGTGCAGTTGGCGGTGCATCCACTCGCCGCGCGCGCCCTGTTCGGCGTGCCGAGTGCCGAATTGGATCCGGCGGAGTTGGACGCCACCGCGGTATTGGGCCGAGGCGGAATCGACTTGTGTCAGCGCGTGAGCGAGGCGCGCCACTGGGACGATGCATTCAGCTTTATTGCCGAGTATTTAGTGGACGCGTGGGTGTCTCGCGACCACACGAGGGTGCGGCCCGAAGTGGTTCACGCCTGGGAACTGTTGCAGCTCAGCCGTGGACGGGCCACGGTGAGCGCCGTAGCGGAGCAAGTCGGTGTGACCAGCCGGCACCTGACGACGCTCTTCCACCAGGAAGTCGGCCGATCGCCGAAGACGGTAGCGATGTTGATGCGTTTCGAGCATGCGACCGTGCGGATCTCGGATTCGGTGCGGCGTTGCGCGACAGTCGATCTGGCCGCTGTCGCCGCAGACGCCGGATACAGCGATCAAGCTCATCTAACTCGTGAATTTGCGAGGTTCGCCGGCGTACCGCCATGGCGCTGGGTTGCCGAGGAGTTCCGAAACATTCAAGACGGCGGCCATTCGTCCAGCGCACACTGCGAGCATGACTGTTGCTAATCCGACGCGGGAGAGACGCATGCAGGCCACCAAAATATTCGCCAACCTTCGAGTCGCCGACATCGAGGCAGCCAAGGCGTTCTATACCGACTACCTCGGGCTGAGTCACGAAGAATTCAACATGGGATGGGTGGCTCGCCTCGCCTCGGCCGACGCCGGGGCGAGATTACAACTGGTCACCGGCGACGCGACCGCTCCCGAAGACTCGGTGATTTCCGTCTGTACCGATGACATCGACGGGGCATACGCGGAAGCGCAAGAGCTCGGCTTCGAGATCGTGCATCCGCTGAGCACCGAAGCGTGGGGCCTGCGGCGGTTTTTCGTCAGGGCACCGGACGGAAATGTCATCAACATCGTGAATCATCACGACTGAAATTCGATGTTTTGGACGTGTGTGGAAGGGGGTATAACGCCCTGCATGTTGGAGAAACTCAGTTTCATGAAACCGTTCGTTGTTGGTGGAGCTGTTGCTGCAGCGATTGCTGTGATGCCTGTGGCGGCAGCCGAAGCGTCTAGCGGCGCGCTGGCGAGTGCGGGACCCACGCACAGCGTCTTCAAGCAGGATCCGGGCGGCAGCGGCTGCGATGCCAACGGCACCTGTGGCTCCGGCGGGCAGAACGGTGGTCCGGGCGGCGGTCCTGGCGGACAGGGTTGCGTACCGGGCGTCGGCTGCGGTTCCGGCGGTCAGTTCGCGGGTCCCGGTGGTGTGCCCGGGGGCATCGGATGTCTTCCGGGCGTCGGCTGCGGCAACGGCCACGGCTGAACCGCCCCATAGCAACTGACTCATGCGGCCTGGTGACCCCAGGCCGCAATGGGTCGTTCGGCCACTAGAGTCCCTCGGTGCGGGCAGGGCTGATCTACTCGCCCTTTAGGCTGCCGATGCCGAGCGAGAAGTCAGTGCGCGCCGACTGGGCCGCGCCTTCTTGTTCCTCGACGTAGCCTTCCGGATCGCGGTCGACGATCGGCAGTCCCTTGGCGGTTGGATGCTGCGCCATGAACTCGCGATATTGGCGTCCGAGTGCTTCGCGGAGGCCGATCGGTGCATGGCGACGGAAGTCGGCCAAGCCTTCCCGCTCTTCCTCGGCCATATGGTCATCGTTGGCCAGTCGGGTTCGAGCTACCGCTGCCCACCATTCTTCGGTGGCCATCGCGGCCGCATTCGCATCGCGCACGCCGTCGCGAATGTCGTTGTGGTCACCGATCGCATCGAGCGTTTCACCTTCGGGGTCATCCGCGCCGCGTTTGAGCAGTTGCGGATAGAAGACCTTCTCCTCGATGTAGGCGTGCACGTCCAGTTTGTCGGCAAGCGGACGCCATACCCGTTCCAGCGCGCGCTGATCGACCGGCGTCTGCGCCTGCAGATCGTCCAGCTTGGCGAACTGGTCACGAAACCAGTCGTGGTCGGCGAGGATCAACATGGTGATGTCCGCCATCCCGACCCACCACCTCCTTGGACCGCTCCGGGTCGCGGCAATCCGATCCGACGGCCGCATAAACAGTTAATCAGCACTTGACGCCGCCGTACCGAGCCGTCAGGAACCGGCGGCCCGTCGGCTTAGGCTCGGGTGGTGACAATCCTCTATGACGAGGCACTGCGCGAGCGGATCCGGGACCAGCTGGCGGCTCATGACCGCCGCGTCGTGGCCGACCCGACCAAGCGGCACGCGGCCGTCGCGGTCGTGCTCGTCGAATCGGAGGTCGGCGAGGACAGGATCGACCCGGCGCCGGTGGACGACTGGATCGCGGGACGGCCGTCGCCGGCGGCCGGTCTCGACGGTCGCATGGTCGGCGTATCCGGGGGTGCCGCGTTCCTGTTGTGCCGCAGGACTTCCCGCCTCAACTCGCACCCGGCGCAGTGGGCGCTTCCGGGTGGTCGGCTGGACCCGGGAGAGGATGCGGTCGACGCGGGCCTTCGCGAACTGGACGAAGAGGTCGGCATCAAACTTGCCGCGCCGGCCGTGTTGGGACTCCTCGACGACTATCCGACTCGGTCCGGATACGTCATCACTCCGGTGGTGCTCTGGGGAGGCGGACGGCTCGACCCGCAACCGGCACCCGATGAGGTCGTCGCGGTCTACCGCGTGGGGCTGCACCAACTGCAGCGTGCCGACTCGCCGCAATTCATCACCATCCCGGAAAGCCCCCGCCCGGTTGTGCAAATCCCGTTGGGAAACGACCTAATCCACGCGCCGACGGGTGCGGTGCTGCTGCAGCTGCGCTGGCTATGCCTGGAGGGGCGCCACGATCCGGTCGACGAGCTGGAGCAACCGGTTTTCGCTTGGAAGTAACCGCGGCCGCAACAGCTCGCCGGCCCTGGGCTACACTCATGCCCACCATCTCTACAGAGATAGAGTCGCAACGAAGCGAAGGGACCCCCGTGACGGTGCAGGACGTGCTGGACGACATCCGTAAGCGACCCGGCACCGGTCAGGTGATTCCGATCATCGACCCCGCCACCGAAGAGCAGATCACCGAATTCACCGATTGCGGTCCCGAAGCCATCGACGACGCGGTTGGCCGCGCCAAGGCGACCACCGAGTCTGGCGTGTGGTCCGGTATGCCCGACTACGACAGAGCCAAGGTGCTATGGCGGGTGGCCGATCTCATCGATGAGAACGCTGACATCCTCGCCGAGCTCGAATCGCTGAACGCCGGCATCCCGCCAGCGCAGGCGCAGATCATCACCAAGGTCGGGTCGGAGTGGTTCCGGTACTACGCAGGCTGGTGCACCAAGATCGACGGGATCGCGCGTGACGTGAATACCGGTGGCCTGACCGGTGTCGACTCGCATATGCATACCTACACGCTGCGCGAGCCCTACGGCGTGGTGGGCCTGATCTTCCCGTGGAACGGCCCGGTCTTCAACTTCTGCGCCAAGCTTGCGCCGTCACTGGCGGCCGGCTGCAGCAGCGTCGTCAAACCCGCTGAGGAAACACCACTTTCGGCGCTGGTCCTCGACCAGATCCTCGCCGAGGCCGGGGTGCCCGAGGGCGTCGTCAACTTGGTGAACGGCTACGGGCACACCGCGGGTGCGGCGATCACCGCGCATCCCGATGTCGAGAAGGTCGCCTTCACCGGGTCGACGGAAGTCGGGCGGGCGATCGTGCACGCCGCGGCCGACAGCAACCTCAACAAGATCACCCTCGAGCTCGGCGGCAAGTCTCCGGTGGTGGTCTTCGACGACGCCAACCTGGACCTGGCCATCCCGATGGCCTCGTTCGGTACCTTCATCCACTCCGGCCAGGCCTGTGTGTGCGGATCGCGCATCTTCGCCCAGCGCGGCGTCTACGAGCGGGTCGTGGAGGGAATCGCCAACATGGCCAACGTCATGCAGTTGGGCGGACCCAACGACGACGGCGCCATGGTCGGCCCGCTGATCAGCCAGAAGCAGCTCACCCGCGTCCTGGGTTACCTCGATCAGGCCAAGTCCGACGGCGCCGAGTTGGTCACCGGCGGGCACCGGCTGGACCGCAAGGGCTACTTCGTGCACCCGACCGTCGTCACCAACATCGACCCCGACACCAGCCGGTTGTTCCAGGAGGAGATCTTCGGGCCGGTCGTCACGATCCTTCCGTTCGACGACGAGGACGAAGCCGTCGCGTTGGCCAACAACAGCAGCTACGGGCTGGCGGCCACCGCGTGGACCAGTGACCTGGGTCGCGCGCACCGGATGGCCAAGCGGCTCAAGGCCGGAACCGTGGGACTGAACTGCCAGATGCAGTTCGACCACTCGATGCCCTTCGGTGGTTACAAGCAGTCCGGCTGGGGCTACGAGTCAGGCAAGGCGGGCATCGAGACCTACCTGCAGACGAAAATCGTTTGGGCGCAGATGTAATTGTGCCCGGGCCGCAGTAATGTGAACGCATGCTGGGCCGCCTGGTAAGCGCTTTTCAACGTTGGCAATATCGCAAGGGCCGTCCGGGATGGTCCGCGCGTGTCGCAAACCGCTTGGCCGCCTTGTCTTTAGCCAAGGGTATGGGGCCCAACGGAGCTGCCACGCTCGAAGTCCGGGGCCACAAATCGGGACGGATCGTTTCGTTCCCGGTGGTCGTCGCCGACTACCAGGGCGAGCGCTATCTGGTCTCCATGCTCGGCCAGAAGGCGAACTGGGTGCGCAACTTGCGCGCAGATAACCATGGGGTTTTGGTGCGCGGTCGGCGCGAAGAGGTGACGTTGGTAGAAGACCTGTCC
>NZ_DASXEP010000036.1:0-14745 GCF_036490025.1 Mycobacterium sp. | reverse complement strand
GCAGCAAGGCATGCAGGTCGGCACGCAGTTGGCCAGCAGTATGGGCAAGGCAGGGCAAGGCGCCGGCATGGCCGGTGAGCTTCCCGCAGATGCCCTCGGCGACGCACTCGGCGCGGGCGGCGCAGCGCTGGGCGCCGGCGGTGCCGTCGGGGGGGCCGGCGCAGGATTGGCGGAGGCCACAACGCCGGCCGGAACCCTTGGGCCGCCGCCGACTCCGTCAGCCGGAACGTTTCCAGCCTCATCGCAGATGCCCCCGGCCCCGCCCAGTGCACCCGATCCGGCCGCAGGCGCGCGCGGGCAAATGGGCGGCATGCCGATGATGCCGCCGGCTGCCATGGGTGGCGCCGGCGCCGGCAGCACTGATAAGCCGGACACAAAGCGCGTTGTACCACCCTCGGTGAAGAACGGCGCTCCTGTGCAGGGCCGCATCTCCGCGCCCCAAACTGCGCCAGAAGTCGTGAAACGCATTGCCGGAAAACCTGTTGCCAGCCGGCGCCTCCTGGCTCCTGATGACAAGCGCGCCGACGAAGACGAAATCGACCGCAACCGTTCGTAATACGAAGGCTTAGGCCCAGACAGAAGCCTCGCTATTCAGCTGGGTTATGTTCGGGCCGAGGGTGAATTGTGCCGAATGCGCAAGCCCTCTAGCTTTAGCGCTATGGGCGAGCGCGAGGTAATGCGGGTTCAACCCGAAGTCATGCACGTTGCGTCACAAGCATTGTCGAGTGCGGCGAAGGATCTACACACCAGACAGGTCGAGCTTGATGGCCAAGTCCGCGAACTGCTAGCCGGTTGGCACGGTGGGTCGGGTGACGCCTACGGCCAGGCCTGGGACCTATGGCATCGCGGGACCGCAGAGGTCCAGCTGGGGCTGTCCATCTTGGCGAAGGCAGTCGGAGTCGTCGGTGTCGAATTCCACACTCGTGAGCAAGCGTCAGCGCAGATAATGGACGGCGTTTACCGTGGCTGACGCGTTCAGTGTCGATCCGCAAGCGCTGGCAGACGCGATGCAGCGCATGGGTGATTTTGTGCAGCACGCCGAGAGTATGATCGCTGAAATTGACTCGCTGGTAACGCATTTGCACTGTTCATGGTCGGGTCAGGCGGCAACGGCGCACGGCGAGGCGCACCGCCACTGGTCGCACGGCGAAGCGACGATGCGCGAGGCATTGCACCAGCTGAAAACTGCTGGTGCTGTGGCGCACCACAACTACGCCCACGCCATGGCAACGAATACTGCCATGTGGTCTTGAACTGATGCCACCGCTCGTCGTCGACCCTGAGATGCTTGACGGCGCCGGCGCCGCAGTGCTCTCAATTGGCGAGGGCTTAGGGTCAACCGTTTCGACATTGACCACAGCGCTTGCGGGATGCCACGGGATGGCTGGTGACGATCCGGCCGGCGCGGCTTTCGGCCGCAGCTACAACACTTCCGCATCCAAACTGCTCGAGGCGCTGGCGACCACCCGAAATGGGTTGTGCCGGCTGGGTGATGGCGTTCGGATGTCGGCACACAACTACTCAGTGGCCGAGGCGATGTCGAATATCTCCGGACACGGTCAACCCCTTCCAGGCCCGCATCTAACCGGTCTCATTTCAGCGGGCTCGACGCCATCGGCCGTCGGCCACGGCATCGGCGCCCCGGCAGGATGGGGTTGGGTGTCCAAATACATCGGGATGATTTGGCCAACCGGAGATTCCGCCAAGCTGCGCTCAGCAGCGGCGGCTTGGATCAACGCCGGAACGAACTTTGAGGTCAGCGAAATAACTGGCGCTGTGGGGCCGATGAGTGGCATTGGGGCTCAACAGATCCCGGAAGGCCCGGCAATCGGTGCCGCGTTCACCGAAACCAACCGCTGTGCGGCCGCAATCTTGCATCAGAGCGTCACCGTCGCGACTCAACTCACGTCATATGCGACCAAAATCGATACGGTCCATGCGGCGATCATGGATTTGTTGTCACGCATCTGCAATCCCCTGACCGGGATCAAGGAAGTCTGGGAATTCCTCACCGACGAGGACGAAGACGAAATCAGCAAGATTGCCAACGACATTCGGATCATCATCAACCAGTTCACCGCTGAAGTCGATGCACTGCGCCAAGATATCGTCGCGGCATTCGCCGAGGCGACCACAGTCGTTTCCACGATGGCCCGCTACGCCGAGAAGGAGTGGGACCACTTCTTGCATGCCAGCGATATCGGCCGCGCCCTCGATCACGTCGGCCAGATCTGCGAGGGCGCCTTCACCGAAGCCGCCGACCTCGTCGAAGGCCTTTGGCCTGTCCAGGTGCTGCGAGCCGTCATCGACCCGGATGGCTTCTGGCACTCCGTCTCTGACACGGTCGAGAAAGTGAAATCGTTGACCGGACTGGAGGGCGAGCAGAAGTTTGAAGATTCGTGGAAGGAACTCGGCAAGGACACTGTCCATTGGGACGAGTGGGCCACCAACCCGTTCAAGGCGGCCGGCGAATCCACTTTCGACCTCGCGACGTTGCTCCTCCCGGGCGGTGCCTTATCGAAAGTGTCCAAACTCGGCAGCCTCGCGGCGGACGCTGCCGAGGCGCCCAAAAGCGTTCACCTACCCACGCCGGGTCGAGTGCCCAACCCGGCGCCTCATGACAAACCCCCTCCACAGAATGAACCGACACGTGGCGGACAGCCCGAGGCCGCACCAAAGCCCAAAAACGCGTTGCCGCCATACGGACTCACCGAGTCAAAGAGTCCGACTGGTCAGAAGCCGCCAGCGGATACAGCTCCGAAGCCAGTCGTCGAATCGGCGCCACCCAGTCACGAGCCGGATCGTCACGGCACGTCGGCACCCGCACTGACGGAGAGGTCAATCGGACCGCGTCCAGCGGCTCCCACCACATCCGCTGTTATGTCTCCTGGATTTGCCGGCACTCCGCCAGCGCATCCTCCCCCTTCACCAAGCAGCAGCCACGGACATGGAAGCAGTGACGGCCACGGCGGTAGCGGAGACGACACAGCTTTGCATGGCTTGACTGAGGACAAGCGCGACGAAATTCTGGCCTTGCCTAAAGGCAGTCGCCCCGACCCGTACGACTACCTGTCCCCGGAATACATCGAGCAACACCTCGATAAGTTTCATGAGGGCGCGACCCGCTTCATGCCAGAAAGCAACCTTGACAAGTACGGGATCGCGCAAAGAGATGGTACTTCCTTTATCATGCCGAAGAGCGAAGCTGATGCTTTGATCGAAGCAATTCGCGGTGATCCGCGCGCCATGGAGAAAGCATTGGGTTTGATTGAAGGATTTCTTGACTCGAACAAGATAGTCAGGATCGATATCGGCCATCCACACGAATTCGATCTGCGTATGCCATCGGGCAACGAACTGGGCGCCAATGATCAATGGATTCCAGGCGGCAAGTTGCCAGACGGTGCATCCGAGGCCGTCATCGACGCGGGAAACGTCCCGAGGCCGGACTACAGTGTCACCGATGTCTCCGAGTAAAAAGGATCTGCGATGAAGTTTGACGATACGTATTTCTCGAGGGACGACAGATATTCTCTCGGTGTCGAATCCACATCTGGCCGTAAATACGCGTCAATACCCGTCAGCAACGGCGTCGTAGACTATGAAGAATATTACGAGATCACGTCGGATCAATATCATGAATTCTTATCTGATCGAAATGCAGCCATCCAATTTGTAGAATCCTGCCGTCGCCGCGAACAGGACGATTTGCTGATTCAAAAGCCCGGCAGCAACCGAGGCACCCCGGTATGAGCAAAGACGTCATTGGAAAGACATTCTCAACACCCAAAGTAGCCGTCATCACGCGACCGACAGAACATCGCGCGACATACGTCTCGCCGAAGTTTTGGAACGACACCTCCGGTACCGAGTACAAGGGCTGGCAAGACAGGTAGACCGTCTGCCAAGCCCGCCCCCTCAACATCGCCGCCGCCGACCGCCCCAGCACCTCACGGACGGATAGTGTTGAACCGTGATCTCCCCGGACGGCCCGGATGCTGTCGACCCCGGCCCCAACGCGGCACTCGACCCGGCTGAGCAGCAATTTCAGACGTTGGCGGCCAACGCCAGCGCGGAACGGGCACTCGAAGACGTCCAGACCGACGAGGCCCCCAGCCCCGAGCAGCCGCCCGTCGATCTGACGGCAGCGGCGTTCTTCGACGTCGACAACACCTTGGTGCAGGGTTCGTCGCTGATACATTTCGGCCGCGGTCTGGCCGCGCGAAAGTATTTCACCTATCGCGACGTGCTCGGATTCGTTTACGCGCAGGCCAAGTTTCAGGTTCTCGGCAAGGAGAACAGCAACGACGTCGCCGAGGGCCGGCGCAAAGCGCTGGCGTTCATCGAAGGCCGGTCCACCGACGAGCTGATGAGATTAGGCGAAGAGGTCTACGACGAGATCATCGCCGAGAAGATCTGGCAGGGCAGCCGCGACCTGGCGCAGATGCATCTCGACGCCGGTCAGCAGGTCTGGCTGGTCACCGCCACGCCCTATGAGCTCGCGATCACCATCGCCCGCCGCCTCGGACTGACCGGCGCGCTGGGCACCGTCGCGGAATCGGTCGACGGGATATTCACCGGTCGGCTGGTCGGCGACATCCTGCATGGCACCGGCAAAGCCCACGCGGTGCGCTCGCTGGCCATCCGTGAGGGCCTCAACCTGAAGCGCTGCACTGCCTATTCCGACAGTTACCACGACGTGCCACTGCTCTCCCTGGTCGGAACGGCCGTGGCGATCAACCCTGATTCCGCGCTGCGCGACTATGCCCGCAAGAGCGGCTGGGAGATCCGCGATTTCCGCACCGCGCGCAAGGCCGCCCGCATCGGCGTACCGTCGGCCCTGGCACTGGGCGCGGCGGGCGGCGCACTGGCTGCGGTGGCGTCTCGGCGGCAATCTCGCTGATAAGCTGCGCGGCTGAGCACACATACGAGTGGAGAGCAGCGCATGTCATTGCCCGCAGGGGCCCAAGGACTCGTCGGGACGCACTACCGGTTCCCGGACTACTTCGAGGTCGGACGCGAAAAGGTCCGCGAGTTCGCGCTCTCCCTCAAAGACGCACATCCGTCGCACCACTCGGAGGAAGCCGCCGCCGAGGCCGGCTACGACAGCACGGTGGCGCCGCTGACGTTCCTTGCGGTCGCCGGCCGTCGCGTACAAATGGACGTCTTCACCAAGTTCGACATCCCGATCAACCTGGCCCGAGTGTTACACCGCGACCAGAAGTTTCTGTACCACCGGCCGATCAAGACCGGCGACCGGTTGTATTTCGACACCTACCTGGACTCGGTCATCGAGTCGCACAGCACGGTGATCGCCGAAATCCGCAGCGAAGTCACAGACGCCGACGGAAACCCCATCATCACCAGCATCGTCACCATGCTCGGCGAATCGACCAGCCCCGACGCAAACGCGGAGGCGACCATCGCGGCAATTGCATCCATCCGAGCCGGGGCCTAACCTCAGCCGGAGCCTTCTAGGGGGAAGACCCACACCAATGAGCAGCGCCGATCTCACGCCGCACTTCGATGACGTCCAGTCGCATTACGACCTGTCCGACGACTTCTACCGGCTGTTTCTCGATCCGAGTCAGACCTACAGCTGCGCCTACTTCGAGCGCGACGACATGACGCTGGAAGAGGCGCAGCTGGCCAAGGTCGACCTGTCGCTGGGCAAGCTGGGCCTGCAGCCCGGCATGACATTGCTCGACGTGGGCTGTGGCTGGGGGGCCACGATGCGCCGCGCGATCGAGAAGTACGACGTAAACGTAATCGGCCTGACGCTGAGCAAGAACCAGGCCACCCACGTGCAGAAGTCGTTCGACGAGCTGGACACCCCGCGCTCGCGCCGGGTGCTGCTGGAGGGCTGGGAGCAGTTCCACGAGCCGGTCGACCGGATCGTGTCGATCGGCGCCTTCGAGCACTTCGGCTTCGACCGCTACGACGACTTCTTCAAGATGGCCTGGGACGCGCTGCCGGCCGGCGGCACGATGATGTTGCACACCATCGTGATTCCCAGCGCCGAGGAATTCGAAGAGCGTGACATCAAGATCACCATGGCCAGGGCGCGGTTCGCCAAGTTCATGATGAACGAGATCTTCCCCGGCGGTCGGCTACCGACGGTGGCCATCGTCGAGGATCACGCGACCAAGGCCGGCTTCGAGGTCGAGCGCATCCAGCCGCTGCGGCTGCACTACGCGCGGACCCTGGATTCCTGGGCGGAGGCCTTGGAGAACCGCAAGGACGAGGCGATCGCGATCCAATCCGAAGAGGTCTACGAGCGCTACATGAAGTATCTGAAGGGGTGCGCCAACTTGTTCCACGAGGGCAGCTGCGACGTCTGCCAGTTCACCCTGGTCAAGGCGGCCGCCTAAGAGCTCAGCCGAAGAACATGTTGCGGCGGCCCGCCAGCAGCTGATACAGCGTCTGCTGGATGGTCTCGCGCACCTGGTCGGTCAGCTCGAAAGTGACCATCGGATCTTCCGCGTCGGCGCCGTCGTATTGCTCGGTGGGGATCGGCTCGCCGAAGGCAATGTGCCACTTCGACGGCAACGGCACCAGCCCGGCGGGGCCGGTCAGCGGGAACAGCGGAGTGATCGGGAAGTACGGCAGCCCGAACAACCGTGCCAGCAGCCGAACGTCGGTCAGCATCGGGTAAATCTCCTCCGAGCCGACGATCGAGCACGGGATGATCGGCGCCTTGGTGTGCAACGCCGCCGCCACGAAGCCGCCGCGGCCGAACCGCTGTAACTTGTAGCGGTCCTTGAAGCGCTTGCCCAGACCCTTGTAGCCCTCGGGGAACACCGCGGTCAGCTCGCCGGCGGCCAGTAATCGGTGCGCATCGGCGGTGCACGCCATGGTGTGCCCGGCCTTGCGGGCCGCTGCGCCCACCATCGGCAAGTCGAACACCATGTCGGCGGCCAGCAATCGCAGATCGCGGTGCGCGGGATGCTCGTCGTGCACCGCCACCGAGGCCATCAGCCCGTCGAACGGCAGTACGCCGGCGTGGTTGGCCACCACCAGACCCGGGCCGGTATCGGGTAGATGCTCGATGCCGCTGACCTCGACCCGGAACCACGACTTGAAGAAGAACCTCAGCAACGGCCGCACGATCGCGTCGTTGAAGTGCGGATCGAACCCGAACTCGTCGACGCGGTACTCGCCGGTGAGCCGGTGCCGCAGGAATTCCGCGACGCCACTGACCTTCTGCGCGAGCTCATTGTTGGGTTGCTCGGCGTCGGATCGACTGCCCGCGCTGCGACGATGCTGATCAATTTCGCGTACGACGGCGGCGATCTCATCGGCGGACGCCCGGGTGGTGGGTTCGGAGAGCAGCGAAGGATGTCGGCGAGCGGTCTGCGTGCGTTGCCCGGCACGCCGCTGCGCCGCTGCACGGCCTGAATTCCCGTGCAGCGGAATGACTTTCGCCTTAGAATCGCCCGCCATTAGTTCACCTCCCACCCGGAGTTGATTTTGGCTCGGCCACCAAAGCGCTGCGCTGCTGCTACGGCCCGACCTTCAATGGAGCGTACCCATTCAGGATCGATAATGGGAGTCAAAGCTCGGCCGCGGACATAATCGTCGAAAGCCTCCGCAGTTGACCACTTCGGGTGGTATCCGAGCTCTTGTTCCATGCGCGTGGTGTCCATCACGCGGCCGTAGCTCAAGTAGTCGAGTTGCTCGCGGTTGATCTCGAGGTAGCCGTTGGCGCGGCGCAGCGAATCCAGCGCCCACAGACCAAATCCGGGCACCGGCAGTGCCACGCGGCCGGCACGTCGGATGGCTTGCGACAGCATGATCACCCCGCTGGCGCCGATGTTGAAGGTGCCGGGCTTACCGGCCATGACGGCGCGCTCCAGGGCACCCAGCGCATCCTGCTCGTGCAGCAGTTGCAGCCGCGCGTCACGGCCCAGGACGGTAGGCACCAACGGCCCGGCCAGGTACCTCGACAGCGTGGTATCCATCGCCGGACCGATCATGTTGGCCAGCCGCAGGATGGTCACCGCAATGTCGGGTCGACGCCGGCCCAGCCCGCGCGTGTAACCCTCGATGTCCAGGCTGTCCTTCGGAAAGCCTTCTCGGAATGGACGACGGCTGCTGCTGTCTTCGGTGAACATCACCGGGTCACGGGGGCTGGACCCGTAGACCTCCGAGGTCGACTTCAGCACCACTTGGCGCACTGACGGTGCCTTCTGGCAGGCCGCGAACAGCTGCATGGCGCCCAGCACGTTGATCTCCTTCAACGCCGCCCCGCCGCCGGACCGGGGGGCAAACGACGCCGCCGCCGCGTGAACCACCGTGTCTACGTCGCCATTTCGAATCACCTTGGCGACAAAGGGGTTGCGGATGTCGGCGCGGACGAATTCTGCGCGGCCCATTCGGCGCAGCATGTCTTTGCTGGGCGCGACCGCGTCGACGGCGATGACCCGGTTGATCATCGGGTTCTGCGCCAGTCGGGCCGTCAGATACCCGCCCAGAAACCGGCATGCACCGGTGACCAGCACGACCTTTGGATAGTGCACGGCATCGCTGTCGGTGCCACGTGTGCGAGGGCCCGCTCCGGTACCTGACTGATCCCCCGACGACTCCACCTGATTAGCCTAACGACTCGAGTTACCGCGGTATCGGCTGCGAACGAAGGCAGCCGCCAACGGAAGTTACTTACCGAGTTTTCTGCGCTGCACCCGCGTGCGGCGAAGCAGCTTGCGGTGCTTCTTCTTCGACATCCGCTTACGCCGCTTCTTGATTACTGAACCCATTAACTCCGCTATCTGTGCTGGATTGCCCGACTCCTCCTCGGGACGCTGCGCGTCCCGCATCGTCGTCGCGCGGTGTGGCGGCCCGAGTCCGCCATGGCCGGGCATATGCAATAACCCCGACACTCTACCCGGGTGAGCACGTCGAACACCAAAGCCGGTGCCGGCACTCAACTCCGGCAGCGCGGAATATCGGCGAGTGTCACGTCAGCCTGACGTTCGCGTTCGATTGTCAGACCAGCGTGACGGCCGCCGCTGACGCGCTAGCCAGCGTCGAAGTAGGAGCTCTCCAGCATGTCGTGCACGGCCTTGGCGTGCACGCGGAAAGACCGTCCGACGCGAACCGCAGGCAATTCACCGTTGTGGACCAGTCGGTACACCGTCATCTTGCTGACCCGCATCAGTGCTGCCACTTCTGCCACAGTCAGGAATTGCGTCCGGGGCTGCTGGCCATCGGCGGAACCTGTGTCTCGTCCCGACTTACCGCCAGCCGAATCCCGTGCCGATGGCCCGTTCATAGACGTCATCGCAACCCAATCAGTCAGGCTCCTGCAGTCCCAGCGGCTTCCCCTCCGCTGGCACCCACAGGTGCTACCAACAAGGAGAATAGCGGGACTAGTGTGGTTATTGCGACGGGTGGTGGCAAATAAATAAAATTCTATAAATTACTCAGTTGTAATTCTTAGCTGCTCAGAGCGTGTTTTTGCCGCCCTGACAGCCTCGTCGACGGCCGCCCGCAAACCTCGCTTTTCCAATTCCCGCAGCGCAGCCGCCGTGGTGCCGCCGGGCGAGGTAACGATCGCGCGCAGCCGCGCCGCGGTGGTGTCCAGCGACAGGTCACGGCTGGCGTCGTTACCCGTTCCGCGGTCGTGCTCCATCCGGTCCAGCAACAGTGCCGCCGAGCCGGCCATCGTCTGCACAACCAACTCCGTGCACACCGAGCGACTCAGCCCCGCCGCGACGCCGGCGTCCACCAACGCCTCGACCATCAAGAAGAAGTACGCGGGACCCGAACCCGAAACCGCCGTCACGGCGTCCAGGTGCTCCTCGGGGACCGTCAGCACCACACCTACCGAGTCGAACAGCGCTGCGACCTCCTTGAGCTGCTCAGGGGTCGCAAAACGGCCCGCAGCCATGGCGCTGACCCCGGCGCCGACCAACGCCGGCGCGTTCGGCATCACCCGGACCACCGGTGTCCCGGCCAGCAGCTTGCATTCCAGATAGGCCGTCGTGACCCCGGCTGCGACGGTGATGAACACCTGGTCCGGGCTGTCGTGGTCGGCTTCGGCGGCGACCTTGCCGATCTCGGCGATCACCGAGCCGACGTCGGAGGGTTTCACCGCGATGATGACGAACGTCGCATTTTCCACCGCATCGGGCAGCGACGTCACCAGCACCCCGTAGGTGTCGGCGAGGTAGCGGGCGCGGTCGGGCATCCGCTCGGCCACCACCAGGTCCTTGATCTGCCGTCCTGCCCGTAGCAAGCCCGACAGCAGGGCTTCGCCCATGCTTCCACCGCCGACGAGAGCGATTCTGGCCATGTCGACCAGCATGGCAGACGTCTAAGGGTTTTGTGGACAGGGCGATCGCAAGCGCGGCGTGGCCGCGTGCAGCGGGTCGCACGCCGACAACCTAGGGTGCCGGAACCATCGCCAGCTGACGGCTTTGCACCACGATCCGGCCTGCGGAGTCGACGACGGTGTGGTCCTCGTCGAACCAGTCCTGGCCGATCTGCACGCAGGTGCAGACCACCCGCAGCCAGCCATCGGCGGGCAGACCCCGTAAGTACGCGGTGAGCTGGACGGTCGGCGCCCAGCCGGTGCGGTTGACGGCGAAACTCACCGGCGCCGACACGTCGCCGCACATCAGCGCGAACAGCACGTCGGGCGCCACATCGCGCGGCCGCACCCAGTTCTGGATCACCGGCGGCCGGCCGTCGGTGGGCTCCAGCGTCGAGATCAGCGGCCGCACGTCGCAACCCTCGGCCAGATTCACCAGCCCGGCCAGCCGGTGGCCCGGGCCGATCGGCACCACATCGTCGGGCGGTTCGGGATCCATCAGGCCCACCGCGGGGTTGGCCGACAGCAACGGCGGCACCAGATGCTCGGGCTCGCCGAGCGTGACGACCGCGTGCACGGCGGTGCGATCACCCTGGCTGAGCTCGACGTCGACCACGCTGATCCGGCGTCCACGCTTGCGCATCGACGTCAGCAGCCGCATCGGGCCCGGGTCGGGTGCCCTCAGGAAACTGGCCGAAACCGCAACCGGCTCAACCGGTCCGCCGTGGGCGGTGCGAGCGGCGTTGGCGCACAACGCAACCATGGCCCCGCCGTGCACCTTGGGCCCGATCGTCCAGTGCTTGTTCAGCTCGCCCTCGTAGACGTGGTAAACGCCGTCGGCGTCGATCTCGCGGAGCTCCATGGCGGTGGTGAATAACGCGGTCAAGTTGTCGGATTTCCTTTGGGCTTCAACGCAGCAGGTGCGTGCGGGCGAATTGCAACGACTCGGCCAACATGGCCTCGCGCTCGTGAGCCGACCGAGCTGATGACGTCGACACCTCCAGCACGACGTGGCCGGCGAAATCGCCGGCGGCCAACATCTCGCAGACCTCGACCGTCGGTTGGGTGCCGCGGCCCGGCGCCAGGTGCTCGTCGGCAGGCAGGCCGGTGCCGTCGCACAAGTGCAGGTGCACCAGGCCCGAACCCATCCGCTGCGCCATGTCCAGCGCGTCGGTGCCCGCCGTCGCGGTGTGTGAGAGGTCCAGCGTGTAATGCGCGTGGTTGCCGTCCAGCGGGTCGTAGGACGGCGCGAACGCCGAGATGCCCGCCCCGGGTCCACCGCCGCGTCTGCGCATCCGCTCCACCCGCTGACCGGCCCCGAACAACCGGTCGGCGCGGAACGGGAACATGTTCTCCACAGCCACCAGCACGTCGCTGGACGCCTCGAGGTCGGCGACCTGCTCGCTGAAGCCTTCGACGTAGCGGCGCTGCCAGCGAAACGGCGGATGCACGACGACGGTTGGGGCGCCGAGCTTATCGGCGGCCCGCACACTGCGATCCAGCTTCGCAATCGGGTTGGCGCCCCATACCCGTTGCGAGATCAGCAGACACGGCGCATGCACCGAGAGCACCGGCATCCGGTAGCGCCGGGAGAGTTTGGCCACCGCGCCGATGTCCTGGCTGACCGATTCGCCCCACACCATGAGCTCGACACCGTCGTAGCCGAGGTTGGCCGCGTATTCGAAAGCGACCTCGGTCTTCATCGGATAGACCGAGGCCGTCGACAGACCGACCTTGATGGCTGGGCGCACGTGGGTTCTGCTGGGGCCTAGCCGGATTGCAACAACGCCAGGGGCCCCAGTGTGACCAGCGCCCCCACCGCCACCGCGATCAGCGTGCTGCCGATGTCTTCGGTTTTTCGAACCACCCGCACGCCGACCACCAGACCGAGGATGACGAGCACCGAGAGCACCAGCGCGACGATGTTGTTCCACCGCCACAGCTGGTCAAAAGCGATGAACAGCCCCGCGCCGAAGCCGACAGCCAAAAACGATTGCAGCACAACCATTCCGCCGAACCGCATGCTCTCCGACCGGGACCAGGTGTGCGGCTCACCGCGATCGTCGCGGTCTTCGGGGTGGTCCTCCTCGGCGACGTCGGCGATGTCGGGGTAGCCCGCGTTCGTGCGTTGTTCGACGTCACCCTTGCCGGCCGACGATTGCAGGTATGAGCGCACGTAGGCGGAATCTTCGACCACCGGCTCGGCATCCCGCACGTCGGTGTCCATCACGTCCACCGACATGCCCGCGTAATCCTCGATCGGATCGGGCTTCATGCCCTCGGCACCGGACCGGTCCGCCGACTGGTCGTCCCGCTCGTTGTTGCGTACCGGACGCGGATAGGCGCTGCGCTGGAGCCGCGACTCCCGTTGCTCGGATACTGCTTCACGCGGGCGGGGCGGCGCGGATGCCGGCCAACGCGGCTCGGGTTCAGACCAGTACGACGAGCTTTCGCCGTTGTCCTCGGCGGGCGTCTCGGCAACCCCGTCGTCGACCGGAGCAATCGAGTGGGCCCGGTGGACACGCGATGCCGAACCCTGTTGCTCGGCCGGTTCGGGCTCCATGTCGTCGGTGATGATGGGGATCTCGCCGGTCAGTTCGGCGACGGTGACCGCGTCGGAGTTTCCGCGACGACGGCGGCGGCGGGCCGGAGCAGGTGCACCGATCGTGCCGTTCTTGGCCAGCAACTCGGCGACCGAGATGGGTCGGGTGGTGTCGTTGGGTCCGCTCATTTCTTGCCGCCATTCCGCTCGGCTCGCTGGCTACCGGCATCGCGCACGGAAGTTTCGACGAATGCGGTTCCGTCGGCTTCGCTATCGAGTTTGCGCAAAATGAGGCCTTCCCGCAGCGCCCACGGGCAGATGTCCACAGTTTCTATCGACAGCGCTCGCATACTCGCCTCCGCGACCAGAGCTCCCGCCACGATCTGCGGCGCTCGCTCGGCGCTCACCCCTTCCAGTTCCGCACGGTCAGCGGTCGTCATCCTAGATATGAAAGATATGAGTTGTCTGAGGCCGTTGGCGGTCAGCGTCCGCTTCACCCGCGGTCCCGCTGCCGACGGCGCGGCCCCGGTGAGCCGGGCCAGCGAACGGAACGTCTTCGACGTTGCCACCGCCAGGTCAGGACTGCCGCCGTCAAGCATTTTCGCGGCGGCGTCGGCCAGCTCTGCGTCCAGCCAGTCGCGCAGCATGCCGACCCGGCGGCGGCCCGGCGGATCGTCTTTGAGCCATTCGCGGGTCAGCCGCCCGGCGCCCAGCGGAAGCGACATTGCAATTTCGGGTTCCTCGTCGACGCCGTTGGACAACTCCAGCGAGCCGCCGCCGATGTCGAGGTTGATGATCCGCCCCGCGCTCCACCCGTACCAGCGGCGGACCGCCAGGAAGGTCAGCCGCGACTCGTCGACGCCCCGCAGCACCTGCAGCTGCACACCGGTCTCTTTGCGCACCCGGCTCAGCAGGTCGTCGGAGTTCTTGGCGTCACGCACCGCCGACGTGGCGAACGCCATCAGTTCGGAACACCCCGAGCTGTCGGCGATCTTTTCGAACTCCTCGATCGTCTCGATCAGCTTGTCAGCGCCGCGGCGGGTGAGCTTGCCGGAGTTGTCGATCGATTCGGCCAACCGCAGGGTGGCCTTGGTCGAACTCATCGGCGTCGGATGGCCGCCGCGGTGGGCATCCACCACGAGCAGGTTGACCGTGTTACTGCCGACGTCGAGCACACCTAACCGCACGAAACACAACCTTACGGCTGAGGCGCCGCAGCGTTGGATTGGACTACCTTCGAAACTGTGGCCAGTGCGCATCCAGACCATCCCGGTGAAGTCGAATTGGACTTCGCCCGCGAGTGGGTGGAGTTCTATGACCCAGACAACCCCGAGCACCTGATCGCCGCCGATCTGACGTGGCTGCTCTCCCGCTGGACTTGTGTGTTCGGCACACCGGCCTGCCAGGGCACCGTCGAAGATCGCCCAGACGACGGATGCTGCTCACACGGCGCGTTTCTGTCCGATGATGACGACCGGTCCCGCGTCGACGAGGCTGTGGCCAAGCTCACCGACGCCGACTGGCAGTTCCGTGAAAAGGGCCTGGGCCGCAAGGGTTACCTCGAACTCGACGAGCACGAGGGCGAAGAGCAGCTCCGCACCCGCAAGTACAAGGGCGCCTGCATCTTCTTGAACCGGCCGGACTTTCCCGGCGGCCCGGGCTGCGCGCTGCACACCAAGGCGATCAAACTCGGCGTGCAACCGCTGACGATGAAACCCGACGTCTGCTGGCAACTGCCGATCCGTCGCAGTCAGGAGTGGGTGACCCGACCCGACGGCACGGAGATCCTCAAGACCACCGTCACCGAGTACGACCGGCGCGGCTGGGGCGCCGGCGGCGCCGACCTGCACTGGTACTGCACCGGCGATCCGGCCGCCCACGTCGGCGCCGA
>NZ_DASXEP010000019.1:0-11967 GCF_036490025.1 Mycobacterium sp. | reverse complement strand
GCGATCTCGCCGGCGAGTTCGTCGAGGGTGGCCTGTAATACCGTCGTCTTGCCGGAGCCAGGGGAACTCATCAGGTTGATCGCACGAACACAGTTGTCCTCAAATGCATTTCGGTTAAATCCGGCCCGGACATCGTTCTCGGCGAAAATCG
Organism: Mycobacterium sp.; assembly: GCF_036490025.1. Classification (GTDB taxonomy): domain Bacteria; phylum Actinomycetota; class Actinomycetes; order Mycobacteriales; family Mycobacteriaceae; genus Mycobacterium. The sequence continues at coordinate 11,816 of NZ_DASXEP010000019.1, read as the reverse complement.
ACTCCAGCACGTCGACACGCTGAGTGCCGGTGTGATAACCGCTGTGATCGCCATGATCACGGGCATGGGCATGCAGGTGATCGCCATGCTCGTGGGCATGCACGGTTCCGTCATCGTGCCGGTGAAATCTACCCATTGCCAGCACCTTTCACGAGACATCCAATGACGTCACCAAGAACTCGTTGCCGCGCAGCACCTCGACGTCGGCACTCCCGCAACGCGGGCACAGCAATGACCACTGCGAAGTGATCGCCGACTCGTTGCCGCAGCACCGGCAGCGCACCTCGGCGGTGACAAACTCGAGTTCCAACTCGGCGTCGGGCATGTCCTCATAGTCTCGGAGCAGCGTCCAGCAAAATGACAGCGAGTCGGGAACCACCTGGCGAAGCGCGCCGATCCTGACCCGCACGACGTCCACGTGGCGACCGTCGGCGTACGGTCTGACCACCCCTGCGATGGCTTCGCACAACGAAAGCTCATGCACGGCTGATCACCGCCACGTTCTCGGAGCCCTGTCACCTGAGAGGCCCATGAGCACCGTTCTACACCGCGTGGGCCGCCGGGGGAGCGAAGCGGACAGGACCGACGGATAGTCGCGGCGACTGCGCGCTCTGGGTGTGGCCGGGCGGCGGGGCTATCCTGAAGCGACCGGGCGATCGAGGCGATCCGCCCGGTCGCGACGACATCATGTACAGCCAGGGCCTTGGCCATCTGTCCACTGAGCGCCCGGTCACCTGATGCTCTATCGGGTGACCGAGAATGACCGTGCCCAATTCAAACGTTGCCGTCGGCAGTGGGATTTCGCGTCGCCGCGTCGCCGTGGTCTTGCGCCCGTCGGCGCAGTCGACGCGGCCTTGACGGCGCCGCTCAAGGACGCGCTCGCGGCCTACTACTACCCGGGTACCTGGGACTGGGCACATGCGTTGAAACAATCGCTGGTACACAAGGCCCTCCACCGTGCGCTCGGCGATGGCGGCAAGACGCACGCGCTGGAGAGCGCGGCGGCGCTGCTCGACTCCTACGACGTGTGGGCGACCACGGTTGATGATTTCGCGCCGGTGAAGATCGACCACGACGTCCAGGCACTTGTGCCCGACCCGCGCGACCCGGAATGCGGGTTGATGACCCCCGATGGATCCGCGGTGATCTACACGTGTCGGATCGACCTGCTTGCCGTCGACGCCGCCGACGAGTACTGGGTCGTCCGCCACCAGATCGTCGACGACTGGCAGGAAACGGAGGCATTGATCCGCGACGAGGCGGCGGTCGCCGCGTGTTGGGCCTGGGAGCAGGAATACCTGGGTATGGAGATCTCGGGCACGATCCACAACGAGGTTCGCATCAGCGGCCCAGTTGATCCACCCGCCGCCGATCGTTCCGCAACCGCTGCGTCGTTTCGGGTCCGTCAAAGCGAGCCCAGCGGTGGTGGCCGGTCAATCCCGCAGCACAGACGGTTGTTGGCCCGCACGGCGCGAATAGACGACACGAACCGCGTCGGGCAACGCACTGCAGGCTTACTGCGGCGAACCCACATCCGCCGTAGTCGCGCCGAAATCAACCTGGTTCCGACTTTGATTGGTGCCGAGGCAATCGACATGTCCAATAGTCCGGCGATCTACCCGACCTTCGCCCCGCATTGCCAGATGTGCCAATTCAGCAGCCCGTGCCTGGCGCTGATGCAGGGAACCGACGCCGAGCCGATACTGGCGCAACGTTTTCACCATCATCACACCGAGGACCAGCGCAAACCAAGACTGGGACAGTCGACGTGGGGCTTCGGCCGAGGAGCCGCGCCGCCCCAGTGGTGAACGCGAACAACGCCGCGCATTGCGCCTACGGCGTCATCACCACCGGTACCCGGCTGGGAAGACTGTGACCAATCTCAACCGCCGAATGTGACGGAAGCCATTGCTGGCCGGGACCGGTACCACCGACCCTGATACGCCAAATCGACTTTTTTGCCACAGGGAGAACCCAAATGAGCGTTGAGCCTGGTCATCTGCCATTCGCATACGACCTGACCCTCGACGAGGCACGCCGCCGGGCCGCCGTCCTAGAGGCGATCGGGGACGACTGGGACCCGGTGGAAGTGCTGGCCCAGGAGGATCGTGCGTACACGATGCTGTATTCGGGCCTTGACGCCGATCAGCAGCGCATCTACGACGACCTAGTGGCCGCCGGAGTGCTTCCCGACCGGGTGGCCGGCCGTGTTCCCGATTGATCCCACTGCTGACCGGGGTCGCCGGGCCTGGTTCAATTGCCCACAATGCAACCACGGCATCGGTTGCGGCGAGTGCCAGATCAGCCGCAATTGCGATGCCCACTGGCAGTTCCTGCTGAGCAATCAGGGCTGGCTACTGCACCTGCAATGCCCCGAGTGTGGTCACCTGTGGTCGATCGACAGCAAGCCTGGCGGTCGATCGTCGAGCAGCGCCGCCTGACCAGCTCAGTCTGACAGTCCCAATAACGCGTTCTCGATGACCTCCGGCAGCGCCGGATGGATCCAGTACTGACCGCGTGCCATCTCGTCCGCAGTCAGACCGAAGGTCATCGCTTGAATCAACGGCTGGATGATCGCCGAAGCTTGGTGTCCCATGATGTGCGCGCCGAGCAATAGTCCGCTGGCGGAGTCGGAGATGAGTTTCACGATGCCGACGGTGTCCTCGCTGGCCCAGCCGTAGGCGACGTCGGAGTAGTCCTGGATCTTGCAGGACACGTCGAAACCCTTTGCGACGGCTTCGTTCTCGGTCATCCCGACGCTGGCGACCTGCGGATCGGTGAACACGGCGGCCGGGACGTAGCGGTGATCTGTGGCGAGCATTGCAGCCGTGTCGTCCCAGTCCCGAAGCAGGTTGGCCTGCACGACGCGCGCTTCGTGATTGGCCACATGCTTGAGTTCATAGGGCGACGACACATCACCCAGCGCGAAAACGTTACGCGCAGTGGTCCGTTGGTGTTGGTCGACGACAACCCGGCGGTCGTCGAGATCGATGCCGGCCTTTTCGGCATCCAGCAGATCGCCGTTGGGGCGCCGACCGGTCGCCACCAGCACAACATCGGCCTGCAGTTCGGAGCCGTCGTCGAGTTCCAGCACGATGCCCGACTTGTCCTGGTGGGAGCCGATGATGTTGCAGTGGCTACGCACTGCCCACTTGGACGACGCGATGCGGGTGAATCGTGAGCTCAGCGTGTCGTCCAGATGCCGAAGCAATGCACCGCCGCGGATCACCAGGGTGATGCGGACACCGAGCGCGGAGAAGACATGCGCGAATTCACATGCCACAAAGCCACCTCCGACAATGACCAGATGCCGGGGTAACTCCGGTATGCGCATGACGTCGTCGCTGGTGTAGTAGCGCACCCCGCAGTCGAGGATGGCCGGCGGGATCACCGGTCGCGCTCCCGCGGCGATCACCACCTGCTCGGCGGTGAACTCGTCGCCTCCGTCGGTGCGCAGCAGATATCGACCGTCGGACTGAACTCCGGCGAACCGGGTGTGCTTGTCGTAGACGTCGACGTTGGGTTCCGCACGTCGGTAGTCTTCGCCACCGATCGCGATCGGGTCGATGCGCCCGAACACGCGTGAGACGATGTCGTCCCAACGCACCTGGTCGATGTGTGCGTCGATGCCGTAACGCGCTGCGGCGCGGATTGTTTCGGCGACCTCGGCGACGTAGACGAACATCTTGGTCGGGATGCAGCCGACGTTGAGGCAGGTTCCGCCGAACGTTCCCTGCTCACAGATCGCGACTCGCTTTCTGGCGTAGCGTTCGTCGAGAATGCTGTTGCCCGAACCTGTTCCGATGATCGCCAGGTCGTAGCTTTCCATCCGGTAGCCCTTCAGCCGTTCGCCGACGCGACGTTGGAGGCCGCGCCCAGGTAATCGTCCAGCCAGGTGTCCAGCTGCCGGTAAGCGACCTGCCGCGGCTCTGACATCGACAAGAACACATCGTGCTTGGCATTGGCCACCGGAACGATCGTGCTGCTGTTGCCGATGCAGCCGGCCCAGCGCGCGATGTGTTTGACGTCGAGCACCGCGTCGCCGCATTCCAGGGCGCTCGCATCCGAACTCTCGATCACGCTGTGGTCAGAGCGCAGGATCAGGTTGGGCACGTCGACGTCGAGACCGCGGTGCAGCCTTGTCTGACCGTTTCGTACCGCAGACAGCCAGCCGAACGTAATAGGGAAGCCGCCCAACGGCTTCCACTGCAGGTTGTAGTCGAACTCGCCGTGGTAGTCGCGATGCAGGCTGGCCCCGTAACCGCCGCCGCTCTCGTTGGGGGCGCGCGCCACCCGCTTGTCGCCGAGGCGCGCGATCGCCGCGATCAGTGCCCTCGTCGGCGGCCAGCGCAGCGGCATCGGGCCGGGCAGGTCCAGAAACGGGCTGTTGAGTACCAGGCCGGCCACTCGGTTCCTGGTGGTGGTGCCACTGCTGCGTCTACGACGCAGCCTGTCGAGCCACAGCGCGACGACCAAGCCGCCGGCCGAATGGCCGTACACCAGCACCCGCGCCGAATGGGTCTCCGCACCGATGATCTCCAGCGCGCGGTCGAGCTCGCGGTCGTAGTACGCCAGGTTCGTGGTGAAGTGCGGGGTCAGACCGCTACGGGACGACCGCCCACATTTACGTAGGTCCAGCGCGTAGAAGGCGAACCCGCGGCCGGCGAAGTGGTCGGCCAGCGCGGTGTGGAAGAAGTAGTCGGTGTATCCGTGCACCGCCAGCACCGCGTCGGCGCCCGGCGCGGGGTCGCCACGGCGCAGCAGCGTCGCGTCGATGTCGCCCTCGCCGTCGGGGTCGTCACCCAGCGGGATGGTGAGTTGCCAGTAGCCGGGCAGGACATCGGGCTGCCAGCCAGTCACGAAAGCCAGCTTAAGGCGTGGCCGTTTGGAGATCGCAGAACAGCGGGTCAGGCGCGCCCGAGATAACCTGGCCATCGGTACAGCTGGATCAAGTGCAAAGGACGATCAGCTCGGTGGCAGGCCCGCAGGCAAAGACAACCTCGAAGGTCGACGCCGTGCTGGTGGGAGCCGGGATCATGAGCGCGACATTGTCGGCACTGTTGCGCCGGTTGGAGCCGGACTGGTCGATCACCGTGGTGGAACGGCTCGACGGTGCCGCAGCCGAGAGCAGCGGCCCGTGGAACAACGCCGGCACCGGGCATGCCGGGCTCTGCGAGCTGTTCTATACGCCGCAGTTGCCGGACGGTTCGATCGACATCAGCAAAGCGGTGCGGGTGAACGAGCAATTTCAGGTCACCCGGCAGTTCTGGGCCTATGCGGCCGACAACGGCCTGGTGTCGGACGTCCGCGGGTTTGTGAATCCGGTTCCGCATGTCAGCTTCGTGCAAGGTGCCGAGCGCGTCGACTATCTGCGCCGCCGCCGCGAGGCGCTGGCCGGTAATCCACTCTTCGAGCGGGTCGAATGGATCGAGGACGCCGACGAATTCGCGCGCCGGCTGCCGTATATGGCTGCCAAGCGCGACTTTTCGGGACGTTCTGCACCCATCGCGCTCAACTGGGCCGCCGACGGTACCGATGTCGACTTCGGCGCGCTGTCCCGGCAGTTGATCGGCTACGGCTTGCGCAACGGCACCACAGTGTTGTTCGGCCACGAGGTCCGCGACCTGTCCCGTCAGCGCGACGGCCGTTGGGCGCTGATCGTGTGCAACCGCCGTACCGGTGAGCATCGCAAACTGAACGCCAAATTCGTCTTTGTCGGCGCGGGCGGGCAGGCGTTGCCGTTGCTGCAGAAATCCGGCATCGCGGAAGCCAGGGGCATTGGCGGCTTTCCGATCGGAGGACGATTCCTGCGCAGCGGCAATCCCGCGATCACCGGGGCACACCGAGCCAAGGTCTACGGTCCGCCGGCCCCGGGTGCGCCGGGTATGACGGCGGCGCACCTGGACACCCGGATCGTGAACGGCAAGCCGTGGCTGTTGTTCGGGCCGTTCGCCGGGTGGTCGCCGAAGTTCCTCAAGCACGGCCATTTCAGCGATCTGCCGCGATCCGTCCGGCCGGGCAACCTGGCAACTGTGATCGGGGCAGGGGTCAGCCAGCTGGAACTGGTCGGCTACCTGATCGGCCAGCTGCGGCAGTCGAAGCCCAGCCGGGTCGAGGCGCTACGCGAATTCGCTCCCAGCGCAGTGGATTCCGACTGGAAGCTGATCACCGCCGGCCAACGGGTGCAGGTGATCCGGCGCGACAGGCGCCGAGGCGGCAAGCTCGAATTCGACACCACCGTGCTCACGGCCGCCGACGGCAGCATCGCCGGCCTGCTCGGCGCGTCACCGGGAGCGTCGATCGCGGTGTCGGTGATGCTCGGCGTGCTGCAGCGCTGCTTTGCCGCCCGCCATCAGGCGTGGCTGCCCACGCTCAACGAAATGGTGCCGTCGCTGGGAGCGACCTTGTCCCAAGAGCCGGTGTTGTTCGAGGAGGTGCGTTCGTGGACCGACAAGGCGCTGCGTTTGGGAGATTCATGACCGTCGCGTTGCACCGCGCCTGGGCGAAAGACCTTGACGTTCCAACCCTTTACGCGCTACTCAAACTTCGGGTGGAGGTCTTCGTCGTCGAACAAGCCTGCCCGTACCCCGAACTCGACGGCCGCGACCTGCTCGCCGAAACACGCCACTTCTGGCTGGCAACCCCCGACGGCGAAGTGATCTGCACGCTGCGACTGATGGAAGAACACGCGGGCGGGCACAAGGTGTTTCGGCTCGGTCGGCTGTGCACGAAACGCAGCGCGCGCGGCGAGGGCCACACCACCCGGCTGTTACGGGCGGCACTGGCCGAGGTCGGCGATTACCCGTGCCGGATCAACGCTCAGGTATATCTGGCGGACATGTACGCCCAGCACGGATTCGTTCGGGACGGCGACGACTTCCTCGACGACGGCGTCCCGCATGTGCCGATGCTGCGGGCTGGAAGCGGGTAGCCCGGCATGGTGACTGCATCGGAGAATCCGTATCTGGCCGGGCTGCGGCTGGCCGGGAAGAAGGTCGTGGTGATCGGCGGCGGCAGCGTCGCGCAACGCCGGCTCCCGTTACTCGTGGCCAGCGGGGCCGACGTGCACGTCATCAGCCGCAGTGCCACCCGCTCGGTCGAGGCGATGAGCGGAATCGCGTTGTCGCTGCGCGACTACCACGATGGCGACTTGGCCGGCGCGTGGTACGCGATCGCGGCCACCGATGATCCGCAGGTGAATGCCGCGGTGCTGGCCGAAGCGGATCGACGTCGGATCTTCTGTGTCCGCGCCGACATCGCTGTCGAGGGCAGCGCGGTGACCCCGGCGTCGTTCGACTACGCGGGCCTGTCGGTCGGAGTCCTGGCGGGTGGCGAGCATCGCCGCTCGGCGGGCGTCCGCTCGGCGATCCGCGAGGCATTGCAGCAGGGTGTGATCGCCCTGGAGAGCTTCGAGAGCACCGACGTGGTCCGCGGCGGGGTGGCGCTGATCGGCGGCGGACCCGGCGATCCGGAACTGATCACCGTGCGGGGGCGGCGACTACTCGTGCAGGCCGACGTCGTCGTCGCTGACCGGCTGGCGCCAGCGGAACTTCTCGCCGAGCTGCCCCCGCACGTCGAAGTGATCGACGCCGCCAAGATTCCTTATGGGCGGGCGATGGCACAGGACGCGATCAATGCGGTGATGATCGAGCGGGCCCGGGCCGGTCAGTTCGTCGTGCGTCTCAAAGGCGGAGACCCGTTCGTGTTCGCCCGCGGCTACGAGGAGCTGCTGGCTTGCGTGGACGCCGGCATCCCCGTGACGGTCGTGCCCGGTGTGACCAGTGCCATATCGGTGCCCGCATCGGCCGGCGTCCCGGTTACCCACCGTTCGATCAACCACGAGTTCGTCGTGGTCAGCGGGCACGTCGCGCCGGGGCACCCCGAATCGTTAGTGAATTGGGATGCATTGGCCGCAATGACCGGGACCATCGTTTTGCTGATGGCCGTCGAGCGCATCGAACTCTTCGTCGAAGTCTTACTAAAAGGGGGCCGACCTGCGGATACGCCGGTGCTAGTGGTGCAGCAGGGCACGACGGCCGCGGAGCATACTTTGCGGGCCACGCTGGCCGACGCGCCCGAGAAGATCCGTGCGGAGGGCATTCGACCTCCCGCGATCATCGTGATCGGTTCTGTGGCCGCATTCGGCATTTAAAAGATCCCTAAGATTACTGTAGGGTAAGTTCTTATGACGGCTCTCAACGATGCAGAGCGGGCTGTCCAAAGATGGACTACTGAACACTCGGAGCGAGCAGTTCACATGCCCCCAGCGCACCCGGAAAAGACCGCCGAGTCTTCTTCGACCAAAACTTCCACGACGTGGCTGCCTACCCGGCGGTTCTTCGCCGCGGTCATCGCCATCGCCGGCATGCAGCTGATGGCGACCATGGACGGCACCATCGCGATCGTCGCGCTTCCCAAGATCCAAAACGAGCTGAGTTTGTCTGACGCGGGCCGCAGCTGGGTCATCACCGCCTATGTGCTGACCTTCGGCGGTCTCATGTTGCTGGGTGGCCGCCTCGGCGACACCATCGGTCGCAAGCGGACCTTCATCGTCGGCGTCACGCTGTTCACCATCGCGTCGGCGTTGTGCGGCATCGCCTGGGACGACGCCACGCTGGTGACCGCCCGGCTGCTCCAGGGCGTGGGCGCCGCGATCGCCTCGCCGACCGGCTTCGCACTGGTCGCTACGACGTTCGCCAAGGGTCCGGCGCGCAACGCCGCCACCGCGGTGTTCGGCGCAATGATGGGTATCGGTTCGGTGATGGGTCTGGTGGTCGGTGGGGCCTTGACCGAGGTGTCTTGGCGGCTGGCATTTTTGGTGAACGTGCCGATCGGGCTGTTGATGATCTACCTGGCCCGCACCGCGCTGCGGGAAACCAACCGCGAGCGGATGAAGCTCGACGCTGCCGGCGCCGTGCTGGCCACCTTGGCCTGCACCGCCGCCGTCTTCGCCTTCTCGACGGGACCCGAGGCGGGCTGGATCTCGTTCACCACACTGGGTTCGGCCGGACTGGCGCTGATCGCGTTCATCGGTTTCGCGTGGGTCGAGCGCTCAGCCGAGAACCCGGTCGTGCCGTTCGATTTGTTCTTCGACCGCAATCGGCTGGCCACCTTCGCGGCCATCTTCTTGGCCGGGGGCGTGATGTTCACGCTGACCGTGCTGATTGGCCTGTATGTGCAGGACATCATGGGGTACAGCGCGTTACGCGCCGGTGTCGGCTTCATCCCGTTCGCGATCGCGGTGGGCATCGGTATGGCTGCCTCCTCGCAACTGGTACCGCTTTTCCAGCCGCGGGTCCTGGTCATCGCCGGCGGAGCTCTGGTGGTCGGCGCGATGGTCTACGGGTCGACGTTCAACGGCGGCATGCCGTACTTCCCTAACCTGATCGTGCCGGTCGTGGTCGGTGGTATCGGCATCGGCGTGATCGGCGTGCCGGTGGCGCTCTCGGCGATCGCCGGCGTCGGCTTCGACCGGATCGGGCCGACCTCGGCGATCGCGTTGATGCTGCAAAACCTCGGTGGCCCAGTGGTTCTCGCTGTCATCCAGGCCGTCATCACGTCGCGCACGCTGTACCTGGGCGGCACCAACGGCCCGGTGAAGAACATGAACGCCGCCCAGTTACATGCCCTTGACCACGGTTACACGTATGGATTGTTGTGGGTGGCCGGCGTGGCCGTCATCGTCGGTGGGGTGTCGCTGCTGATCGGCTACACCGCTGAGCAGGTGGCGCACGCGCAGGAAGTCAAGGACGCCATCGAGGCCGGCGAGCTCTAGCCCGCCCATCGCCATCACCGCCGCGAGCAGACAGAGAGTCGCATTCCGACCGGGTGAAATCGTGCGATTCTGCGTCTGCTGACGGTCGCAGTTAGGCTTGCGCGCTGTGATCACCCGGATGTCCGAGCTGTTCTTGCGCACGCTGCGCGACGACCCCGCCGAAGCCGAAGTGGCCAGCCACAAGCTGTTGATCCGCGCCGGCTACGTCCGGCCGATCGCGCCGGGCCTCTACAGCTGGCTGCCGCTCGGGCTGCGGGTGCTGCGCAACATCGAGCGAGTCGTGCGCGAAGAGATGAACGCCATCGGCGGCCAGGAGATCCTGTTCCCGGCCCTGCTGCCGCGCGCGCCTTACGAGACCACGAACCGGTGGACCGAGTACGGCGACGGCGTGTTCCGGCTCCAGGACCGCCGCGGCAACGACTACATGCTCGGCCCGACCCACGAGGAGCTCTTCGCCTTGACGGTGAAAGGGGAATACAGCTCCTACAAAGACTTTCCCCTGACGCTCTACCAAATCCAGACGAAATACCGCGACGAGGCCCGGCCACGCGCCGGCATCCTGCGCGGCCGCGAATTCGTCATGAAGGACTCCTACTCCTTCGACATCGACGACGCCGGCCTCAAGAACGCCTACCACGCACACCGCGAGGCCTACCAGCGGATCTTCGGTCGACTGAAGATCGACTACGTCATCGTCTCCGCCGTCTCCGGCGCCATGGGCGGCTCTGCTTCCGAGGAGTTCCTGGCCGAAAGCCCGATCGGCGAGGACACCTTTGTGCGGTGCCTGGAGTCCGGTTATGCGGCCAACGTGGAGGCCGTGGTCACCGCGCGGCCCGAAAGCCTGTCCATCGACGGACAGCCCGAGGCGGTGGTGCACGACACCGGCGACACCGCGACCATCGCGACACTGGTCGAGTGGGCCAACGGAGCCGGCCTGGGCCGCCGCGTCGGCGCTGCCGACACCCTGAAGAACGTCCTGCTCAAGGTGCGCCAACCGGGCGGCGACTGGGAGCTACTGGGTATCGGGGTGCCCGGCGACCGCGAGGTCGACGACAAGCGCCTGGGCGCCGCCCTCGACCCGGCCGAGTACGCGCTGCTCGACGACGCCGACTTCGCCAAACACCCCTTCCTGGTGAAGGGATATATCGGCCCGAAAGCGTTGCTGGACAACGATGTTCGCTACCTGGTCGACCCGCGGGTGGTGGACGGCACCAGCTGGATCACCGGCGCCGATGAACCCGGCAAGCATGTCGTCGGATTGGTGGCCGGTCGCGATTTCACCGCCGACGGCACCATCGAGGCCGCCGAAGTGCGCGACGGCGACCCGTCTCCGGACGGCGCCGGCCCGCTGGTTTCGGCCCGCGGGATCGAGATCGCCCACATCTTCCAGCTCGGCCGCAAATACACCGACGCCTTCACCGTCGACGTGCTCGGCGAGGACGGCAAACCGGTGCGGCTGACAATGGGCTCCTACGGTCTCGGGGTGTCGCGGCTGGTGGCGGTCATCGCCGAACAGCACCACGACGAGCTCGGACTGCGCTGGCCGTCCGAGGTTTCGCCGTTCGACGTGCACCTGGTGATCGCCAACAAGGACGCCGAAGCGCGGATGGGCGCCACCACCCTGGCCGCCGATCTGGACCGGCTGGGTGTCGAGGTGCTGCTCGACGACCGGCAGGCGTCGCCCGGGGTGAAGTTCAAGGACGCCGAGCTGCTCGGGGTGCCCTGGATCGTCGTGGTCGGCCGTGGCTGGGCGGACGGAAAGGTCGAGCTGCGCAACCGATTCAGCGGCGAGACCCGTGAACTGCAGGCGGGTGCCGGGCTGGCCACCGACATCACCGCGGCGGTGTCCGCCTAGCGCTACCTTGCCGAGCAGACGCAAAAGCGTCTCGGGCCTCGCGGTGGGCGGGTTCGCGCGGTCGTCGCAACACTCTCGATTTGAGAGGTTGCGGCGACCGTGTCGTTTTCGGAGGATTGTGTTCGGTTTGGGGATCGGCTAGCAAAGCTGGTTGATGCGGGCGTGGCGATGAAGGAAGCTGCTGGG
>NZ_DASXEP010000193.1:0-8323 GCF_036490025.1 Mycobacterium sp. | reverse complement strand
CGGGTCGGCGGTCACGCTGCAGCTCGATGACGGCAGTGGACGCACCTACCAGTTGCGCGAAGGCCCCAACGTCATCGGCCGCGGACAGGACGCGCAGTTCCGCTTGCCGGACACCGGTGTGTCGCGTCGCCACTTGGAGATTCGCTGGGACGGCCACGTAGCGCTGCTGTCCGATCTCAACTCCACCAACGGGACGACCGTCAACAACGCGCCTGTACAGGAATGGCAGCTGGCCGACGGCGACGTGATCCGGCTGGGGCACTCCGAAATCGTCGTCCATATCCATTGAGCCCGTAGGTCGCCAAGGCATCCAGCTTCACCCCGAGTCGACCGCCGTCCAAGTATCGTGACGTTGCTGTATCCGGGCACGTGAGGCACGCGGCACCAGGACGGAGAGGACGCCAGATGCAGGGACTCGTACTGCAGCTGACGCGCGCCGGTTTCTTGATGTTGTTGTGGTTGTTCATCTGGTCGGTACTGCGGATCCTGCGCACCGACATCTACGCGCCGACTGGCGCAGTCATGGTCCGGCGCGGTTTGACCTTGCGCGGAACCCTGCTGCCGTCGCGGCAGCGCGGGAATTCGGCACGCTATCTCGTGGTGACCGAGGGGGCATTGGTCGGTGCGCGAATCACCCTGAGCGGTCAGCCGGTACTGATCGGGCGTGCCGACGACTCCACGTTGGTGCTCAATGACGATTACGCGTCGACGCGGCACGCGCGGCTTTCCCAGCGAGGCTCGGAATGGTATGTCGAAGATCTAGGATCGACCAACGGCACATACCTTGACAGGGCGAAGGTGACGACGGCGGTACGGGTTCCCATTGGCACGCCGGTGAGTATCGGCAAGACGGTAATTGAGTTGCGGCCGTGAATTTGGTCTTGCGCTATGCAGCGCGCAGCGATGTCGGCCTGGTGCGATCCAACAATGAAGATTCGGTGTACGCAGGCGCGCGACTGCTGGCGCTCGCCGACGGTATGGGCGGGCACGCCGCTGGCGAGGTCGCGTCGCAGTTGGTGATCGCCGCGCTCGCCCACCTCGACGACGACGAGCCCGGCGGCGACCTGCTGGCCAAGCTCGACACCGCCGTGCACTCCGGCAACTCAGCGATCGCCGCTCAGGTCGAGATGGAGCCCGACCTCGAGGGCATGGGCACCACACTGACGGCAATCTTGTTCGCGGGCAACCGCATTGGGATGGTGCACATCGGCGACTCGCGCGGCTATCTGCTGCGCGACGGCGAGCTGACTCAGATCACCAAGGACGACACGTTCGTCCAGACCCTGGTCGACGAGGGGCGCATCACCAGGGAAGAGGCCCACAGCCACCCCCAGCGATCGTTGATCATGCGCGCACTGACCGGCCACGAGGTCGAGCCCACCCTGACCATGCGCGAGGTCCGCCTCGGCGATCGCTATCTGCTTTGCTCGGACGGACTTTCCGATCCGGTGAGCGACGAGACCATCCTGGATGCACTCAAAGTTCCCGACGTCACCGACAGCGCCGACCGGCTCATCGAACTGGCGTTGCGCGGCGGCGGCCCCGACAACGTGACCGTGGTGGTCGCCGATGTCGTCGACAACGACTACGGATCCACTCAGCCGATCATTGCCGGCGCAGTGTCCGGTGACTCGGACGTCTATGACCAACTCACCCGGCCGAATACCTCGGCGGGCCGCGCATCGGCGATCGGCCCGCGCAAAGAAGTTGCCAAACGCGTTGTGCCTCAGATGGATACGTCTGCGCCGCCGGGACGGTCGCGACGGCGATTGCTGATCGGGATCGCGCTGGCGATCCTGCTGGTGCTCGCCACACTCGCCGTGGGCCGGACCGTCATCCGCAGCTACTACTACGTCGCCGCCTACAACGGCGCGGTGTCCATCATGCAGGGCATCCAAGTGTCCATCCTGGGCGTGCCGTTGCACCAGCCGTACTCGCACGCCTGCCTCAACAGCCGCAACCAGTTGTCGGTTGTCCGTTACGGCCAGGGCGGCGCCACTCGCGATTGCCAGCCGATGAAGCCGTCGGATCTGGCCGAGTCGGCGCGCGCTCAGGTCGCCGCCGGACTTCCGGTGGGCACGCTCGACCAGGCCAACACGCAGTTGCGGCGGCTGGCCACCGAGTCGCTGCTGCCGCTGTGCACGCTTTCGCGCGCCCAGTCGCCGCCGACCTCGACGTCTCCGCCCGCGCCGACCATCAGTCCGGCACCCGGGCCGGGCGCGGAAACGTCTGTCCCCCAATCGGCTCCGGTGAGCCCGCCGCCGACATTCGTGGCGCCGACCGCCACCGCTCACTCCCCGCCGCCGCCCCAGCCGGGAACCGACTGCCGGACCCCGGAATGACCACGCAGCCCCAAGCACCGGTCACCGTCACCCCTTCGTTGCCGAATCGGCGCAATGCCGAACTGCTGCTGCTGTGTTTCGCCACCGTGATCACAACTGCGGCGTTCGCGATCGTGCAGGCCAACCAGGAACGCGGGGTCGGCTGGCAGGTACTCGACTACGCGGTGGGATTTCTGGCGGTGTTCGCCGTCGCGCACCTGGCCATCAGACGCTATGCGCCCTATGCGGATCCATTACTGCTGCCGATTGTGGCGCTGCTCAACGGGCTTGGGTTGGTGATGATTCACCGGCTCGACCTCGACGAGAGGCTGGTCGAGGGCAGCGGCCGCACTGTCACGAATCCGCAGATTCTGTGGACGCTGGTCAGCGTGGGCGCCTTTGCCTTCGTGGTGATCTGGTTGAAGGACCACCGTCAACTCGCGCGCTCCGGCTACGTCTGCGGGCTGACCGGACTGGTGATCCTGGCCATACCGGCACTGCTGCCGAAATCGCTGTCCGAGCAGAACGGTGCCAAGATCTGGATTCGGTTGCCGGGCTTCTCGATTCAGCCTGCTGAATTCTCGAAGATACTGTTGCTGATTTTCTTCTCGGCGGTATTGGTAGCCAAGCGCGGGCTGTTCACCAGCGCGGGCAAGCATGTGCTGGGCATGGATCTGCCGCGGCCGCGCGATCTGGCTCCACTGCTCGCCGCGTGGGTGGCCTCGATCGCCGTAATGGTCTTCGAAAAAGACTTGGGGACTTCGCTTTTGCTTTATGCGTCGTTCCTGGTGGTGGTTTACCTGGCCACCCAGCGGTTCAGCTGGGTGGTTCTCGGCCTGGCCTTGTTCGCGCTGGGAAGCGTTGCGGCGTACTTTCTTTTCGGCCACGTCCGGGTCCGGGTGCAAACCTGGCTGGATCCCTTCGCCGACCCGGACAACACCGGCTACCAGATCGTGCAGTCGCTGTTCAGCTTCGCCACCGGTGGCGTCTTCGGCACCGGGCTCGGCAACGGGCAACCGGACACCGTGCCTGCTGCGGCAACCGATTTCATCACCGCGGCGTTCGGCGAAGAACTCGGCCTGGTGGGATTGGCCGGCCTGCTGATGCTCTACACCATCGTGATCGTGCGCGGTATGCGCACCGCGATCGCGGTGCGGGACAGCTTCGGCAAGCTGCTGGCCGCGGGCCTGGCTTCCACGCTGGTCATCCAGTTGTTCATTGTTGTCGGCGGCGTCACCAACCTCATTCCGCTGACCGGCTTGACCACACCCTGGCTGTCCTACGGCGGATCGTCGTTGCTGGCGAACTATGTGCTGCTGGCGATTCTGGTGCGCATCTCGCATGCGGCCCGGCGCCCGTTCCGCACCGCGCCGCGCAACCCCTCGCCGATCGCCGGCGCGAACACCGAGGTGATCGAGCGGGTATGAACACCTCCCTGCGCCGGATTTCGGTGACCGTGATGGCGCTGATCGTGCTGTTGCTGTTCAACGCGACGCTCACGCAGGTGTTCACCGCCGACGGGCTGCGGTCTGATCCGCGCAACCAGCGGGTTCTGCTCGACGAGTACTCCCGGCAGCGCGGCCAGATCACTGCGAGCGGCCAGCTGCTGGCGTACTCGGTGGCCACCGACAGCCGCTTCCGATTCCTGCGGGTATATCCCAACGGCGCGGCGTACGCCCCGGTGACCGGCTTCTACTCGCTGCGTTACTCCAGCACGGGTCTCGAGCGGGCCGAGGATCCGCTGCTCAACGGATCCGATCAGCGGTTGTTCGGCCGTCGGCTGGCTGACTTCTTCACCGGCCGCGACCCCCGCGGCGGCACGGTGGACACCACCATCAGCCCGCGCATCCAGCAAGCCGGCTGGGACGCGATGCAGCAGGGCTGCAACGGGCCGTGCCGCGGCGCGGTCGTTGCACTGGAGCCGTCGACCGGGAAAATCCTCGCACTGGTGTCCTCGCCATCCTTCGATGCCAACCTGCTCGCCTCGCACGACCCCGAGCAGCAGGCGCACACCTGGCAGCAACTTCGCGACGACCCGCACTCACCCATGATCAACCGGGCGATCTCCCAGACATATCCGCCCGGTTCGACGTTCAAGGTGATCACCACCGCGGCCGCTCTGCAGAACGGCGCGACCGAGGACGACGAGCTCACCGCGTCGGCGTCCATTCCGCTGCCGGACAGCACTGCCAGCCTGGAGAACTACGGCGATGCGCCCTGCGTGGACGCCGAAACCGTCACGCTTCGTGAGGCGTTCGCCCGGTCGTGCAACACCGCGTTCGTCCAGTTGGGCCTGCTCACCGGCACCGATGCGCTGCGCACCACCGCGCAGGCGTTCGGCTTGGACGCCGTCCCCGAACCGGTCCCGCTGCAGGTCGCCGAATCGACCGTCGGCCCGATCTCCGACGCCGCTGCGCTGGGTATGTCGAGTATCGGCCAGAAGGACGTCGCGCTGACGCCGCTGGAGAATGCGCTCGTTGCGGCTACCATCGCCAATGCCGGTATCGCCATGCAGCCCTACCTGGTCGACAGCCTGCAGGGACCTGACCTGGCTAACATCAGCACGACCGCGCCGCACCAACAGCGCCGCGCGGTGTCCCCGCAGGTCGCGGCTAAGCTAACTGAGTTGATGGTCGGCGCCGAGAATGTGACACAGCAGAAAGGGGCGATCCCCGGCGTGCAGATCGCATCCAAGACTGGTACGGCTGAGCACGGCACCGACCCGCGCCACACGCCACCGCACGCGTGGTACATCGCTTTTGCGCCCGCGAAAGCTCCGAAGGTGGCCGTTGCGGTGCTCGTAGAGGGAACAGCGGACGGCGGCAGTCCATCGGCGACCGGCGGTGCGCTTGCCGCACCGATCGGGCGCGCCGTCATCGAGGCCGCGCTGCAGGGAGGACCATGAGCCCGCGAGTAGGTGTGACGCTGTCTGGCCGCTACCGCCTGCAGCGCCTGATTGCCACCGGCGGCATGGGACAGGTGTGGGAGGCCGTCGACAGCCGACTGGGCCGGCGCGTCGCCGTCAAAGTTCTCAAGGCCGAGTTCTCCCAGGATTCCGAGTTCATCGAGCGTTTCCGGGTCGAGGCGCGCACCACCGCAATGCTCAATCATCCCGGCATCGCCAGCGTGCACGACTACGGCGAGACGCAGATGGACGGCGAGGGTCGCACCGCCTATCTGGTGATGGAGTTGGTCAACGGCGAGCCGCTCAACTCGGTGCTCAAGCGCACCGGGCGACTGTCGCTGCGGCACACGCTGGACATGCTCGAACAGACCGGTCGGGCGCTGCAGGTCGCGCACGCCGCCGGCCTGGTGCACCGTGACGTCAAGCCCGGCAACATCCTGATCACCCCGACCGGTCAGGTGAAGATCACCGACTTCGGGATCGCCAAGGCCGTCGACGCCGCGCCGGTTACCCAGACCGGCATGGTGATGGGCACCGCCCAGTACATCGCGCCGGAGCAGGCCCTGGGCCATGATGCGTCCCCGGCCAGCGACGTGTATTCGCTGGGAGTGGTTGGCTACGAAGCTGTTTCGGGTAAGCGGCCGTTCACCGGCGAGGGCGCGCTGACGGTGGCGATGAAGCACATCAAAGAGGCCCCGCCGCCGCTGCCGTCCGATCTGCCGGCCAACGTGCGTGAGCTGATCGAGATCACCCTGGTCAAGAACCCCGGCATGCGCTACCGCAGCGGGGGGCCGTTCGCCGATGCGGTCGCCGCGGTCCGCGCCGGGCGCCGTCCGCCGCGGCCCAACCAGTCGGCGGGCGGGGCACGCGCCACGCCCGCAGCCATTCCGTCCGGTGCGCAGACCCGCGCCGCAGCCACCGCCACCGCCCGGGCGCCCGCCGCCCGTCGTTCGCGCCCGACCACCGGCGGTCACCGCACCCCGCCGCCCCGCCGCACCTTCTCGTCCGGCCAGCGTGCGCTGCTGTGGGCCGCCGGGGTGCTGGGTGCGCTGGCGATCATCATCGCGATCCTCATCGTGATGAACTCGCACAACAACAGTTCGCAGCAGCAACCATCGGCGCCCACCGTGACCGATACCGGAAGCCCGCCCAGCAAGTCTGAGTCGGCTCCGGCGCATCCAACTAATTGGACGTATCGGGGGGCCGCGGGTGATCCTGGAGGGCAATGCACGCTGCCCACAGCCAGGCGGGCGCCCGCGCTGACGTTCTTTTGCGCGGTGCCGTCCCAACACGAGAAACCGCAATGACGACCCCGCAGCACCTGTCCGACCGCTACGAAGTTGGCGAGATCCTCGGCTTCGGCGGCATGTCCGAGGTTCATTTGGCCCGGGATGTCCGGCTACACCGAGACGTAGCGGTCAAGGTGCTGCGCGCCGACCTGGCCCGCGACCCCAGCTTCTACCTGCGCTTCCGGCGCGAAGCGCAGAACGCAGCCGCCCTCAACCACCCGGCGATCGTCGCCGTATACGACACCGGCGAAGCCGAGACGGCCGCCGGCCCGCTGCCCTACATCGTGATGGAGTACGTCAACGGCGTCACGTTGCGCGACATCGTCCACACCGACGGGCCGATCCCGCCGACCCGGGCCATCGAGATCATCGCCGACGCCTGCCAGGCGCTGAACTTTTCGCACCAGCACGGCATCATCCACCGCGACGTCAAGCCGGCCAACATCATGATCAGCACCACCAACGCGGTCAAGGTGATGGACTTTGGCATCGCCCGCGCGCTCTCGGACAGCGGCAACAGCGTGACCCAGACGGCCGCGGTGATCGGTACCGCGCAATACCTTTCCCCCGAGCAAGCCCGCGGCGACGCCGTCGACGCGCGCTCCGACGTCTACTCGCTGGGCTGTGTGCTCTACGAAATCCTCACCGGCGAACCACCTTTCGTCGGTGACTCGCCGGTTGCGGTGGCCTATCAGCACGTCCGCGAAGACCCGGTGCCGCCATCGCGACGCTACGAGGGCATCTCCGCCGACCTGGACGCCGTGGTGCTCAAGGCGCTGGCCAAGAACCCCGAGAACCGTTACCAGACCGCCGCCGAGATGCGCACCGACCTGGTTCGGGTGCACAACGGTGAGCCGCCGGAGGCGCCCAAGATCCTCACCGACGCCGACCGCTCGTCGCTGATGGCCTCGTCGCATTCGGGTGACTCCCCGGGTACACAGACCGATCCGCTGCCCCGCCAACAGCTGGACTTCGCCAGGGAGCGCAGCCCCGGTTCGATCAGCCGCTGGGTCGTCGCCGTGGCGGCGCTGGCGGTGCTGACCGTCATCGTCACCATCTTGATCAACACGTTCGGCGGCGGGATGCGCAATGTGCAGGTGCCCGACGTCCGCAACCAGGCATCGGCCGACGCGATCGCCGCGCTGCAGAACCACGGCTTCAAGACCCGCACCCAGCAGAAGCCCGACTCGACCGTTCCACCCGACCATGTCATCGGCACCGACCCCGGCGCCAACTCGAAAGTCGGTGCCGGCGACCTGGTTACGGTCGACGTGTCCACCGGCCCCGAGCAGCGCGAGGTGCCTGACGTCTCCTCGCTGAGCTACGCCTCAGCGGTCAAGAAGCTGAAATCCGCCGGATTCGGCCGGTTCAAGCAGGTCAACTCTCCGTCGACGCCGGAGATGAAGGACAAAGTCATCGGCACCAACCCGCCGGCCAATCAGACGTCGGCAGTCACCAACGAGATCACGGTGATCGTCGGGTCCGGTCCGTCGAGCAAGCAGGTTCCCGAAGTCGCCGGGCAGAACGCCGACTCGGCACAGAAGAACCTCACGGTGTACGGCTTCAGCAAGTTCAGCCAGGTGCCCGTCGACAGCCCGCGGCCGGCCGGCGACGTGGTCGGCACCAATCCGCCTGCGGGAGCCAATGTTCCGGTCGACACGATCGTCGAGTTGCAGGTCTCCAAGGGCAACCAGTTCATCATGCCGGACCTGTCCGGCCTGGTGTGGACCGAGGCCGAGCCGCAACTACGCGCGCTTGGCTGGACCGGGATCCTGGTCATGGGCTCCGACGTCGATGCGGGCGGCTCG
>NZ_DASXEP010000017.1:0-16540 GCF_036490025.1 Mycobacterium sp. | reverse complement strand
AATCGCCTCGGACGGCAACAAGATGACCGCCGTCGGTGACTTCACGGGCCCTTAAAACCGAAGCCGGGCCAGGCGCCGCGAGCTAGCTTTGCCAGTCGTTGGACCCGTCGTGCCTGGAGTAGGTGCCGCCGCTGGAGTTGGTCACCACGATGGGATCACCGGCGTTGAAGTTGTCGAAGAACCATTTCGCGTTGGTAGGGCTGATGTTGATGCAGCCATGACTGACGTCGCGCTTGCCCTGGTCATCCACCGACCATGGAGCGCTGTGTACGAAGTCGCCGCTGTCATCGAATCGGACTGCTAGCTCGACCGTTGTCTTGTATCCGTACGTCGAGTTGACCGGAACGCCGTAGGTCGAGGAGTCCATGACTACCGAGGGCATCTTCTCTTGGACGTAGTAGGTGCCGTTCGGGGTTTGGTGGCCGCCGGCCGCCATCCCCATCGACATGGGAATGGTCTTCTCCACGGCCCCGTTGCGGGTGACAGTCAGTTGGTGTGCGGCGTCGTCGGCCGTGGCCACCAGGGTGTCTCCGGTTTGGAAGCTGGACACGGCGCCACCCGCGTCGACGGTCACCGCGGTGTGCGCGGGCCAGAAGCTCAGCGGGCGCCAGCGCAGTTGCGTGGGCGTCATCCAGTAGAACTTGCCGGCAACCGGCGGGACCGAAGAGACGTGGATGGCGTTTTCGGCTGCACCGGAGTCGTCGACGAGCCCCGGGAAGTTGATGATGATCGGCTGGGCCACACCCACCGTCGCGCCGTTGGCAGGAACGATCCTCGGCGGCCCGAATGGCGCGGCGCCAGTGAACGGTGTCGGATCCTGCCCAGCACCGGGGCCCGCGACAACCCCTGGATCACCTGGAGGCGGATCCGCCAGCGCCGGACCTGCACCCAGCATCAGCACCCAGCCTGATATCGAAGCCACTCCGGCTGCCTTCAGAGCGGCGAAGAGGCTTCCCCCCGTCCAGCCCGACATACACATCCCTCCCAGTCACTTCGTCGAAACAGTCTCGCATAGCGCCCAGGCCCCGCCTCGTAGCGACAATGTTCGCGAGCCGGCATCGGTGAGTGCGGTTGTCGCTATGAGGCGGGGAAAAAGCCAAGTGCCTGCCGGCGGCGGCGGAGGTGACAGGTCAGGCGTCAGACGCCCGCGCCGGGGTTCAGAATGCCCAGCGGATCCAGCGCGTCCTTGATGCGACGGTTTAGGGCCATCGCGTCGGGTCCCAGATAGCCCTCCAACCAGGGGCGTTTCAGCCGCCCGACGCCGTGTTCGCCGGTGATGGTGCCGCCAAGCTCGATGGCAAGATCCATGATCTCCGCGTAGGCCAGCTGGGCCCGTTCGGTCATCACGGCGTCGTCGGGGTCATACACAATCAGTGGATGGGTGTTGCCGTCGCCGGCGTGGGCGATCACCGCGATCATCAGGTCGCGTTCGGCGGCGATGTGAGCGATGCCGCCGACCAGATCGGCCAACGCCGGCAGCGGCACACCGACATCTTCCAGCAGCAGCGGCCCCTTCTCCTCGACCGCGGGAATGGCGAACCGGCGGGCGGCGACGAACGCCTCGCCCTCGTCGGGATCGTCGGTCGAAAAGACTTCCGTCGCACCGAATTCGGTGAATGTCGCGGCCATGAATTCGGCGTCGTCGCTGCCCGCTCGTCCGCGTTCGTCGGATGTGCCGACCAACATCGCGGCCGCCCCGCGGTCCAGGCCCATCCGCAGCTTGTCTTCGACGGCGTTGATGGTCGCCGAGTCCATGAACTCCAGCATCGCCGGGCGCAGCCGCGCGGTCACCCCCAGCACCGCCTGAGCGGCGTCTTGCACCGAGGCGAAGTTGGCGACCACCGTGCTCATCGGCTGTTGTGGCGGCACCAGCCGCAGCGTCACCTCGGTGATCACGCCCAGTGCGCCTTCGCTGCCGACGAACAACTTCGTCAAGCTCAGTCCGGCAACGTCTTTGAGCCGCGGGCCGCCCAGCCGGACCGCGGTGCCGTCCGATAGCACCACCTGCACACCGAGCACATAGTCAGTGGTGACGCCGTACTTGACGCAGCACAGCCCGCCCGCGTTCGTCGCGATATTGCCGCCGATGCTGCAGATCTCGTACGACGACGGGTCGGGCGGATACCACAGGCCGTATTCGGCGACCGTCTTTTTCACCTCGGCGTTGAGCAGCCCGGGTTGACAGACCGCGGTGCGGGTGACCGGATCCACGACGATGTCGCGCATCTTCTCCGTCGACAACACGATCCCGCCGTCCACCGCGGTGGCACCGCCGGACAGCCCGGTGCCCATACCGCGGGTCACCACCGGGACTTGGTTGGCGGTGGCCCACCGCAGGACGGTCTGCACCTCTTGGGTGCGCCGCGGGCGCACCACGGCCACCGGCTTTCCGGCCGACGGATCAAAGGCGCGGTCTTGCCGGTAGGACTCGGTGATCGCGGGGTCGGTGACGACCATTCCCTCGGGCAGCTCGGCGATCAGGCCGGCCAGCGCATCAGCGGCCATGCAGTGATCCTACGGAGCTTGGCCCTATTTCACTCCCGGCAGCCGTCGCAGCAACCGCAGGCCGTTCGTCATCAGCCGTGCGTAGACGCCGCCGCGCATGCCTTTGGGCGCCCCGACCGGCAGCAGGCGTTCCGTGGCGATGGTCTGCGATTCGGTGTATTTGAGAATGCCGTGCTCGCCGTGCCTGCGCCCGAGACCGGAATCCTTCATGCCGCCCATCGGCGCGTCGACCGAAGCCCAGGTGGCGGCGTAGGCGCCGTTGACGTTGACGGTGCCGGCCTGCAATCGCGTGGCGACTCGGCGGCCGCGATCCGGATCGCTCGTCCACACGGCGAAGTTCAATCCGTAGCTGCTGTCGTTGGCCTTTGCTATTGCTTCCTGCTCGGTCTCGACCGGATAGAGCGATACCACGGGACCGAATGTCTCCTCGGCGAACAACGTGATGCCTTCCCGTACGTCGGTCAGGATCGTCGGTTCATAGAAGTGCGGGCCGAGGTCGGGTCGGTCCCGTCCACCGGTCAGCACGGTCGCGCCCTTGGCTTTCGCGTCGTCGACGTGCTCGGCGACGGTCTGCAATTGCTTGTCGCTGATCAACGACCCCATGTCGGCGGAGTAGTCCATCGCGCCCGATAACGTCATTGCCTTGGTTGCCTTGAGGAACTCGGCGACGAAGTCATCCCAGAGCGGTTCGAGCACATAGATCCGCTCGATGGAGATGCACAATTGTCCGGCGTTGGAGAACGCTGCCCGCACCGCTCCGGTGGCCGCTTTGCTCGCGTCGGCATCGTCGAGAACGAGCAACGCGTTCTTGCCGCCCAACTCCATCGAGCAGTCGATGAGTCGCTCGGCCGCCTGTTTGGCGACATTGCGACCGGTGGCGGTGGAACCGGTGAACATCAGGTAGTCGGACTGCTCGATGATCGGGGTTCCGAGCTCGGATCCGGGGCCCGTAACCACCTGAATCAGGCCGGGCGGCATACCGGCCTCCTCGAGCAGCTGCACCGCCCAGAGCGCCGAAAAGGGCGTGTGGTCATCGGGTTTCGTCAATACCGCGTTGCCGGCGACGATGGCCGGGATCGCGTCGCTGATGCCGAGCGTCAGCGGGTAGTTCCACGGCGAGATGATGCCCACCAGCCCCTTGGGGTGGTGGTGCTCCCACACCTCGGTGAGTACGAGTTGCACACCCTGGCGGCGCTGGGGGCGTAGGTAGTGCTCTGCGGTGTTGGCGTAGTAGCGCGCCGTGATGCAGACGTCGAGAATCTCTTCGAATGCGTGCCGACGAGCTTTGCCGTTCTCCAGCTGGATCAGGTCAAGCACCTCGTCCTGGCGTCGCAGCACGAGGTCGTGGAACCGCAGCAGCACCGCGGCGCGCTCGGCGACCGTTCGGGCTGACCATTCCTGCTGGACGGCGCGGGCGCGGCGGCCCGCGGCCTGCACGTCGGCGGGTGAGCAGTGCGGCACGTGGCCCAGCAGTTCGCCGGTTATGGCGTTGGTGATGTCACGCTGCCGGCCGGGGTCGGCGGCGTGTACGTGGCCGGCCAGGTTTTTCAGTAGTTGGTCGAGGTCGCGGACCGCGGTTGGTGACGGCATCATCGATGACTAGCCCCGACCCGGTTTCGGCAAACACGGTTCGGCACAGTGGAGCGGTGAACCTCGCCCACCCGCGCACCGGCGCGCTCTTCGACTCCCCGGTGCCGCCCGGCACCGGATGGCCCGGCGATCCCGCGACTGCGCGCACGGCGGTCGCGTCGGAACAGGCGCAGGTGGTCGCGATGGCCCAGGCCGCCAGATCGCTGGCGCAGCTCGACGCCGAGGTGTCGGTGTGTCGGGCCTGCCCGCGGCTGGTCGAGTGGCGCGAGCAGTCGGCGCTTACCAAACGGCGGTCGTTCGCCGACCAGCCGTATTGGGGCAGGCCGGTTCCGGGCTGGGGTGCCGCGGATCCGCGATTGATGATCGTCGGCCTGGCACCCGCGGCCAACGGCGCCAACCGCACCGGTCGGGTTTTCACCGGCGACCGGTCCGGCGATGTGTTGTACGCCGCGATGCACCGGGCAGGCTTGGCGAATTCACCGATCAGCGTCGACGCCGCCGACGGCCTGACGCTCAACGCCGCTCGGGTGGCCGCCGCGGTGCGGTGTGCGCCGCCGGCCAACGCGCCGACACCGGCGGAGCGTTCGACCTGTGCGCCGTGGCTGACCGCCGAGTGGCGGCTGGTCGGCGGAGCTGTACGAGTTATCTTGGCGCTGGGCGCTTTCGGCTGGCGGTCGGCGCTCGACATGATTCGCGCCGGCGGGGGCCAGGTTCCCCGGCCGCAGCCGAAGTTCGGCCACGGCGCCACCGCGACCGTGCATGCCGCTCACGGCGAGGTCGTGTTGCTGGGCTGCTACCACCCCAGCCAGCAGAACACGTTCACCGGCACGCTGACGACGACGATGCTCGACGACGTCTTTGGCCAAGCGAAGCAGATGGCAGGTATCCGATGACTGGCAGGGAACGTTCGGCCGGCGGCAGGCGTTGACCTGCTCATGCGGCTTTCCGTCCTTGACCTCGTCCCGGTCCGCACCGATCAGACCACCGCGGATGCGTTGGCGGCCACCGTTCGCCTGGCGCAGACCGCCGACCGGCTGGGCTACACCCGCTACTGGCTAGCCGAACACCACAACATGCCGTCGGTGGGCGCCACCAGCCCGCCGGTGCTGATCGCCTATCTCGCGGCGCAGACCACCCAGCTGCGCCTGGGCTCCGGCGGGGTGATGCTGCCCAACCACGCGCCGCTGGCGGTCGCCGAGCAGTTCGCGCTGCTGGAAGCGGCGGCCCCGGGCCGCATCGACCTCGGCATCGGCCGTGCGCCGGGCTCGGATCCGGTGACCTCGGTTCTGTTGCGCGGCGCCGCCGGCCGCGACGACCGCGACATCGACCGGTTCCCGCAGTACCTCGATCACGTGCGGGCGATGATGAGCGCCGGGGGTGTGCCGGTGCAGTTGCGCGACGGCGACTACATCCTCAAGGCCACTCCCGCCGCCGGCAGCGAGCCACGGCTGTGGTTGCTCGGGTCGTCGATGTATTCGGCGCGACTGGCGGCGGCCAAGGGCTTGCCTTACGTATTCGCCCATCACTTCTCGGGCCAGGGAACCGAGGAGGCGCTGGCGCTGTACCGGTCGGAGTTCGTGCCCAGTGAGCTGGCATCCGAACCGGTGACCTTCCTGACGGTCAATGCCGCAGTAGCCGAAACCCGGGAAGAGGCAACAGCATTGATGCTGCCGAACCTGCACATGATGGCCCGGCTGCGGACCGGACAGCCGCTGGGACCAGTGGAACTGATCGAGGATGTGCACGGTGCCGAGCTGACACCGCAGCAGCAACACATTGTCGAAAGCGGACTCGAGCGGGCGGTGGTCGGGTCACCCGCCGAGGCCGCGGAACAGCTGAGCGAACTGGCGCAGCGGTTCGGCGTCGACGAGGTGATGGTGCATCCCGTCGCATCGGCACACCGCGGCACCGATCCGGCGACCGCTCCGGCCCGGGAGACGACGCTGGAGCTGTTGGCCAAGGAGCTTTTCTAGCCCGCCCGGCGACGATGCGGCCGGGAACCGGCCGAGGAGGAGGCGGGCAATCAGCTCCGGCTGAGTACCACGACCGGGATGGGCCGTGACGTCTTCGTCTGGTAGGCCTCGTACCGGTTGCCGTTGTTCTTGTTGACGACCCGCCACAGCCGGGCGTAGTCCGGATCAGCCGGCAGCACCGGGTGTGCTGTGACGCCGAAACGCTTTGGCCCCACGTTGATTTCGACCCTCGGGTTGGCCTTCAGATTGTGATACCATCCGGGCGCCTTCGGGTCGCCGCCCTTGGAAGCGACGATCAGGTAATCGTCGCCGTCGCGGGCATAGGTCAGCGACGTGGTGCGGGCCGCGCCGGTCTTGGCGCCCACGGTGTGTAACAGCAGGCTGGGTATGCCCAGTGTTCGATGTCCGATCCAGCCGTTGGTTTTCTGATAAACGGCGTCGTGAATTCGCAGCACTCGCGGAAGTACGCCTTGCTCGAGCCAGGACGGAAGGGCCATGCGCCCAGTATTACCGCCCGGCGTCGATGTCCGCCAGCGCGTCCCGCAGGATCCGGCCGGTCGCCTTCCGGTCGGGGTCGCGGCGCAGCAGCATTCCCTTGGCGACCGACAGCTTGTCGCCGTTGCGCCGTGGCAGTACATGCAGGTGAATGTGCAACACCGACTGGAACGCGGCGCGACCGTCGTTGATCCCGACGTTGGTGGCGTCGGCCAACTCCGTCGCGCGCGCCGCCTTGGCGATCCGCTGCCCGACCGCCACCATGCCGGCCAGCGTTTCCGGTGGGGTGTCGGTGAGATCTACCGTGTGCTGCTTGGGCACCACCAAGGTGTGGCCGCGGGTGAACGGGCGGACGTCCAGGAAAGCCAGATAGCCGTCATCTTCGTAGATCCGGATGGCCGGAGCCTCCCCCGCGACGATCGCACAGAAGACACACGACATCCCCTCACGCTAGCGCGGTGGAGATTGCATCGATCGCGCGGTCGAGGATCGCCCGGGTGGTGGCGAAGTTCAGTCGCGCGAAACCCGGACCCACCGTGGCGCCGAACGGGATACCCGGGCTGAGCGCAACCTTCGCCGTCGACAGCAGATGGTCGGCGGGTTCGACCGCCAGGTTCAGCGCCCGGAAGTCGACCCACGACATGTAGGTGGCCTCCGGGGTATTGGCCCGCACCCCTGGGCAGGACGCCGGCAGTGCTGCCGCCAGGTGATCGCGATTGGCCTGCAGGTAGCCGAGCAGGTCGTCGAGCCAGTCGGCCCCGTGGTTGTAGGCGGCGATGTTGGCGCGAATGCCGATGGTGGACACACCCATCTTGTGCAGCTTGTTGATGTGTTCCCAGTCGCGGGCGTCCTGCTCGTTGGACAGGACGACCTGCGCGCAGATCAGCCCCGGCAGGTTCCATCCCTTGGACGCCGACATCAGGGTGATGACTGTGTGCGCGGCGGTGTCGGATACCGAGGCCGCGGCGATGTGCGGCCGTCCGTAGACCAGCGGTCCGTGGATCTCATCGGCGATGACGCGGGCGTGGTGGCTTGCCGCGATCTCGACGATCGCGCGCAGTTCGTCGTCGCGGTACGCGGTGCCCAGCGGGTTGTTCGGGTTGCACAGGATGACCGAGCCGGCTCCGCTCGCGAACGCGGCGTCGAGTGCATCCAGATCCAGCACATATCGACCCGAATCATCTTGCAGCATAGGGATTTCCACCGGTTGCCGGCCGGTGATCCGCAGCAGATCGAAAAACGGCATGTACGCCGGCACGGGCAGCACCACCGGACTTTCGGGCCGGGTGAGGAATTCGATGACCACTTCCATGCCCTTGAGCACGTCGGGTACAACGCGAACCCAGTCGGGCGAAACCCGCCAGCCGTACCGGCGCCGGCACCAGTCGGCTGTCGCCCGTGCCATGGTGTCCTCGCGGAAGGCCGGATAGCCGAACTCCTCGACGGCGACGGTCGCGCGGATGCCGTCCACGACCGCCGGCGCGGTGCGGAAGTCCATCTCGGCGATCCACAGTGGCAACACGTCGGGCCCGAAGTGGTTCCACTTGATCGTCTTGCGCTCGCGCAGCTGCTGCTCGGTCAATTGGTCGAACACCGTGTCGCCCATAGCAGTAGTGTGCCTCGACGTGGACCTGGGAGAACTGGCCTTCGCGGGAGCTGCCGAACAGGCGCGGATGCTGACCGCGGCCACCATCACCGCACCGGCGCTGCTCGAGGTCTACCTGGACCGCATCGCGCGGCTGGACCCACGGCTGCGCAGTTACCGGGTGGTGCTGGCCGACAGCGCGCGCCGGGAGGCCTTGACCGCACAGCGCCGCCTTGACGCCGGCGAGCGGCTGCCGCTGCTCGGGGTCCCGGTCGCGATCAAAGACGACGTCGATGTCGGCGGGCAACTCACGCCGTGTGGCAGCAGCGCGATCACCTCACCGGCGGCGGGCGACGCGGAGGTGGTCCGCCGGCTTCGTGCTGCGGGCGCGGTGATCATCGGCAAAACCAATGTGCCCGAGCTGATGATGTTGCCGTACACCGAATCGCTGACCTTCGGCGCGACCCGCAACCCGTGGGACACCGCGCTGTCGCCGGGCGGCAGCAGCGGCGGCAGCGGGGCCGCGGTGGCCGCCGGGCTGGCGCCGCTGGCGCTGGGCTCTGACGGCGGCGGCTCGATCCGCATCCCGTCGGGCTGGTGCGGCCTCTACGGGCTGAAGCCGCAACGTGATCGGGTCCCGCTGACCCCGCACGACGACGCATGGTGCGGGCTGAGCGTCAACGGTCCCATCGCGCGGTCGGTGACAGACGCCGCGCTGTTCCTGGACGTGACGACCACGACGCCCGCACCCGACGGCGGATTCGTCGCCGCAGCGGGCAAGCATCCCGGCCGGTTACGAATTGCGTTGAGCACCAAGGTCCCACCGCCACTGGTCGTCAGCATCGGCAAGGAGCAGCGGGCGGCCGTCGACGAGGCCGGCGCACTCCTGCGCGACCTGGGCCACGACGTCATCGCGCGCGACCCGGACTATCCACCGGCGGCCATCGCCGCCAACTATCTGCCGCGCTATTTCCGCGGCATCTACAACGACGTGCGCTCACTGCCGTATCAAGATCGGCTGGAGGCGCGGACCCGCAGCATGGCGCGCATCGGGTCGCTGATCTCCGAGCGGCGGATGGCGACGGTGCGGGCCGCGGAGCCGGCGCTGGCTGACCGGATCCAGTCGGTCTTTCACGACGTCGACGTGGTGATCACGCCCGGCAACGCGACCGGGCCGTCCCGCATCGGCGCCTACCAACGCCGGGGCGCCATCTCGAGCCTGCTGTTGGTGTCGCGACGAGTGCCGTTCTTCGAGATCTGGAATCTGACCGGTCAGCCCGCCGCAGCGGTGCCGTGGGCGCTCGACCGCAATGGGGTTCCGCTGTCGATCCAACTGGTCGGCCGGCCCAGCGACGAGGCGACGCTGCTGGCGCTCAGCGCGCAGATCGAGGCGGCCCGACCGTGGGCGCAGCGACGGCCGCCGGTGTCATGACGGAGATCGACGAGCTGTTGGGAGATCTGGAGGGCAGCGCACGCGCCGAGCGCGCCGAGCTGATCGAGTGGCTCTTCGAGCAGGGCATCACCGCGCGGGAGATCCGGGACTCGTTTGCACCCATGCTGCTGGCCTCGCGTCGCTTCCTCGGCGACGACGGCAGCTACGTCTCGGCGCGGGAGATCAGCGAGTCGGCCGGTATCGACCTGGAACTACTGCAGCGTGTGCAACGTGCAATCGGGCTGGCCAGGGTGGACGATCCCGACGCCGCAGTGCACATGCGGGCTGACGGCGCGGTCACCGCGCACGCGCAGCGGTTCCTTGAAATCGGCCTCGATCCAGAGCACCTGGTGCAGGTTGTTCGCGTTCTCGCCGAAGGCCTTTCGCATGCCGCCGAGGTGATGCGCTACGCCGCGCTGGCGGCCGTCCTGCAGCCCGGCACGACCGAGCTGGAGATCGCCAAGCGCTCCCAGGCGCTGGTCAGCCAAATCGCGCCGCTGTTGGGTCCGTGGATCAGGGACATGCTGTTCATGCACCTGCGTTACTCGATGGAGACCGAGGCCGTTAACGCCAGCGAGCGAGCCGCGGGCGCTCCGCTGCCCGGGGCCCGGCACATCACCGTCGCGTTCGCCGATCTGGTCGGCTTCACCCGGTTGGGCGAGGAGGTGCCGGCTGAGGAGCTGGGGCAACTGGCCAACCGGCTCGCTGAGCTGGCCCGCGACGTGGTGGTCCCGCCGGTGCGGTTCATCAAGACGATCGGTGACGCGGTGATGTTCGTCTGCACCGAGCAGGCGTCGCTGCTGGACGCGGTGCTCAAGCTCGTCGAAATCACCGACGGCGACAACGACTTCCCGCGGCTGCGGGCGGGCATTGCGTCGGGGTCTGCGGTGAGCCGGGCCGGTGACTGGTTCGGCAGCCCGGTGAACTTAGCCAGCCGGGTGACGGCTGCGGCCCGGCCCGGTGCGGTGTTGGCCGCCGAGTCGACGCGGGATGAGCTCGGCGATGACGCGGGATTCAGTTGGTCGTTCGCCGGCGCCCGTCGCCTCAAGGGCATCAAAGGCGAGGTGAAGCTATACCGGGCCCGGCGCGGCGAGAGCATCGCCGATTGACCGCATGGGGCAAGGCCCGGCAGACAGGTGGGAGGCGTCGCATTTATCCTGCGCGGCCGGCTTGCACTCCGTCATCCGGCTCTTTGGAATCTGTCTTTTCCGGGCCTTGCTTCGCTCTTAAAGCTACAACTCTGAGCACCGCATATCAACGGTTTTCGGCGTCCACCGTTACACCTATTCGACGATGGCGCCGTTCGCCCGCGGTGAACACGTTCCCGTAATCGTTGTAACGGTGTAATCATGTAAGTATGAAACAACACCATGGACCTGGGCGGCGGCACGGCCGCCCCGGCGGCTGGCAGCAAGCCGGCCAACCCGAAGCCGGCGACGCCGCGGACTGGTTCGCCGGACGCTTGCCCGACGCCTGGTTCGCCGGCGACCCGACCGTCGTCGTGGACCGCGAAGAGATCACCGTCATCGGAAAATTGCCCGACCCCGAAGGCGACGCGAAAGACGAGAGCGAAGCCCACGCGGCGGGTCGGGCCTCGCGCTTTCGTGAGGACACTCGCTCGGAGCGGATGAACATCGCCGACGAGGCGCAGAACCGCTACGGCCGCAAGGTTTCCTGGGGCCTCGAGGTCGGCGGCGAACGGGTCTTGTTCACCCACATCGCGGTCCCTGTCATGACCCGGCTGAAGCAGCCCGAGCGACAGGTGCTCGACACCCTGGTCGACGCCGGCGTGGCGCGGTCTCGCTCGGATGCGCTGGCCTGGTCGGTCAAGCTGGTCGGCGAGCACACCGAAGAGTGGCTGGCCAAGTTGCGCGAGGCCATGTCTACGGTCGACGACCTGCGCGCCGAAGGCCCGGAGCTCTAAGACCGGGTCATCTGGTAGTAGGCACCACGGCGGGCCAGCAACTCGCCGTGGTTGCCCTGCTCCACGATCTTGCCCGCCTCCATCACCAAGATAACGTCAGCGTCACGGATCGTCGAAAGACGATGAGCGATAATGAAACTCGTGCGATCACGACGAAGCTCATGGGTGGCCTTGGCGATCAGCAGCTCGGTACGAGTGTCTACCGAACTGGTTGCCTCATCCAGGATCAGCAGCTGCGGGCGGGCCAGGAATGCCCGCGCGATCGTGATCAGCTGCTTCTCACCCGCGCTGATGTTGCTGCCGCCGTCGCGCACTCGAGTGTGATATCCATCGGGCAGCGTGTGGACGAAGCGGTCCACATACGCCGCCGTGGCCGCTTCGATCACCTCGTCGTCGGTGGCCTCGGGTCGTCCGTAGGCGATGTTCTGCGCGATCGTCCCGCTGAACAGCCAGGTGTCCTGCAGCACCATGCCGATGCGGCTTCGCAGCGAATGCCGGCTGACGGACGCGATGTCGACGCCGTCGATCAGGATCCGGCCGGAGTCGACGTCATAGAATCGCATCAGCAGATTCACCAGGGTCGTCTTGCCCACCCCGGTCGGTCCGACGATCGCGACGGTGCTGCCCGGCGCGGCG
Source organism: Mycobacterium sp. (assembly GCF_036490025.1). Classification (GTDB taxonomy): domain Bacteria; phylum Actinomycetota; class Actinomycetes; order Mycobacteriales; family Mycobacteriaceae; genus Mycobacterium. The sequence goes on along the minus strand of NZ_DASXEP010000017.1, from coordinate 4,400 downwards.
GTGAACGACAGGTCGTCGATCACCGCAGTCCCCGGGTGATAGCCGAAGCGCACCTGGTCGAATTCCACTCGCCCCGTTGGCCCTTCGCCGTTGGGCGACGGTAACGGTTGCTCGCGGTCCGGCGGTTCCTCTGGCTCGTCGAGCAGTTCGAAAACCCGCTCCGCGCTGGCCACCCCGGACTGCAGCGTGTTGTACATCGAGGCAACCTGATTCAGCGGTCCGTTGAACTGGCGCACGTATTGAATGAACGCCTGGATGTTGCCCACCGAGATCTGCCCGGTCGCCACCTGGACCCCACCGACCACCGCCACCGCGACGTAGCTGAGGTTGCCGATGAACGTCGTTGCCGGCGAGACCAACCCGGAGATGAGCTGAGCACCGAAACTCGCCTGGTACACATCGTCGTTGAGTCGGCGGAACTCGTCTTCGATCCGGGCGCGCTGGCCAAATGTCCTGACCAGAGTGAAGCCGCTGTAGCTCTCCTCGATGCGGGCGTTGAGCCGGCCGGTATTGGTCCACTGCGCGACGAACAACCGCTGGGAGCGTCGCGCGATCGCCCGGGTCACCACCACCGACAGCGGTACCGTCAGCAAGGTAATCCCGGTCAGCAGTGGCGAAATGGTCACCATCATCAGCAGCACCGTCGCCACGGTCAGCACCGCGGAAAGCAGTTGGGTGATCGTCATCGACAACGATGTCTGGAGGTTGTCGATGTCGTTGGTGACCCGGCTGAGCACCTCGCCGCGCTGTCGACTGTCGAAGTACGCCAATGGCAGCCGGTGCAGCTTGTCTTCGACGTCGGACCGCAGTGCCTGCAGACTCCGCCGCACTGTCACGTTGAGCAGCCGGGCCTGCGCGTAAATCATCAGCGCGGCAACCAGATACATGCCGAGAGCCAGCGCCAGCGTGCGGGCCACCGCGCCGAAGTCAACGCCGTGGCCGGGAATCACATGCATCCCGGAAAGCAAGTCGGCGAAAGCGTTGTCGCCGTGGGCCCGCGCCGCGGCCACCGCTTGATCCTTCGTGATGCCGGCGGGCAGCCGCCGGCCGATGACGCCGTTGAACAACAGGTCGGTGGCGTGGCCGAGGATGCGCGGGACCACGACGCCGATCGCGGTCCCGGCGATACTCAACACCATCACCGCGACAGCCGTACGTCGTTGCGGCGCCAGGAGCTTCACCAGGCGAACGGCCGAGCCGGTGAAGTCCCGGGCCCGCAGTGCCGGGGGAGCCGCTGCGGTGGTCACCGTGGGCCGCCCACTTCGGCGTCCAGCGACTGCGATTCGGCGAACTCCCGGTAGGTGGGCGACTCGGCCAGCAGCGACTCGTGGGTGCCCGCACCGAGCACTCGTCCGTCCTCGATCACGATCACCTGGTCGGCGTCGACGATGGTCGAGATACGTTGTGCGACAACGATGACGGTTGCTTCTTCGGCGACCTCGGCCAACCTGGAGCGGACCAGCGCGTCGGTGCGCACATCGAGCGCGGAGAACGCGTCGTCGAAGATGTAGATCGCCGGACGGCGGATCACCGCCCGTGCGATCGCCAACCGCTGCCGCTGCCCGCCGGAGAAATTGATCCCGCCCTGCGCGACGCGCATCTGCAGGCCGTCGGCGTTCGCGCGCACGAATTCGTCGGCGGCCGCGATGCGCAGCGCGTCCCACATCTCGTCCTCGCTGGCGTCGGCCCTTCCGTAGCGCAGGTTTTCGGCGACCGTTCCCGAGAACAGGTAGCCGCGTTGGGGCACCAGCCCGACGTCCGACCACAGCTCTTCGATGTCTCGGTTGCGGACGTCGACACTGCCGACGCGCACGGCTCCGGCAGTCACGTCGTACAACCGGCAGATCAGCGCCACCAGGGTTGATTTTCCCGAACCGGTGCTGCCGATGATCGCGGTGCTGGTGCCCGGCAGCGCGGTCAGCGAGACATCTTGCAGGACAGCTCTATCCGCGCCCGGGTAACGAAATGACGCGCGGTCGAGCTGAACTACTCCCCGGTCATCCGGGGACGACCGCACCGGATGCCGCGGAGTAGTGACCGCCGGGCTCGTCGAGAGCACTTCGGTGATCCGCTCGGCGCACACCGCGGCCCGCGGCAACACCATCACGGCCATGGTTGCCATCAACACCGACATCAGGATCTGGGTGAAGTACACCAGGAACGCGATCAGCGATCCGACTTGCATCTGACCGCTGTCGATGCGCAAGCCGCCGAACCAGATCAGCGCCACACTGGAGCAATTGATGGTCAGGGTGGTCACCGGCAGCATCAGCGCCTGCCAATTGCCGGCGCTTTGCGCGGTGTTGGACAGGGCGACGTTGGCCTCGTCGAATCGCTGACGTTCGAAGGGCTCCCGCGCGAACGCCCGCACCACTCGCACGCCGGACAATTGCTCGCGCATGACCCGGTTGATGTTGTCGATCAGCCTTTGCATGCTGCGGAAGAGCGGCAGCGTGTTGGAAATGATCCAGTAGTTGGCCGCGGTCAGCACCGGGACGCTGACCAGCAGCAGCCAGGACAGCCCGGCGTCCTGATGGATTGCCATGAAGATTCCGCCCACGCACATGATCGGCGCGGCGACCAGCACGGTGCAGCCCATCTGCACCAGGAATTGGATCTGGCGGACGTCGTTGGTGGTCCGGGTCAATAGTGACGGTGCGCCGAACCGGGCGGTCTCGTGCGCAGAGAACGTGGTGACTTGATGGAACACTGCCGAGCGAAGATCGCGGCCCAAACCCATCCCGGTGCGAGAGCCGAAGTAGACCGCGCCGACCGAACACAGCACCTGCAGCGCGGTGACCGCGAACATCAGCCCTCCGAGCCGGACGATCGTGTTGGTGTCGCCCTTGGCGATGCCGTCATCGATGATCGTGGCGTTGACCGTCGGTAGATACAGCGAGGCCAAGGTGCTGACTAACTGCAGCGTCATCACCGCCACGACCAGCCGTCGATACGGCCGGACGAACTGGCGCAGCAGGGCCAACAGCATTACGTAACTGTTTCACACGGGCTCGGCCTCAGCAGCCACACCGGCCACGTCCGTACCGCCGGACCGTGATGGTGCCGGTTTCGGGACGAGGCCGTATGCGCATCACCCCGTAGCGGGGCAGCAGGTCTCGGCAGCCTCCATCATCAGTGACTGCGGGAGCGGGTCAGTTGGATCTCGGCTGAACGATCACTTTGCATCAACAGCCTCGGCGTCGCCATGCTAAGCGCCTGGTCGCAGGAGAGCTACGCTCTGCACTTGGAGGGTTGTGGCACGGTGGGTAACTCAAACGCGCTAACCAAGTGGAGCGTCGAGCGCTGTGCAGCGCTCGACAGCCTTGAAGAGGTTCACGGAAAAGTGACCGGAAAACAGCGCGGTCGCCAGCGCGCCACAGAACACCTGAACCGCACGCTGTTTGTGGCGCTATCAGCGGAATTTCAGGGATTCTGCCGCGACTTACACGAGGACGCTGCCATCCAGATCACGGCCAGCATTTCGCTGGCGCCGGGGAACGCCAAGATTGCTCCAGTGGTTCTGAACGCCCTGGTTCGCGAGCGAAGCCTGTCACTCGCCAGCAAATCCGAAAAAGAGCGCCGCCTAGACAAGGGCAACGCAAACGTAGATGCGTTGGCCACCGATTACTCGATGCTTGGTATGGATTTATGGGCGGATCTTGCGGCGACATACCCGGCCAAGACACCCAAGTGGAAGACAAACCTGAACAGGCTGAATGAGGTACGCAACGGAGTTGCCCACAGCGATGCCGCGAAGCTTGTCAGAGCTCACCAGGACTATGGGCTTACGTTGCGAACCTTTAGGAATTGGCGTAGCTCACTCAACGGCGCGGCTGCCGCGATGGATAAAGTGGTGCGTACATACTTGTTCAACCTGACCGGCAGCGAACCATGGTGAGGAAGGAGAGTGCCGTGGGACGGAAGCACCTTGTAGGGCCACGACCTGGTGATCGGGTTCGATTTCGCTTCGGTACGCGGACCATTGAAGGCGTCGTTACGAGTGTCCGCGGGAACACTTTGCACGTCAGTGTTCAACTCGACGGCGCGGACGAGCTGATCGATCGGTTCGTCCGGACTGACGATCTCGTAGACGCGTAAGTGTTGCGGCTGCTACCAGACTGACCCACTGCCCGCCATCGAGTCGTCGTCGGAGCGGGGCACGCCGATAGAAGAAATTACAGCTCACCGCGTGTGCAATGGTTGCCCAAAGGTGGTGCCGCTACAGTGCAACCTGTGATCACCAGAAGGTGCGGGTAGCGGGTGCGGCACAACGTGGCGGCGCTGGCCCTGACGGCGGCGACCTTGATTCCGATGGCGGCGGCATGCTCTGATTCCGGCTCCAATCAATCCCAGTCGTCCCAGTCGTCCGCGCCGTCGTCGGGGCAGGGGAGTCATGGACC
>NZ_DASXEP010000175.1:0-130427 GCF_036490025.1 Mycobacterium sp. | reverse complement strand
ATTTGCTTGGAACACAACCAAATCGGCCTGGCGACATAGGACCTGAGCTTAAGCTTAGGAAAGCTTAAGCTACGCTCAGGTTCGGCGCGCAAGCAACGAGGGGGAATCACGATGGCCAGTAATGTCCGGCGATGGGCCGTCGGTGTGGGTGCGGCTGGCGGAGCGGCGGTAGCTGCCGCGATGCTCGGGGCGACCGCTGCTCACGCCGATGACACCAGCCCGCTCGACCTATTGAGCGATGCGCAGGTCGCACTGACCGAGGCCAATCAAGTGCTGGGTCAAATAGATCCGTCGAGCCTGTCCGGTCAGCCTCTCATTGCTCAGTTCATCGATACATCGACGGACATCCACGACCACGCACTGCAGATGTTAGACAAGCTGGACTCGGCCGAAACGACGATCTTGTCGTTTGACAACGGTGCCCTGTCAAATCTCATCAGTCCGCTATTCACCAACCTCGACCAGCAGTGGGACCAGACAGGTGAAGCAGTGCTCGCCGCTGACCAAACGTTAGCGGGCGCGGTCGCTGGCGGTTCAGTTCCGGACATGATCGCGGCTCAGTTTGGGGCACTAATTCCCGACGGCCAATTGCTCGGTCCCACGTACGACTCGATACCTGTCGTCTGGATTGCGGCACTTCTCGGCGGGGGCGACGACCTCACAGCCAACGTCGTGCCCGCCATCGTCACCACCTCCCCGCTCGAGTTGTTGAACGACGCCGCTACCAACCTCACCGATGCCAACCAGGTGTTGAGCCTGGTGCCCTCCGACATCCCAGGCATCATGGAGCAGCCGGACATCCAAAACATCGCTCTGGACGAGATCGCGTCCTTGGATACGGCTCAAAGCTCGCTCTCCTCCTTCGACAACGGAGCTTTGACGGACCTGCTGAACCCGTGGTTCAACGCAGTGGACCAGGGGTGGGATCAAGGCACCGAGGCCTTGCTCAACGCTGATCAAGCGTTGGAGACGGCAGTCACGGCTGGATCGGGTGTGGACGCAGCCGTATTGGGTGTGTTCGGAGCTGACTTCCAAGTGCTGGGCGACATCGTCAACTCGCTGCCGATTGAATTTGCCTCCGGATTCATTCCAACGGATGTGGTCGATCCGTCAGTGTTCACGGACTTCCTGACGTCGTTCGGGCTCTAACCGAATCTCACCGAGGGCACCACACCGCGTTCGGTCGAGCGGTTAGGCTTCTGCTGTGGTGGCGAAGCGGTGCGCAGCCCAGCAGCCAGCAGGTTTGCGGAGAACTCCGGATTGTGTAGCGGCAGTGCGGGCGCAGCCCCGCGTTCGCAACCAGGTTTATGCCGATCGCATCACGCGTCGGCGCCGCATTCTGAACCTCACCGCCTCGATGGCGGTATTCATCAGCGCCAGTTTCGGCGTCCTCCAGGTCCTCGAAACACCGCAGCTGTGGTGGACCGGCCTGGTCAACATCCTCGCCGCGGTGATCTACGCCGTCATCCCGGTAATGCACCGCTTCGGCGAGCTGCTACCGCCGTTGACCTTCATCGGTACGGCCTACGTGTCGATCTTTGCCATCTGCTGGTTCGTGGGCACCGGCTCGGGATTGCAGTTCTACTTTCTCGTGGCGGCCTGCCTCGTCGTATTGCAATTAGGCGTCGATCGGATTTTTCTTGCGTCGATTCTGGCCGCGATCGCCGCCGCGATGGTGATCACGTTGCAGTTCCTGGTCCCCCGCGACACCGGCGTGCAACCGGCGTGGGCTTTGTCGATGAGCTTCATCGTCACCACGATCTCGGCCTGCGTGATGGTAGTGACGACCGTGTGGTACGCGGTACGTGAAATCGTTCGCGCCGAAGTGGCCATGGAAGTCGAGTACGAACGATCCGAGGCATTGCTGGCCAACATCTTGCCGTCCAGCATCGCCGACCGGCTAAAAGACCCGGCGCGCAACATCATTGCCGACAAATACAACGATGCGTCGGTTCTCTTCGCTGACATTGCCGGCTTCACCGAACGGGCCAGCGATATGGCACCCGATCAGCTGATCCGCTTCCTGGACCGGCTTTACGGCGACTTCGACGCGCTGGTCGACAAGCACGGCCTGGAGAAGATCAAGGTCAGCGGCGACTCCTACATGGTGGTCAGCGGCGTGCCCCAGCCCCGGGCGGATCATGTCGAGGCGCTGGCAGCCTTTGCCCTCGACATGGCCGGAGCCGCACTCCGATTGAAGGATTCGCACGGTGATGCGCTGCCCTTACGCATCGGTCTGGCAAGCGGACCCGTCGTCGCGGGCGTGGTGGGTTCGCGCCGATTCTTCTACGACGTGTGGGGCGACGCGGTCAATGTCGCATCCCGCATGGAATCCACCGACTCGGTCGGCCGGATCCAGGTTCCCGAGGATGTTTATCGACGGCTGAAAGACGACTTCGTGCTTCAGGAGCGGGGTGTCGTCGAGGTCAAGGGCAAAGGCCGGATGCGCACCTGGTATCTCATCGGGCGCAAGCCAGATACCGGTTCCGGTGACGTCCGTGCCGAGGCGCCGCAGCGGGTCGGCGTCTGACGCGTCCGGCAAATGTCCCACCGCGGGGGTCGTTTGTGGGAAAATTCGGGAATGGAAACCACTGCTGTCCCAAAGTTGTTGCCGCATCTGTGGAAGTCGACCTTGCTGTCCGGGATCATGGCGCTGACGCTTGGCATCTTGGTGTACGTCCTGCCTGGCCATTCGATCGTCATCGCGGCTGCTCTGTTCGGCATTTACCTGCTGGCCACCGGCGCAGCGCAAGTCGTCTTCGCATTCAGCCTGCATGTCTCCGCCGGCGGACGAGTGCTGTTGTTCATCAGCGGCGCCGCGTCTCTGGTATTGGCGGTGCTGTGTTTTCGGCATTTCGGCGAAGGCTATGCGATTCTCCTGCTGGCCATCTGGATCGGTGTCGGCTTCATCTTTCGCGGTGTGGCAACGTCGATCTCGGCCATCAGCGACCCGCACCTGCCCGGCCGCGGCTGGCAGATTTTCCTCGGTGCAGTCAGTCTCCTGGCCGGCCTGGTGATGCTCGCATCGCCTCTGGAAACGATCGAGATCCTGACGCTGATTGTCGCCATCTGGCTGATCGTCATCGGGGTCTTCGAGATCGTGTCGTCGTTCGGCATCCGTAGTGCCTCCAAGAGGGTCAGCAAGGCGCTGGCAGGCGGACAACCGAACGCGGCGTGACCCGGCCGATGCGGTAAAAACGGCCGTCTACTACAATGCGTCGTACTAGCGAAACCCCGTCGCCCGGGAGATGACAATGAACGTCGTAGACGTGTCGCGATGGCAGTTCGGCATCACCACCGTCTACCACTTCATCTTCGTGCCGCTCACCATCGGCTTGGCCCCGCTGATCGCTGTCATGCAAACCGCGTGGGTCTTCACCGGCAACGTGGCCTGGTATCGGCTCACCAAGTTTTTCGGCAAGTTGTTCCTGATCAACTTCGCGATCGGAGTGGCAACCGGGCTCGTGCAGGAATTCCAATTCGGGATGAATTGGAGCGAATACTCTCGCTTCGTCGGCGACGTGTTCGGCGCGCCGCTGGCGATGGAAGGTCTGGCCGCGTTCTTCTTCGAATCCACCTTCATCGGTTTGTGGATCTTCGGTTGGAGCCGACTGCCCCGGCTCGTACATCTGGCATGCATCTGGATCGTCGCCATCGCCGTCAACGTCTCCGCCTTCTTCATCATCGTCGCGAACTCGTTTATGCAGCACCCGGTCGGCGCACACTACAACCCCGCGACCGGACGCGCGGAGTTAGACAGCATCACCGCACTCCTTGGCAATAACACTGCGCGAGCGGCGTTTTCGCATACGGTGGCCGGTTCGTTACTGACCGCCGCAACGTTCGTCGCGGCCATCAGCGCGTGGTGGCTGGTACGTTCGCCGGATGCCCGCACGGTGTTTCGCCCGGCGGCCATCCTTGGATGTTGGGTTGCACTGATTGCCACGGCCGGCTTGTTCTTCACCGGTGACCACCAGGGCAAGCTGATGTTCGTTCAGCAACCGATGAAGATGGCTTCAGCGGAATCGTTGTGCGACACCGAAACCGATCCGGACTTCTCGATCCTGACGGTGGGCACCCACAACAACTGCGACAGCGTCACCCGGGTGATCGAAGTGCCCTACGTGCTGCCATTCCTTGCGCAAGGACGAATCAGCGACGTCAGGTTACAGGGTGTGCGCGATATCCAGCAGGGCTACCAACAGCGCTATGGCCCTAACGACTACCGGCCAAACTTGTTCGTCACCTATTGGTCGTTTCGCGCAATGATCGGGCTGCTGGCGATTCCCGTCCTGTTCGCGATGGTTGCGTTGTGGCTCAACCGCGGCGGTCGGATCCCCAATCAGCGATGGTTCTCCTGGCTGGCGCTGGTGGCTATTCCCACGCCGTTCCTGGCCAACATCTCCGGTTGGGTATTCACCGAAATGGGTCGTCAGCCCTGGATCGTCGTGCCTAACCCGACCGGCGATCAGCAGATCCGATTCACCGTCCACGACGCCGTGTCGCAGCACGCTTCTGGCATGGTCGTCACGTCGCTGGTCACCTTCGTCTTGACGTACGCGGTGCTGGCGGTGATCTGGTTCTGGCTGCTGAAGCGGTACGTCGTCGAGGGGCCGCAAGAACACGACGCAGAACCGGCTCCAGCTCGACCGCCCAGCAATGATGACGTGGCACCGCTGTCTTTTGCCTATTAAGGCCTGCTGACGGAAAGGAGCTGACCGATGGGACTGCAAGAGTTGTGGTTTGGCATCATCGGGATGCTGTTCCTCGGTTTCTTCATTCTGGAGGGCTTCGATTTCGGCGTAGGAATGTTGATGGAGCCCTTCGCCCGCGTCGGCGTCGGTGAACCAGAAGCCCACCGTCGCGCCGCGCTCAATACCATCGGGCCGGTCTGGGATGGCAATGAGGTGTGGCTGATCACCGGCGGCGCGGCGATGTTCGCCGCATTTCCCGGCTGGTATGCCACCGTCTTCTCCACCCTGTACCTGCCGTTGCTGGCGATCTTGTTCGGCATGATCCTGCGTTCGGTGTCGATCGAATGGCGGGGCAAGGTCGATGACTCGAAATGGCGATCCTGGGCCGACTTCGGAATCGCGACCGGGTCCTGGTTGCCTGCCGTGCTGTGGGGCGTGGCGTTCGCCACCTTGGTGCGTGGGGTGCCCGTGGACGCCAATGGCCGCGTCGACCTGTCGATCACCGACGTGCTCAACGCGTACACGTTGTCGGGCGGTCTGGCCACTGCGGGGCTTTTCCTATTTTATGGCGCTGTGTTCGTCGTCCTGAAGACATCCGACGCGATCCGCGACGACGCCCACCGCTTCGCGATGTGGCTGTCACTTCCGGTGACCGGACTGGTTGGCGGCTTTGGGCTTTGGACGCAACTGAGCTACGGCAAGCACTGGACCTGGCTGGTGTTATCGGCCGCGGTGGTCGCACAGCTGGCGGCAGTGGCGTTGGTGTGGCGACGCGCGTCCGACGGCTGGGCTTTTCTGTGCGCGGCGGTCGTCGTGGCGGCGGTTGTGATTCTGTTGTTCGGAGTCCTGTACCCGAACGTGGTGCCTTCCACGCTGAACAAGCAATGGAGCCTGACGATCTACAACGCCTCGTCGACCCCGTACACCCTCAAAATTATGACCTGGGTGACGGCACTGATGGCTCCCCTGACGGTCATCTACCAAGGCTGGACGTATTGGGTTTTCCGCCAACGAATTTCGACTGATCGTATACCACCGGCGACCGGGCTGACGAGGCGAGCGTCCTGAGCGCAAGCGGCCGGGGGCCTTTGGATCCACGACTTTGGCGGGCGTCGGCAGCGGTTCGTCAATTTCTCCTTGCCACAACGATTTGCGGCGTTGCCATCTCCGGTTGCGCCATAGGATCGGCGATCCTGCTGGCGCACATCACTTCCCGGGTCATCACTGATCCGGCTGCGCGCAGCGTAGATCGATGGGCGCCGACGTTGTCGATCCTGCTGACTGTGTGGGCGGTACGCGCTGTCGCGCATTGGCTGCAAGCCCGGCTCAGCCAACGCGGGGCCAGCGCGGCGATCGCCGACCTCAGCGGTCAGGTCCTTGCTGCCGTCACCGCCCTGCAACCCAGGCAATTGGCAGCCCAGCGCGACTCCGCCGCCGCCGTGGTGACCCGGGGACTCGACGCGTTACGGCCCTATTTCACCACGTACCTGCCGGCATTGTCACTGGCGGCGGTCCTGACCCCGGTGAGTGCAGTCGTGATCGGCTGCTACGACCTGAAATCGGCTGCGATCGTGCTGATCACGTTGCCGTTGATCCCGATCTTCATGGTGCTGATCGGCCTCGCCACCGCTGACCGATCTGCGGCTGCGCTGGCCGCTATGGCCACCCTGCAAGCTCGGCTGTTAGACCTGATCGCCGGAATTCCCACGCTACGGGCCCTCGGCCGCGCCAGCGGGCCCGAGCGTCGTATTTCCGAGTTGGCTGCCGCCCACCGGCGCTCGGCGATGGCGACGCTGCGGATCGCGTTCCTGTCCGCGTTGGTATTGGAACTTCTTGCCACACTCGGTGTCGCCTTGATCGCGGTCAGCATCGGACTACGGCTGGTGTTCGGTGAGATCAGCCTTACTACCGGTCTGACCGTGCTGTTGCTCGGGCCTGACGTCTACCGGCCGCTGCGCCGCATCGGTGTGGAATTCCATGCCGCCCAGGACGGCCGGGCCGCCGCTGACAAAGCTTTCGCACTGATAGCGGACTCCGCGACCGCCGTCTCGGGTGACCGTTCGGTGTCGGCGCGCGGCGCGATTATCGTTCTCGACGAGCTCAGCGTCGCGGGTCGCGATGGGCTCTGCCCGCATGACCTCAGCGCGGTGATACTGCCGGGTCAGATAACGGTGCTCACCGGCGCGAACGGCGCAGGAAAAAGCACCACGCTGCAGGTGATCGCCGGAATTACGCCAGCCACCAATGGCGCCGTCACCGTGGCCGGAGTCGATATGACCGATCTCGAAGTAGCCGAGTGGTGGCGGCAACTGTCCTGGTTGGCGCAGCGTCCTGTGCTCATCCCGGGCACCGTCGCCGAGAACCTGGCACTGTTCGGCGCCATCGACGATCTCGAACGTGCTTGCGTTACCTCGGGATTCGACCACGTGTTGGCAGAGTTACCCGAGGGGTTGAACACCGCCATCGGAAGCGGCGGTGTGGGCCTTTCGCTCGGTCAGCGACAACGCCTCGGCTTGGCTCGCGCGCTTGCCTCGCCGGTACCGGTGTTGCTGCTCGACGAGCCCACCGCCCACCTGGACGCCGCAACCGAAGCCCGGGTGCTGTCGGCCATTGCCGATCGGGCCCGTGCCGGTCACACCGTGGTCCTGGTCGGCCACCGCGAACCTGTGGTCGGCATTGCCGACCATGTCATCGAGGTGACCGGGGCAGGTGAGCTCCATCGTGTTCGCGTCTGATCCCCTGCCCGCCGCGGTGCGGTTGCTGCACCCACGCATCCCGCGCATGCTGCTGGCGATTGCGCTTGGAGTGTTATCGCTGGGCAGCGCTTTGGCGCTGGCCGGGCTGTCAGCATGGTTGATTACCCGCGCTTGGCAAATGCCACCGGTACTCGAGCTGTCGGTCGCCGTGGCAGCAGTTCGGACCTTCGCGATTTCCCGTGGCGTGCTTCACTATTGCGAACGGCTGGTCAGCCACGATACGGCGTTGCGGGCGGCCGGCACCGTGCGCACACTGATCTACCACCGGCTGGCGCACGGTCCGGCCGACATCGCCACTCGATTGCACAGCGGCGAACTGGTCTTGCGAGTCGGCGCTGATGTGGATCAGCTGGCCGACGTACTGGTCCGCGCGCTGCTGCCATTCAGTGTCGCATCAGTGCTCTCGGTTGCCGCGGTCGTGGTCGTCGGGGTTATCTCACTGCCGGCCGCAGCGGTTCTGGCGATTTGCCTCCTGTTCGCCGGCATTGTGGCGCCATGGCTGGCCTCGAAGGCGGCGGCGGCGCAGGAAGTGCTTGCCCGCCAACACCATTCCGCGCGCGACGTGTCAGCGATGCTGGCGCTGGATTACGCACCCGAGCTGCGGGTCGCCGGTAGGTTGAGCGACATTGTCTTGGCATCGCAACGCCGGCAACGTGCTTGGGGCAAGGCCTTTGATGCCGCAGCCCGACCGGCCGCGTTCGCGGAAGCTATTACCACTGCCGCGATCGGCGTCAGCGTGCTGGGAGCTGTGGTGGCGGGCATCGGGATGGCGGGCTCGGTTGCACCCACCACGTTGGCGGTCCTGATGCTGTTGCCGCTCTCGGCGTTCGAGGCGACGACTGCGCTGCCCGCCGCTGCCATCCAGCTGACGCGTTCACGGTTGGCGGCGCGCCTTCTACTCGACCTGAATCCACCGGCCGAAGACTTCCCGACCGCTGAGGCATCCCAACGGCCGCATCCGTCGCCCACTGGCTGCCTGCGCAGCACGGACCTGGTGGCCGGACGCCAGGGCTGCCGGGCGCCGGCCGCGGTGACGATTGACCTGCCGCCGGGCGCCAGGCTTGCCGTCACGGGTCCCAGCGGCGCCGGCAAGACGACGCTGCTGATGACTCTCGCGGGTCTGCTTGTACCGTTGCGCGGCGACGTCACGCTGGCCGGAACACCGTTGCGCGTTTTCAACGAAGTCGAATTACGCAGCGTTGTCAGCTTTTTCGCGGAGGATGCACATGTCTTCGCGACTACCGTCCGGGATAACCTGCTGGTTGCACGGCGTGATTGCCCGGACTACGAGCTTGGCGGCGCTCTGCGTCAGGTCGGACTAGACGCCTGGCTGACAGGTCTGCCGGATGGCTTGGACACCGTGTTGTCCGGTGGCGCGCACGCGTTGTCAGCGGGCCAACGCCGGAGGCTGCTGTTGGCCCGGGCGCTGATCTCACCTGCGCGGATTGTGTTGCTCGACGAACCCACCGAGCATCTCGATCCCGTAGCCGCCGAAGGCATTCTGGGTAGCCTGATGAAGCCTGACGGTGGTCTGATGGCCCCTCAGCGGACGGTCGTGGTGGCTACTCATCACCTGCCGAAGGGCATTCGGTGTCTCGAACTTCCCATCGGCACCGGCGGGTACCCTGGCGAATTGACGCCCACGCCGCCTGATTAGAGAGCAAGCCATGACCGGATCTCCGGAGATGCCGGACAGACGGAGAAATGCCGCGGCAACACCGCAACCCGGGCCACCGTATCCATACCCCAGTCAGTACCCGCCCGGCCCGTACCCGCCCGGCTATCCGCAGCCGACGGCGGCGCCCAGGAATGGGTTTGGCATCGCCTCGCTGGTGCTGGCTGTGATCGGACTCGTGAGCGTCGCGACCGTATTCGCCCCCATCATCTTGGGAATCGTCGCGGTAGCCATCGGCTTTCTTGGACACGGACGCGCCAAGCGTGGCATCGCCGACAATGCAGGGGTAGCGATTGCCGGCATCGTGCTGGGTGGCTTGGCAATCGTTGTCGGATTGGCATTCATCGCGATTTGGGCGACGGTCTGGAAGGACGTCCGCGGCGGCGATTACATCGACTGCATGCAGAAAGCCGGCCCCGACCACGTGCTGCAGCAGCAGTGTGCCGACAAGTTTCGGAAAAGCGTCCAAGACCGTTTGAGCGTCACGTTGACGCCGGCACCGATCCGCTAGATCGCTAGATGCCGCGTCTGCGCGGCATGAACTCCAGCGACAGCAACACGTAGATCAATGGGACCACTTGGGTAAGTGACACCAGCGCGTAACGCCGTTCGCCTGTCGAGTGGAATTTGCGCAGGTATCGATATAGCGATTCCAGCGCGATCAGCGGGTCCAGTCGATGGACCAGCCAGTAGAAGACATGGTGTATCCGACCGCGATCTTGCTCATCGAAAAGCTCAGGGAACGCAGCAAAGGACAGTGATAACCGTTGCGCGCCAGCATCTCTAGCGGCGTTGATCATGTCGACGCTGAGTCGCTCGTCGATACCGTTGGGCGCGCCGCGCCGCCGCCACGGCACCTCGAGGGTGATCTCGCTGCCGCCGCCGGCTGTGGCGTACCGGTGAAAACCCTGCGCACGGCCCGATTTGTCCCGCGCAATGATCAGTTGTATGCCCGGGAAACGGCCCTCCAGGACACCGTCCAGGCTCATGCAGAATCCACGATCGCTGTGCGCCCCGCTCGGCGATGCCCGCAACACCTCGGCCAGTTCAGCCACCTGCCGGTCGTCGAGGTCCTGCTCGGCGACGATCTCGGTGGTGATCCCGCAGTTGTGGGTGCGCTGGACGGCCTGACGCAGGTTGCGGAACTTGCGCCCTGACATCGCAAAATCGGCCACATCGATCACCACATCGCGGCCTATCGGTATCGCCCGCAGCGATATGCCGAGCACCGTCGGGTCGCTCCACAACCCGAGGCTACGTTCGCTGCATCCCAACACCACCATTCGCCAGCCGTGGGCGCGGCAATGGGCGGCGAAATCGGCGATCAATTGAGGAAATTGCGTCTCGTCACCGACAGGGTCCCCGCTGACAACCGCGTAGCCGATGCGCGTCCGGTACGCGAGCGCGGCCGTACCGTCCGCGCTGAACAGGTAGCACTTGCCCGCCTGCATGGCGAACGGCGCCAGCGGATCGCCGCTGGTGGCATTGATCAATGGCCACACCCGCGACAGACTGTCAGGCTGCCGCCGCGCGGTGAGGGGCCACATGAGCGCCAGCCCGGAGCCCGCGATCAGCGCGCTGCCGAGCAAGTCGAAAGACAGCACGCGCAGGGCAATCCCACCGACCAGGGCGATCGCCGCGACGGTGGCGTGCCCGGCTGTGACCGGGCGACCCAGGAAGAGACCCCGGACGACCAGGGCGACTGCGGCCAGGACCGTCAACGACCATTCCAGCCGGTCCGTAGCGTGCCAGCCCGCGTGGGCGTAGGCGCGCACGATGACCGCGATCAGCCAGCACGTCGCGGCGAGCAGCATCAACATGCCGGTCCACCGCGCCGCCGGTGAGTTGACCTGGATGACGACGCGCTCGCTCGCACTGGCCCTGGGTTCGACGCGGGTCGCTGAGTCGTCCACCGCCACCTCCACTAGTTCGGCTGAATAAAAGCAAAGCGGCCTGTCCGGGCCCTTTTCTTAGCCGGTGAGCCGCCGTGGTTTTAACTACCCAACTACTGTGGAGATTACGCTCTCAGCGCGTTTCGCCGCTGGCACACGACGTGCCGCAACCGAATCGTTGCCGGTGGCGCGCCTGCTGTCAGCGCGCGCCCGGGAAATGCTTCACCAAGCCTTCTTGGACCACGGTGGCGACCGGCCGCCTCGATCGATCGAAAAAGTAGCCGGTCCCGAGCCCGCGAGACTCGGTTGCGACCGGTGAGGATGTGGAGTACAACAACCAGTCGTCGAAATCGACCTGGCGGTGAAACCAGACCGAATGATTGACCGTCGCAGCAAAGATGCGGTCGAATCCCCACGAGAGTCCGTGCGTCGTGATGATGGAATCCAGCACCGTGGTATCCGAGCAGTAAAGCATTGTGGCGGTGTGCAATACCGGGTCATCGGGCAACGCGCCGTCAGCCTTGACCCAGACCCGGTTGTAATCGAGCTGGTCGCCCTTTTCCCGCATCAACCATGACGGGTCGTTGGTGTAACGCCACTCGATTGGCTGCAGCGCGTTGACGAACAACGGCACGGTCTGCTCGTAGCCACGCAGCTGCTCCTTGACCGAAGGCAATGTCTCTGGGTCGGCGACGGCAGGGGGTTCGACGTTGTGTTCGAGCCCGCGGCCGCCGGCGAGGTAGGAGATCATCACAGTCGCCAGCAGGGTGCCATCCTGAGTCACCTCCACCCGGCGGTTCGCAAAGCGACGCTCGTCGCGCAACCGAACCACTTCGAACTCGATGTCTTTGTCGGTGTCGCCGCCGTTGATGAAGTGCGCGGACAGCGCGTTGGGCGGCAGATCGCGGGTGCGCGTGCGGCTCGCCGCCACGAACGACTGCGCCATCATGAGGCCGCCGAACGTCCGGGGCGGGTTCTTGCTGGGATGGCTTCCGATGAAGACATCGTCGCCCTTGTTCTGCAGGTCGAGCACCGCCATCAGCTCGTCGAAGTCAGACACCGGCTATAGCCATTCCGAGTTAGACGTCCTCTTCGCCGATGCGGTGTACGTGAATCAGGTTGGTGGACCCGACGGTGCCCGGCGGTGCGCCGGCGACGATGACCACCAGATCGCCGCGCTTGTAGCGGCCAAGATCCAGCAAAGACTTGTCTACTTGGCGGATCATGCCGTCGGTGGTTTGGATGATCGGGACGATGAACGTCTCGGTGCCCCACGTCATGGCCAGTTGACTGCGCACTTCAGGCAACGGGGTGAACGCCAGCAGCGGAAGCGGGGTATGCAACCGGGCCAGCCGCCGAACCGTGTCCCCGGACTGGGTGAACGCGACCAGCGCCTTAGCGTCAAGGCGTTCGCCGATATCGCGGGCGGCGTAACTGATCACCCCGCGCTTGGTGCGCGGCACATGCGTCAGCGGCGGGGCGGCCGTCGAATTCTCCTCGACGGCACAGATGATCCGGGCCATCGTCTGGACCGCGGCCAGTGGATATTTACCGACGGAGGTCTCCCCGGACAGCATCACCGCGTCAGCGCCGTCGAGCACCGCGTTGGCCACATCGGAGGCTTCGGCCCTCGTCGGGCGGGAATGCTCGATCATCGATTCCAGCATCTGAGTCGCCACGATCACCGGTTTGGCGTTCTCCCTTGCCATTTGGATGGCGCGCTTTTGAACCAGCGGCACCTCTTCCAGCGGAAGCTCCACCCCCAGATCGCCGCGGGCAACCATCACCGCGTCGAAAGCCAGCACCACCGCTTCGAGATTGTCGATGGCTTCGGGCTTCTCCAACTTGGCGATCACCGGCACCCGCCGCCCGACCCGGTCCATCACCTGGTGAACCAACTCGACATCCGACGGCGAACGCACGAACGACAGCGCCACCATGTCGACGCCCAACTGCATCGCGAACTCGAGATCCTCGACGTCCTTGTCCGACAACGCCGGCGCCGACACACTCATCCCCGGCAGCGACATCCCCTTGTTGTTGCTGACCGGGCCGCCCTCGGTCACCCGGCACACCACGTCATCACCGTCGATGTGCTCGATCACCAAACCCACGTTGCCGTCATCGACCAACACCCGATCACCGGGCAGCGCATCTTGAGCCAACAGCTTGTAGGTGGTCGACACCCGATCGTGGTTGCCCGGGCAGTCGGCCACCGTGATCCGCACGGTCTCGCCGTCGGCCCAATAGGTCGGCCCGTCGGCAAAACGACCGAGCCTGATCTTGGGGCCCTGCAAGTCGGCCAGCACACCGACCGCGCGCCCGGTGGCATCACAGGCGGCGCGCACCCGGTCATAGGACGCTTTGTGATCGCGGTAATCGCCGTGGCTGAAGTTCATTCTGGCGACGTCCATTCCGGCTTCGACCAGAGCCCTGACCGTCTCGTCAGTGCTGGTGGCCGGACCGAGAGTACAGACGATCTTTCCGCGTCTTGCCACGACGAATCAGCATAGTCGCGCCAGCTGATCATCTCGCATCGGTTCCGGATCGCGGAGCGGGCTAATGGGTGAGCAGCGTCGGAACCAGTGGGAATCCCGGCAGGTTGCGCACCACTGTCCACGCCAGCATGGTGATCACGACGCTCGCCGCCGCCGGGAGTGTCACCAGCGGCTTTCCGATGCGCCGGCGCAGCAGAACCCAGCCTGCCAGCAGCGGAATGGCGACCAGCAGCAGCACGTTGTCGTTGAGCGCCGCGGCCAGGTCACCGTGCAGCACGTCGTGGGTCATGCGCAATGCTCCGCATCCCGGGCAGTTCCACCCGGTGAGCAGGCGGAACGGGCAAATCGGAAAGACCGAGTCGGGTTTATGCGGATCGACCAGCCCGACGTAGCCGAGCGCACCCGCCAACAGTGCGCCCGACCCCAGCACCGCGTACAGACGACCGTGCCAGGCCGGAGTGGACATCAGTCGTGGTCCGGCTCGGCGTCGGCGTCATCGGGCTCAGGGCTTGCGTCGACTTCAACCTTGGGTGCGTCGACTTCAGCGGCGTCGGCCTCGGCGGCGACGTCCTCAGCATCGACGTCCTCAGCATCGACGTCTGGGGCGGGCTCGGACGCTTCTGTCGTCTCCGGCGCCGAATCGCCCTCGGCGTCGTCGACGGAGTCCGGTTCAAGCAGTTCGGCGGCCGAGCCACTGAGCGTCGCCGGATCTTCGCGGCCTTTGGTCGCCAGGATCAGATAGACCACCGCGCCGATGAAGACGAAGGTCGAAGTGAAGGAGTTGATCCGGATGCCGGCGATATGCGTGGCCGTGTCATCGCGCAGCAGCTCGACACCGAAGCGCCCGACGCAGTACAGCGCGACGTACGCCGCGAACAGCCGACCGTGCCCGATCGTGAACCGCCGATCCAGGTAGATCAGTACCGCGAATACCACTAGGTTCCAGAGCAATTCGTAGAGAAATGTCGGCTGGACAACCATCGCCAACTGCCCGGTCGACACTCCGTCGAGCGAATGCACATCGACGAACCCAGCCGGGTCTCGACGGTAAAAGATTTCCAAACCCCACGGCATCGTGGTCTCACGGCCGAAAAGCTCCTGGTTGAAGTAGTTCCCGACGCGGCCGATCGCCTGGGCGAGAACGATGCCGGGCGCTATCGCGTCGCCGAACGCGGGAAGCGGGATGTCGCGGCGCCGGCAGGCGATCCACGCGCCCACGCCGCCAAGTGCAACGGCACCCCAGATTCCCAATCCGCCATCCCAGATGCGCAGTGCCGCAGCCGGTCCGGCCCCACCTTCGCCGAAATATGTCCGCCAGTCGGTCGCCAAGTGATACAGGCGGCCACCGACAAGGCCGAACGGTACGGCCCACAGCGCGATGTCGTAAATAACGCCCCGCTCGCCGCCGCGGGCCGCCCACCGTCGATCGCCGATCAACAGCGCGGCGATGATCCCGACGATGATGAACAAGGCGTAGGCCCGGATCGGGACTGGCCCCAGATGCCATACCCCTTGCGGCGGGCTCGGGAAGTATGCGATGACCGTTGTCGTCATGATGTGGAAATCCTTTGGCGCACACCGGCAGCCAGTTCTCGACCTAATGCACGCATGGTCGGCAAACCATCAGCCAGCGCAGAGACGAGCGCCGAACCCACGATGACACCGTCGGCATAGCGTGCGATCTGGGCCGCCTGCTCCCGCGACCGAACGCCCAGCCCGACCCCGACGGGGATGTCCGAAACTTCTTTGACCCGGCGCACCAATTCCGGCGCTGCATTCGACACGGCGTCACGAGCACCGGTCACACCCATGATCGACGCCGCATAGACGAATCCCCGCGATGCCTCGACCGTTGCCGCCAGACGTTGCGGTGTCGATGACGGCGCGACCAGGAAGACGCGGTCCAACCGGTGCTGGTCAGATGCCGCCAACCAGTCGTCGGCCTCATCGGGAATGAGGTCGGGGGTGATCAAACCATGCCCACCCGCTGCTGCCAGGTCACGCGCGAACGCGCCGACGCCGTAGCGCAGAACCGGATTCCAGTACGTCATGACCACGGCGCGGCCGCCGGCTGCGCTGATCGCCTCCACGGCCGCCAGCGTGTCGCGGACCCGCACTCCCCCACGCAACGCAACCTCGGCCGCGTCGGCGATGGTTGGGCCGTCCATTCCCGGATCCGAATACGGCACACCGACCTCGATGAGGTCGCAACCGGATTCGGTCAGAGCCTTCATCGCGTCGACCGACGTCGGAACATCGGGGTATCCAGTCGGCAGGTATCCGATCAGCGCAGCCCGGTTGTCGGCCCGGCAGGTTCTGAAAAGTTCTGCCAGACCGCTTTTTTGGCTCTGCTCAACGGTCATGATCGTCCGTTGCCCGCGTCCTTGTCGAGCAAGCCGAACCACTTCGCGGCCGTCTCGACGTCTTTGTCCCCGCGGCCGGACAGATTCACCACAATGATTGCCCCGCTGCCCATCTCGACGCCCAGTTTGATCGCACCGGCCACGGCATGCGCCGACTCGATCGCCGGAATGATGCCCTCGGTGCGGCACAACAGCGCGAACGCGTCCATCGCCTCGGTGTCGGTGATCGGCCAATAGTCAGCCCGCCCGGCATCCCGCAGCCAAGCGTGTTCTGGTCCCACACCCGGATAGTCCAGGCCGGCCGAGATGGAATGCGATTCGATGGTCTGCCCGTCATCGTCCTGCAGCAGATACGAAAACGACCCCTGAAACGCGCCGGGCGAGCCGCCGGTGAATGTCGCGGCGTGGCGACCGGTTTCGACTCCGTCGCCGGCTGCTTCGAAGCCCACCAACCGGACGGCGGGATCATCGAGGAACGCGTGGAAAATGCCGATCGCGTTGGAGCCCCCGCCGACGCATGCGGTGACCGCGTCGGGGAGTCGGCCGGCCTGATCCTGGATTTGCACACGGGTCTCGAGCCCGATGACCCGCTGGAAGTCACGAACCATCGTCGGGAAGGGGTGCGGTCCAGCGGCGGTGCCAAAACAGTAGTAGGTGCTGTCCGCGTTGGTCACCCAGTCGCGGAACGCCTCATTGATGGCGTCCTTGAGAGTTTTCGAGCCCGACTCGACCGACACCACCTCGGCGCCCAGCAGCCGCATCCGAGCGACGTTGAGTGCTTGCCGCGCGGTGTCGACGGCGCCCATGTAGACCACGCAGTCCAAGCCGAGCAGCGCGCACGCGGTGGCGGTGGCCACCCCGTGCTGGCCCGCACCCGTCTCGGCGATCACCCGCGTCTTGCCCATCTGCCGCGCCAGCAAGGCCTGACCGAGACAATTATTGATCTTGTGAGAACCGGTGTGGTTCAAGTCTTCTCGCTTGAGGAATATCCGTGCGCCACCGGCGTGCTCGCTGAGCCGGGCGGCCTCATAGAGCGGCGACGGCCTGCCGGTGTAATCCTTTTGCAACTTGTCCAGCTCGTCCAGATAGGCCTGGTCAGTGCGCACTTTCTCGTAGGCCGCGGTGACCTCTTCGATCACCGCCATCAGCGCCTCGGCCACCAGCCGGCCCCCGTACACGCCGAAATGACCACGAGAGTCTGGATCGTGGTCAGTGGGCTCGGCGATCGCTGCGCTGGAGCGCGGAAGGTCCGGCCGCAAGATATCTGCCATCACCGACGCTCAACGTGCAAGCGGCTCATCGGGTTCACCCGCCTAGCGTGCCGGCTTCGGACACGACGGGTGTTTTCCGGCGGTGACCAGGTCGGCGACGGCCGCCCGCGGGTCACCGCTGGTCACCAGACCTTCGCCGACCAGCACGGCGTCGGCTCCGGCGCCGGCGTAGGCCAGCAAGTCGGCCCTGCCCCGCACCCCGGATTCGGCGATCCGGATCACGTCGGACGGTAGCCCGGGTGCGATGCGCGCGAAGCAGTCCCGGTCGACGTTCAGCGTCCGGAGGTCACGGGCATTCACGCCGATCACCCGTGCGCCGGCCGTCAACGCCCGGTCGGCTTCTTCTTCGGTGTGCACCTCGACGAGCGCGGTCATGCCCAGCGATTCGGTGCGCTCCAGCATCGACTCCAGCGCCGGCTGATCCAGCGCGGCGACAATCAGCAACAGCATGTCCGCGCCGTGCGCGCGTGCCTCGTGAATTTGGTAGGGCCCCACCACAAAGTCTTTGCGCAGCACGGGAATCGACACGCCCGCACGCACCGCGTCGAGGTCGTCGAGGCTGCCGTGGAAGCGGCGCTCTTCGGTCAGCACGCTGATGATCCGTGCGCCGCCGTCTTGGTAGGCGCACGCCAGTGCAGCCGGGTCGGAGATCGACGCGAGTTCGCCTGCCGACGGGCTGGCCCGCTTGACTTCGGCGATGACCCCGATGCCGGGCTCGCGCAACGCGGCCAACACATCAAGCGGTGACGGCGCAGCTTCGGCTGCCGCCTTGATCTCGGGCATGCTCACGGCAGCTTCACGAGCGGCAACGTCGGCACGGACTCCCTCGATAATGGAGTCGAGCACGGTTGCCGAACTCATGCTGTCGATTCCTCTCCCCGGCCGCCGCCAGATTCTTGACGGCGTCCTTCGAAGGGTAGCGAGCGCCGGCGCGCGCTCCGTCACCGACCCTCGGTGTGTCGATTGTCATCCGGCGGCGGCCCGGACTCGGTGGGGTCGCGGCCCTCGTCGAGCTGGTCCCAAATCATGCGCTCCGACACGACACCCTCCGCACCCGCTGCAGTCGACCGGCGGGCTGCGGACGTCAGGTATTTCGTTGCGGTGCGACCGGCCGAGGCCGCCGCACGCATCAACAGCACTGCGCCGCCCAGCGCGCAGACCGCGGTCGCCAGGGTCAGCACCGGGCCCGGGTAATGACGCGCGCTGCCCACCACCTCGAGCAGCGGCACCCGCGCGAGTTCGGCTGCCCGCACAGCGACGTCGGGCATCTCCAGCGTGCTCACCGCCAGGTATCCGGTCGCCAGGCTGGCAACTGCCACCAGTACCGCCAGCGCCCGCAACGCCCACCCCCGCACCGCCAACGCGGCGACGGCGGTAGCCACCAGCACCAGGGCCAGCGGCAGCAGGGCCGACGACCATGCCGCACCGGACAGCGTGACGAGCTTCGGCGGGCCAAGCCCGTCGAACGTGCGCAGGTCGACCCAGGTCAGCCGCGAGGCTGCCCACAATCCGCCGGCAGAGACCACCAGCAGGACCTGGGCGACCCGAATGGTCAGCCGGCCCGGATTGGCGGCCGGGGCGTCAGCCATTCCGATCGGCATCCGGGGCGGTCAGTGTCTCGGCGGCGGCGATCGCGCTGAGCACTGCGCGCGCCTTGTTCGTCGCCTCGGTGTACTCGTAAGGCCCGTTGGAGTCGGCCACTACCCCGCCGCCGGCCTGCACGTAGGCGGTGCCGTCGCGCATCAGCGCGGTGCGTATGGCGATCGCGAAGTCGGCGTTCCCGGCGAAATCGAGGTAGCCGATCACGCCGCCGTACAGGCCGCGCCGGGTCTTCTCCACTTCCTCGATGAGCTCCATGGCGCGGACCTTCGGGGCGCCCGACAGTGTGCCGGCCGGGAAACACGCGGTCACAGCGTCCAGCGCGGAGCGCCCCTCGGCCAGCATCCCGGTCACCGTGGAGACCAGATGCATGACGTGGCTGTAGCGCTCGGTATGGCTGTAGTCCTCGACCCGAACGGTGCCGGGCACACACACGCGGCCCAGATCGTTGCGGCCCAGGTCGACCAGCATCAGGTGCTCAGCACGTTCCTTCTCGTCGGCCAGCAGCTCCTTTTCCAGCAACTGATCCTCTTCCTCGGTGTGGCCGCGCCACCTGGTCCCGGCGATAGGGTGCGTCCTCGCCCACCGGTCCTGCACGGTCACCAACGCTTCAGGGCTGGACCCTGCGATCGAAAATGCTGTTCCCCCTTCATCATTCGGCACATGGAGCAGATACATGTACGGGCTGGGATTGGACACTCTCAGCATCCGATAGACGTCGATCGCCTCGACGTGAGTGTCCATCTCGAAACGTTGCGAGGGCACCACTTGAAATGCCTCGCCGCGCTCGATTTCACCGACGAGGCGTTCGACGATTGCGCTGTACTCCTCCACGGTCCGCTGGGAACGATGCAGCGGCTCGGGGCTGGTGAAGGTGGCGATGGTCGACGGCAGCGGCTGGCCCAACGCGGTAGTCATCACATCCAGCCGCGCGATCGCATCGTCGTAGGCCTCGTCGACACGCTCGTCGGTGCCGTTCCAATTCACCGCGTTGGCGATCAACGTGATGGTGCCCTCGTGGTGGTCGACGGCCGCCAGGTCGGTGGCCAGCAGCAGCAGCATGTCCGGCAGCTGAAGATCGTCGACCGCAAGCTCCGGCAGCCGCTCCAGTCGTCGCACCAGGTCGTAAGCAAAAAAGCCGACCATGCCGCCCGACAGCGGCGGAAGCCCCGGCAGTGCCGCTGTGGCCAGCAACTCCAGAGTCTCGTGCAGCGCGCGGAGCGGATCCCCGCCGGTGGGCGCATCCTGCGGCACGGCGCCCAGCCACACCGCCTGGCCGTCGCGCACCGTCAACGCCGACGGCGCACCGGCACCGATGAACGACCACCGTGACCAGGATCGACCATTCTCGGCCGACTCCAGCAGGAAGGTGCCGGGCCGGTTGTCCGCCAGTTTGCGGTATGCGGATAGTGGTGTCTCGGCGTCGGCCAGCACTTTGCGAGTCACCGGCACCACGCGATGCTCGGCGGCCAGTCCGCGGAAGTGCTCCCGCGATGTGGTGGCGGCGGCGAGGTTGGCGTGCACGCAGCCATCCTCCCAGATGGACAGATCCGCTCCGGTCGCTACTGGCGTAGCGTGACGGCCATGAAAACCGGTGACACCGTCGCTGACTTCGAACTGCCCGACCAGACGGGCACCCCCCGCAGCTTGAGCGCTCTGCTGTCCGACGGGCCGGTGGTGTTGTTCTTCTACCCCGCAGCGATGACGCCCGGGTGCACCAAGGAGGCCTGTCACTTTCGAGACTTGGCTCAAGAGTTCGCTGCCGTGGGTGCAAGCCGGGTGGGTATCAGTGTTGATCCGGTCGCCAAGCAAGCGAAATTCGCCGACACGCAGCGCTTCGACTACCCGTTGCTGTCAGACACCAGCGGCGCGATCGCCAACCAATTCGGCGTCAAGCGTGGGCTTTTTGGCAAGCTGGTGCCGGTCAAACGGACCACCTTCGTCATCGACACCAATCGGACCGTCCTTGACGTGATCTCCAGCGAATTGAGCATGGACAGCCACGCCGACAAGGCGTTGCAGACGCTGCGGGCGCGGTAAACGCGGCCTCTAGAAGGGCGGCGGTTGGTTGCGTTCGGCGATATGAGCACTGTTCAGTGCGCGGTCCGTGTCGATGCGGCGCGCGCGGTCCTGCTCCCGAGTTCGTCGGCGCACCGGCATCATCATCCCGCGGTAGCTCTGCGGTCGATCCACCATTGGGACAGAAGGCAATTCGCCGGTTGGCAGGCAAAGGCTGGGGAACAATAGACGACTTCCGGGGCGGGTGGTGTAGGTCTGGCCGCTGGGAGCGGTCCACACGATGGTCCCGTCCGACCGCTGTTCGTCGTGCCAGCCGTTGGCACCCGCCCAAAATGTCTTGAGCAAGTGGTGTTTTCGACATAGACATTTGAGATTAGAGGCATGTGTCGGCCCGCCATCGGCGTAGGCCACCGTGTGGTCCACGTCGCAGAACTCGGCAGGTCGATCGCAGCCGGGAAACCGACAGGTCAAATCCCGACAGCGGACAAACCGTTCCAGTGCGGCCGACGGCCGGTACCTCGATTCTGGTGGGGCGTTGCCGGGATGCCACAACGGCTGGAGCTTCGCACCACCTCTGATCAGCTCCGCCGAGAGCGGCGTGGGTACCATGCCACCGCTGGTGATGAGCGCGGCCGGCGGTTTGGCCGCCCAGCCGCCGGGTGGGTCGGGTTCCGGGTCAGGGGGCCGCACCAATGGTGCGCCGGGTACCAAGCGTTGGGGTGTTCGCTCGCCCGAGAGGTGCGGGTCGGGTTGCGCGTTCACCGCCGACGCTTCGGCGACGACATGTATCACCACACCCGTAGGGCGTTGGTCGCCTTCGGCGCCAGCCGGGCAATCCGCTTTGCCGCAAACGCACTGTAGCCGTTCGGCTCCGGCGGCCAGCGCCCCCAATGCGTCGGCGCGGCGTTGCGCGATGGTACGCGGATCGTCGTCGCAAACCTGGTGGGCCATCTGCATCAGTCGGCGATCCAGCACGGCCGCGTCGGTACCGAACAGCCGGCCCCACATTGCTGCGGTGCCGGACTGTTGGTCGGCTGAGTCAATCACCACGTCGCGGCTGCGCGCGTTTGCCCGGGTACGTCGCAACGCACCGGGATCGTAGCGATCCACGATCGCCTCGATGGCTTGCACCGTCTTGTTGACCGACATCGGTCCGAAAAGGGCGGCGTCGTCGGCGATGGTCTTATCGACCAACCGCAGGGCTTCGGGGTCTTTGATCAGGTCGGTGTGCCATGCGATCGTCCGCGCCAGCCAGTAGCTGATCATGCGGTCGGCGAAAAGCTCTGCTACGCAGGGCAGTCGATCACGTAATGCGACGGCCAGATACATCTGACCCGACGCCATGCCATGGCTAACGCCTTGTGCAGCAGCAACTTCAGCGGCCATCGCATCCCAGTTGTCGCACGACCACCGCCCGGAATCAGGAGAACCGCCTTCGACCCGGCCACTCACCAGCTCGGCTATGGCAGCAAGACGGCGCGCTGACGCGGCGGCCTCCACCCTCGCCCAGCCGGTGACCGCGGCCACCACCACCATCGAGTCATCGGCGCACTTCAGCTCCTCGAGACCCGGCAGCGCATTATCGAACATAATTTCGATCTTAGGGCCTTCAGCGACCCAACCTTTTCAGCCTGCTCGCAAAATGCTCGACCTGTGGATGAATACCCAACTGTGGATAACCACGCCTCGAAGACCGCCGACCGTCACTCGTCGGGTTGCAGGAGTACGTCGGCATCGAAGCAGCTGTGGTCACCGGTGTGACAGGCACCGCCGACCTGGTCGACCACCAGCAGCACCGCGTCGCCGTCGCAGTCCAGCCGCACCGAGTGCACCCGCTGGGTGTGGCCGGACGTGGCGCCTTTCACCCACTGCTCGCCGCGGGACCGCGAAAAATAAGTGCCCTCACGGGTTTCCAGGGTGCGGGCCAGCGCATCGTCGTCCATCCAGGCGACCATCAGCACGTCGCCGCTGCTGCGCTCCTGCACGATGGCGGTGAACAGTCCGTCGGCGTTGCGCTTGAGGCGTGCCGCGATGTCAGGGGCGAGTGTCATCGCACAGTGATCCCTTCTGCGGCCATGGCTTTCTTGACTTGCCCAATGGTCAACTGCCGGAAGTGAAATACGCTGGCAGCCAATACCGCATCGGCGCCCGCGACTACCGCGGGCGCGAAATGGTCGACCGCACCGGCGCCCCCGCTGGCGATCACCGGAACCGTCACCGCCGCCCGAACCGCCCGCAGCATCGGCAAATCGAACCCGGCCCGGGTGCCGTCGGCGTCCATGGAGTTGAGCAAGATCTCGCCCACACCCAACCCGGCGCCGAGGGCCGCCCACTCAACCGCGTCGATGCCGGTGCCGCGCCGCCCACCGTGGGTGGTGACTTCCCAGCCCGACGGTGTCGGGGCCGAGCCGACGGGCACGGTCCGGGCGTCGACCGACAACACGATGCACTGGGAACCGAATTGGGCCGCCAACTCGGCGAGCAGATCCTGCCGCGCGATGGCGGCGGTGTTGATCGACACCTTGTCGGCGCCTGCCCGCAACAACGCGTCGACGTCGGCGACGGTCCGCACCCCACCTCCGACGGTAAGCGGGATGAACACCTGCTCGGCGGTGCGACGGACCACCTCCAGCATGGTGGCCCGCCCCGACGACGACGCGGTGACGTCGAGGAAGGTCAGCTCGTCGGCTCCCTCGGCGTCGTAGGTGGCGGCCAGTTCCACCGGATCGCCGGCATCGCGAAGGTTTTCGAAGTTGACGCCCTTCACCACCCGGCCGTCATCGACGTCCAGGCATGGAATCACCCGGACCGCAAGGCTTGTGCCGCAGGAGGATTCAGTACTCATCCGGTCGCCCTACCCGCTGCACCATCTCGAGTAACTGGTCGTGAACACCCGGGGCGGCGGCCAACGCCGAACGCGAATCGGGCTTCCATTCTTCGCCGGCCAGCGTGGTGACGACACCGCCGGCCGCCCGTACCAGCGCCACGCCGGCGGCGTGATCCCACACGTGGTCACCGAAACTGATCGAGCCGCCGAGTACGCCGTCGGCCACATAGGCGAGGTCGATGCCGGTGGCGCCGTGCATCCGCATCCGAGACGACACCCGGCTGAGTTCTTCGATCACCGCCAGCCGGTACCGCCCGGGGAATCGGCCACGCGAATCGGCATTGAATGCTCCGACGCCGATGACCGATTCGGTAAGCTCGGCACGCGCCAATGGCTTCTGCGGCACACCGTTTTTCATCACCGGGCCACCCGACACCGCCGCGTAGCGCTCATTCATGAACGGCAGCCAGGTCAACCCCGCAACCGGATCTCCGTCCTGCAGCAGGCCCAGCAGAATCGCGGCCATCGGCGACCCGGCGGCGTAGTTGAACGTCCCGTCAACCGGGTCGAGTATCCAAACCCACGGCGAGTCGAGATCCGCACCGCCGAACTCCTCACCGTGCACCGGAATTCCGGTCGCCGACACCAGCGCGTCGACAACTTGGCGCTCGATGGCCAGGTCGACCTTGGTGGCGAAATCGTCGCCTCGCTTGGCGACCGCGGAGTCCGCTCGATGACCGGCGACAAACGGCTTGGCGGCGGCGTCGAGGATGGCCGACGCCTCGGCCACCAGTGCGTCGAGATCCATTGCGGCCCTAGCCTGCCACCGCCGCCAGGGCCTGCGGCAAGCTGAATCGTCCGGCGTAAAGCGCCTTGCCGACGATCGCACCCTCCACGCCGCTGCCGGTCAACGTTGCGATGGCGCGCAGATCCTCGAGGCTGGACACGCCGCCCGAGGCGATCACCGGAACGTCGGTACGCTCGGCGACGCTGCCGAGCAAGTCGAGGTTGGGTCCGGTCAACGTGCCGTCTTTCGTGACGTCGGTGACGACGAACCTCGAACATCCTTCGCTGTCAAGGCGTTTCAGCACTTCCCACAAATCCCCGCCGTCGGTCTCCCAGCCGCGGCCACGCAGGCGGTGATCACCGTCGACGATTTGCACGTCCAGGCCCACCGCGACCTTGTCGCCGTGCTCAGCGATCGCCTGAGCACACCACCGCGGGTTTTCCAGCGCGGCCGTCCCAAGGTTGACCCGGGCACAGCCAGTCGCCAGCGCGGCCGACAGCGATTCGTCGTCGCGGATACCGCCGGAAAGTTCGACGTGCACATCGAGCTTGCCGACGACCTCGGCCAGCAGCTCGCGATTGGACCCACGGCCGAACGCCGCGTCCAGGTCGACCAGGTGCACCCACTCGGCGCCATCGCGTTGCCAGCCCAGCGCCGCCTCCAGCGCTGAGCCGTACTCGGTCTCGCTGCCGGCCCGACCCTGCACCAAGCGCACCGCCCTACCCTCGACGACGTCGACGGCGGGCAACAAAATCAACGGCACGTCATAACCCCTCAACCCAGTTGCTCAATACGGCCGCTCCCGCATCCCCGCTCTTCTCCGGATGAAACTGGGTAGCGGCCAGCGGACCGTCCTCCACCGCGGCCAGGAACGGCACCCCGTGGGTGGCCCACGTCAGCAGCGCCTCGGGCCCGCCTTCCCACTGCTGAGCGGCATAGGAGTGCACGAAGTAGAAGCGGGCCTCGGTGTCCAGGCCTTTGAACAGTGCGCTGCCAGGCGCGGCCGCCACCACGTTCCAGCCCATGTGCGGAATCACCGGCGCATCCAACCGGGTCACCGCGCCCGGCCACCGGCCGCAGCCGCTGCTCTCCACGCCGAACTCGACGCCGCGGGCGAACAGAATCTGCATCCCGACGCACACCCCCAGCACCGGTCGCCCGGCGCCGATCCGTTCGGCGATGACCCGCGCTCCGTCAATCCCCCGCAACCCGGTCATGCACGCCTCGAAGGCGCCGACGCCCGGCACCATCAGCCCGTCGGCCGCCGCTGCCGCCTCGAGGTCGGCCGTCACGTCCACCGCGGCACCGACGCGCTGCAGCGCGCGTTGGGCCGAACGGAGGTTGCCGGAGCCGTAGTCCAGCACCACAACGGATTTGCTTCTCACAGACTGCCTTTGGTGGACGGCACACCGGATACCCGGGGGTCGGCTTCGACCGCCTGCCGCAATGCCCGGGCGACGGCCTTGTACTGGGCCTCGGTGATGTGGTGCGGGTCGCGACCATAGAGCACCCGCACGTGCAGCGCGATGCGGGCGTTGTTCGCCAGCGTCTCGAACACATGCCGGTTGATCACCGTGTGGTATGGGACCGAGCTGCCGGCAATCGTGGTGTGCCGCAGGTGATCCGGCTCGCCGGTGTGCACGAAGTAGGGTCGGCCGGAGACGTCGACGGCGGCGTGCGCTAACGTTTCGTCCATCGGGATGTAGGCGTCGCCGAATCGGCGAATGCCTTTCTTGTCGCCGAGGGCCTGGCCCAGCGCCTGACCGAGCACGATCGCGGTGTCCTCGACGGTGTGGTGCGCCTCGATCTCGACGTCGCCCTTGGCACGCACGGTCAGATCGAAGCTGGCGTGGCTGCCCAGCGAGGTCAGCATGTGGTCGTAAAACGGGACACCGGTGTCGACCTGAACGACGCCGGTGCCATCGAGGTCGAGTTCGACAACGATCTCAGATTCTTTGGTGGTGCGCTCAACGCGTGCGCGGCGACCGGCGGTCATGACGCTCCTAACGGCTGGGCCAACTCGGTGGTAGCCAGATCCGCGCTGGCCGCCAGGAATGCGTCGTTCTCCGCAGCCAGTCCCGTCGTGGCACGCAGGTATCCAGGGATGCCCACGTCGCGGATGAGGACGCCGGCGTCGAGGTAACGCTGCCAGGTGCTCGGCGCGTCGGCGAACCGCCCGAACAGCACGAAGTTCGCGTCGCTGGGAACGACCTGAAAACCCATGCCGCTCAAAGCCGTTGTCACCCGTTCACGTTCGGCCATCAGTGTCGCGACGCTACCCAGTGTGTCGTCGGCGTGCCGCATCGCCGCCCTGGCCGCTGCCTGGGTGAGCGAGGACAGATGATACGGCAGCCGCACCAGCAGCATCGCCTCGATCACCGCCGGGGTGGCGACCAGGTAGCCCAGCCGCCCTCCGGCGAAGGCGAACGCCTTACTCATCGTGCGGCTCACGACGAGCTTGGTCGGGTACTCCTCGACCAGTTCCACCGCGCTCGGCCGTGATGAGAACTCGCCGTATGCTTCGTCGACGATCAGAATCCCGGGTGCCGCATCCAACAGCCGGCGTAGATCGGCCAGTGAAACACTTTGCCCCGTAGGGTTATTCGGGCTCGCGACGAACACCACATCAGGCCGGCGATCGATGATCGCTGCGACCGCGGCGTCGGCGTCGAGGCTGAAGTCGCCGGCGCGAACCGTCTCCATCCATTCGGTGCGGGTGCCGTCGGAGATGATCGGGTGCATCGAGTACGACGGCACGAAGCCGATCGCACTGCGCCCGGGTCCGCCGAAGGCCTGCAGTAGCTGCTGCAGGATCTCGTTGGACCCGTTTGCCGCCCAGAGGTTTTCCACGCCGAGCCGGACCCCGGTCTGCGCGCTGAGATAGCTGGCCAGGTCGGTGCGCAGCGCCACCGCGTCACGGTCGGGATAGCGGTGCAGCTCGACGGCGGCATCGCGCACCGAAGCGACGACGTCGTCGACGAGCGCCTTGCTGGGCGGGTGCGGGTTCTCATTGGTGTTGAGCCGTACCGGAACCGCCAGTTGCGGAGCGCCGTAGGGAGATTTGCCGCGCAAGTCGTTGCGCAGCGGCAGATCATCGAGCGACGGCCGGCGGGTCATCAACCGAACCTCCGTCGTATCGCCTCGCCGTGAGCGGGCAGATCTTCGGCATCGGCGAGCGTGATCACGTGCCCCGACACGTCTTTCAGCGCCGACTCGGTGTAGTCGACGACGTGGATGCCGCGCAGGAAGGTCTGCACCGACAGGCCGCTGGAATGCGCGGCGCTGCCCGCCGTCGGCAGCACGTGGTTGGACCCGGCGCAGTAGTCACCGAGGCTGACAGGCGAATACGGGCCGACGAAAATAGCGCCGGCCGAACGGATCTGGGCGGCAACCTGGTCCGAGTTTGCGGTTTGGATCTCCAAATGTTCGGCGGCATAAGCGTTGACGGTTCGGATACCGGTTTCGATGTCGTCGACCAGGATGATGGCCGACTGTCGTCCGGCGAGCGCGGTCGTCACCCGCTGACGATGCACGGTGGTTTCCAACTGGGCGGCCAGCTCGGTGTCGGTGGCATCGGCGAGGTCGGCGCTGGGCGTGACCAGGACACTGGCGGCCATTTCGTCGTGCTCGGCCTGGCTGATCAAATCGGCGGCGACGTGCACCGGGTCGGCGGTGTGATCGGCAAGGATCGCGATCTCGGTCGGCCCGGCTTCGGCGTCGATGCCGACCCGCGAGCGGCAGAGCCGTTTAGCCGCGGTCACATAGATGTTGCCCGGCCCGGTGATCAGGTCGACGGGCTGCAGCTCGGTACCGTCGGTGTCCACGCCGCCATATGCCAGCAGCGCCACCGCCTGCGCTCCGCCGACCGCCCACACCTCGTCCACGCCGAGCAGCCGGGCGGCCGCCAGGATCGTCGGATGAGGTAGTCCGGTGAAGCGGCCTTGCGACTGCGCCTGCGGCGGGCTGGTCACCACCAGCGAGCCGACACCGGCGGCCTGGGCGGGTACCACGTTCATCACCACGCTGGACGGGTACACCGCATTGCCGCCGGGCACATACAGCCCGACCCGCTCGACCGGAACCCACCGTTCGGTGACGGTGGCGCCGGAACCCAGTGTCGTCGTCACGTCGGAGCGACGCTGATCCGCGTGCACCGCACGGGTGCGTTCGATCGCCACCTCGAGCGCGGATCGGACGTCGCCGTCCAGGCCGGCCAGCGCGGCGTCCAGCTCGGCACTGGGCACCCGGACCGTCGGCGGGCGTACTCCGTCGAACGATTCACCGTATTCCAGCGCGGCTTCGGCGCCTCGGTCGGCGACCGAGGCGACGATCGGGCGAACCGTGGACAGGGCGGCTTCCACGTCCACTGCGCTGCGGGGTAGCGCCGCCCGCAGCTGGGCGACGGACAAGTCAGCGCCCCGCAGGTCGATGCGCGCCATCACGTTCACGTCAACCATTGTCCCAGAACAGAGCAACTGCATATCGGACCGGTACAGTGACGGCACCGGAAAAGAAAAGAGAGCCGCCATGTCCGCGAAGGACCATCCCAACAACGCCCCGGGCGTTCCGATGATTTTCCCGCCCTGGCTGGAGAGCTTTCAAATCAAATACTTCAACCCCGCGGTCCGGCCGTTCGCGCGCTACCTGCCCGGGTTTTCGGTGATCAAGCATCGGGGCCGCACGTCCGGCAAGCCATACGAGACGATCGTGACGGCGTACCGCAAAGGCAACGTGCTGGCCATCGCGCTGGGCCACGGTAAGACCGACTGGGTCAAGAACGTGCTGGCTGCGGGCGAGGCTGATCTGCACTTCATCCGCAAGAATGTGCACCTGATCAATCCGCGGGTGCTGCCGGCCGGCAGCGACGGCGCGGGGTTGCCCTTTCTGGCTCGGCAGCAGATCGGCCGGGTCGGGGTTCTCGTCGCCGACATCGCCTAGTCCGGATTGCCGCACTCCTCCTCGGGCCGTTCCGGCCCGCATCGTCACACGGCTAACCGCGGGTGAAGACGGTCTTACCGGTCATCGTCGGCCAGACCGACGGCGCTTCCTCCCACGGGACGACGCGGTCGAGCACCGGTGACAGGTCGCACCCGCCGCCCAGCAAATCCAGAATTTCCGGGATCACGGCCCGCGCACTGACCCGCCCGGTGATGAACCGCACTCCTCGCGTGTAGGTCCGCAGCATCGGCAGTTCGACGGTCGGCTGGAAGTAGATACCGGTGTCGGTGCACACGCCGTCCGGCCAGGTCGCGCGGAGCGCCGCGGCGAGCAGCGACGGATCACCGGACGTGTGCACGGTGATCGGGTAGGGGTCCCAGGATTTGTCTGGCTTGGCGGCGTCGTGAACGACTGCGCCGAGTTTCTCCGCTGCGGCGAGGCGGACCGGGTCGGTGTCGACGTAATCGACGTGATAGCCAAGCGCCGCGGCGAGCGCGGCCGCGTACATCCCTATCGACAGTTTGCCGATGACCAGCACACGGCGGTCGGCCGCATCAAGGTCGGCCAATTCCGCCCTGAAGGGGCCAACCGTGCGCCAGCCGTCGGGGACGTTGTCTGACAGCGAGGCGACCGCGATCGGGTCGACGGTTGCCGGCAGGGGGATCAACATCGCATCGGCGTAGGGCACCAGCACCAGATCCGACATGAACCCGCCACCGTCCAGGCCGGCGAGCGGGCCCAGTCCGTACATCGCCATCAACGGCAGCGAACCGCATGAACTCGTGACGCCGCGGCGGCATTCGCGGCAGGTTCCGCAGCTGAGCTGGAACGGCACCACGACCCGGTCGCTCACCGCGACTCCCGAAACAGCGTCACCGACTGCGATGACCTCCGCGATCCCCTCGTGTCCGACCGCATACCCCGGCGGTAGCGGCGCCGCGCCGCGCGCAACCGCGACATCGAGGTCACAGCACGCCACCGCCAAGGGCCGGACCAACGCTTGCTGCGGCTGGGTGATCTCCGGGTCCGGGACATCGCGCCATGCGTATAGGCCGGCCTCTTCGAACGTCAGCTGCTGCATCTCAGATATCCAGCCCGATGTCGAGCACCCGCACCGAATGCGTGAGCGCCCCGACTGCGAGGTAGTCCACCCCGGTCCCGGCGTAATCCGCGGCGGTATCCAGCGAAAGCCCGCCCGAGGACTCGAGTTTGGTGTCCGGCGCGCGGGTATCGCGGCGTTGCACCGCGATCTGGGTCTGCCAGACCGGAAAGTTGTCGAGCAACACCAATTCGGCGCCCTCGGCCAGGATCTCGTCGAGCTGCTCGAGCGAGTCGACCTCGACCTCGCACGGCAGATCGGGCGCGGCCGCCCGCACCGCGCGCAGCGCCGCGACCACCGATCCCGCCGCGGCGACGTGATTGTCCTTGATCAGCGTCGCGTCACCCAGGCCGAGCCGGTGGTTGAGGCCGCCGCCGACTCGCACCGCGTACTTCTGCAAAGCCCGCAGACCGGGCAGCGTCTTGCGGGTGTCGCGGATCTTCGTCGTGGTGCCGTGCACCGCGTCGACCCACGCCGCGGTCGCGGTGGCGATCCCGGACAGATGGCATACCAGGTTCAGCAGCGTGCGCTCCGCGGTCAACAGATCCCGCGTCTGCGCCTCCACCGTCAACGCCGGCGCGCCCGGCTGCAGCCGGGTCCCGTCCTCGACGCGGTTGAGGACTCGGTAGCCGCCAGTACCGAGCACCTCGTCGAGCACCAGCAACGCGACGTCGACCCCGGCGATCACACCGGGCTCGCGGGTGATCAGCGAAGCGGTGGTGATTGCACCTTCGGGCACGGTAGCCGCAGTCGTGATGTCCGGGCCGTAGCGCAGGTCTTCGTCCAGCGCGCGGGTGATCGTGGCACGAGCCTCGGCGAGCTCGTCGTCAGACAACATGACGCCGCTCCTCCTGCTTTGTTCTGATCGCACTGCCCTGTTGATCGTCGCCGGCGGGAGGCCCATCAGCTGACCGCCGCCAACTCCTCGACCTGCGCGCTGTAGTCATCGCCCAGTCGGACGATGAGGCTGCGTGCCGGCGCGACGGCGGCCTTGGGGTATTCGGCGCGGTGGTGACAACCTCGGCTCTCCTCGCGGGCCAGCGCGGCCGTTGCCACCGCGCGGGCGGCGACGGTCAATGCCGCCTCTTCCAGGCCGGCTCGGGAGGTGACCGCGACCCGCGGCGCCGTCGACAGCGTGACGATCAAGCGGTGCAGGCCGTCGGCGTCGCGGACCACCGAGGCATCGCGGCTCATCGCCTGCTGTAGGTCGCTGCGGACCAGCGCCGCACCGTCGGCGGGTTGCACGCCCGTCGCGCGGACACGTCCCAGCAGCGCTGCGTGCTGTGCCGCAGCCCGTCCCGCCCGGCCCCCGACCACCAGGCCCTCCAACAGACTGTTGGATGCCAGCCGGTTGGCGCCGTGCATCCCGGTTCGCGCGACCTCGCCCGCGGCGAACAGCCCCGGCAGTTCGGTGCGGCCGTGCACGTCGGTGACCACGCCACCGCAGCTGTAGTGCGCACCCGGGGCCACTGGGATGGGTCTGCGAACCGGATCGATGCCGGCTGCCCGGCACGCGGCCGCAACGGTCGGGAAGCGGCGGGCGAAATCGTCGATGCCGCGCGCGTCAAGGTAGACGCACTGTTCGCCGAGCGCGCGCAGCCGCGCGTCGATGGCACCGGCCACGACATCGCGTGGCGCCAGATCCCCCATCGGGTGTACCCCGGTGGTCACCGAATTGCCTTGACTGTCAACCAAAACCGCGCCCTCACCGCGAATGGCTTCGGTGACCAGCGGTCGGCGACCGCCGTCACGACCGTCGAAGAGCATCGTCGGGTGGAACTGAATGAACTCGATGTCACTCACCGCGACACCGGCCCACAGCGCCAGCGCGATCCCGTCGCCGGTGGAGCCCGCGGGATTGGTTGTCGCGCCGTAGAGTTGCCCCAGCCCGCCGGTGGCCAGGATCACCGACGGCGCGTGCACGACGCCGATCCCCCTGCGATCGGCCACCAGCACTCCGGTCACGGCGTCGGCACCCGAACCGGCGTCATGCAGCAACCGCAGCGCGGCATGGCCAGCGCGGATGTCCAGGGTGCTCGCCGCATGGTCAAGCGCCCGTTGCACCTCGGCGCCGGTGGCATCACCGCCGGCATGCACGATGCGCCGTCGCGAGTGGCCACCCTCCCGGCTAAGTGCCCAGCCTCCGGTCGCAGCCTGATCGAATTGTGCTCCGTCGCCGACTAATTCGGTGACGGCGTGGAACCCGTCGGCAACGATCGACGTCACGGCGTCGGGATCGCACAGTCCGGCGCCGGCCGCGAGCGTGTCGGCGACATGCGCCTCGACCGAGTCGTCGGTGTCCGGCAGCACCACTGCGATCCCGCCCTGGGCGTAGTGTGTCGCCGTCGCGCCGGGTTTGCGGCCCGCCTTGCTGAGCACCACCACCCGTTGTCCGGCACGATCCGCGGCCAGCGCCGCGGCCAGACCGCCGACACCCGTGCCGATGACGACGACGTCGGCGCTCTCCTGCCAGGCGGGGTAAATGCTCATTCGGCGCCGCCGGGCTGACCGATCGCGATCATTCGCTGCACGCTTTGCCGCGCACGTTGCGCGGTCTGCGCATCGACGTGGACCTCGTCGGCCCCGTCAACCAGGCACCGCAGCAGCGCCGCGGGGGTGATCATCTTCATGTACTTGCACGACGCGCGATCGTTGACCGCGCGGAAGTCGACGCCAGGGGCGGCGTTGCGCAACTGATACAACATCCCGACCTCGGTGGCGACCAACACCTGGCGGGCCTGGGTGGCACGCGCGGCGTCCAGCATGCCGCCGGTTGACAAGATCTTGACCCGATCCTCGGGGAAGGCGCCCTCGCCGGCCAGGTACAGCGCCGAGGTCGCGCAGCCACATTCCGGGTGGACGAACAACTCGGCATCAGGATGCTTGCGCGCCTGGTCGGTGAGCTCGTCGCCGTTGATTCCGGCGTGCACATGGCACTCACCGGCCCAGACGTGCAGGTTTTGTCGGCCGGTCATCCGGCGCACATGGGCGCCGAGGAACTGATCCGGGCAGAACAACACCTCCCGTCCGGCGTCGATGGAGGCGACGACGTCGACGGCATTGGAGGAGGTGCAGCAGATGTCGGTGAGTGCTTTCACTGCGGCGGTGGTGTTGACGTAGGAGACGACGACCGCGCCGGGATGGTCGTCCTTCCAGGCTTGCAGATCCTCGGCTGTGATCGAGTCGGCCAATGAGCACCCGGCGCGCTGATCCGGAATGAGCACCGTCTTATTCGGGCTGAGGATTTTCGCGGTCTCGGCCATGAAGTGCACGCCGCAGAACACGATGGTGTCCTCGGGCGCCTCGGCGGCAACCCGGGACAGCGCCAGCGAGTCACCTACGTGGTCGGCGACATCCTGGATGGCCGGCAGCTGATAGTTGTGCGCCAGGATCGTGGCGTTGCGCAGGTCGGCCAGTCGACGGATCTCGGCCGCCCATCGCGCGTCGCCCTCGATGCCGCCGAAACCGTTGGAAGAGTTGGTGATTCCCGCGGCCAGATCGTTTGCCATGTCTTCCACTAACCCATTTGACAGCAAATCGGTGCGATTCACGACTGTCATAGTCGATCCTTTCGCCCTCCGGCTGGGTTTTCGACTTATAATCGAAAACATGGCCCATATTAGCACTGCGCATGAAGTGCTCGCTGTCGTGTTCCAGGTACGCGGGCTCGGATCAGGCCCCAAAGCACAGAAGCCGCAGCTCAACGTTCTGCTGTGGCAGCGCGCCCGCGACCCGCAGCGAGGAGCGTGGTCTCTGCCGGGCGGGCAGCTGCGCCACGACGAGGACATGACGACGTCGGTGCGGCGCCAGCTCGCCGAGAAGGTTGACCTGCGGGAAGTAGCTCACCTGGAGCAGCTCGCAGTGTTCTCCGAACCCGAGCGACTGCCCGGCACCCGTACGATCGCGTCGACCTTCCTGGGGCTGGTGCCCTCCCCTGCCATCCCGGAGCTCCCGCCCGACACCCGCTGGCATCCGGTCACCGCGCTGCCGCAGATGGCGTTCGACCACGGGCCGATGGTCGGGCACGCTCGCACCCGGCTGGTCGCCAAAATGTCCTATACCAATATCGGATTCGCCTTGGCTCCAACCGAATTCGCGTTGTCGACGCTGCGCGACATCTACAGCGCCACCCTGGGCCACCAAGTCGATACCACTAACCTGCAGCGGGTGCTGGCCCGCCGCGGCGTCATCAGCCCGACGGGTACTGTCGCACAGTCCGGCCGTAGCGGCGGCCGCCCCGCGGCCTTGTACCGCTTCGCGGATTCACAGTTGCGGGTCACCGACGAGTTCGCCGCGCTGCGCCCTCCCGGCTCGACATGACTTTGGTGACTCACCGGCGGGCCGACTGGATTCTTAATGCCCTCTTAAGCAACAATGCCCGGATGGACATTGGCAACCTTGCGAGCGCAACCGAAACCGGTGCCGAGTGGATCGGTCGTACGCCCCATGAGGACCTGCAGGCCAAGACCCGCCCGCTACTGCCGTCGGACGACTCGTTCTACGACCCGCCGCCTGGTTACCAGCACGCCACGCCCGGCACGGTGCTGCGTTCGCGCGACGTGGAGCTCGCGTTCCTGGGCCTGGTCCCGCAGCGGGCCATGGCCACCCAGCTGCTGTA
This sequence comes from Mycobacterium sp., assembly GCF_036490025.1. GTDB lineage: Bacteria > Actinomycetota > Actinomycetes > Mycobacteriales > Mycobacteriaceae > Mycobacterium. The sequence goes on along the minus strand of NZ_DASXEP010000175.1, from coordinate 95,391 downwards.
CCGCACGACGGGCATGCACGGGCAGCCGGAGGCGACGGCGACGACGGTGATCGTGCCCCCGGACGCCACGCCTGACCGGCCCTGCCCGGTGTTGTCCTACCAGTGCGCGATCGACGCGGTGTCGTCCCGCTGTTTTCCGTCGTATGCGTTGCGGCGACGTGCACAGGCCGTCGGCGCCCTGGCGCAGCTGGAATACCTGCTCGTCGCCGCCGCCCTGGCCGAAGGCTGGGCGGTGTCGATCCCCGACCACGAAGGCCGCGCCGGAATGTGGGGCGCGCCCTTCGAACCTGGCTACTTCATTCTCGACGGGGTTCGCGCCGCGCTGAACACCGAGCGGCTCGGGTTGTCCTCGTCGGCCCCGGTGGCGCTGTGGGGCTACTCCGGGGGTGGGCTGGCGACCGCGTGGGCCGCCGAGCTGTGCGCCGACTACGCGCCCGAGCTGGACATCGTCGGCGCGGTGCTCGGGTCACCGGTCGGTGACCTCGGCCACACCTTCCGCCGCCTCAACGGCAGCTTCTTGTCGGGTTTGCCGGCGATGGTGATCGCCGCGCTGGTCCACATCTACCCCGACTTGGATCGGGTCATCGACGAGCACGCCAGCGACGAGGGACGCGCGCTGCTGCGGCGGCTGGAAACCATGACCACGGTGGGCGCGGTCATCAGGATGGCCAAGAAGGACGTCGGCAAATTCCTGGACCGCCCGCTGGAAGAAATCCTGACGATGCCCGAGGTGCAGCACGTCTTCGACAGCATCAGGCTGGGCGCCAAGGTGCCCACCCCGCCGGTGCTGATCGTGCAGGCGGTGCACGACTACCTGATCGACGTCGGGGACATCGACCGGCTGGCCGACGCGTACTCCGCAGGCGGCGCCGATGTGACCTATCACCGCGATGCGTTCAACGAGCATCTGCTGCTGCATCCGCTGTCGGCGCCGATGGCGTTGCGCTGGCTGCAGGACCGGTTCGCACGCCGGCCGCTGCGCGATCATCTCATCAGAACGACATGGCCGACGATGTTCAACCCGGCGACCTATGTCGGCATGGCGCGACTGGCCGTGATCGCGGCCAAGGTGATCAGCGGAAAGGCCGTGCACCGCCGCCCGCTATAACGGTGGCGCGCTTTCAGCGCTTTCGGTCCGGGGATGCACCGCCTCGACGGCCGGATAGCCACCGAGATCGTCCCGCGCTGTTGCGGCAGCCGGTACCGCGTACACCAGCGCGGCGGTCGCGGCCGGCAGCAGCAGCGTGCAGGTGCCCTGCAGCCGAGAAGGTCCGAAGAACACCGACGGCGTCTCAGTGAAGTAGTACAGCGGGTGATCGTGGCTCACCGGTGCGGCAGCGAAATTCACTGTGCCATAACGCAAGTGCGCCAGCAGAACCCCGACGCCGATCGCGGCGCCGGCCGCGATCACCATGCCCGCGCACAGCCCGGCCACCATCTCGGGGCCGCGATGTGGGCGCCACTGCCAGGCGAGCACCGCTGCCACGGCGGCCACGACGTTCAGCAGCCCGAGCATCAAGAACGCGGCGACGAAGAAATGGTCGGCTTCGCTGCCCAGGTATTCGTGCAGCCGCTCACCGCTATGGGTCAGCGCCACCGCACCCTTGACCGGTGAGGCGAGCCACGCCCAGAGCGCGCCGACCAGCACTCCCATGGGCAGCAGCCCCGCCGCCATCGTGATGGCCGCGCGCCGTCGAGAAATTCGCGGCGCGCTGTGGGCCTGCACGTCGGTCATCGGCGCGCCTCCAGATCGCTCGAGTCCACCAGTCCGTGCCGCGAACACCTGGCCCACCAGCCGTCGGGGCGGACCTGCACCACCATGCGGCGGCCGCACTCGGCGCAGAACCGGGGCGGTTCCAAGCCCAGCTGAGCCGCCGTCGGTATCGGGGTGCCGGCCACATCGTCGGCGCACGCTTCACCCGTATAGATGTTGTAGAGGCCCGCACTGACAGGCACCGGCAGATCGCGGAGCATCACCGTCTCGTTCTACAGGCTGGCGTTGAGCGCCTTGATCGGCATCTGCAGATCGTCGAGCAGCTCCAGATCGGCCTCGGCGGGCCGTCCCAACGTGGTCAGGTAGTTGCCCACGATGACGGCGTTGATGCCGCCCAGGATGCCTTGTTTGGCGCCCAGGTCGCCCAGCGTGATCTCGCGACCGCCGGCAAAGCGCAGCATGGTGCGGGGCAGCGCCAACCGGAATGCGGCCACCGCCTTGAGCGCTTCGCTGGCCGGCAGTACGTCGAGGTCGCCGAACGGCGTGCCCGGTCGCGGGTTGAGGAAATTCAGCGGGACCTCGTCGGGGTCCAGCTCGGCCAGATCGGCAGCGAACTCGGCGCGCTGCTCGACGGTCTCGCCCATGCCCAGGATGCCTCCGCAGCACACCTCCATGCCGGCCTCGCGCACCATCGACAGCGTCTGCCAGCGCTCTTCCCAGCTGTGGGTGGTGACGACGTTGGGGAAGAACGAGCGCGCGGTCTCCAGGTTGTGGTTGTAGCGGTGCACGCCCATCGCCGCGAGCCGGTCCACCTGCTCGGCGCTCAGCATGCCCAGCGAACAGGCGATCTGGATGTCGACGGCGTCGCGGATCGCCTCGATGCCCGCCGCCACCTGTGCCAGTAGTCGCTCATCGGGTCCGCGCACCGCGGCGACGATGCAGAACTCGGTGGCGCCGGTCTTGGCGGTCTGCTTGGCTGCCTCTACCAGGCTGGGGATGTCCAGCCATGCGCTGCGCACCGGCGAGGCGAACAATCCCGACTGTGAGCAGAAGTGACAGTCTTCCGGGCAACCGCCGGTTTTCAGGCTGATGATGCCTTCGACCTCGACCTCGGGACCACACCAGGCCATCCGCACCTCGTGGGCCAGGGCCAACAGCTCCTCGAGCCGTTCGTCGGCTAGCTGCAGCACTTCCAGCACCTGCTGCTGGCCCAGACCCTCGCCGCGCTCGAGCACTTGCCGGCGGGCCACCGCCAGGATGTCGGTGCTGTCGGTATCGGATGTTGACCGAGTCGCCGCCTGCGTCACCAGCTACTCCTTAACTCTTGTCTTTGTCCCGTCCACGCCCGCGGGATGCGGGACGATCCCGGGCTTACGGCAACCAGCGTCGAACGGTGCCCAGGCTAGGCTAGCGGTGTGCACCTGCACAAACGTCATGTGGTCGGCTCGGCGGATGCCGGGTACTCCACTGGGGTAAGTAGTAGAGCCCCGGGAGTGACCGCGATTGAATAGTCCACACGTCGAATACCTGGGCCACCATTGGCTCTTGCTGGCCGGCCCCGCCTTCTTGCCGGCGGTGATCGTCGTCGCCGTGGTGTTGTACGTCGCGATCAAAGACCGGCGCCGCGATGAGGAGGAGCGGCGCCGCTAGCTAATACCGCGAAGTTTGAGCGGACGACCCGCAGGCTACCTACCGTGAAGTCAGTTGGTGCCCCGGGAGACGTCCGGACGGCGCGGCGTGGTGGGAGGTAGCACGGTGATTCCGACACTTCTTGCAGCGGAGCCGCCGGCGCGCGGTGCCGGCCTCAACCAGATAATTGGTCTGTCGTTCGCCGCGATGATCATCGGCGCGGTCATGCTCTATGTCGGCTGGGCCCACCGCACGCACCGGATCACCTGGTTCAACACGATCGCCGAGCGGCTGGGAAACAAGTTCCACCGGCCGTCCTGGGTCGCGCTGACCATTCTCGTTTTCACGACGTCCATCATCTGCGCCCTGTTCGGTTTCATCTGGGACGTCAGCTGGCATATCGGCAACGGCCGCGACCCCGGTCCGCTGGCGAACCCGGCCCACTACTTCATCATCATCGGCCTGTTCGGAATCTTCCTGGCGGGGATGATCTCGGTGGTGCTGCCGTTCGACAAGCCGGGTCCGGCCGCGGTACGCATCACCCGCAACTGGTACGCCCCGGTCGGCGGGATACTGATGGCCGGATGCGGCCTCTACGCGATGCTCGGCTTCCCGCTCGACGACATCTGGCACCGCATCTTCGGCCAGGACGTCACGCTGTGGGGTCCGACTCATCTGATGATGATCGGCGGCGCCAACTTCTCCCTGTTCGCGGTCCTGCTGCTGGAGTACGAGGGCGCGCGCAAAATTGAAGAAACACCCGCTGACGAAGCGCTCGAACGCCATGACAGGCCGTTCATCAAATTCCTCCGCTATTTGTCCGCCGGCGGCCTGCTGATCGGTATGTCGGTTTATCAGATCGAATTCGACTTCGGCGTCCCGCAATTCCGACTGGTCTTCCAGCCATTATTGATCGCCGCGGCCGCTGCCATCGGAACCATCGTCGCCCGGATGACCCTCGGCAAAGGCGCCGCGATCATCGCGGCACTGTTCGCGATCGCGCTACGCGGAGCTGTCGCCTTGATCGTCGGGCCGATCCTGGGTGCCCCGATCAACTGGTTCCCGCTGTACCTGGGTCCGGCCCTGGTCGTCGAGTTGGTTGCCCTGACACCGCTTTTCCGTCGCCCAATCCTGTTCGGCGCCGTGTCCGGACTTGGCATCGGCACAGTGGGTTTGTGGCTCGAGTCGCTGTGGATCGGCGCGGTCTACCACTACCCATGGCCGATCGACCTGTGGCGGGAGGCGCTGCCGACGGCGGTGCCGGTGGCGATTTTGGCCGGAGTGTGCGCGGCGTTGTTCGGGATGGTGTTGACCAGCCAGCGGCTGCCGAGCCGCGCGTTCGGCATCACCGCGGTGGCCCTGACCGTTCTCGTCATCGGCGGCACTGTCGCCAACGGTCTGCACATCCACGTCCCCAAGCAGGACACCGCGACCATCAAGCTGACCGACCTGCCCAGTCCACCCGGACCGCGTCTGGCGTCGGCTGACGTCCAGCTCAACCCGCCCACCATGGCCGGCGAACACCCGGACTGGGTCACGATCTTGGCTTGGCAGGGCAAAATGCAAAACCACCGCGGACTAGTGATCAACCGGCTGCAGAAAGTCGGGCCCGGCCATTACGTGTCCACCGAGCCGATCCCGGTTTCGGGTGACTGGAAGACACTGCTGCGCGTCCACGACGGCCGGGATCTGGCCGCGGTGCCGATCTGGGCGCCGGCCGATTCCGCCATCCCGGTGCCGGAGATTCCGGCGTTGACCAACGGCACCCGGCCGTTCGCCTTCGAGGTCTCAATCCTGCAGCGCGAGCGCGATCCGGGCGTTCCCGCGTGGCTGTTCACTGCGGGCGGAATAGTGGTGTTGTTCTTCACGCTGTGCGTGGTCACCGCGCTGACATGGGGTGCCGGACGGATCAGCAATTCGGAGCACGCACCGAACGAGCCCGGAGAAGAGGCCGTACAGCACGCGCCTCCGCGGGCAGCGTGAGCGCCTTGCCGGGAATTCGCAAAGCGATTGTCCCCGTCGCGGTTTCGGCGCTGTTTGTCGTCGCGGCCGGGTGTGACAGCGCGCCGAAAACCGCCAGCAGCGGCGGCCTGACGGTCGACATCACCATCGCGCACGGGCAGGTCACGCCGGCCAACGCGACATTGCAGGCAACGGTTCGCCAGCCCATCACGCTGCATGTCACCAGCGACGTCACCGACGAGTTGCATGTGCATTCGGTGCCTGACCACAAGTTCGAGGTGGCCGCCGCAGCCAACCAGACGTTCCAGTTCAGCGTTGACGTTCCGGGCAGTGTCGACGTCGAGCTGCATCATCTCGACCGCACCGTCGCGACGATCCACGTGCATCCGTGACCGACGCGCCGGCGACAATGCAGAACGCAGCGATGAGGAGGAGCGGCGCCATTGGCTGAGGTCATCCTGGCGCACGGCCTTGGCGGGTCGAGTGATCTTCCCGTGCCGTACGCCTTTTCGGTGATCGGGGCGGCGTGGGCGTTGACGTTCACCTTCGCCCTGGTCGCCTTCGCCTGGCGCCGGCCACGGTTCGATCCGGATAAGCCCGCGCACCCGTTGCCGGCAGTGTTGACCACGCTGGTGGACTCACGCGTTATCCGCGGGCTCGCCGCCGCCACGGCGTTGGCTTTCACCGGGTGGGTGCTGCTGGCCGGGCTGTGCGGACCACAGACTCAGGCCAACGCGCTGCTCGGCGTCTTTTACGTGTTGCTGTGGGTCGGGCTGGTGGCGATGTCGTTGCTCCTCGGACCCGTGTGGCGGGTCATCTCCCCGGTGCGCACCGTTTACCTTCTGCTGCAACATTTTACGCCGGAACCCTTGGCGCGGCCGCGGCTGTCCTACCCGGAGTCCTGGGGGTATCGGCCGGCTGCGGCGGGGCTGTTCGCCTTCGTCTGGATGGAATTGGCCAGCCCCAACCCGGCCGCGCTGGGTTGGGTGAAAACATGGCTACTGTTTTACGCCGTTGTGCTGTTGGGCGGCGCATGGCTGTGCGGGCAACGATGGTTCGCCCGGACGGACCCGTTCGGCGTGTACAGCATGGCGGTTTCGCGGCTCTCGCCGTTTCGGCGCGATCCTCAGACGCACAGAATTGCGATCGGCAATCCGTTCGATCATCTGCCGTCGCTGCCCGTTCGGCCGGGCGCGGTCGCCGTGCTGGCGGTGCTGTTCGGCTCCACTGCATTCGACAGCTTCTCGTCGTCGGCAACCTGGCGCAACTTCGCCGATCGGCTCGCCCACGGCATTCACGCAGTGCCCGTGTCGATTTCGTTGTGCGCCTTGCGCACGCTCGGGTTGCTGTTTTTCGTCGCGGTGGTGGCGACGACCTTTTCGCTGGCCGCCCGTGCGGCGGGCGGGGTCGACCGTGAGCAGCGTCGCGCGTTACCCGGGCAGCTGGCGCACTCGCTGATCCCCATCGTGGTTGGCTACATCTTCGCGCACTACCTGTCGTATCTGGTCGAGCGCGGGCAGCAGGCGCTGTTCGCCCTGGCCGATCCCCTCGGCCGGAACTGGAATCTACTCGGGCTGGGGCATTTACACGTCACCTATCTGCTGTCGTTGCACCCCACGGTGCTGGCAGTCATCAAGGTGACGTCCGTGGTCACCGGGCACATTGTCGCGGTGATCGCCGCGCACGACAAGGCGCTGAGGCTGTTGCCCACGGGCCACCAACTCACCGGCCAGCTCACCATGATGCTGGTGATGGTCAGCTACACGTTCACCGGGTTGTACTTACTTTTCAGCGCCTAGCCGTCATTCCGGGCCAACGGACCCTGCCGGGCCTTTCGCGATCGGGGTGGTGAAGGCTGAGAGAATCCCGTCGGGCGAGCATCGGCCCCGGGGAGCCGCTGGGCACGTCGAGAAAAGGAGATTGTGATGGCCAAAGTACTGCTTGTTCTCTATCCGGACCCGGTCACCGGCTATCCCCCGGGCTATGCGCGCGACAGCATCCCGACGATCGATGGTTATCCCGACGGACAGACCGTGCCGACCCCATCGGCGATCGATTTCACTCCCGGTGAGCTGGTGGGCTGTGTGTCCGGTGCCCTGGGGTTGCGGCAATTCCTCGAAGACGGTGGCCATCAACTGGTCGTCACATCGGACAAGGACGGCCCGGATTCGGAGTTCGAGCGGGAGCTGCCCGACGCCGATGTCGCGATCTCCCAACCATTTTGGCCGGCATATTTGACCGCCGAGCGGATCGCCAAAGCGAAGAATCTCAAGCTGGCTCTCACCGCCGGGATCGGTTCGGACCACGTCGACCTCGACGCAGCGATCGCGCGCGGAATCACGGTTGCCGAGGTGACCTTCTGCAATAGCATCAGCGTCGCCGAACACGCGGTGATGCAGATCCTGGCGCTGGTACGCAATTTCGTCCGCTCACACCAGTGGGCGGCCGACGGAGGGTGGAACATCGCCGACTGCGTCGAACGCGCCTACGACGTCGAGGGCATGGACGTCGGCGTGGTCGCGGCCGGACGCATCGGCGTCGCCGTATTGCGACGGATGGCCCCCTTCGATGTCAACCTGCATTACACCGACACGCGGCGACTTCCGGAGAACCTCGAACAGGAACTGGGCGTCACCTACCACCCCGATGCCGCGTCGCTGGTGCGCGCCGTCGACGTGGTGTCCATCCACGCTCCACTGCACCCGCAGACCTACCATCTGTTCGACGAAAAGCTGCTGGCAACCATGCGGCGCGGCTCCTACATCGTGAACACCGCCCGCGCCGAGATCTGCGTGCGCGACGCGGTCGTGGCGGCGCTCAAGAGCGGCCAGCTGGCCGGTTACGCCGGCGACGTGTGGTACCCGCAGCCGCCTCAGGTGGACCACCCGTGGCGCACCATGCCGAACAACGCCATGACGCCGCACATCTCCGGCACGACGCTGTCGGCGCAGGCCCGCTACGCCGCGGGTACCCGGGAGATCCTCGAAGACTTCTTCGCCGACAAACCTATCCGCGACGAGTACCTGATCGTGGCCGGCGGAGCATTGGCCGGCACCGGCAAGGCATCCTACACCGCTGGCGGTGGCGCAAGCCCCGGTAGCAGCGGTCGGTAGTCAACGGATCCGGTGCTCGACGCGTTCGGTGCCGTCCCACCGCCGCAGACCCGCGAGGTTGCCGCGAAGCTCCGACGGTTGACCCGCTGCACGCAGGATCGGCCCGAGTGGGGCGCCCTCAACTCGGCGGGCCAGCGTGACGTGCGCCGTCCACTGACCGGGCAGGCTGTTCGGCAACGGGCCGGGAAACAGGTACGGGCCGCATATCCGATGCACCTCGGCGTGCAGTGCGAGCAGTTCAGCCGTCGGCACGACAAGCCGGGCCAGGACGGCATTGGATTGGCCGAACAGCAGCGGCGCCCCGACCGTGCACGCCAGCGGCAGTCGCTGCGCGATCGGCCGCAGCAGTGCGTCGACATCGGGCTCGATCCGTTGCGCCACCGCCACCGTCACGTGCGGGCGGCCCGCCGGAACGCGGCTCGACAGATGCGCGGCGGCCAGGTCATCCCAGATGCGACGCAACGCCGCCTCAGTGTCGGAATCGAAGAGCAGCTCGATGGAGTGCACCATCAGCTGAGCAGACTGGTCACCCAGGCCCGGTCGAACGCGTGCGCGCTCATCGCCGCGAACTCGCCGGGGCTCATCGATCCGGCACCGGCCGGCAACGCAGCGCGCAGCGGAGCCAGACGCACCAGCGCGGACCTGTTGGATGCCTCCACCACCCCCGGCTGCAGCGGCCAGTTGCCGATCACCAGCCCTGCACAGGAAACGTTATGTGCTGCAAGCGATTCCACCGTCAGCGCGGTGTGGTTGAGAGTGCCGAGGTCCGCGGTGGCGACCACCAGCGCTGCTGCCCCCAGCTCCGCGGCGAGATCCCGCACGGTGACGCCGCCGTCGGCGAGTTCGACCAGCAAGCCGCCGGCACCCTCGACCAGGGTCAGCTGTCCCGGATGGTCGACCGCGCGGATGAGTTTGAGCACGTTGCTGCGACTGGGCAACGACCGCCCGGTCTGCTCCGCCGCCGCCAGCGGCGCCAATGGCTGCGGGTAGCGCGCGAGCCCGACCACTTTGGTCAGCCCGGTCAGCCGGGTCACCTCGGCGAGGTCGTCGTCGCCGGCATCGGTGCCGGTCTGCACCGGCTTGCAGACGGCGACGTCGACGCCCGCGTTACGCGCGGCAGCCGTCAGGGCCGCGGTGGTGATGGTCTTACCGACCCCGGTCCCCGTCCCGGTGACGACCAGAACGGTCAACGCCGTGCCGCGGCCAGCACGTCGGTCAGCACCGCGTGGGCCAGCCCGAGATCGTCGTGATCCAGCGACGCACGTGCGGTCAGCCGCAGTCGAGACGTGCCGGCGGGCACCGTCGGCGGCCGGAAGCAGCCAACCCGGACCCCGGCCTCCAGGCAGGCCGCCGCGGCGGCCAGCGCCACCTCGGGCTCGCCGAGGATCACCGACACCACGGCGGACTGCGGAATCTGCGCGACGTCACAAATCTCGGCCAGCGTGCCCGCATGCCGCAGCACCGCCTGGGGCCGCCACGGCTCGGTGCTCAAAACCCGTAGTGCCGCCAGCGCGGCACCGGCCGCCGCGGGCGCCAGACCGGTGTCGAAGATGAACGGCCGAGCGGCATCGATGAGGTGGTCCCGCACCGCCACCGAACCCAGCACCGCGCCACCCTGGCTGCCCAGCGCCTTGGACAACGTCGTGGTCATCACCACATCGGGCGCGCCCGCCGAGCCCAGCTCATGCAGCAACCCGCGACCGCCGGCGCCACGGACCCCCAGTCCGTGGGCCTCGTCGACGATGAGCAGCGCCCGGTGCCTGCGGCACACCTCGTGCAGCTGTCGTACCGGAGCCAGCGCGCCGTCGGCGGAAAACACCGACTCGGTGATGACGACGGCGCGATCCTCATCGCGTGAGGCCAGCGCCGCGTCGACCGCGTCGATGTCGCGGTGTGGGGTCACCACCACCCGCGCCCGCGACAGCCGGCACGCATCGACCAGCGAGGCGTGTGAGTAGGCATCCGACACCAGCAGCGAACCCGGGCCGGACAATCCGACCACCGCGCCCTGGTTGGCGGTGTACCCGGAGGAGAACACCAAACCTGCTGCGGCGCCGACAAATTCGGCAAGGCTGGACTCGAGCTCCTCGTGCAGCGAGGTGTTGCCGGTGACCAGCCGCGAACCGGTCGCACCCGCGCCCCAGGTGCGCAGCGCATCCACGCCGCCTTCGATGACGTCGGGATGCTGCGACAGGCCCAGGTAGTCGTTGGACGCCAGGTCGAGCTCGGTCGCCACTGCGGGTCGCGGGCGCAACTCTCGTCGCAGCCCGGCCTGGCGGCGCGCCTCGGCATGCGCCTCCAGCCACGCCAGCGGCGACGTATCGATCTGCGTCATCGCCTAGAGCCTACGAGAGCCGGTGAGCCGAGCCACCTCGACCATCGCGGAGGTGACCTGCGCGATCTCGTCGGGTGTGCAGATGAACGGCGGCATGGCGTACACCAGATTGCGGAATGGCCGCAGCCACACCCCGCGGTCCAGGGCGGCCGGCGTGGCGATGGTCAGGTCCACGGGCCGGGCGCATTCGATGACGCCGATGGCACCGCACACGCGGACGTCGGTTACTCCCGGTAATGCCCGCGCCGGCTCGAGTCCAGCGGTCAACCCGGCGCCTATCTGGGCGACCGTCGAGCGCCAATCCTGGCCGAGCAGCAACTCCACGGCGGCTACCGAGACCGCGCAGGCCAGCGGGTTGGCCATGAAGGTGGGCCCGTGCATCAGCGCGCCGGCCGCACCGGAGCTGATCGTGTGCGCGACGTCGGTGGTGCACAACGTGGCGGCCAGGCTGAGGTAGCCGCCGGTCAGGGCCTTGCCGACGCACATGATGTCGGGGCTGACGCCGGCATGGTCGGCGGCGAACAACTCGCCGGTGCGGCCGAACCCGGTGGCGATCTCGTCGAAGACCAACAGCACGTCGTGCCGGCGGCAGATCTCCCGTAAGTCGGTCAGGTAACGCGGGTCGTGAAACCGCATCCCGCCGGCACCCTGCACCACCGGCTCGACGACCACGGCCGCCAGTTCGGCGGCGTGCGCGGCCAGCTGCGCCTCGAACGCCGCGCTGTAGGCCGGGTCGTAATCGCGGGGAACCTGTGCGGCGAAAACCTGATCTGCCAGCACGTCGGACCACAAGGCGTGCATGCCGCCGTCGGCGTCGCAGATGCTCATCGGTGTGAAGGTGTCGCCGTGGTATCCCCCACGCCAGGTCATCAGCCGTCGCTTGGCGGGCCGGTCTCGGCCGCGCCAGTACTGCAGCGCCATCTTCACCGCGACCTCCACCGACACCGACCCGGAGTCGCTGAAGAACACCGTCTCCAAGCCCTCGGGGGTGATCTCCACCAGCAGCTGCGCCAGCCGGGCGGCGGGCTCGTGGGTGAGTCCACCGAACATGACGTGGTTCATGGTGGCCAGCTGGCCGGTCAGGGCCGCGTCCAGCACCGGGTGGCCGTGGCCGTGGACAGCCGTCCACCAGGAGCTCATCGCGTCGAGCGCCTGGACCCGGTGACCGTCGCGGACCAGTGTGAGCCAGGCGCCGCGGGCACCGACCGCGACCACCGGGGGCGCTGCTTCGGCACCGATCGTGCTGTACGGGTGCCACAGGTGGGCCGCGTCGATCGCGCTGATCTGCTCGGGTGTGAGCCCAGACGGTCCTGCGGCCGCAGAAGTCATAGAGAACGAGGGTAAAGCAGCCCGACGCGCGCCATAGCCGGCGAGGCGTTCGGTCGCAGAAAACCCGGACATCCGGCAGCATTGAACCACCATGGCCTCGCCGCAGCAGTTCGACGACCCGCCCCCGGGCCACCACGCCGGCTCCCTGCCGCGGCTGCGGCTGCGGCTGGTCGGATGGGACGTCCTCTCGTTGCTCGGGTTGCTGGCGCTGCTTGCGGCGGTCGCGTTCGGGACCGAATGGTATTCCACACTTTTCGGCTTCCTCAAGGACGTCTGCACCGGCGACTGTCCGCCGGCCCCGTTCGGCGTCGATTTATACATCTACCCGGTGGTGTGGGGCGGCGTCGGCGCTGCGATCGCAGCCGCGCTGATCGGCCCGTTGGTGTCGCTGCTGAAGGGGTGGTATCTGTCCTTCTGGCCGATTTTGGCGATCTCGCTCGTGCTGTTCAGCTCCGCGACCGGCTCGGCGCTGACCGACTTCAGCAGCACGTACTGGCATAGCGGACCCGAGACCGTCGACGTCGGCGAATGAGAGCGAAATCACAGCTGCGCCCGCAGGATTGAGGCTCCGGCATGCAGCCGATCACCGTTGGGTCACGGTACGACAAAAAATCCAGCTCAGAGGGCCCGTGCGGTGGCTGCGGCGGCAGTTTGTTGCCACAGTGTCTGTAGTGACTGTTGTGAATTCAGCGGTTCACCGACGGGCACCGCTCCCAGATCCGCGCTGGATCGAGGTGGCGGCGTGCGGCCTCCAACGGGGCGGGCCGGCGTATGAGTCTCCGTGGTGAACCGGGAACGGCGGCGGAAGCGTGAAGTCACCGCGCTGAAGCCACAGAGAGGTGATCAACATGAGACGCAACTACGCCGTCCCGCTCAGCCTGGCCCTGTTGTTGACGCTGCCGATGGTCAACCCCCACATCGCGGGCGCCGATCCGGACGGCCCGACGCTGGTGGGCTACCAGCAGTCAACCAGCTACGCGATTCAGCGTGCGCTTTCCCAGCGCGGCGTGCCGTTCCTGTATGGCGGCGGCAACGCCGCAGGTCCCACCCGCGGCACCGGGCTGAAAGCCAACATCGTGGGCTTCGATGCCTCCGGCCTGATCCAGTACGCCTATGCGGGCGCCGGTATCAAGATGCCGCGGACCTCGGCCGAACAATGCAACATCGGCCGCAAAGTACCGCCCGCGCAGGCGCGCCCGGGCGACCTGATGTGCTATGGCCCCGGCGGCACGCAGAGCGTGTCGATGTACCTCGGCAACGGCCAGATGATCGAGGCCACCGAGCCTGCCGTCACGGTCTCGCCGGCGCGCACCAATGGAATGACTCCGTACCTGACCCGGATCCTGGAGTCCTGACCGGGAGCTGACCGCCGGTTTACGAACACGCGGGGTGGCCGGCGGGTTAGGTAAATTGTCTGTCAACCATGACTGTCTCCCTGACCCGCCCGCCCGACGCAGGCGCTGCGCACCCCGCGCAGCCCGCGACGGATAAGCGGGCAACGGCGTTCTACCGCCACGACCTGGACGGGCTGCGTGGCATTGCCATCGCGTTGGTGGCGATGTTCCACGTGTGGTTCGGCCGGGTTTCCGGCGGCGTGGACGTGTTCTTGGCTCTCTCGGGGTTCTTCTTCGGCGGCAAACTGCTTCGCGCGGCACTCAATCCGGCGTCGTCGCTGTCACCGGTACCCGAAGTCGTTCGGCTGGTGCGCCGACTGCTGCCGGCCCTGGTGGTGGTGCTGGCCGGCTGCGCGCTACTGACCATCCTGATCCAGCCGGAGACCCGCTGGGAGACCTTCGCCGACCAGAGTCTGGCCAGCCTCGGCTACTACCAGAACTGGGAGCTGGCCGGCACGGTGGCCGACTACCTGCGGGCCGGCGAAGCCGTCAGCCCGTTGCAGCACATCTGGTCGATGTCGGTGCAAGGACAGTTCTACATCGCATTTTTGGCGCTGATCTTCGGTTTCGCGGTCCTGTTCCGGCGCCGACTCGGCGACCGGCTACGGACGGCGTTCGTGCTGGTGCTGAGCGTGCTGATGGTGGCGTCGTTCAGCTACGCGATCATCGCCCACCAGGCCAACCAGGCGACCGCCTACTACAACAGCTTTGCGCGGGCATGGGAGTTGCTGCTGGGCGCACTCGTCGGCGCGCTGGTGCCTTACGTCCGGTGGCCGATGTGGCTGCGCACGGCGGCCGCCACCATCGCCTTGGCCGCGGTGCTGTCCTGCGGCGCGCTGATCAACGGTGTCAAGCAGTTCCCCGGCCCGTGGGCGCTGGTCCCCGTCGGCGCTGCCGTGCTGTTCATCCTGGCCGGCGCCAACCGTCAGGCTGACCCGACGACCCGTGACAGGCTGCCGCTACCCAACCGGCTGCTGGCGACGGGTCCGCTGGTCCGACTCGGCGCGATGGCCTACTCGCTGTACCTGTGGCACTGGCCGCTGCTGATCTTCTGGCTCGCCTACACCGGTCATGCGCACGCCAAGTTCGTCGAGGGCACCGCCGTTCTGCTGATCTCCGGAGTGCTGGCCTACTGGACCAACCTGTACATCGAAGAGCCGCTGCGGCATCGCGGAGCCGCCAATCCTGCGCCCCAGCCGACGCGGGCCGTGCCTTGGCGGACACGGCTGCGCCGCCCCACGATGGTGCTGGGATCGGTGGTCGGGCTGCTGGGCGTGACGCTCACCGCGACGGCATTCACCTGGCGCGAGCATGTCAGCGTCGAACGCGCCAGCGGCAAAGAACTCAGCGCACTGAGTACCAGCGACTATCCCGGTGCCCGCGCGCTCGTCAAGCATGTGCGAGTGCCCCGCCTGCGGATGCGGCCCACGGTGCTGGAGGCCCAGACGGACTACCCGCCCTCCACCCGCGACGGCTGCATCGGCGACTTTTCCAACACCACGGTGATCAAGTGCACCTACGGCGACAAGAACGCCACCCGCACCATCGCGCTCGCCGGCGGCTCGCACGCCGAGCACTGGCTGACGGCGCTGGACGTCCTCGGCCGGCGACATCACTTCAAGGTCACCACCTACCTCAAAATGGGCTGCGCGCTGTCCACCGAGCAGATGCCGTTGGTGATGGGAAACAATGCGCCCTACCCGGAATGCCGCGACTGGGTGCCCAAGGCGATGGCACAGGTGGTGGCCGACCATCCGGACTTCGTGTTCACCACCTCGACGCGGCCGTGGAACATCAAGGCCGGCGACGTGATGCCGGGGACCTATGTCGGGATCTGGCAGACGTTCTCCGACAACAACATTCCGATTCTCGCCATGCGCGACACCCCGTGGTTGGTCAAAGACGGTCAGCCGTTCAACCCGTCGGACTGCCTGGCCAAAGGCGGCGACGCGGTGTCGTGTGGAATCAAGCGCTCCGATGTGCTCGCCGACCACAACCCCACCCTCGACTGGGTCGAGCAGTTCCCGATGCTCAAGCCGTTGGACATGAGCGATGCGGTTTGCCGCGCCGAGATCTGCCCTGCCGTTGAGGGAAACGTGTTGGTATATCACGACGCTCACCACCTGTCGGCTACCTATGTGCGCACCATGACCAACGAGCTGGGCCGGCAGATCGGTCCGGCCACCGGTTGGTGGTGACGCGCTCGCCGAACGCCCGGACGGCCAGATCCGGGCCATCGCCACTAAGGTCGAGAGATGCCTCCGTCCGAACCCAACAGTGGCGCCGCGGCATCTCCGCCCCAGCTGGCCACGGTGTGGCCCGGGAGCAGCTATCCACTGGGCGCGAACTTCGACGGCGGCGGCACCAACTTCGCGGTGTTCTCCGAGATCGCCGACAAAGTCGAGTTGTGCCTGATCGGCGCTGACGGTGAAGAATCGCGCATCTGCCTCGACGAGGTCGACGGGTATGTGTGGCACGCCTACCTGCCCAACGTCAGCCCGGGCCAACGCTACGGCTATCGGGTGCACGGTCCGTTCGAGCCGTCGGCCGGCCACCGGTGTGACCCCAGCAAGCTGCTGCTCGACCCATACGGCAAGTCGTTCGAGGGCGAGTTCTCCTTCGGCCAGGCGTTGTTCTCCTACGACCTGACCGTTGCGGCCGAGGACCCTGACGAGACCGGCACTCCGCCGCATGTCGATTCGCGCGGCCACACGATGACCAGCGTCGTGATCAATCCGTTTTTCGATTGGGCGGCCGATCGCGCGCCGCGCACGCCGTACCACGAGACGGTGATCTACGAGGCACACGTCAAAGGAATGACGCAGACCCATCCCGCGGTCCCCGAAGCGCTGCGCGGTACCTACGCCGGCCTGTCTCACCCGGCGGTCATCGAGCACCTCAAATCGCTGAATGTGACCGCGATCGAACTGATGCCGGTGCATCAGTTCTTACACGACCACCGCCTGCTGGATTTGGGTCTGCGAAACTACTGGGGCTACAACACTTTCGGATTCTTCGCACCGCACAGCCAGTACGCCGCCAACCCACAGGGCGGCGGTGCGGTGCCCGAATTCAAGGCCATGGTCCGGGCGTTTCACGAGCAGGGCATCGAGGTCATCCTCGACGTGGTGTACAACCACACCGCCGAAGGCAACCACCTCGGCCCCACGATCAACTTCCGCGGCATCGACAACGCCGCCTACTACCGGCTCGTCGACGAGGATCTGCGGTTATACAAGGATTTCACCGGCACCGGCAACAGCCTCAACGCCCGTAACCCGCACACCCTGCAGCTGATCATGGATTCGCTGCGCTACTGGGTGAGCGAGATGCACGTCGACGGCTTCCGCTTCGACCTCGCCTCCACGCTGGCCCGCGAGTTCTACGACGTGGACCGACTCAGCGCATTTTTCGATCTCGTGCAACAAGATCCGGTGGTCAGCCAGGTCAAGTTGATCGCCGAGCCGTGGGACGTCGGCGAAGGCGGCTACCAGGTCGGCAATTTCCCAGGTTTGTGGACCGAATGGAACGGGAAATACCGCGATACCGTGCGTGACTACTGGCGGGGCGAGCCCGCGACACTGGGCGAGTTCGCGTCCCGGCTGACCGGGTCGTCGGACCTCTACGAGGCGACCGGTCGGCGGCCCAGCGCGAGTATCAATTTCGTTGTGGCTCATGACGGATTCACACTCAACGATCTGGTGTCCTACAACGAGAAGCACAATGAAGCCAACGGCGAGAACAACCAGGACGGCGAAAGCCACAACCGCTCATGGAATTGCGGTGTCGAGGGCCCGACCGATGATCCGGCGATCCTGGACCTGCGCCGCCGGCAGATGCGCAACATCATGGCGACGCTGATGCTCAGCCAGGGCACGCCGATGATCGCCCACGGCGACGAGATCGGTCGCAGCCAAAACGGCAACAACAACGTCTACTGCCAGGACTCCGAATTGTCTTGGATGGACTGGTCGTTGGTCGACGAGAATAGTGAGCTACTGGACTTCACCCGCAAGGTCACCGCGTTGCGCGCCGCCCATCCGGTGTTCCGTCGCCGCCGGTTCTTCGACGGTGAGCCGATTCGCAGCGGTGACGAAGTACGCGATATCGCCTGGCTGACCCCGGCAGGCAAGGAGATGCAACATCAGGACTGGGGCGGCGAATTCGGCAAGAGCGTCGCGGTGTTCCTCAACGGCCAAGCCATCCCCGAACCCAATGCGCGCGGCGAGCGGGTGATCGACGAGTCGTTCCTGATGTGCTTCAACGCCCACGATCACGAGGTGGATTTCGTCATTCCCTCTGATGACTACGCCAAAGAGTGGACCGCCGTCCTGGACACCACCGATGCCAGCGGTTCGGTGACGCTGGTCGTCAACGACGGCGACGATGTTTCACTTCCCGGGCGGGCATTGCTCGTATTCCGTAAGACCCAGTAACGCATGGCTTTTCCGGTACTGTCCACCTACCGGCTGCAGCTGCGGGGCGCCGCCAGCGGGTTCGCCTTCACTTTCGCAGATGCCGAGAATCTGTTGGATTACCTTGACGATCTCGGGGTGTCGCACCTGTATCTGTCGCCGATTTTGACCGCGGTCAGCGGGTCCGGGCATGGCTACGACGTGACCGACCCGACAACGGTGTCGGCCGAACTCGGCGGCGCAGCGGGTCTGGCACGGCTGTCGACGGCGGCGCGCGCTCGCGGTATGGGTCTGATCGTCGATGTCGTGCCCAACCATGTCGGGGTAGACAAGCCCGAGCAGAATTCGTGGTGGTGGGACGTGCTGCGGCACGGCCGATCCTCGGAGTACTCATCGTTCTTCGACATCGACTGGGAGCTTGGCGATGGCCGGATTATGCTGCCGCTGCTGGGTTCTGACGACGACGCCGCCGACCTCACCGTCGACGGAGACCGGCTGCGGCTCGGCGATCTGGCGCTGCCGATCGCACCGGGCACCGGCCACGGTAGCGGCCCGCAGGTGCACGACCGGCAGCATTACCGGCTGATCGGCTGGCGCAACCGGCTGACCGGGTATCGCCGGTTCTTCTCGATCACCTCGCTGGCCGGGCTCCGCCAAGAGGATCCGTCAGTGTTCGACGCCAGCCACGCCGAGGTGGGTCGTTGGTTCGCCGAGGGGCTCGTCGACGGGGTGCGCATCGACCATCCCGACGGTTTGGCGGATCCGTCGGCGTATCTTCGCGCGCTGCGCGAACTGGTAGGCCCCGACGCGTGGATCGTGATCGAGAAGATTCTCGCCGTCGACGAGGCGCTGGAGCCGAGCTTGCCGATCGCCGGGACGACGGGCTATGACGCGCTCCGAGAGATCGGCGGAGTTTTCGTCGATCCGAAGGGGGCGCAGGCCCTGACCGCACTGCTGGAATCCGCCGGCGTCGACTACTCGCTGATGCCGACCATGCTGGCCGAGCTCAAGGTCGCCGCGGCTACCAAGACGCTGGGCAGTGAACTGGGCCGGCTGGGGCGCTGCATCGTCGCGGCAGCCGGCGTCGAGCACCCCCGGCTGTCTGACGCGGTGGCGGCGTTACTGACCCATGTGGACGTCTACCGCAGCGACTATCGCGGGCTGGCGGCGGTATTGCCCGTTGCTTTGGCGGCAACCACCGCTGCTGCACCAGAATTGGACGTCCCGCTGCAGCTGATCGCCGCCGCGGTGGCCGACGGTGGCGAGGCCGCGGTGCGACTGCAGCAGCTCTGCGGTGCGGTCACCGCCAAGGCCGTTGAGGATTGCCTGTTCTACCGTGACGCTCGGCTGGTGTCGCTCAACGAAGTCGGCGGCGAACCACGGGAATTCGGCGTCGGTCTCGCCGAATTCCATTCGCGCGCCACAACCCGCGCCCGGCTGTGGCCGCACGCCATGACCGCGCTGACCACCCATGACACCAAGCGTGGCGAGGATGTCCGGGCCCGCATCAGTGTGCTGTCGCAGGTGCCGTCGCTATGGTCCGAGTTCGTCGCTCGCTGGGAGTCCACTACCCCTTCCCCCGACCCGGCGACCGGATTGTTTCTGTGGCAGAACATCTTCGGCGTGTGGCCCACGGACGGCGAGGTCACCGCCGAGCTGCGCGACCGGTTGCATGCCTACGCCGAGAAGGCCATCCGGGAAGCGGCCTGGCATACCTCCTGGGACGACCCGGACGCTGACTTCGAGGGGTCGGTGCATCGTTGGCTGGACGCGGTGCTGGACGGTCCGGTAGCACGCGAGCTGACCACCCTGGTGGTCCGGTTGCGGTCGCATGCCGAGAACGACGCGCTGGGCCAGAAGCTGCTGGCGCTGACCGCCCCCGGTGTCCCCGACATCTATCAGGGCACCGAGTTGTGGGACGACTGCCTGGTCGACCCGGACAACCGGCGCCGGGTGGATTACGCCGCCCGGCGTGCAGCGCTGAAATCCATGCAGCACAACAAACTTCGCGTTGTCAGGGCCGCCCTGCGGCTACGGCGTGCGCGCCCGGACTCCTTCTTGCGCGGCGACTATCATCCGTTGCCGGCAGCGGGCGAGGCGGCAAACCACGTGGTGGCGCTCCGGCGCGGCGACGACGTGCTGGTCGCGGTCACCCGCTGGACGGTGCATCTCGAGCAGGCCGGTTGGGGCGACACGGCTGTCACGCTGCCGGACGGCGCGTGGACCAACGCGCTGACCGGTGCGGAGGTTTGCGGGACGTTGCCGGCCGCGGAGTTGTTCGCCGATCTGCCGGTGGCCCTGTTGGAGCGCGTCGATGCGTGAATTCGCGGTGTGGGCACCGAAACCGGAGCGGGTGCGCCTCGACGTGGACGGGGCGGTGTCGTCGATGACGCGGGATCGCGGCGGCTGGTGGCGGGCCACCGTCGACGCGGCCGCTGATGCGCGTTACGGGTATCTGCTGGACGACGACCCGACATTGCTGCCCGACCCGCGATCGCCACGCCAGCCCGACGGAGTGCATGACCGTTCGCAGCTATGGGAACCCACGCAGCAGGACTGGACGGACGAGGACTGGATCGGCCGTTCGGTTCAGGGTGCGCTGATCTACGAGCTGCACATCGGCACGTTCACCCCGGCGGGTACTTTCGACTCGGCGATCGAAAAGCTGGACTACTTGGTCGATCTCGGTGTGGACTTCGTCGAGGTGATGCCGGTCAACGCGTTCTCCGGCACGCACGGCTGGGGATACGACGGCGTGCTGTGGTACGCCGTGCACGAACCCTACGGCGGACCTGACGGACTGGTCCGTTTTGTCGACGCCTGCCATCGCCGCGGGCTGGGGGTGTTGATCGACGCGGTGTTCAATCACCTGGGCCCGTCGGGCAATTACCTGCCACGGTTCGGGCCCTACCTGTCGTCGGCGAGTAACCCGTGGGGCGAAGGCATCAACATCGCCGACGCCCAGTCCGATGAGGTACGCCGCTACATCATCGACTGTGCGCTGCGCTGGATGCGCGACTTCCACGCCGACGGCCTGCGACTGGATGCGGTGCACGCGCTCTTCGACACCACCGCGATCCACATCCTGGAAGAGCTGTCCGCCGAAACCGATGCGCTCGCCGAGCAACTGGGCCGCCCGTTGTCACTGGTCGCCGAGAGCGACATCAACGACCCGCGAATGATCACTCCGCTTGCTGATCATGGCTACGGGATGACCGCCCAGTGGGACGACGACATTCACCACGCCATCCACACCGCGGTGTCCGGCGAACGGCAGGGCTATTACGCCGACTTCGGGTCACTGGCCACCCTGGCAAAGACGTTGCGGCACGGCTTCTTCCATGCCGCCACCTACTCGTCTTTCCGGCAGCGGCGGCACGGTCGGCCGTTGGACACCGAGACGATCCCGGCCACTCGGCTGCTGGCCTACTCCTGCACCCACGACCAGGTCGGCAACCGCGCGCTCGGCGACCGGCCGTCGCAAAACCTGACCTACGGCCAGCTGGCAGTCAAGGCCGCGCTGGTGCTGGGTTCTCCCTATACGGCGATGCTTTTCATGGGGGAAGAATGGGGAGCGACAACGCCTTTCCAATTCTTCAGCTCCCATCCAGAACCAGAGCTGGCGCGCGCCACCGCAGCCGGCCGCAAGAAAGAATTCGCCGCTCACGGGTGGGACGCCGCCGACATCCCCGACCCGCAGAACCCGCAAACCTTTCAGCGCTCGAAGCTGGATTGGTCCGAACTCGACGCCGACGAGCATGCAAAGCTCCGACGGGTCTACCAGGACCTGATTGCGCTGCGGCGCACTGAGTCCGACCTGACCGACCCGTGGTTGGAGCAGTTGACCGTCGACTACGACGAAGAACACCGCTGGATCGCCATCCGGCGCGGCAGCGTCACGGTGGCCTGCAATCTGGGCGCCGAGCCGGCGAGTGTTCCGTGCACCGGCGAGTTGGTGCTGTGCTCGGACTCCCCCGCGGTCGGCGACCAAAGTACCGAGTTGGCGCCGCATTCGTTCGCGATCCTGCGGACTGTGGATATCTGACTACCGGCACCGCGCGCGACCGTTGATGATGCGCGGATGAGCCATTCCGAGCTGTTGCCGATACCGCCCATCCAGACCGCCTGCGACCCGGTGCATTCGATCGACGATCTGCGTCAGCGGTGGCGGGCGCTGATGGGGCCGTTGGGGTTTGGGACACGATTACTGTGGTTCGGTCTGATCGGACCGGACCGCTGCTTCGGCCAGAAGATCAGCCGGGTGGCGCTCCGCCCTCGGCCCCGCGGCCCGGTCGTGTGGAATCTGATGTCCTCGCTACGGACCCTGCTCGACGATCTGGAGCCGGGCACCACGGTGGCTCTGCTGCTGTCGGGGCCCGGACGCGGGCCGACCTCGACCATCGAACTGATGTGGTCGAAGTCGCTGACCGACATGGCCGCCAGGTTATCGATCCCGCTGGAGCCGATCTTCCGCGCCAACGACGTATCGGTCGCACTGCTGGGCTGATCGACGCCGATATGCGTTGGCGCCGAACCGCATACGCCTACAACAGATAGCGGTAGGCCGGTGAGCCCGGCTCGATGGCCTCGATCTGCATCTCGGTGGCCCGCATGCGCTCCAGCAAGCCGTCCAGACCGGCAGCCGAGCCCAGCTCGATGCCGACCAGCGCCTCACCGGTCTCGCGGTTGTTGCGCTTGACGTATTCGAACAGCGTGATGTCGTCGTTCGGTCCGAGCACGCCGTCCAGGAAGCGGCGCAGCGCACCGGGCTCCTGCGGGAAGTCAACCAGAAAATAGTGCTTGAGCCCGAGGTGCACCAGCGACCGCTCGAGTATCTCCCCGTAGCGCGACACGTCGTTGTTGCCGCCCGAAACCAGGCACACCACGGTGGACCCCGGTTCGATTTCGGCTTCCAACAGACCCGCCACCGCCAGCGCACCCGCGGGTTCGGCGATGATCCCCTCGTTTTGATACAAGTCGAGCATCGCGGTGCACACCGCACCCTCGTCGACCGTGGTGATCGACACCATGTCGCCCGCGGCGGCCAATGCGGCGTAGGTCAGCCGGCCGGCCCGGCTGACCGCGGCACCGTCGACGAACTGGTCGACGTGATCGAGGGTCACCGGGCCGCCGTTGGCCAGCGCGGCCATCATCGCCGCCGCGCCTGCCGGCTCGACACCGAGTACCGAGGTGTTGGTGGTCTGCTGGGCGAGGTAGGTGGTGATGCCGGCGATGCACCCGCCACCGCCGACCGGGACCACCACCAGGTCCGGCTCCCCACCGAATTGGTCGAGCTGGTCTAGCAGCTCGACAGCGATCGTGCCTTGGCCCGCCATCGTGCGCGGGTCGTCGAATGGCGGGACCAGCGTGGCCCCGGTGCGCGCCACGTCGGCGAGCGCCGCCTCGGCCGCCAGATCATAGGTCGATCCGCCCACGATCAGCTCGATGAATTCTCCGCCGTGGTAGCGGATGCGGTCACGCTTTTGCTTCGGCGTCTTGGCCGGCACGTAGACGCGACCGCGAACCCCCAGCGTCCGGCAGGCGAAGGCGAAGCCCTGCGCGTGGTTGCCCGCCGACGAGCACACCACGCCGGCGGCGATCTCCTCTTCAGACAGCTGGACGAGCAGGTTGTAGGCGCCGCGCAGCTTGTAGGACCGCACGGTCTGCAGGTCTTCGCGCTTGAGGTAGACGTTGGCACCGGTCGTCGCGGACAACCGGTCGCAAAGCTGCAGCGGGGTGGGTGTGACCACCCCGGCAATTCGCTTCGCCGCACTGTCGACATCGGCCGCCGAAAAGGACGGCAGCGGCCCGTTACCCGGGGTGTTCGGGCTCTGACTCAGTTCGGCGGACACCGGTCAATGGTGCCACCAAGCTGCGCGTTCAGTGCACAGGGGTGAGCACAAAGACCGGAATCTGCCGGTCGGTCTTGGTCTGATAGTCGGCATAGTCCGGCCAGGCCGCCACCGCCCGCTCCCACCACACGGCCTTTTCGTCGCCGAAGACCTCGCGTGCGTCGTAGTCGTGCGTAACGTCACCGTCCTGCAGTTCGACGCGGGGGTTCTTGGCGATGTTGTAGTACCAGACCGGGTTCTTCGGGGCTCCGCCCAGCGAGGCGACCACGGCGTACTGGCCGTCGTGTTCGACCCGCATGAGCGGCGTTTTGCGGAGCTTGCCGGTCTTGGCGCCGACGGTGGTCAGCAGGATGATGGGCTTGCCCTTCATGTCTGCGGCGTCGGCTCCACCGGATTCGGCGTACTTGTCGGCTTGTACACGGGACCAATCCAGCGGGCTCGGTGCATATTCACCTTCGAGTGGCATACCGCCACCTTAGGCCCCGCAGCTCAGGGCATTGAGATCTCGGAGTGACCATCTGGTGATGCGTCCCGTGTAGAGTCTGCGAGCGACACCGACAATCCACGGTCAGACGCACGGCGCAGAGCCGGCAAGCAGGGAGTCAAGCAGATGCTCCAGCCGTATAGCTGGCCGCCGCGCGCCGTCGCGCGGACAGGGGCATACGCCGACGCTGCCCGTGATCGATAAGCCTCGATGGCAATCGCCGAGGTACCCGAATACGCCCATCTGAGTGATGCGGATGTCGCCGCGCTCGCGGCCGAGCTGGACACGATTCGTAGCGACATCGAGCAGTCGCGCGGCACCAAGGACCTCGAGTACATCCGGCGCGCGATCGCCTTTCAGCGCTGCCTCGAGGTCGCGGCGAGGCTGACCATCCTTGCCAGCAAACGCAGGTTCGGCTGGATCGTCGGAACCAGTGCGTTGGCCGCGGCCAAGTGCATCGAGAACATGGAACTCGCGCACAACATCACCCACGGTCAATGGGATTGGATGAACGACCCGGAAATCCACTCCGCGACGTGGGAATGGGACATGGTCGGTCCTTCGTCGCACTGGATGTCCTCGCACAACCACCGGCACCATGTCTTCACCAATGTCGTCGACGTGGACCACGACCTCGGCTTCGGCGTCATGCGGGTCACCCGCGACCAGGAGTGGCGGCCGGGCAACTTGCTCCAGCCGTTGCGCGCAGTGCTGCTGGCGGCCCTCTTCGAATGGGGTGTCGCAATGCACGGCCTGTACTCGGTGCAGGATCGCGCGGACACCGAGGCCGCCAAATCTGCCCATACCAAGACGATGATCCGCAAGATGGTCCGCCAGTCCGTCAAGGATTATGTGCTCTTTCCCGCGTTGAGCCGGCGGCGCTGGCGCCGCACCCTGGGAGCCACCGTGATGGCCAACGGACTTCGCAATGCGTGGGCCTACATCGTCATCGTCTGCGGGCATTTCGCCGACGGCGCAGAGAAGTTCACCGCCGCGGTTTTGGAGGACGAGACGAAACCGGAGTGGTATCTGCGGCAGATGCTGGGCACCGCGAACTTCCGGGCCGGACCGGTACTGGCGTTCATGAGTGGAAACCTCTGCTACCAGATCGAACATCACCTGTTCCCCGATCTGCCGAGCAACCGGCTACCCGAGATCGCCGAGCGGGTCCGCGCGTTGTGCGTCACCTACGACTTGCCTTACACGACAGGTTCTTTCATGCGCCAGTACCTGCTCACGGTGCGCACCATCTGCAAATTGGCGCTGCCGATTCGCTATCTCTCCGCCAGCTGCGACGACGCACCGGAAACGGCCTCAGAGAACAAGTTCCGGAATGTTCTGAAACGACCGGACTCGTCATTCGCAGGCGACGATGTGCGGCGAAGCGGATTGGCGACTGCCATACGCGCCCATCGCACTCGAGCCAAGGCCAGCTGAGGTCAAGCCGGCTGCGTTGTCTCGGCGCGGGTGGGCTGGTGGATGTCCGGGCCCGGCTCGCGGGCGTACAACTCCTCGATCTCGGTGGCGTACTTGGCCACAATCGGCCGGCGTTTGAGTTTCATCGTCAGGGTGATCTCTTCGCCGCCCGGCTCCCACAAGGTCGGCAGCACGCGGAAACGTTTGATCTGCTCGACCCGTGACAATCTCGCGTTGCCCGCGGCCACCCCTGCCGAGATCTTCTCGAGCATCTGCGGGTGCGCCGCCAGCGCCTCGGGCGAGGGGTCGGCGAGCCCGAGGTCGGCCGCATAGGGCCCGACCGAGTCGGCATCGAAGACCAGCAGCGCGGTGTTGTACGGGCGGCCGTCGCCGATCGTGAGCATCGCGCCGACCATGGGACAGGCCGCCAAGATCGTGGTCTCGATGTTGGCCGGTGACATGTTCTTTCCGGCCTCGTTGATGATCAACTCTTTCTTGCGGTCGACTATCCGCAGATAGCCGTCGCTGTCCACGTCGAGGATGTCGCCGGTATGCAGCCAGCCGTCGGGGTCGATCGCCTCGGCGGTTTTGGTCTGCTCGCCGCGGTAGCCCTTCATCACCAGGGGTCCACGCACCAGGTATTCGCCGTCGTCGGCGATCTTGGCCTCCAAGCCAGGCAACAGCTTGCCGACCGTGCCCAGCCGCGCCTGGCTCGGATGTGCCACGCTGGCAACACAACTCAGCTCCGACATACCCCACACCTCGGCGATCGGGATCCCGATGCCGGCGAAGAAGGCCAGCGTCTCCCGCGGGATCGGCGCCGCACCCGAGACCGCCCACCTGAGCTCGTCGAATCCGAGCTTGACACGCAGCTTCGAGAGCACCAACTCGTCGGCTTGGTCCCATTCCGCGGCCAGCTCGTCGGACAGGTCTGCACCGGCGACCAGCGCCGCCGCCCGTTTCGCTGCGACCGACATCCCCCATTGCAGAGCTTGTCGCTTGGCCTCGTCCGGCTCCTGGGTGACCGCGAATTCGATTGCCGCTTTGAGCTTTTCCCACACCCGGGGCACCGCACCCCAGGTGGTTGGGCGCACGTCGGACAGCGCGGCGGCGATCTCACGAGCATCGGAGACCACGGTGACCTGGGCCCCGAACACCTCCTGGTTGTACAGCGCCATGGTGCGATCGGCGATGTGCGCCGACGGCAGGAAGGAGGTCACCCGATCGCCGAATTGAACACCCAGAACAGCGTCCAGGGCTTGCGCCTCGAACAGCAGGTGGGCGTGCGTCATCTCCACCCCTTTGGGATTACCCGTCGTCCCGGAGGTGTAGATCAAGGTGATCACGTCGTGGGGCTGCACGGCCCGCCACGTCGCGTCGAAATCGAAGTCGTCGGCGGCGGCCGCGTAAAGATCATCCAGCGACAGGGCGCCCTCGGCGGCACCGTCGATGCAGATGATGTGCTCCGTCGTGGCA
The DNA here is from genome assembly GCF_036490025.1 of Mycobacterium sp. Taxonomy (GTDB): domain Bacteria; phylum Actinomycetota; class Actinomycetes; order Mycobacteriales; family Mycobacteriaceae; genus Mycobacterium. The sequence continues at coordinate 68,272 of NZ_DASXEP010000175.1, read as the reverse complement.
CCGCTGGCCCGGATCCGGTCGACGTACTGCCGCTCGCAGATCACCACTTTGGTGCCGGCGTTGTCGAACACGTAGGCCAGCTGTTCGGGTGCCAGCGTGTTGTACACCGAGAACGAGGTCGCCCCGACGTGCTGGGCGCCCACTTCCAGCGGGTAGAACTCGATGCGGTTGGCCATCATCAGCGACACGGTGTCGCCGCGGCGGACCCCCAGTCCGTGCAGGCCGGCCGCCACCCGGCGCACGTCTTCCCCGTACTCCCGCCAGGTCATCGTCTGGCCGCCGCCCGGTGTGCGCAGCGCGACCGCGTCCGGATCGATCGCCGCGGTCCGCTGGAATGCCTCGCACAGCGTGGTCGGTGGCTGGGCTTTCGAATCAGTCACCCAGCCGAGGCTAGTCGTGGGAGTACGTTGCCGGTATGGGAATCGCGATCACCGGCTTGACGCCTGTCGAGCACACCGCGTTTGTCACCCAGTACGCCCGTGCACTCGATAGCCGTTGGCCCAGGCCGATACTCGGCGACACGCTGGCCGACGACATCGTCGCCAAAATCGACTACGACTTCGAAGGTCTGGGCGTGCCGTCGAGCGCGGTACGCCAGACCGCGCTGCGCGCGAAGCTACTCGACGACCGGGTACGTCATTTCGTCGCCGAACATCCCAACGCTGTGGTGGTTGACCTCGGCGCGGGCCTGGGCACCGCCATGCCGCGCGTCGCGCCGCCCGCCACGGTGGACTGGTACAGCGTCGATCTGCCCAACATGATCGCGCTGCGGGACCACGTCGTGCCCGCCAACGACCGCGCCTATTCGGTCGCGGCCTCGCTGGCCGACGACAGGTGGACCGACCAGATACCGTCCGATCGGCCCACCATGCTGATCGCCGACGGGTTGCTGGCGTTCTTACCGGAGTCAGTGATCGTCAACCTGTTCCGCCACATCCCCGAGTACTTCGGCTCCGGCGAAGTGGCGATGAACGACTATGGCCGAGTCGGCCGGCTCAACATCGCCGCCATGAAGATCGTCTTCAGCGCCGTCGGAACACAATGGGCCTACCGGGGTTTCAACGATGCCCGGGTCCCGGAGAGCTGGAGTCCGCGTCTGCGGCTGGTCGAGGAGAGCAGCCTGTCCCACGCGCCGGAGATCGCCCTCTATCCGCCCGCGGCCCGGGTATCGACCCGAGTGATGGGCATGACCAAATCCGGTGCCCGCACGGCGCGGATCCTGCGCTACAGCTTCTGAAATTTTGAAAGGTGGCGATGATGCCGGCAACGCTGATCACGGGTGCGGACGTGTGGGACGGGATCTCGGCGCAAGCCGGGCCACGCCAGGTGCTGGTCGTCGACGACCGCATCGAGCGAGTCGCTGACGCGATCGACGCACCGGCAGACGCGCGGGTAGTGGATCTGCCCGGGCACACCGTGACGCCGGGCTTCATCGACTGCCACACTCACGTGACGTTGGCACCCCCGGTGGGTCTGCTGCTGGCGCTCGATTCGAGCACGACGAAGACCTTGAAGTCGTTGCCGGTGCTGCGCGCGCTGCTGATGAACGGATTCACCACGGTGCGCGACTTGGGTTGCGGGGACATCGATTACCCCACCATCGCCCTGCGCGACGCGCTGGCCGCCGGGATCATCGTCGGTCCACGGATGGTGGTGGCGCCGCACATGATCTCCGCGCGCGGCGGCCACGGCGACTTCAGCGGCATGGTCGCCGACGAATATCAAGACCCCTGCCGACCACTGGAATTGGCCGCGGCCGACGGCGCCGACGAGATCCGCACCCGGGTCAGGCAGCAAATCCGGGCCGGTGCCGACTGGATCAAGTTCGGCGCCACCGGCGGCTTCGCCTCACCGTCCGACGACCCCGGGCACGCCACCTACAGCCAGGACGAGATGGACGTTCTCGTCGCGACGGCTACCGACCTCGAAATCCCGGTCACCCCACACAGTTACGGCGACGAAGGTATCCAACGCGCCGTCCGGGCAGGCGTGCGCAGTATCGAACACGGCAACCTCGCGTCGGCCGAGACGCTACGCATGATGCAGGATGCCGGCGTGTTCATGGTGCCGACCCAATACACGATCCTCTCCGGCGCCCGTCAAGGCGAGGACGACCCGCTGTGGGCCGCCCTTCCGGAACACTCGCGGCGCAAAATGCAGAAGTATCGTGGCGCCCTGTTGGATGCGGCAGAGGGCTTGGCCGCCAGCGACGTTCGGATCGCGTACGGCACCGACGCCGGAATGTTTCCGCACCACGACAACTGGCGCGAGTTCCCGATGATGGTCTCGACCGGCATCACACCGTTGCGGGCTTTGCGCGCTGCCACCAGCGTGGCCGCCGAACTGCTGCGCCTCGACGATCTCGGGGTGGTCGCCGAAGGCAAGCTCGCGGACCTGATCGCGATGCCCGGTGATCCCTTCGCCGATATCAACGTCACCGGTCAGGTGGACTTCGTCATGAAAGAGGGTGTGGTTTACAAAGATCCGGCCGGCGGATGAATGCCGCATGTGCACGCATCGATTGACGGGCATGTGCAGCGCATCCCCCATTCGATGACTGCGCGCGCCTGGACCAACGACTCCATGCGCGCGTCGATCTCGGCGAGCTTGGCCTCGGCGAGGGCGCGGCTGGCGGGACGCCCGGGTGCATCGTCGGCGAACAGCACCGCGATCTCGTCCAACGCGAAACCGGCGGCTTTGCACAGCGCGATCACCTCGAGTCGGGCCAGCACCGAATCGTCGTAGCGGCGCTGGCCGCCCACCCGGACCGGGACCGGCACCAGACCGATCTGTTCGTAGTAGCGCAGCGTGGTGGCCGCGACCCCGGTTTCTTGGGCCACCTTCCCGATGGTCAGTGCGGTTGCCATGTTCTCTCCAGAATTCGGGGCTTGACTTAGAGTCAACTCTAGGTCGTTGACTGGTGTTATGCACAGACCCGCCTCCAATCAACTCAGCTTCGCCCGCTACGCCCGGCTCCGGTCATTTCACCGGGACGGCACCGGCGTCGATACCCCGGTTTGGTTCGCGATGGACGGTCGGCAGGTGCTGTTCCGCACCAAGGTCGGCCCCAAGACCAGACGGTTGACGACCTGCCGTGACGTAGAACTTGCTGCATGCGACTACCGGGGACGAGTTCGCCCCGACGCAACGACCGTGACCGGGCAGGCAACAATCCTCTACGGCGCCGAAGCCGAGCAGGCCAATCGGACACTGCACCACCGGTATGGCTGGCAGTGGAACATCGTTCCGCTGATCAACGTCCCGGGGGTCACCGGCGTTCACCGGGATCTCTGCCTGCGGGAGAAGTTGCGTCGCTCGCGTGACCGCGGTGTCTGGTCCGACAGCGTCATCGTCCGAGTGGAGCTCAGCGATGTCTGATCCGGTTCGATCTCCAAGTATGCGTCAATGCTGCTGAGCCGCAGTCGGTTTGGTTGTGGGGTCAATGCGGCCGCGACGGGTCGATCAGCGCTTCGTTCGCAGCGTCACCGATGCCGGGCTGCCGGACCCCGCAGCAACCGTCACGGTCACGGCACTACCTCAAGTCCCCCATTCGGTGCCGACCGCCGCAATCGTCGAGGGCACTTTCTCGCCGGCTCGTATCGAGAACTCGCTGACATCGTTCGTCCTCACCCATCCGGCAGCGACGTTCATCATCGATCCCGCGCTCTGCGTCGACGTCGAGGAGCGGGCCATCGCTCAACTGCCGGCGGTGCTGCGGGCGGCGGTTCATCCTCCCGCCGATGCCATTCCGACTGTCACCGGGTTGGCCGCGTTACCCGACGTGCCGACGGTGGATTTCGCGTTGCCGACACACGCACACTGGGATCACGTGTGTGGCCTGCTGGACTTTCCCGGCCTGCCTGTTCACCTGCACCGGGCCGAACACGACTGGGCGAGTTCCGGGCCGGTGGCACCCGTGGGCGGCGTTCGCGATTCGCTGCGCGATCGCCCTCTCGTCGCCTACGACTTAGATGGCCCGCCGGTGTTGACCTTCACCCGATCGCACGATCTGTTCGGCGACAATTCCGTCATCCTGGTGGACCTGCGCGGCCACACCCCGGGCAGCGTCGGGGTGCTCGCGCACACCCAGCGCGGATGGATCCTCATCGCCGGCGACGCCGCCTGGCACGATTTGCAAATCGAGAATGTGCGGCAAAAATCGGGCTATCCGGGCGTTTTGGTGGACGAGGACCGTGACGAGACTTTCAAGACGCTGCAACGGCTCCATCTCGCCCGGCACGCCGTGAAGATCATCCCCACCCACGATCATCAAGCGACCCTTCTGTTGTCCGCTTGACTTGATGGCGGCGACCCGCCGCGCCCGGCTTCGCCGCGCTCGCGATCCCCGCTAGCCGCCCAGACAGCCCGGACCGAGCAGTGCCTTGAGATCGCCCATCAGCGCCGGGGACAGCGTCACCCGCAGTGATGCATCCAGCTCGAGGGTGGTCGTCCGGTCGCCGCTGAGCAGGCGCAGATGCACCTGCGACGTGCCGGGGTGTTGTGCCAGCACTTGTTTGAGCGCGCTGACCTTGTCGATGGTGCACTGCCGGGTCGGCAGGCTGACCGCCAGCGGCCGGTTTGCCTGTGCGGTCGTAAAGTCAGGCACCACAAGGTCGTTGGCGATGAGCGAGATTCGGTCGTCCCGGATCGCGACTTTGGCGGTGACGAGCACCACCGTGTCGTCGATGACATCAGCGCCGAACGCGGAGTAGGTGTGCGGGAAGAACATCACCTCGATACCACCGGTGAGGTCTTCCAGTTGTGCCGACGCCCAAGGCATTCCGTTCTTGTTCACCCGTCGGTTCACCGACGCCAGAATGCCGCCGACTTTCACCATGGTCTCGTTGGCGACGTCGCCGTCGAGAATTGCCGGGATGGCGGTATCAACCTGGGTCGCCAGCAGATGCGCCACTCCGTTGAGCGGATGTCCGGATACGTACAGGCCGAGCATCTCGCGCTCCAGCGCGAGTTTGTGCTTGTCGTCCCATTCCTCGTCGGGAACCCTGATGGTGAAAACCGCGTCAGCGCCTGCTCCGCCGTCATTCGGGTCGCCGCCGAACAGGTCGAACTGACCCATCGCCTCGGCCTTCTTGGTGCCCAGCACCGAATCCACCGCGTCGGTGTGCACCAAGAACAGCCCCTTGCGCGGGTGCTTCAGCGAGTCGAAGGCGCCGGCTTTGATGAGCGACTCGGTGACCTTCTTGTTGCACGCCGCGATGTCGACCTTGTTGAGGTAGTCGGAGAAGTCGGTGAACTTGCCCTTCGCGGTGCGGGTATTGATCAGCGACGCAACGACATTGGCGCCGACGTTGCGCACGGCGCCCAGCCCGTACCTGATATCGGTGCCGACGGAGGCGAAGTTCAGCCCGGACTCGTTGACGTCGGGCGGCAGCACGATGATGCCGAGCTTGCGGCAGTCGGCCAGGTATACCGCGGCCTTGTCTTTGTCGTCACCGACCGAGGTGAGCAGCCCGGCCATGTACTCGCCCGGGTAATTCGCCTTCAGATACGCCGTCCAGTAGGACACCAGGCCGTACCCGGCGGCGTGCGACTTGTTGAACGCGTAATCAGCGAACGGCAGGATGGTGTCCCACAGCGCTTTGATCGCTTTGGCGGAGAATCCGTTGGCCTGCATGCCTTCTGAGAAGCCCTCGAACTCCTTCTCCAGGACTTCGCGCTTCTTCTTGCCCATCGCCTTGCGCAGAATGTCTGCTCGGGCGAGCGAGTACCCGGCCACCTTCTGCGCGATGCGCATGATCTGCTCCTGATACACGATCAGGCCGTAGGTTTCGGCGAGGATCTCGCGCAGCGGTTCCTCGAGTTCGGGATGGATCGGTCTGATCGCCTGCCGGTTGTTCTTGCGGTCGGCGTAGTCGTTGTGGGCGTTCATGCCCATGGGTCCGGGGCGGTACAACGCGAGCACCGCGACGATGTCCTCGAACCCGGTGGGCTGCATGCGGCGCAGCAGGTCGCGCATCGGCCCGCCGTCGAGCTGGAACACCCCCAGCGTCTCACCGCGGCCCAGCAGTTCGAAGGTGGCCGGGTCGTCGAGCGGGACCGATTCCAGGTCAAGGTCGATCCCGCGGTTGTCTTTGATGTTCACCAGCGCGTCGCCGATGATCGTCAGGTTGCGCAGCCCGAGGAAGTCCATCTTCAGCAGGCCGATCGCCTCACACGACGGGTAGTCCCAGCCGGTGATGATCGCGCCGTCCTGCGGCCGCTTCCACAGCGGGATCACATCGGTCAGCGGCTCGCTGCTCATGATCACCGCGCAGGCATGCACACCGGAGTTGCGGATCAGACCTTCCAGCCCGCGTGCAGTCTGGTAGATGGTCCGCACATCGGGATCGGTGTCGATCAGGCCGCGGATCTCGGCGGCCTCTTTGTAGCGTTCGTGGTTGGGGTCGGTGATGCCCGACAGCGGGATGTCTTTGGCCATGATCGCCGGCGGCAGCGCCTTGGTGATCCGGTCGGCGATCGCGAATCCCGGCTGGCCGTAGTGGATCCGGGCGGAATCCTTCAGTGCGGCTTTGGTTTTGATGGTGCCGAAGGTGATGACCTGCGCGACCCGGTCCTGGCCCCACTTCTCGGCGGCGTAGCGCACCATTTCGCCGCGTCGACGATCGTCGAAGTCGATGTCGATGTCGGGCATCGAGGCGCGCTCGGGGTTGAGGAACCGCTCGAACAGCAAACCGTGCTGGATCGGGTCGATGTCGGTGATGCCCAGCGCGAAGGCCACCAGCGATCCGGCCGCCGAGCCACGCCCGGGGCCGACCCGGATGTCGACCGAGCGTGCGTAGTTGATCAGGTCGGCGACGATGAGAAAGTAGGACGGAAAACCCTTGTCGCAGATGACGTCGATCTCGTAGGCGGCCCGCTGGGAGTAGCCGTCGGGCAGCGCATCGGGGAAACGGCGTCGCAGGCCGGCCTCGACTTCGTGGCGCAGCCAGGACGCCGGGTCGTGGCCGTTGGGCACCGGGAAGACCGGCATCCGGTCGCGGGGCTCCCACACGTCGGCGTACGAGCTGACCCGCTCGGCGATCAGCAGCGTCGAGTCGCAGGCGCCGGCGACCTCGCCGTCCCAGATCTCGCGCATCTCGGCGGCCGACTTGAGGTAGTAGCCGTCGCCGTCGAACTTGAAGCGGGTGGGATCGGTGAGCGTCTTACCGGTCTGCACACACAGCAGCGCCTCGTGGTTGTGTGCGGCGTCGCGGGTGACATAGTGGCAGTCGTTGGTGGCCAACGGTGGAATGTTCAGCGCGCGACCGATTTCCAGCAGCCCGTCGCGCACCCGTCGTTCGATGGACAGCCCGTGGTCCATCAGCTCCAGGAAGTAGTTCTCGGGCCCGAAGATCTCCCGCCATTTGGCGGCCGACTCCAGCGCTTCGCGGTGGTGGCCGAGCCGCAGCCGGGTCTGCACCTCCCCGGACGGGCATCCGGTGGTGGCGATGATGCCGGCGGCATGTTCGGCGATCAGCTCGGCATCCATCCTCGACCACTTGCCCAGCTGGCCCTCGAACGATGCCAGCGACGACAGCTTGAACAGATTGCGAAGACCGGTGGCGTTTTCGGCGACCATTGTCATGTGGGTGTAGGAGCCACTGCCGGACACATCGTCGCTCTTCTGGCCCGGATCGCCCCACAAGATGCGGCGGGTATTGAAACGAGAATCGGGTGCCACATACGCCTCGATGCCGATGATCGGTTTAATACCGGCGGCGGTGGCTTCGTTGTAGAACTCGCTGGCGCCGAACATGTTGCCGTGGTCGGTCATCCCGATCGCGGGCATCTGCAGCCGCTGCGCCTCGGCGAGCATCGGCGCGACCTTCGCGGCACCGTCCAACATCGAGTACTCGGTGTGGTTATGCAGGTGCACGAAGGAGTGACTCATAGGGACGCCAGTCTATGGCCGCACACCGACTCGTTCCCGGCGTGTCGCAGAGTGTGTCTTTCGGTCCTGTCGACTCACGAGCGAAGCGCGACCGTGTCGGGATCGGCGCCTTCAGCGACGTCGACCCGGCTGGCGTGCCGGCCCGGGTCCACACCGGCCGTGGCGTCCTCCGCCGCTTCGGACGTTGGTGGGGGCTCGTGCGGGGATAACCGCTCTGGTCGTTCGCGCGGCGCAGGCGGCGGTAATCGCGAAGGCCACCAGTTCGCGTCCCCCACCAGCACGGCGATGGCCGGCACGGTGATGGTGCGCACCAGGAAGGTATCCAGCAGCAGCCCGGTCCCGATGATGAAACCCGCCTGCACCAAGGTGCTGATGCTGGCGAACAACATGCCGAACATCGAGGCGGCGAAGATGACACCGGCCGCGGTGATCACACCACCTGTCGAACCCACCGTGCGGATAACCCCGGAGCGCAACCCGTGCGGCGACTCCTCCCGAAGCCTCGAGATGAGCAGCAAATTGTAATCCGCACCCATCGCGACCAACACGATGAAAGTCAGCCCCGGGATGCTCCACGTCAATTCCTGGCCGAAGATGAATTGAAAGACGATGACGCCCACGCCGAGTGCCGATAGGTAGGAGATCACCACTGAGGCGATGAGGTACAGCGGTGCGACAACGGCACGCAGAATCGCGACCAGAATCAGGAACACGATCAGAATGGTCATGACGATGATGAGGTTGATGTCCTGACCGTAATAGGCCCGGGTGTCCCGCAGCATCGCGGTGACTCCCGACGCCGATATCGAGGCTTGCTTCAGCAGGGCGTTCGGGTGCGGTCCCCGAGCGGCATCGACGATGCTGTGAATCTGATTCATCGCCTCGGTGCCGAAGGGGTTCAGCTTGGTTTGCACCAAGTACCGCGCCGTGTGTCCATCGGGCGAGATGAAGGACGTCAACGCACTGTTCAGTCCTCCCCCGGTGTGTTCGGTTTGCTTGATCAGATCTTTGACGCCGTCGATCATCTGCGTGATCGCGTCGGCGTAAGTGTGCGCATCGTGCTGCGCGGCTTTGGTGGTCTCCTTGTCGCCGCTGCCCAGTGTGCGTAGGTCGTTGCTGGCGTTGTCCAGTATTTGACGCACATTTCGCGATGCCGACTCGATGCTGTCCGCATCCGGCATGGTCTCCAGCTGTTCAGCGAAGTCAGACATCTTCTTGAGCGCTCCACCGTCGCGCGCCGAGGTAGCAACCACGTCCAGCACCGTCACCGGCGCGGCGTTGACGGTGTTGGCGATCTCTGCCACGTCGACCGACATGGCGAAGCCGAGCCCATGCACGGTGCTGACGAACATCGCCGTCTCGTCGCCTTCTTCGGTCGGGGCGGTTGGCAGGCCAAGATCGGGGGCCGCATTTCCGGTAGTTGCGACCGAATACAGCAAGTTGGCCACGTTGGGGAAACCTTCGACTCCCCCGCCTTCTTGTTCGGTGACGGGTTCTCTCCGCACCGTGGAACCGTTAGCTGCACCACCATCGGCAGAATTTTGGTCGGTTGATTTTTCGGTGGGCGGCGGGGCACCGCGGATCGCCGCGATATCGGGCAGTTGGCCCACCCGCTGTTCCATCTGCTTCAGGTCAACAAGGGTCGCAGGTTTACGCAAGTCTTGTGGTGAGTGCACGACGAGATACTCGGGAATGGTGGCGTTCAACGGAAAATGCCGGGCCAGCGTCGCATATCCGACGCTGCTCTCGACGGACTGCGGGAGTGTTTTGCTGTCGTCGTAGTTGAAGCGGGCGAACATCGCGCAGCCGGCCAGAATGATCAACACGGTGAGACTGCCGATCAGATGAGCCGCGGGTCGGCGCACAATGCGTATTCCCGAGCGCCGCCAGAAGCGGGTGGTGAGCTCGCGGCGGGGCTTGATCCAACCTCGCCTTCCGGCGAGGACCATCAGGGCCGGGAGGAACGTCACCGCGGCCAGCAATGCCACCGCAATTGAACAGGCCAACGCCGGACCGACGTTTCGGAAGGCGCCCAAGTGAGTGAAGACCATCCCGAGAAAGGTGATCGACACCGTGGCCGCGGACCCGGCGATCACTTTGCCGATCGACGTCAACGCCCTGACGACGGCTTGATCCGAATCCATCCCGAGCCGCAAATAATCGTGGTAACGGCTGATGAGAAACACGGCGTAATCGATTCCGGCGCCCGCCATCATCGTTGTCATCAACGTGATCGTCTGGCTGGAAACGCCCAAACCGAGTTCGGCGATGCCCGCCACGATGGACTGCGCAACCCCTACCGAGACGCCGATCGTGATCAACGGCAACATCATGGTGAGCGGATTGCGATAAATAACCAACAGGATGATCAGGACCATCAGCACCACGGCGATCTCGATCACATGCATATCGCGAATACCGACGTACATCAGGTCGTCCCCGCTGGCCGCCGGCCCGGTCAGGTTCGCCGTCAGCGTGGTCCCGGCGACGGATTCTTTGACGATGTCGGCGACCCGGCCGAACCCCGCATGCAGCTCGGGTGTCCCCACTCCGCCGGCGAGCACCATGGGCAGAAACCAGGCTTTGTGATCCTTGCTGGTCATCGCGTCGCGCAGGACCGGCGTTGTGATGAAATCCTGCAGCATGACGATGTCGCGAGTGTCCGGCCGCAGGTTGTCGACCAGTGTGTGGTAGGTGGTCAGATCGGAGGGGTTCAGTCCTTTCTCGTCGGTCAGGACGACCAACAGGACGTTTTCATTCTCGGACCCCGATTGATGAAAAGCCTCGGAGATCTGTCTTGTCGTGATCAACACCGGAGCGTCGGACGGCAGGATAGGGACCGGCCGCTTGCTGGCCATCTCGGTCAGCGGTGGAATCGTCACCGACAGAACGGCGGCAAGCGCGATCCAGAACCCGATGACAACCCACGGCCACCGCCGCACAACCACGCCGATCCAGCCGAAAAGACCCCTGGCCCTGGGTTCGGACATAGTGGCTCGACGAGCCCCCCGCAACATCCGGCCAGGCTACCGCCGTTCGCCCGATCTTTAGGAACTTCGGACACAGCGCGCCGCCCTTGCGATCGCCGCGGCGTCGGCGGCCGGGCCGCTATCCGTAGAGCTGGACGAACTGCTTCAGCGATTTCTCGACGTCTCCTTTGACGGCGCGGGCCGCCGCCGCGCCCACCGGGCCGAACAACGCACGACCGCCCAGCTCGAGCCGCACGCCCAGGTTCGAGCCCGTTTTCGTGGGCGAAACGCTGAGCGTGACGATGTATTTGGCCCCGCCCTTGCCCGATCCCGACAACGCGACCCGGTGCGGCGGATCCCAGGTAGTGACCGTCCACGTGACCCGATTGCGAAGCCCCTTGGCGCGCGCGACGCCCACGACTTGGGTTCCTTCGCTGAGCCCCTCGGGCAGCTCGCTGCGCCATGCCTCGTGCATCACCAGCCACTCGCCCAATTCGGACAGGTCGGACACGTGATTCCACATGTCCTGCGGGCTCATCGGCACGTCAGCTGTCACATCGACAGCGGCCATCAGCGACGTGGTCCGCCGCGGAAGCGGTTGCCGATCCGCATGCCGGGCAGCAGCAGGCTGCGCGGCACATAACGGCCGCCGATACTCACGGCCTTGGGCACGATTCCGGGCACCACACTGCGCTTACCGGCCAGCATCCCGCCGATCGCCTCTTCGGCGACGTCGTGCGGCGACACCTGTGCAAGGGGGATGCTGAACCGCTCGGCGCTGGCGATCTCGCCCCACTCCGTCGGCACCGGGCCCGGGCACAGCACCGTCACCGAGACGCCCGTTCCGTGTAGTTCCTCGTGCACCGCTTCGGAGAAGGTCTGCACAAAAGCCTTGGTCGCCGAATACACGGCCATATAGGGCATCGGCTGAAACCCCGCGATCGAGGCGATGTTGAGCACCGCTCCGGCGCCCCGTTCGACCATGCCCGGCAGCGCGGCATGGGTCAGTTCCATCAGCGTCAGCGAGTTGAGGACGACCTCCTCGCTTTCCCGTTCGACCGGCAGCGTCTGGAACACCCCGCTGGTGCCGAAGCCGGCGCTGTTACACAAACCGGCGATCGGCTCGGTGCGCAACCGCTCGGCCAGCTTCCGGCGAGATCCGGCGTCAGCGAGGTCGAGCGGAAAGACATCGGTGCCAACCGAGTATTGCGTGCGCACCTCGTCGGCGAGCTCGTCCAGGCGTTCCTGACGGCGGGCGACCAGCACCAACGGGTGTCCGCGCCGGGCCAGGCCGCGCGCCAGCTCGGTGCCGATGCCCGAGGAGGCACCGGTGATGACGACGGGTGCTTGGTTGGTCGGTTTCGGAAGACTCATGATCACCTCACCAGTGGATTCCGCGGGTCGCTCGAACGAACGTCTCGCTTCGATCATCGAATTCTGTTGTGCTGCTGTCGGATTGGTCTCCCTTAGCCGCCGAAGAGTCGCCGAACATGCTGAAGGCGCGGTTGCGCACCCGGTCCATCACCGCGGGGTTGACGGCGTCGGCGACGGCGGCGAACTGCCCGAAGGGCGAGCTGGCCCGACGGGGCCGGTGCACGATCGCGTCGGTGATCACGCCGGCGGCTTGCTCTGGTGTCAGCGCCGGGAACTTGTCGTACATCGTGGTGGGGCTGATCATCGGCGTTCGCACCAGCGCCATGTGCACGGTTGTGAACTTGATGTCGTCGCTGACCACCTCGGCCTGCAGCGCGTCGCACAGGCTGTCCAGCGCCGCCTTGCTCGCGATGTAGGCGCCGAACCGCGGCGCCCGGGTCTGCACGCCGACCGAGGACACGTTGATGATCTGGCCGAAACCACGTTCCCGCATGCCCGGGATGAACTTGAGGATCAGCTGTACCGCACCGAGGTAATTCAGCTGCATGGTGCGCTGATAGTCGTGGATGCGGTCATAGGACAGCGCCAGCGAGCGACGTATCGATCGTCCGGCGTTGTTGATCAGCATGTCGACGCCGCCGAGATCTTCGAGCACCTTGTCGGCCATCTCGGCGATCGCGTCCATATCGGTCAGATCGCACGGGTAGACATATGCGGTCCCGCCGCTGCTGCGGATTCCGTCGGCGACTTTTTCCAGGTTTTCCCGGGTCCGCGCGACCAGGACCACCTCGCCACCCGCGTCGGCGATCTTCCTGGCCGCCGCTTCCCCGATACCCGACGAGCCCCCGGTGATGAGGGTGATCGTGCCCTCGACGGCGTCGCGCAATGTCCGGCCCTGCACCGCGTCGAGAAGATTACGCAGGTAGAAGGGCCGGTATCGGCCGGCCGAGTTCGGGGTGTTGACGAGGTTGGACATGGCGGCGAACGGCTTCTCGACGAAACCGGTCAGATCACCCAGATTCATAGCTTCCACGCTCCCGGTGGTGATTCGCTGGATTCCCCACCGAGTCTGCTACACCGCCGTCAAGTTCTCCGCGGTTCTGCGGCAATCCGGTTGTTACGCCGGGTAATCGCGCGGTGATGGCGCGCTTACGACCAGGCAATCCTGCAATGGTGAGCTATCTGCATGGCAAGACTCACCCGATTCCGCAGACGCGGGACGGCCTCACTGTACGAGAAGATCGGCGGTCACGACGCCCTCGAAGTCGTCGTCGAGGACTTCTACTGCCGGGTTCTTGCCGACGACCACCTGGCCGGCTTCTACGCGGCCTCGACGATGGAGTGCGTGAAAGCCAGACAGGTCGAATTCCTCAGCGCTGTGCTCGGTGGACCCGGACCCTATGGCGGCCTGTCGATACGCCAGGCACATCAAGGCCGCGGCATCACCATGCATCACTTCACGATGGTCGCCGCGCACCTGGCGGACTCGCTGTGCGCGGCCGGGCTGCACCCGGAGACGATCACCGAGATCCTGCGGGTCATCGCGCCGTTTGCCGGCGAGATCGCGTCGGAAGACGTCAAGGCGGTTGTCTGAGCGCCACTTCAAGCTTCGCCGAGCGTGCCTCGTCCGCGAATGAGCGGCCTGGTTTATGCCGCGGATGGCACGCTCGGCGGACCCTTACCCTTGCCGCCCAGCCGGCTGCGCGGTGAACGTCATTGCGGCGACGGCCGATTGCAGCAGTTGGGCGCCGATCGGCGCGCGGCCTAGACTGGAATTCTCAGCTCGTCAGGTGACGTTTTTGGCAGAACGGAAACCCGGCCATGTTTTCCGGAATCATCGGCCACCTCCCCGCCGCGGTGGCCGCCGTCGCCCTGCTCAGCGCGCCGGCAGTGCTGCCCGGCGACACCGCAGCAGCCGACCCGAGCCAGGACCAGACGTTCTTCGAACTCCTCGGCGAGAAGGATGTTCCCCCCGTCGACAACGCGAACAGCCTCATCGAGACAGCGCACAAAGCATGTTCCAAACTCGATGGCGGCATGCCGGTGGGCGACTTGGTGGAGTTGATCAGGAACAACGGTTACAACGAAAATCCGCTCACCCGCCTGAATCCCCCTGACCGGGTTACCAGAACCATCAACCAATTCATCATCGCGTCAGTACAGGCCTATTGTCCCTACGACGCAGGCAAGATCGCTTCGATAGCGGCGTATGTCGGGCCTGGCTCGCGCGGCATCGTGACGGACAGCCCCGATCGGCATGTCCGGTCGCATGTCGTAGTGCTGGCCTCGCTCACCGACGCGATTCCCGCCGGAGAAATCCCGCCGACAATGCCCTTGCCGGTTCCACCGCAACCACCGCCAGTACCACAAGAGGTTCAGCCTCAACAGCCGCCGCCGCCACCGCGACGTGTGCAGCCCGTGCCACAACAGGCACCGCCGTCACAAGAGGCGCCTCCACCGGAAGCCGGGCCACCGTCCCAGGGTGGGCCTCCCGCTGCTTCTCCTGAGCCTGGAGACGGCGGCAACGCTCCGGCGAGCCCGACGCCGAATCAGCCCGCGCCGCCCGGACATATCAGGCTCGCGCCGTAGAAAGTGGCGAGCCGGCGTCAGCGGGCGGTAACCAACACGGGCCGATCGGCGAGGCCGCCGGACGGAAGCCGCACGTAGAAACGCATAGTGACCAGCACGGCCAGCGCATAGAACACCGCGAAGTCCCAAAATGCGATGGTCGCGGTGCCGTCGACGAGGTAACTGCTGCGCAGCGCCAGATTGATCGCCACACCGCCAAGGCCACCGATCGCGCCGGTAATACCGATGACCGCACCCGACATCGACCGGGAGTAGTCGGCCCGGGTCTCCTCGTCGGCCTCCAGGGAGCGCGACGCCGCGTGAAAGATCGACGGAATCATCTTGTACACCGCGCCATTGCCGATGCCGCTGAGCAGGAACAGAACCACGAACCCGATCACGTACGCGACCATGGTGGCCGTAGTGGTTCGACGGCCCGCGAGGGTCGCGGTGATTGCCAGGATCCCGTCGGCGCCGATCATGCCGACGAACGCCCACAACGTCACCGTGCCGCCGCCGACGCGGTCGGCGATGCGGCCGCCGTAAATCCTTGCGACAGAACCGAGCAGCGGCCCGATGAAAGCGATTTCAGCGGCATGCAGCGATGCCTGGGCCGCGCTCTGCCCGCTCGCGGCGAACGATATTTGCAGCACCTGGCCGAAAGCAAACGAGAAGCCGATGAATGAACCGAAGGTACCGATGTAGAGCAGGCTGACCAACCAGGTGTGGCGACTGCGCAGCGCAGCACGCATCGCACCGAGGTCGACAGACACCACGTCGAGGTTGTCCATGTACCGGGCCGCCCCGACCGCGGCGACGACCAACATCACGAGATAGAACGCGCACACCCAATACGGCTGGCGATTGCCCGCGATGGCGATGACGAACAAGCCGACCAGCTGTACGGCCGGCACGCCGATGTTCCCGCCGCCTGCGTTGAGGCCCAGGGCCACGCCCTTGAGACGCTGCGGGAAGAACGTGTTGATGTTGGTCATCGACGACGCGAAGTTGCCGCCGCCGAGGCCGCACAGTGCCGCGCAGACCAGGTAGAACCACAACGGCCGACCGGGTTCGGCGAGCACGACGATCGTCGCAAAAACCGGCACCACGAGCACACACGCCGAGAACACGGTCCAGTTTCGGCCGCCGAACCGCGCGGTACCCATCGTGTAGGGCAACCGCAGGGCCGAGCCGACCAACGTCGCGGTGGCGGCGATCAGAAACTTGTCACCGGCCGTCAGCCCGTACACCGACTGCGGCATGAACAGCACCATCACCGACCACAGCGACCACACCGAAAAACCCACATGCTCCGCGGCGACCGACCACGCCAAATTGCGCCGCGCGACGGCTTTTCCGCCCGCTTGCCATGCGGCCCGGTCCTCCGGGTCCCATCCTGTGATCGTGTGCGATCGCGCCACCGCGTGCTCCCTTGAGATTCAGACACTTCCGACGCGAACGTAAAGATGCGATGTTGCCGCCCGGCGTCCCACGATGTCGCGACCGTGAAATCAGCCTCACGCGTGGGCTGGAGGCCTCGTGAGCGGGCGTTGATGATCGAAGGCTGGCCGAGGTGGCGCGCGGCATTAGAGTGCTGGCATGGTCGGCACGACGCCATCGCAGATCGAGTCGAGTCCGATGCGGTTCGATCGGGCGGAATTAGCAGGAGCGGTAGGCGATCTGGGCGTGTTGGTCCCGATCGCGGTGGCGCTGATCGTGAAGAACGGACTGACGCCGACCGCGGTGTTGTTGCCGGCCGGTCTGCTGTACGTGGTGGCCGGCGTGATCTATCGACTGCCGGTGCCGGTGCAACCGTTGAAGGCATTCGGGGCGATCGCGATCGCGCATGGTTTCGGCGCCGACGACATCGCGGCGGGCGCACTGCTGATGGGCATGCTTTTTCTGGTACTGGGCGCGTCGGGTGTGTTGGATTGGGTCGCAAAAGTGTTCCCCCATCCGATCATTCGGGGGATTCAACTCTCGGTCGGGCTGTTGTTCTGTCAGCTGGCCTGGCGGCTGGTGTCCACCACACCGAAGGCGTTCACCGACGATCGGCACTCCATCTGGTGGCTGGGGTCCGCCACCGTGGTGGTCATCGCTGTTGCGCTGTTGCTGCGACGCCGCCAGATCACCTTGGTCTTCATCGCGATTGCCGTGGTGGCGATGGTGTTGAGCTTCCACGGCTCATTGACTTTCGGCCCATCGGCGGTGCACACACCGCACCTGAGCCGGGCCGCGTTCGCCGCGGCCGCCGTTGCCTTGGTGCTGCCACAGGTGCCGTTGTCGTTCGCCAACTCGTGCTTGGCCACCGCGGACACCGCCCGCAGCTACTTCGGCGACGCCGCCCGGCGGGTGCGGCCGGGACGGTTGGCAACCACAATCGGTCTGGCCAATCTGTTCGCCGGCTCGATCAGCGGCATGCCGGTGTGCCACGGCGCCGGAGGCATGACAGCGCACCGCGCTTTCGGTGCCCGCAGCGGCGGCGCCCCGATCATGCTGGGCAGCACGCTGATTGTGCTTGCGCTTGCGGTGGGCGCGACCCTGACCGCGGCGCTGTCGGGTTTCCCGGTGCCGATCCTGGCGGGCCTGTTGACGGTCGCGGGCCTGCTGCACATCACCTTGCTGAAAGATCTACGCGGACGCTGGCATTGGGCGCTGGCAATCGCGGTCGGCGTCACCGGCTTCCTGACCAACCTCGCCGTCGCTCTTGTCGGGGCGCTTGTGATCTGGTGGGCACTGCGACTGATCCAGGCACGCCGAGGCCGTTACGAGTGATCTTTCCCGGCGATTTGGTCCAGCGCGTGATCGAGCACGCCGGCGAGCACGCCGAGCCCGTCGCGCACCCCGCCCGGTGAACCGGGCAGGTTGACCACCAGGGTCCGACCGGCCACCCCGCACACACCCCGTGACAGCACCGACGTCGGCACTTTCGGTAAGCCGGAACGCCGGATCTCATCAGCGAGCCCGGGAATCTCGAAGTCGAGCACGGCCTTGGTCTGGGCCGGAGTGTCGTCGGTCGGCGAGATACCGGTGCCTCCCGAGGTGATGACCACGTCGACACCGTCGGCGAGCGCGTCGCTCAGCGCCTTGCCGACCAACTCGCCGTCCGCGACGACCGCCGTCCGCACCGACGAGAACCCGTGCTGCGCAAGCCATTCGGCGATCAGCGGCCCGCACCGATCGTGGTAGACACCGGCCGCCGCACGAGTCGAGGCGATGACCACGGCCGCGGATCGGGCCGTCATCAGCGCGTCCACCGTCCGTGCCGGCCGCCATCCTTGCGCAGCACCCGAACGTCATCGATCCGCGCCGCCGGGTCCACCGCCTTGACCATGTCGTACAGCGTCAACGCCGCCACGCTCACCGCCGTCAGCGCCTCCATCTCCACGCCGGTGCGATCGGTGCTGTGCACCGTCGCGGTGATGTCGACGTCGCTCGCACCGATGGTGAAATCGACGTCGACCGCGGTGAGCGCCAACTGATGACACAGCGGAATCAGCTCGCTGGTGCGCTTGGCAGCCAGAATGCCCGCAACCCGCGCGGTCGCCAGCGCGTCGCCCTTGGGCAGACCACCCGCCGAGATCAGCTCCAGCACCTGTGCGGAAGTACGCAGCGAGCCCGCGGCGATCGCGGTGCGTTTGGTGGCGGTCTTTTCGGTGACGTCCACCATGTGAGCCGCTCCTCCGGTATCGATGTGTGAGAGCGGACCTTTAGGCGGCGAGGGCGCGGCGTCAGACACCACCCCATTCTGGCAGTTTTGTCGGGTCAGTCGAAGTCCCAGACCTGCACCTGGGCACCGGCCGGGAGCTGCGTCGCGTCGGCCGGAATGTCGATCAGGCAGTTCGCCGAGGCCAGCCACCGCAGATGATGTGAGCCGGCCGGACCGTGAGTGGCCACCGTGCCGGCGGTGGCGTCGAATACCCCACGCCGGAACTGGCGCTTTCCGGCCGGTGCGGTCAGCGTCTCGGTCAGCACTGCGGATCGCAGTGGGCGATGCGGGGCAGGCAGTCCCATCGCGGAGCGCAGCGCCGGACGGATGAAGACCTCGAAGGACACCAGTGCGCTGACCGGATTTCCGGGCACCGTCACGATGGGGGTGCCGCCGACTCGGCCGGTGCCTTGCGGCATGCCGGGCTGCATCGCCACTTTGACGAACTCCACGCCCTGATCTCCGTTTCGCCCGAAGGCGTCCTTCACCACCTCGTAGGCGCCCGCGCTGACGCCGCCGCTGGTGACGATCAGGTCCGACTCGGCCGCGTACCGGTCGAGCACCGCCGTGAACTCAGCAACGTCGTCAGTGGCGGTCACCGCCGCGACCACGTCGGCGCCGGCCGCACGGATCGCGGCGGCCAGCATGAACGAGTTCGACTCGTAGATTTGGCCCTGGCGCAGCGCCGCACCGGGCTGCACGAGTTCGGATCCGGTGGATATCACCAAGATGCGCTGGCGCGGGATCACTGTCAGCGCGGGCCGGCCGAGAGCGGCGGCTAATCCGACCGCCGCCGGGGTCACCACTTGTCCGGACCGCAACACCGTGCTGCCCGCCGCGACGTCCTCGCCCGCGCGACGGATGTACCTACCCGTTGCGCTGGGTGCGGTTATCGTCACGACGTCGGTGCGGCCATCGGTGGCCTCGACGGGCACGATTGCGGTGGCACCGGCGGGCATCGGTGCGCCGGTCATGATGCGATGCGCAGTCCCGGGACCCAGTGCCGGGATGTCGGTGCGGCCAGCCGGAATATCTTCGGCGACAGGCAATTTCACTGGACATTCAGCCGTTGCCGAAGCCACGTCGTGGGCGCGCACGGCGTAGCCGTCCATCGCGGAATTGTCGAAAACCGGCAGCGACAACACCGCGGTCACGTCCTCGGCCAGCACCAGGCCTTCGGCGTCGCGCAACTCGACGGCCACGGCGGGCCGGGTCGTGATCAAGTCGGTGACGACGCGCTGATGCTCTTCGACCGACCGCATGCCGTCAGACCGAAAACCGTTGGCTATCAATCATCGACAAACTCCGCCCAGCCGAGCCTTCGCCCCGGAAACTCTTGAAGTTGCCAATATAGTTGGTTCTCATGACAGTCGTGGCTCGGCGATGACCCGGGTGCTGCGCGCCGCGGTGACCGACCAACCGATCCTGCTGGCCGAACACCAGGATCTGGTCTGCCATCAAGCGGCGGGAGCCGTCGTGGGATTTGTCGGCGCGATTCGCGACCACGACGGTGGGCGGCACGTGGTCAAACTGGAGTATTCGGCGCACCCGTCGGCGGGCGACGTCATCGCCGAGGTGGTGGCCGACGTGGCCGCGAAATCGGCTGGAGTGCGCGCGGTTGCGGCCAGCCACCGCATCGGCCTGCTGAACATCGGCGAGGCGGCCCTGGTCGTGGCGGTCGCCGCGGACCATCGCCGGGCCGCATTCGACACCTGCGCGCAACTGGTGGACGCCATCAAGGCGCGGCTGCCGGTGTGGAAGCACCAATTCTTCGCCGACGGAAGCGACGAGTGGGTGGGCTCGGCCTAGCGCCCGGATCAGACCCGCGGGCTATCCCCCGGCGAACGGCGGCAACACGTCGATCGTGTTGCCCGACCGCAGGGGCTGAGCCTTGTCGTGCACCGCAACCCCGTCGCATAGAAACGAGCACCGCAACAGCACGCGCGCCAGTTCCGGGCCTCGGCTGCTCAGCTCGTCGACGAGCTCGCCGACCGTGACGCCGCCGCGCACGGTCAGCTTCTCGGAATCGGAGCCCGCGGCGGCGCAGGCGGCCGCGAAATACCGCACACCGACCTCGATCAGGCGGGCTGTCTCGGCGTTCATCTCAGCCGCCGATCGCGCTCATCGGCCGTTTCGGCTGGACGAAATCGGCCGCGTTGATCCCGTGGCCTGCGGGTTTGCCCCACATCGCCACTCGCCAAGCCGCCTCGATCCCGGCGTCGTCTGTGCCGTCGCGCAGCAACGCCCGCAGGTCGGTTTCCTCGGTGGCGAACAGACAGCTGCGCAGCTGGCCGTCGGCGGTCAGCCGGGTGCGATTGCACGTCGCGCAGAACGGTTGAGACACCGAGGCGACGATCCCCACCTTCCCGGTGCGGCCCGTCGCGGAATCAGTGATCTGCCATAGCGCGGCCGGCGCCGCACCCCGCGGAGCCACATCGGGTGTCAACCCGAATCCGTGGCGCCGCAGCTCTGCCAGCACCTGGTCGGCGGTCACCATGGTCTGACGTTGCCATTCGCGCCCGGCGTCGAGCGGCATCTGCTCGATGATGCGCAGCTGGTAGTCATGTTCGAGGCAGAACCGCACCAGCGGCACGGTGTCGTCCAGGCCGCTCACCGGATCCAGTACCGCATTCACCTTCACGGGCCGCAGTCCGGCTGCGGATGCGGCGGCCAAGCCGGCCAGCACGTCGGCCAGCCGGTCGCGACGGGTGATGGCCGCGAAATTCGCCGAGTTCACGCTGTCCAGCGATACGTTGACCCGGTCCAAGCCGGCGCGCGCCAGCGTCTCGGCACGTCCGGCCAACAAAACCCCGTTGGTGGTCAGCGTGAGCTCCGGGCGGGGCCGCAGGGCGGCCGCCGCGGCGACGATGTGCTCAAGACCCTTGGCCAGCAACGGTTCTCCACCGGTGAACCGGAGTTTGGTGACACCCAGGCGGGTCACCGCGATACGCACCAACCGGACAATCTCGTTGGGCTGTAGCAGTTGGTCTGCGCTCAGCCACGGCAGACCGGCGGCGGGCATGCAGTAGGTGCACCGCAGATTGCAACGATCGGTCAGCGACACCCGTAGGTCGGTCGCCGACCGCCCGTAACTGTCGATCAGTGGTCCGGCCGACGGAGCGGCGCCGCCGGGCTCACGGCGCACCGACGGGAGACCGAGCGTCGTGATCGTCACGGCACCGCCCGGTCGCTGGTCCCCCGCTCGCGCGGGCGTTGAGAAAGCATTGCTGCCCATTATTCCCCGAGTCGCCCCGGATCGCTCGCGCCGCCCGGCGCGGCTGGTGCGAGTGGAACTGGCCCGCGGCTACTATTTGCTCGTGTCATCGATGCGGATCCGCCAGGCGGCCGAGTTGCTCGGGGTCAGCGACGACACCGTCCGGCGGTGGATCGACAACGGTGCGTTGCCGGCCAGCCAGGATCAGGCCGGTCGGATGGTGATCGCCGGGCATGTTCTGGCGCAGTTCTGGCGCACCAATGCCCCAACGCCACCGCCGAACCCGCTCGGCATCAGCAGTTCCGCGCGTAACCGCTTCGTCGGACTGGTCACCGATGTGCTCAGCGACAAGGTGATGACACGCGTCGAGATGCAATGCGGGCCGCACACCATCGTGTCGCTGATGAGCACCGAGGCGGCCCAGGAGCTGAAACTCGAGCCCGGCAGTCTGGCCGTCGCCGTCGTCAAAGCGACCACCGTGATCGTCGAGACCCCCCAGACACCGGAACAGCCGCCCGCGGACTGAGTCCTTACGCTTGGAGTTTCAGCGTTCTGTACGGCTTCTGACAGCGTTTTTACAGGATGTCCGTTCCGATCACCAGTTAAGACATCGAGACCGGCAAAATGACTGTGCTGCAATTGTTTTGAGTGCCCCCCTGCCAGGTGCGGGCCACTGATCCCGCCGTTTGGCCTCAGCCGCACGGTTTGTGGCGAACCGCCGGGGGGTAGGTTGCCGCCATGGGTGTGGTGACCCAGGGGTTGAAGCGCAGCCAATTGTATGAATGGCTGCGGCTGAAAGGCTATGTCGCCTTCAATCTGCCTCGAACCGTGACGATGCTGGGCGCAGCGTTGCTGATCGGGATCTGCGTAGCTCATCTGTACGTGTTGGCCAGCCAGCTGGCGCTGCCGACGTACTTCGTGGTGTACACCGGCGCGGTGATCGCGTGCTGCGTGCTGGCGGCCGCGGCGATGTGGCTGGGCCGCAACCCTCGGGTGCCCCAGTTGGGTTGGTTGTTCGGTGACCTGATCTCGGTCGTCTTCATCGGCGTGTATCTGGCCAGCCGAGCCGCCAGTCTGCCCGGGCTGGTGGCGGTGACCGGACGATGGGACTTCGCACCCGCAACGTTCGCGGGCGCGTTCGCATTGGCCTTCCCCGCCATACACATGTCGGTTTTGCTCGGCATCAACGTGGCATATCCACAACGACAACAGTGGACGGATTGATGGGGCCCAGGCGATGACAACGTTCGACTATCCGCTGTGGCTGCGGGTCGACCATTGGCTCAACGTGTTGTTCGTGACGTTGATCATTCGCAGCGGCATCGAGATCCTCGCGACCCACCCGAAGTTGTACTGGCATGACGACAGCAGGCCCGGCAGCGAGTGGGCGCGGTTCACCCGCAAGGTGATGCCGACGGACCGGCTGTTCGACACTCTCGATGAGGAAGAGGACTACAGCCCGTTCATTTCACTGCCCGGCCGTGCGCAATTGGGCATCGGCCGGCACTGGCATTTTTTCGCGGTGATCGGCTGGATTCTGGTCGGACTGTCCTACTACATCCTGCTTTTCGCGACCGGGCAATGGCATCGCTACTGGCCGGCTTCGTGGTCGATCTTCCCCGACGCATGGGATGACATCGTCACCTACATGTCGTTCAACCTGCCGCCACTGCTGCCCGGTGAACCGCTGGACGCCATGCAGAAGCTGGCGTATGCGGGCGTGATCTTCGGCTTGGCACCCTTCCAAATCCTCACCGGCGCAGCCCAATCCCCGGCGATCGAAGCCAGGTTCCCGTGGTACGTGCAGATGTGGGGCGGACGGCAATGGGCCCGAAGCCTGCATTTCATCGGACTGGTTGCCTTTGTGGTATTCATCGTCATCCACCTCTCGATGGTGTTCTTCTGGGGCTGGGGCCACCTCACCGCCGCAATGATCTTCGGTTCGATTCGCAACACCTACTGGGCGACCGCCCTGTCGTTGCTGATCATCGCGGCGATCGTTGCCATCCACGTCGCGGCGACGGTGTGGAGCCTGCGCAACCCCCGCTCAGTTCAGCGGGTCCTGGGCGCAGTGGTGACCCGTGCGCGCCTTATTCTGTTGCGGCCGTTGAACTCACGGCAGAATTATCCGGAACGAAAACTCACTTTGCAGCATCGTGTCAACGGCAAACCGCCGTGCTCGGCCGAGTACAAGGTGATGGCTGTGCACAACTTCGCCGACTGGCGGCTGCGGGTCGGTGGATTGGTCGAGAACCCGGTCACCTTGGATTTGGCGGGGCTGCGCGCGCTGGCCGGCCCGGAGACGCAGCGGGTGATGCACAACTGCGTTCAGGGTTGGACCAGCATCGGTCAATGGAGCGGCCTGCATCTCAGTGCGCTGGTCGAACTGGTGCGCCCGCTGCCGGGGGCGAAATACATCTGCTCGATGACCATGCAGGACAACGACCGCGACGAGCCCAGTTCACATGGCGGAGGCCAGTTCTACGAGGTGATGGACCTCGAACTCGCGTACAAGCCGCAGACCATCTTGGCCTATGAGATGAACGGCAAGCCGTTGCCGATCAAACATGGCGCGCCGTTGCGGCTGCGAGTGGAAACCCAAGTCGGATTCAAAATGGCCAAGTGGATCAACCAGATCGAGTTCGTCAACGACTATTCCGGCATCGGAAAGGGTGCCGGAGGGTGGCGTGAGGACAACGTCTACTACGACAAGGACGTGGAGATCTGACATGACCGACGAAGAGGATGTGCGCCCCGAGTTGATCAGCCTGGTCCCCGTCGACCGGGACCGCGTCGTAGAACAGATGACCGCCAAGGGCGGGCACTGCGAAGCCTGCGACGGTACCGATTTCGAGGTCGGCCATGCCCTCTACCTCGGTTTCCTCTTTCTCGACGAAGACAGTGACGCCTACCTGGTGGCGTTGACCTGCCGCAACCCCGAGTGCGGACGGCACACCGCAATCAGGTTGCGGGAGAAGGAATTCCTCAGCCGCGGCGAAAGCGAAGCCCGGGCCGCGACTTGGCTGGCTTCGGCTCCCGCCGGCGCCTGACCCTGCCGGGCGCCGAGTCGGTCAAGACCGGCCGGGTCAACCCGATCCGATCGATCAGGTCGGACAGCCCGCGCAGCTCGTCGCACAACGCGTCGAAGCGGCGCTGGTCGGCCTCGTCGAGCAGGCCGCGCGAACTGTAGTGCACCAACCGCGGTAGCCGCCCGGCCAGCGCGGTACCCCACCTGATGCTGAAATCGTATTTCTGGCCCTCGTCGACATCATCTTGTCGGCCAAGCTGTTTGAGTGCCTCGATCTGTTCAGTGAGCCATTCGACATCATCGTCGATCAGGACCGGGGCCGGTTTTTCTTCCATCTCAGCGCTATTGTCCTTCACGGCTGTGTCACAGGTGCGGTTTGGCGACACTGACAACCAACGGCGTCCCGGCAAAAGTGAGATACACCCGGTGCGGCCCGAGTGCCATACCCGACAGCGGCGCGAACCGTTGCGATTCGGGAAGAGCCGATCGGTAGTCGGTGATCCGCAACACCGGGATCTTGTCGTTCTCGAAGCGCATGAAACTGTTCGTTTCCAGGGTCGCCAGCTCCCGATCGGTGGCCGCATAGATGCGGGTGTCGTCGGAGCCGATTCGCCGGATCGGCGACGGCAGCCGGGTTGCGGCCCGCACTCTCATGTCCTCTCCAGTGCGTTGCACGTCGACGACATAGAGCGTGTGGTCGTTGGGGTGTGCCACGTAACTGCGCGTCACCGCGGTGCCATCGCCTGCCGAGACCGCAACATCCATGTCCAGCGACCCGTGCTCCTCGGGCGGCGACGAAGGCCCTTTGTAGTAGCGGACTCCCGATGGCCCGCAGAGATGGTATTCGATATCGCGCCCCCGGTTGGCGCCGTCGATGATGTCCGCGGGATCACCGGCGACCTTGGCAGTAGGCAATTTGCGGAAGCCGAACTCGTCGACGGGGGTCACTGACAATCCGTCCTGCGACAACGCAAGCAGTACCCGCATACCGCCGTCTTCGGCGAGGTAGGCCGGCGCAGGCCCGGCGTCGAACTCGTCAACCTGGCGCAACGTCGCGAGGTCGATGACGGAGACCTTGCCGCGCTGCGGCTCGGGTACGAATACGTGCCGGTCGTTTTTGCGGCTGATCTGCAGATTGCGGCCCACCGCCATCGGCGGCGACAACCGCGTCGTGGGGTGGCCGGAGAGCGGATCGGAGATTTCGGCCACCCGGCCATCGCCGGTCAGCCCAACCAGGGTGTTGTTGTGATACGACCACACCGGATCGCGCAGCGTCGCCCCCGCCGTCAGCACAGCGACCTCCGGCGAGTTTTCCACCGCGGTCCCCGGTGCCACACAGCCGGCGACCGCAATGACACTGACAGCCACCGGAACCCAATATCGGAACAGTGCAGTGTTCACGCTCTCTCACCGCTGACCATGATGCCGCCACCCTCGTGTCGCACCAGCTAATACCCTGACGGAGGCTTGGCCACACAGATTTTTACTACTTAGTAACGTAAAAATTGCTGTGAGTCTTGTCCAGGTCGGCACGGCGTTGGGCGCATACGATTTCAAGATGAGCCCCGGGACAGCGAAAAAGGTTGACTTTGCGCGACTCGGTGCCGCGTTGGCCGACTATCGCTTTGCCTATCTGCTGACCGTCGATGACGACTACCGCATGCACACCGTGACCACCGAACCTGAATTGCGCGAGGGCGTCATAGTCGTCGGCCTGGTGGGGGGCCGAACTCGCCGGAACGTTGAACATCGCAGCGCCGTCACGCTGTTGTGGCCACCGTCCGAGCCGGGCGGCTATTCGTTGATTGTGGACGGCCGAGCCGAGCTGGCCGACTCCGACGACGACGCCGCCCGGCTTCGGGTGGTGCCGACCCGCGCGCTCCTGCACCGCAACGCCGACCCGGAGACTCCCGGGTCCGCCAACGGC
This sequence comes from Mycobacterium sp., assembly GCF_036490025.1. Taxonomy (GTDB): domain Bacteria; phylum Actinomycetota; class Actinomycetes; order Mycobacteriales; family Mycobacteriaceae; genus Mycobacterium. The sequence continues at coordinate 41,592 of NZ_DASXEP010000175.1, read as the reverse complement.
TGCCTGCACGACTGCGTCGTGTTTACCGAACCGCAATAGACCTCCGATACAGCCGCTCGGCTCGCTGTCAGGTATTCACTTGGACAGCAAGAGAATTCCGGCCGCGACCAATGCGGCCCGGGCTTGTCAACTGCCCGGCCATGGCATCGGCCCACCGGTAGCTCTCCGCCTTGTGATTCCTGTCACCACACGCACCGGCGATCATCCAATTTCCCTGCATGTTTGGCGATCTCACAATGACCGTGCAGGGGGCTGGCAGGACGAGTTGATACGTCTGTAACAGCCGGCGGGGAGCGTCGAAACATGTCGGCGCCACCATGGGCCGATCGAAATACGTGTGGGCGCCGTGGGCTTCGCCGGCTACGGCGCAGAGATGAGGAAGGTGGATGGCTTCCACGGCAAAGGTCGCGACGGTGTGCGGATATTGCGGCGTGGGTTGCGGTATGGATCTGCACGTCGCCGATGGCGTAGTCACGAAAGCGACCGGAAGTCGGAACCACCCTGCTAACCGGGGCCGACTGTGCACCAAGGGCAACACCACCCCGGAGATGCTGCGCGCCGGCGGGCGACTGACGACGGCCCAAATCCGGCCCGAGCGTGGCGCGGAGGCCGTGCCAACCGCCGTGGACACCGCCGTCGAAGAGGTGGCCGCCCGGTTGTCGGCGATCCGCGACGAACACGGACCGGACGCGATCGCCCTGTACGTGTCGGGTCAGATGACCACCGAAGCGCAGTATCTGGCCAACAAGCTGGCCAAGGGGTATTTGCGGACCCAATGGATCGAGTCGAACTCACGGTTGTGCATGGCCAGCGCCGGGACCGGCTACAAGCAGTCGCTGGGGGCGGACGGTCCGCCCGGCAGCTATGACGACCTGGACACCGCAGACCTGTTTTTGGTGCTGGGCGCCAATATGGCCGACTGCCATCCGATCCTCTACCTGCGCATGATGGACCGTGTCCGGGACGGCGCGAAGCTGGTGGTCGTCGATCCCCGCCGGACGGCCACCGCCGCCAAGGCGGACCTGTACCTTCCGATACGTCCGGGCACCGACTTGGCTCTGCTGAACGGCCTACTGCGGCTGGTGCGCGACGCGGACGGTGTGGACACCGATTTCGTGACCGCCTACACCGAGGGCTGGGAGCCGCTGAATGCCCTGCTCGACGAGTATCCAGCCGATCTGGTCGCCGACATCACCGGCCTGGACGAGCCGGATCTGCGAGCCGTCGCCGACCTGGTCTGCCGGACGAAGAACTGGGTAAGCCTATGGACGATGGGCCTCAACCAATCCACGCATGGCACCTGGAACACCAACGCGTTGTGCAACCTGCACCTCGCGACCGGCGCGATATGCCGCCCGGGCGCGGGCCCGTTCTCGCTGACCGGACAGCCGAACGCAATGGGCGGCCGGGAAATGGGGTACATGGGGCCTGGCCTGCCCGGCCAGCGATCGGCGCTGGATCCCGATGACCGGGCGTTCGTGGAGGCCCGTTGGGGACTGCAGCCCGGCACCATCCGCGCCGAGGGCGGCACCGGCACTGTCGACATGTACCGCCGGATGGCCGACGGCGAGGTCCGGGCGGCGTGGATCATCTGCACCAACCCCGTTGCCTCCGTGTCGAATCGAGCCTCGGTGATCGCCGGTCTTCAGCGTGCCGAGCTGGTGGTGGTGCAGGAGGCGTTCACCGGCGCAGAGACCACCGAATACGCCGACGTGGTGCTGCCCGCCGCGCTGTGGGCCGAGGCCGACGGGGTGATGGTCAACAGCGAGCGCACCCTCACGCATTGCGCAACCGCGATACAACCGCCCGGCGAGGCCGCCCCCGACTGGCACCTGATCTGCCGGGTCGCGACCGCCATGGGCTACCCGGGCTTTGACTTCGATTCGGCTGCAGCGGTTTTCGATGAGCTAGCCACATTCCACAACCCCCGCACCGGCTGGGATCTGCGCGGCGTGGACCACCGGCGACTGCGCCGCGGCCCGGTGCAGTGGCCCGCCGCGCCCGGCTGCGCCGACCGCAATCCGGTCCGCTACCGGAACGACGGCGTGAGCCAGGACCTGCACACCGCCGCCGACGGCACCGTACCCGCGCTGGCCTTCCCGACGCCGAGCCGTCGCGCCCGATTTCTGCCCCGTCCCTACCTGCCCGCTGCCGAGCTGCCCGACGACGAATTCCCGATGGTGTTCACCACCGGCAGGCTGGCGCACCAATGGCACACCATGACGAAAACGGGACGCGTCGCCACGCTCAACAAACTCAACCCCGAACCGTTCCTCCAGCTGCACCCCGAGGACGCCCAACGGCTCGGGGTCGGCGACGGCGACCGGGTCGAAATCCGTTCCCGGCGTGGTCGAGCCGTACTTCCGGCGGCCGTCGACGATGCGGTACGCCCGGGCGTGTGTTTCGCCCCGATGCATTGGGCCGACGCGTTCGCACCCGACGTCGCCGTCAATGCGGTGACCAACGATGCGGTCGACGCCGACTCGCTGCAGCCGGAGCTCAAAGTCTGCGCCGTGGCGTTGATCCCGATCGAAAGCGACGCTCGCACAACCGAAGAGACACCGCAAATGTCTACTGCACCGCTCGAGGCGCTTGCCACCGTCCTTGGCCCGCTGCCATCGCGCGCGCAGCTCAATACTGATGAGCAGCTGTTCCTATCCGGCTACCTGGCCGGAGTACGCGCTAACCCGCCCGGGAACGATGTGCCGACGCTGCCGACAGAGACTCCGCTCGCGCCCGGGAACCGGGCATGGGTCGACGGCGTACTTGCCGGAATCTTCTCCCGCGGAACGAAATCGACGACCGACCGACAGGAGCAAGCTGCCGACAGCCCGATGGCGACGGTGGTGTGGGCGTCGCAGACCGGCACGGCTGAGGAGTTCGCCCAGACCTGTGTGGAGCAACTCACCGGCGCGGGAATCGTCACACGATCACGCGGAGCCGAGGAGATATCGGTAACCGATCTAACTGGGACCGTCTTATTTGTAGTGGCCACGACCGGCGACGGCGACCCGCCCGACAACGGCATCGCATTATGGGAGGCGCTGGCCACCGCCAAACCGGGCGATTTGGACACCCTCGACTACTCGGTGCTCGGCTTCGGTGATTCCTCTTATGCAGACTTCTGCGGCTTTGCCCGGCGGCTCGACTCTCGGCTGGAGCACCTCGGAGCACACCGCATTGTGGAGCGGGCATCATGCGAGCCCGATTTTGAAGCCACGGCACTGACCTGGACCGATCGCGTCGCCGCGCTCTTGAGCGATGAGTCCACCGGGCAGAGGGAACCGACGACGCCTCTCGCACAATCGTATTCGCGACGCAATCCGTTGTATACGACCGTGGCGAGCAACGATGCACTCTGTGGGGCGGGCTCCGAGAAAGACGTGCGCGACATCGGCATACATTTGCCTGAGGGCACCCTCGAATACAGCCCGGGCGACTCACTCGGTGTATGGCCGCACAACCGGCCCGAGGTCGTGCTCGAGTTTCTCGAGCGCAGCCGCTTGGACGGCTCTGCCGAAGTCAGCGTGCTCGGAGAGACGACGGTGCTGGCCGAACTATTGTGCGCGCGAATGGACATCACCCGAATAACACCCGATCTGGTCCGCTTCCTGAACGAACGTCAGCCGGACGACGAACTGACGGCAGTGATCGACGATCCCACCCACTTCGCCGAATGGAGTTACGGGCGTCAACTCCTGGACCTGCTCGCGAGCCATTCCGTCGACGCGGAAATCGATGAATGGTTGCGCGTGCTGCGCCCGTTGACGCCGAGGTTGTACTCCATCTCGTCGAGTCCGCTCGAGGATCCGACTCGGGTGCACGTGACGACGTCGGTTGTCCGCTACCAGTCCAGAGCCGCCGCGACCGATGGCGCCATCCGACACGGCGTCTGCTCGGGCTACTTGGCGAGCTTGCCGGCCGGAGCCGAGGTGGAGGTATTTATTCAGCGCACCAAGCATTTTCGTCCACCGCAGGATCCGGATGCGCGGACGATCATGATCGGGCCCGGCACCGGTATCGCGCCGTTCCGCGGATTCCTGCACGACCGCGCAGCCCGCGGGCATTCCGGCGACAACTGGCTGTTCTTCGGCGAGCGCCACGAAGCCTCCGAGTTCTACTACCGCGACGAATTGGACACCTTCGCGCAGTCGGGGGTGCTGACCCGTATCGATACCGCGTTCTCCCGCGACGGCGTCACCAAGCTCTACGTCCAGGACCGGATGCGGGAGAATGCCCCCGACCTGTGGAAGTGGATCGCCGACGGCGCCTACGTGTACGTGTGCGGCGACGCAGCCCGGATGGCCCGCGACGTTGACGAGACGCTGCGCGGCATCATCGCTGAGCAGAGCGGTCGCAGTCCGAAAAGTGCGTCGACGTATCTGCGGGCGATGTTGGCCGAGCGGCGATATGTGCGGGACATCTATTGAGCACCGCCGCCGCCAACCGCAGCGCATCGGCCTCAGACAGGGGGAGCCGCCGACCGTTGCGCGCCATCATCCTGGCCGGCGGCGCGTCGACGCGCCTCGGTGCCGACAAGCCGGAGCAGCGTGTGGGCGGACGACGATTGCTCGACATCGCGCTGGCCGCCGTCGCAGACGCCGACACCGTGGTCGTGGTGGGCCCACCGCGCGATCTTCCGTCCGGAGTCATCGTGGTGTGCGAAAACCCGCCCGGGCGCGGCCCTGTCGCCGCGCTCGCCGCGGGCTTTGCGACGCTGCCCGACGGGCCCGCCGATATCGTGGTGCTCGCCGCCGACCTGCCATCGATCACTGCGGCCGCCGTGACGACGCTGGCCGCCGCCCGCCGCGACGCGCCGGTCGCCCTTGCCGTCGACGACCGCGGCCGCCTCCAATACCTCACTGCGGTATGGGATTCGGCGGCGTTGGCGGCCGCGCTCACCGCCTACCCATCGCGAATGCGAGACCTGCTGCCGGGCAACCCGCTAACCGCTCGGGTGAGCGACGTCGGCGACGTCGATACCCCCGAGCAACTCGCCGCTGCCCGTGCCCACGCCGACCGCACACCCGACAGCGTCCGCGCCGCCGTACGCGGCGCGCTCGGTGGGCTACCCGCCGTCGAACGCAGCCTCTTCGAGGCCGTCGGCGCGGTGCTCGCCGAACCACTCACGGCCACTACACCGTTCCCGCCGTTCGATGTGTCCGCGATGGACGGCTGGGCCGTCGCGGGGCCCGGTCCGTGGATCCCGGAGGACGATGCCATCGCTGCCGGAATGCACAGTGGCGCACTGGTCGACGGACAGGCCCGTCGCATCGCCACCGGTGCCCGCCTGCCCGACGGTGCGCACCGGGTGATCCGCGACGAGGAGGTCGACGCGACCGGTGAACTGGTGTACCAGTGCGCTTCCGGGCCTGCCGCCCGCGACGACACCCGTCGCCGCGGAAGCGAGTGGACGCCCGGCGCTCTGCTCGCACCGAGTGGCACCCGGGTCGACGAAGCACTGGCGTCGCTGGCCCGCTCGGCCGGTGTCGAAAGCTTGGTGGTGCGCGGGCCGGTTCGGGCCGCAGTCCACAGTTCAGGCGATGAAATCGCTTCCGGTGCAATGGTTCACGATCCTGCAGAAGCACTGCTGCCCGAAACCACCGCCGGGCCGGTAGCCGCCCGGTTACGGAGCTTGGGCGCCATAGTCGACACCGGCGTGCACCTACCCGATGATCCGGCCGCGCTGGAATTCGCTCTGACCGGTGATGCGGATCTGGTCGTCATCATCGGCGCCACCGGCCGCGGGGTGGCCGATCACCTGCGCGGTGCGATCGCCCGGGCCGGCGGCTTTGTCGTCGTCGACGGGGTGACCATGCGCCCCGGTGGCTCGGTTCTGGTCGCGACAATGCCCGGCGATGGCTTGCGTGCGCGAGTGCTGCTCGGCGTCGGCGGCAACCCGCTGGCGGCGATCGCCGGTGTGGCGTTGCTGGGCCCGGCCGTCATCGACGCCCTCACCGCGGCCGAGCCTGCTGCCGTCGAGCTGATTTCGGTACGCGGCGTGGCTCGCACAGATCGGTGGCGAGTGGTTCCCGTCGAACCCGACGGCGACGGCGCCTGGACGGCACCCAAGCAGGCCGCGACATCTCATCTCGCGGCCATGGTCGGGCGACGTGGCCTGGCCCTGGTCCCGCCCGATTCGGCGGAGGGGGCGCTGGTCGAGCGGCTCGGATAAACCCCTCACGCGCACACGTCATACGGCGTGAGAAAGGCGTGACGGGGCGGCAACCCAGCGCGATGCCAGCGCAATACAGGACTTTTAGCGTCAATCTGGAGAACCGGGAAGGGAGCGCAAGCAGTGCGTCAACGCACAGTGGCGGTGATCGGGCACGGGATGGTTGGGCACCGCTTCGTCGAAGCCTTACGGGCGCGCGACGTAGACGGGGCTTGGCGGATCGTCGTGTTCGGCGACGAAGCCGACGCCGCCTACGACCGGGTCGGGTTGTCGTCCTATGTGGGCGCCTGGGACCGCTCGCTGCTGGCACTCACGGGCAACGATTACCCCGGCGACCCTCTGGTCGAGCTTCGCCTGGGCAACGCGGTGACCGGCATCGACCGCAACGCCAAACGCCTCACCGCCGCCGACGGATCCGCCTTGGACTACGACGCGCTGGTATTGGCTACCGGCTCTTACCCGTTCGTGCCGCCGGTGCCCGGCAAGGATTCGGCCGGCTGTCACGTGTACCGGACGTTGGACGATCTGGATGCGATCCGCACCGACGCCGAGACCGCATTGGCCACCGACCCCGAAGCGGTCGGCATCGTCGTCGGTGGCGGGCTGCTGGGGCTGGAGGCTGCCAACGCGTTGCGCATGCTTGGAATGCGGCCGCACGTCGTCGAATTCGCGCCGCGGCTGATGCCCCTGCAGGTCGACCAGGCCGGCGGCGAACACCTGTTGCGTTCGGTGCGCGAGCTTGGCATCGGCGTCACCGTCGGCGCGGGCACCTCGGCCATCGAGCAGATCCACGGCGAGGGCGTCAATCGGCTTCGGGTGACCCTGACCAACGACGAGGTGATCGACGCGGCCTTGCTGGTGTTCTCGGCCGGAGTTCGACCACGCGACGAGCTGGCCCGCACCGCGGGCCTCGACATCGCCGAACGCGGCGGGGTGGTGTGCGACTCAACCTGCGCCACCAGCGATTCCGCTATCTATGCCATCGGCGAGGTCGCCGCGATCGAAGGCCGCTGTTACGGCCTGGTCGGCCCCGGCTATGCAAGCGCCGAAGTAGTCGTCGACCGGCTGCTCGGCGGCGACGCGGCGTTCCCCGGCGCCGACCTGTCCACCAAACTCAAGCTGCTCGGGGTCGACGTGGCCAGCTTCGGCGACGCGCTGGCCACCACGCCGGGCGCGCTGGAGGTCGTGGTGTCCGACCCGATCGGTGGCACCTACGCCAAGCTGGTGCTCTCCGACAGCGCGCAAACCCTGCTCGGCGGCGTCCTGGTCGGCGACGCATCCAGCTACGGCGTGCTGCGACCGCTGGTCGGCTCGCAGCTACCCGGCGACCCGGTCACCCTGATCGCGCCCGCCGGCGACGGGCCCGCGATCGGGGTGGGCGCACTACCCGACAACGCGCAGATCTGTTCGTGCAACAACGTCGTCAAGTCGACGTTGTGCGCGGCGATCGCCCAGGGTTCGTGCACCGTGGCCGACCTCAAAGGCCGTACCTCTGCGGGCACGTCGTGCGGATCGTGTGTGCCGCTGCTGTCCCAGCTGCTCGCCGCCGAGGGCGTCGAGGTTTCGAAAGCATTGTGCGAACACTTCTCTGCGTCGCGGACCGAGCTGTTCGAGATCATGCAGGCCAGTGGCGTCCGTACCTTTTCCAGCTTGATCGAGCGCTACGGCACCGGCACCGGCTGCGACATCTGCAAGCCGGTGGTGGCCTCGATCCTTGCCTCCACCAGCTCCGAGCACATCCTCGACGGTGAACAGGCGTCGCTACAAGACACCAACGACCACTTCCTGGCCAACCTTCAGCGCAACGGCACCTACTCGGTGGTTCCCCGGGTACCCGGCGGCGACATCACACCCGGGCAGTTGATCCTCATCGGGGAGATCGCCCGCGATTTCGGGCTGTACACCAAAATCACCGGCGGCCAACGGATCGACATGTTCGGCGCCACCGTCGACCAGCTTCCGCAGATCTGGGCCAGGCTCGTCGAGGGCGGCATGGAATCCGGGCACGCCTACGGCAAGGCGTTACGCACCGTCAAGAGTTGTGTCGGCACCGACTGGTGCCGCTACGGTCAGCAGGATTCCGTCCAGATGGCCATCGATCTGGAGTTGCGCTACCGGGGGCTGCGAGCGCCACACAAAATCAAGATGGCCGTCTCAGGCTGCGCCCGCGAATGTGCCGAAGCCCGTGGGAAAGACGTGGGCGTGATCGCCACCGAGGCCGGCTGGAATCTCTACGTCGCCGGCAACGGCGGCATGACACCCAAACACGCCCAGCTACTTGCCTCCGACCTCGACGGCGAAACCCTGGTGCGCTACATCGACCGCTTTCTCATGTACTACATTCGCACCGCAAGCCGGTTGCAACGCACCGCGGCGTGGCTCGACGAACTCGACGGCGGGCTCGACCACCTACGCGAGGTCATCATCGACGACTCGCTGGGCCTGGCAGCCGATTTCGAGGCAGCGGCGGAGCGCCACGTGGCCGGCTACATCTGCGAATGGAAAGCGGTTCTCGACGACCCGGACAAGCTTGCCCGGTTCGTGTCGTTCGTCAACGCGCCCGGCGCGCCCGACGCAACCGTCGAATTCACCGAGAAGAACGGCCGCAAGGTCCCCGTCCTGATCGGCACACCCACTGTGAGGAACCACTGACATGGCAACGTCATTCGATCTCGGCCGCTGGCGTCACGACTGGACCGCAGCCTGCCCGACAGCGCGGCTGGAGCCGATGCGCGGCGTCGCGGTGCTACTGCCCGACAGCGCACAAGTAGCGCTTTTTTTGTTGGCCGACAACAGTATTCGTGCGGTCGGCAACATCGATCCGATCGGCCGGGCGGCAGTGCTGTCGCGCGGCATCGTCGGCGACCGCAACGGAGTGCCGATCATCCAATCCCCGCTGAAAAAGCAAGCTTTCAGCTTGCTCGACGGCCGGTGCCTCGACGCCGAGGGGATATCCATTCCGGTCTATGCAACCCGAGTCGGCGTGGACGGCACGGTGTGGGTCGCCAACTCCCCCGACATCCGGTTCGGCTACCGCCGCGCCGGGCTGTCCGCTTGAGCGGCAGCTACCCCGGCACGCACGCGAACGCCGGCGCGTCGGACAGCGCGGCTTCGCGTCGACGACGGCAGGCGAGCCGGATCACCGCGGGATGCAGACCCAGTGGCGCGCCCACAACGTCGGCGCCCGCCAAATGCAGGCGACTCTGAAACAACCCGTCCGCCAACAGGTATGACGCCAGCGCGACCCGGCGGGCGCCGGATCGACGAGCCTTCGACACGGCATCAGGCACCGACGGGTAGCCCGACCCGTCGTGACAGGGCGCGGCGAACGCGATCGACACCCGGTGCCCGACCAAGGCGGACAACGACGCCGCGGCGAACCGCAGCTCTCCGCGTGCCCGTGGGTCGCGGGTGCCGGCAGCCACCAGCACCACGTGATCGTCGCGATGCCATCCCGCGGCGATCAACCTGGCCAGCATCGCACGCGCCAACTCCGGCGACGGCCCCAGCGGGCCGGTGACGGTGACGCGCTCATGCCCCGACTCGGCAACGTAGCGCGGCACGTCCACGCGGACGTGGTATCCACTGGACAGCAGAGCCGGCACCAGGACCGCCGGCTCATCGGGCAAGGTGCGTAACACCTCGGCCGGCGTGGGGCCCAGGACGTCGACGAATGCCACCCGCACCTGCTCACCCAGCACACCGGCCACGGCCGCCGCGAGATCACCGATCATGTTGACGCCCAGAGGATTGCGAGTCCCGTGTGCCACCAGCAGGGTGGTCATCGCGGCACTGCGATGTCGTCGTCAGGCATGAAGTCCACAGCCAGCCGGTAGCCACGTTTGACCGCGGTGGCGATGAGCTCCTTGGTGCCGAGCGCCGACCGCAGTCGGGCGACCGCGGCCTCGACGACGTGTGGGTCGTCACCACCGAGCGCTTCCAGCAGCACGTCGCGCGACACCACCGCGCCCGGGGCGGACGCCAGCAGCCGGAGCAGAACCAGCGAGTTGGGTGACAGGTCGCGCACGACGCCGTCGACGACGGCACAGGTAGCGCGCACACCCAAGGTGTGCCCGGCGACCGTGAGATCTGGTTGCCGGCGCGGTAATTCGTCAGCGACGGCACGTGCCAACGCGCCGAGCCGCATCCGTTCGGGTTGCACCGAGGGCACGCCGGCCTTGCGCACCGGCCGGGCGGTCACCGGCCCCACGCAGAAAGCCGTCACCGTGGTATTCATCGCGTGCCGCACAGCTTCGGTGAGCCGCAACTCGTCGGCCCGCATCAAGAACGACGCCGCCGCAGGCGCGGATGTGAACGTGATTGCGTCCACACCGCCGAGCGCGACCTTCTCGATCAGGGCGTCCAGCGCGCCGAGGTGTTCCGGCGGCTCCCACCGGTATACCGGCACCCCTACGACGGTGGCGCCGCGTTCGACGAGCGTGTTGATGAACCCCGGTACCGGGTCCCAGTCGTCGGTGGCGCCGTGCAACTGCACCGCAACGCGTTTGCCCTGCAGGTCATCGACGCTGAGGTGGGCGAGCACCTCCTCGGAGGACTCCGAGACCGGTGACCACTCTTCGCGCAGCCCGGCCGCCCGCAGAGCGCCGGTGGCTTTGGGTCCCCGCGAGATAACCCTGGCCTTGCCCAGGGCCGCCAGCAGCGCCTCGGCCACTCCCCAACCCTCGGCCGCCTCAACCCAGCCGCGAAACCCGATTCCAGTCGTCGCGATCAGGATGTCCGGCGGCGCGTCGATCACGTCATCGGTGGCCGCACGCAGTCGGGCGTCGTCGGCGAGCGGAACCATGTTCATGGCGGCCGCCGCCACGATGTCGGCCCCACGACGGCGCAGCATCGTGGTGAACTCGTCCACCCGCCGCGACGCGGTGATCGCCACTGTGAACCCCGTCAGCGACGCGGCATCCTGCTCGGTCATACCGTCGCTTGGTCCGATCGCTTCGCCACTTCCCCTGCCATCCACTGTGTTGTCTGGAAAAACATATGAGCGTGATGTTGCTCGCCCGGTGCAAGCGATGTCGCCGCGATGAATTCGGCCTCACGCCCGGCCGGGCGGCAATGTGAGCCGGGGAAGTACCAGGTGGCGCCATGTCTTTTCGAGTAGTTCCAGCCTCTCCCAAGGAATTGTTACGTGCAAATCCTGGGGGTGTTCAATTGCTCACCGAGCGTGTCGCGCCGCTGAGAAGTCCCGGTCATCGGCGGCAATCGACTGGTTACCACCGGTAATCGGCCGGTGATGGCGGCCTAATGGTCGGGCAACGGCGCGGTGGTGAACTTCTGCACATGGGAATGCTTTCGCTTTTACGCCGCCGCCAGGCAACTGCTGCGGTCGGGCCGGCCAGCATCTACGACGCGATCGGCGGCTACCCGGCGATCGAAATCGTCGTCGAAGACTTCTATACCCGGGTGCTTGCCGACGACCAGCTGTCGGGCTTTTTCGCTGGATCGAACATGAACCGGTTGAAGGGCAAGCAGGTCGAATTCTTTGCCGCCGCGCTCGGCGGGCCGGAACCCTACACCGGCGCACCGATGAAGCAGATCCATCAGGGCCGCGGCATCATGATGTCGCACTTCGCCTTGGTGGCCGGGCATTTGGCGGATTCGTTGTCGGCGGCGGGGGTGCCGCCGGCGACCGTCGACGAGATCATCGGCGCCATCTCTCCGTTGGCTGCGGATATCGCATCAGACCACGCCACCGCCGGCATCTGAGCGACATCGCACCCCGGCAATGGCCGGGGCGCCGCCGGCGTCAGCGACAATGCAGTGATGAGCCGGTCATTCGATGAGCTGGTCTGCGAAGCCGCTGCGGCACCGGTGGACGGCTGGGACTTCTCCTGGCTTGACGGCCGGGCCACCGAAGAACGTCCGTCGTGGGGCTACCAACGACTGATGAGCCGGCGGTTGGCGACCGCGTCAGCAGCTCTGGACATCGATACCGGCGGCGGCGAGGTGCTGTCCGGAGCGCCGGCCTTCCCGGCGACGATGGTCGCCACCGAATCGTGGCCGCCGAACGCGGCGCTGGCCACCAGGTTGCTCCACCCGCGCGGGGTCGTGGTGGTGGCAACGCGAGATGAGGGATCGTTGCCGTTCGCCGGCGAAGCGTTCGACTTGGTGACCAGCCGGCATGCGACGGTGGTGCGGTGGAATGAGATCGCCCGGGTGCTTCGCCCCGGCGGCAGCTACCTGGCCCAGCAGATCGGACCCGCGACGATGTCGGAGTTGTTCGAATATTTCCTCGGGCCTCAACCAGGCAAATGGGCCGAGCTGGCACCAGACAACCAGAGCGCGCAGGCACAAGCCGCCGGTCTGCAGGTCATTCGGATGCGCCTGGAGCGTCTCCGGGCGGAGTTCTTCGATGTCGGTGCGGTGATCTACTTCCTGCGCAAGGTGATCTGGACGGTGCCCGACTTCAGCGTCGACCGCTATCGCGAGCGGCTGCGCGAAATGCATGAGCTCATCGAGGCCGACGGCCCGTTCGTCGCGCATGCAACGCGGTTGCTCGTGGAGGCCCACAAGCCGTAGCGACCGATCCAGTGCGGAATCAATCTCAACCCTCGCCGCGCAGCACGTCCAGTGCATGTTGCAGATCCTGCGGATAGGGGCTGACCACCTCCATCAGCCGTCCGTCGCCCGGATGGGCAAACGACAGCGATCGCGCGTGCAGCCACTGACGTTGCAGCCCAAGCTTTTTCGCCAGTTTCGGGTTGGCGCCGTAGGTCAGGTCTCCGCAGCAGGGATGGTGCAGCGCGGCGAAATGCACCCGAATCTGGTGTGTGCGGCCGGTTTCCAGGTGCACGTCGAGCAGGCTTGCAGCGACGAATGCCTCGACGGTGTCATAGTGGGTCAGGCTGTGCCGGCCATTGGAGGTGACCGCGAATTTCCAGTCGTGACCGCGATGGCGGCCGATCGGCGCGTCGATGGTGCCGCTGGACGGATCCGGATGTCCCTGCACCAGCGCGTGATAACGCTTGTCGACCGTGCGCTGCTTGAACGCGCGCTTGAGCAGGGTGTACGCCCGCTCGGAGATCGCGACGACCATGACCCCCGAGGTACCGACGTCGAGGCGCTGCACGATCCCCTGCCGCTCGTGCACCCCGGAAGTGGTGATCCGGTAGCCGGCGGCGGCCAGTCCACCGAGCACCGTCGGCCCGGTCCAGCCGACCGACGCGTGCGCGGCAACACCGGCCGGCTTGTCGACGACGACGATGTCGTCATCGGAGTACAGGACCGTCATGCCCTCGATGTCGACGGGCGTGTTCTGCAACGGTGCAGGCGGCTCGGGCAGCCGTACCTGCAGCCACGCCCCGGCGGTCAGACGATCCGATTTGCCGGCCGGCACCCCGTCCAGCTCGACGCCGCCGTCTTCGGCCAGCGCCGCCGCAGCCGTCCGCGAAACGCCCAGCAGCCGTGCCACCCCGGCGTCGACACGCATACCCGCGAGGCCCTCCGGCACCGGCATCGACCGATCGGTCATTGAGGTTTGTCGACGCCTTCGGCAGGCTCGTCCTCCGCGAGGTCGCCGGAGCGCCGGCGGCCGACTGTGTCGAAATCGAAACCGAGCGCGGACAGCGCGACCAGAAGAATTGCCCCGCCGACCACCGAGGGGTCGGCAACGTTGAACACCGGCCACCACCCGATCGACAAAAAGTCCACGACATGTCCGCGCAGCGGCCCCGGCGAACGGAAGAACCGGTCGATCAGGTTTCCCATCGCGCCACCCAGGATCATCCCGAGGCCGACGGCCCACCATGGCGACACCAGCCGGCGTCCCATCCAGAAAATGCCGACCACGACGGCGCTGGCGATCAGCGTCAGCATCCAGGTGTAGCCGGTCGCCATGGAAAACGCGGCTCCGGAGTTGCGGACCAGCGTCCAGCTCACGGTGTCACCGAGGATCGGCACCGGCTGACCGGGTGTCAGCAGTCTGACGGCGAGCACCTTGGTGACCATGTCCAGCGCCAGGACGACCCCCGCGACCGACAACAGCAGCGGCTGCCGCCGCCGAGGGATCGGTGCCGAGGCCTCGGTTTCCGCGGCCGTATCGGCCTCGGTCACCGGGTCAGCCGACCCGGTTGGTTGGTCCGTCACCCCTCCATCATCCACTAACGCCTGCGGCCATCATGATCCGCCGCACTGGCGATACGGGATGATCGGACCATGAGCCGCGTCACCGTCATCGCCACCGGCGGCACGATCGCCAGTAGCGCCGCGGCCGACGGGGTGCACCGACCCACCCGCGGCGGCGCGCAGTTGACCGTCGGTCTCGACGTCGACGTCGTCGACGTGCTGGCCCTCGACAGCTCCCAGTTGAGCCCGGCCGACTGGGATGTGATCGGCGCGGCGGCCCGGGCCGCGGCCGACGGCGGTGCCGCAGGTGTGGTCGTGACGCACGGCACCGACACCCTCGAGGAGACGGCGCTGTGGCTGGATCTCACCTATGCCGGCACGGTTCCGCTGGTGATCACCGGCGCCATGCGCGGTGCCGACGCGCCGGACGCGGACGGGCCGGCGAATCTGCGCGACGCGGTGTCGCTGGCGTCCGACCCCGCCGCCCGCGACCTCGGTGTGCTGGTGTCTTTCGCCGGCCGGATCTTGCAGCCGTGCGGGCTGCACAAGGTGGCGACCGGCGAGGGCTTCACCGGCGAGCTGCTCGGCAGCGTGAACGGCGGGGTGACCTTGGCGGGGGTCAAGGCTCATGCCTTCCTCGGTGAGCTGACCGCGGCGAGAGCGCCGCGCGTCGATATCGTCGCGGCATATCCGGGCGGTGATGCGGTGGCGATGGACGCCTGCGTGGCCGCCGGTGCGCGGGGCATTGTGCTTCAAGCGCTTGGTTCGGGGAACGCCGCCGACGCCATCATCGACGGGGTGCGCCGGCACTGCCGCGACGGGGTGGTGGTCGCAATTGCGACGCGGGTCGCCGGCGGCCGCGTCAGCCCGGGGTATGGACCCGGCCGCGACCTGGTCGACGCGGGCGCGGTCATGGTGCCTCAGCTGCCGCCGAGTCAGGCCAGGGTGCTGGTGATGGCCGCGTTGGCGGCGCGGCTACCGCTGCGCGACATCGTCGGCCGCCTTCGCTGAGGCGGTTTCGGCGAGGGCGGCGAGATAGTCGGGCCAGTCCAGGCTGTCGAGCGGATTCGCCCGGGTGATGTCGCCGGTGTCGGAGGCGAATGTTCGGGCCGGGCCCGGACCCGCGCGGCGAGTTTCGAATCGCACGCTGACCACGCCGTGGCCGGCGCCCTGCACCCAGCCGTGCCCCAGCTCGCGATGCGCGACGTCGTCGCCCACCCGCCACTCTGTCGTCGCCGGCGCGACAGCGTCCCGCTCGGCGTGCGAGGTGTCGGCGCCGGCATCGGTATCCGACACCGTCAACTCCAAGTCGGGGAACAACGAGTCCTGCCGCACATTAGTCAGGCCCGAAAAGCCCACGCCCAGTAGACGAATCGGTCCGATCTGGCGTGGATCCAGCAGCAGCCTAACGGCCAGCGCGGCCAGCGCGGCGGCGTCGGTGGTCGCGTAGGGCAGGGTGGCCGAGCGGGTCAGCGTGCTCATATCCGATTTCTTCAGTTTGACCGTGACGGTCCGCGCACCACGGCCGTCGCGGCACAGCCGTTGGTGGGCGTGCTCGGCGATCGGCGCGATCGCCTCGCGTAACTCCTCGAGCGTGGTCAGATCGGTCGCGAAGGTGGATTCGGCGCTGATTTGTTTGGCCACGGCGCGTTCGGCCACGGGGCGGTCGTCGATCCCCCGGGCCAGCCGGTGCAACGCAGGCCCGATCGTCGCACCCAGGATGTTGGCCACCTCGGCTTCGCTGAGCGCAGCCAGCTGCCCGATCGTGTCGATGCCCAGCCGGTGCAGTTTCTCCTCGGCGACCGGACCGATCCCCCACAGCTTGCGCACCGCCAGACCGTCCAGTAGCCGCCCCTCGTCGGCGCGCCGAACCACCTGGATGCCATCGGGTTTGGCCAACCCGGACGCGATCTTGGCGACCTGCTTGCCCGAGCCGGCGCCGACCGAGGCGATCAGGCCGGTCTCGTCGCGCACCCGTCGCCGCAACTGCGCGCAGAAATCTTCGACCTCGACCGCCGACGCGCCGGCCAGCTCCGGTGGCTCACCGAACGCCTCATCGAAGGACAGCTGCTCGACGACGGGCACGATGGCGCGCACGGTCTCGAAAACCCGGCGGCTGGCTACGCCGTACACCGCGCCGCGCGGCGGCAGCACAACCGCCGTCACGCCGATCAACCGGCGCGCCTGGTGCATCGGCATCGCCGACCGCGCCCCGAACACCCGCGACTCGTAGCTGGCCCCGGCCACCACGCCGCGCCCGCCCAACCCGCCGACCAACACCGGCCGACCGCGCAACGTGGGACGGGTGAGTTGCTCGACAGACGCGAAGAACGCGTCCATGTCGAGGTGCAGCACCCACCGGGAATCCACAATCACCGATGCTATTGCGCTAACGTCTGAAGACCATGGCGATGAATCTCTGCCATCGCGTTTTCTGCAGCTCCAACCGCTACTTCAAGTCGGTCGAAGACGGGCTGCTGCCGTGGGCGCTCACCGATGTCGAACTCGGCGACAACGTACTGGAGATCGGGCCGGGCTACGGCGCCAACATCCGGGTGCTGATCGACAAGGCGCCGCAGTACACCGCCGTCGAGATCGACCAGACGATGGCGGGCCGTCTGCAGGACAGCTACGGCGAGCGCGCAAAGATCATGCACGGCGACGGCACTAACACCGGCTTGCCGTCAAACGAATTCAGTTCCGTGGTGTGCTTCACCATGCTGCACCACATCCCAACGGCGCAGTTGCAGGATCGCCTATTCGCCGAGGCGTTCCGCGTACTGCGCCCATGCGGGGTGTTCGCCGGCAGCGACACTGCCTCCTCGATTCCGTTCCGGATCCTGCATTTCCGTGACATCTGCAACCCGGTGTCACCCGAAGAATTGCCGGAGCGGTTGGGTGCGAACGGGTTCGGCGATGTCCATGTCGACACCGTCCGGGGCCGTCTGCGCTGGCGGGCGATCAAGCCTTAGGCCGGCAGCCGCCGCGAGAGTGCAACTACCGACGGGGCTACTCGAGAAATGCGTCGGCAGTTGCACTTTCGCGGTATCCGCGAGCGCGCAGCGCCTCGCGGGCCCGGGCGACGATAACGTGCGGACGATGCCGCAGCAGGTCCGCGCTCACCCGGATCAGAATCCAGCCCCGGCGCTCCAGTTTGACGGTGCGCTCGATGTCGTTGGCGCGAATGCGCGGGTCGGTCCAATGTTGAGCGCCGTCGTATTCGACGCCGACCAGCCACTCCTCCCAGCCCATGTCGATGCGGTAGTCGCGAACCACGATCTGGGTCTGGGGCCTCGGCAAACCTCCCGCGATAAGCAACAGTCTGGTCCGAGTTTCCTGCGGCGACTCCGCGCCGGCGTCGACTAACGGCAGCACCCGTCGCAGCTGCTTGATACCGCGAGCGCCGCGGTGGGTGTCGATTACGGGTTCGACATCCTCGACCGTCATGCCGGTGGCCCGCGCCAAAGCGTCGATGCGGACGACGGCGGTGTTTAAGCCACGGCGCCGGCCGAGGTCGAATGCGGTACGAGCGGGCGAGGTTACCAGTACACCAGCGGCCATTGTGGTCTCACCGGCAAGCAGCGTCTCGTTGCGAGTGATAATCAGCGGCGGCGGACGTTTGCGATCGGCGATGAGTTCGGCAGGTGCCTGCGGGTCGACCCACTTCGCACCAAGCAGCGCGGCCGCCGAGATTCCCGCGACCACGGCTTGCTTATCCGACCACAGCCACGCCGCGAGGGCCCGGTCTTTAGCGGAGAGCTCGGCACCACGGCGCTGGTAGACATTGCGGTAAATACGTGTGCACGACCGCTGCAGCTCACGCTCAGTTAGCCGGCCCGCCTTGAGGGCTTCAGTACCGACGAACGGTGAATCCCCCGCCACGACCACCACCCCTATCCGCGAGAGTGCAGCCACCGACGCGCCTTCTCGGGAAATGCGTCGGCAGTTGCACTTTCGCGGTCAGATTTTAGAGATGATCACGCGGACGCCGTCACCGATTTCCACACCGTCGGTCGGCTCGCCGAACTCGAAGCTGGTGGCCAGGATTTCACCGGCGATCAGTGCGCGATGAGCCGCCGCCCAGTCGGCCCGCTGCGACGGCACCGACATCACCACGCTGATCCGGTCGGACACGTCGAGCCCGACCGACTTGCGCAGCTCCTGCAATTCGCGGATGCGGTCCTTGGCCCAGCCTTCGGCCTCGAGCTCGGGGGTGACGGTGGCGTCGAGCACCACAAGTCCGGCCCCGTCTGGCAAGGGGGCGGTGTACTCCGGGTCGGCGGCGACCAGCCGTGAGGTGTACTCCTTCGGCTGCAGCACCGCTCCGCCGGCGGTCAGCGTTCCGTCGGAATTGACGACGCCCGCACCGGCCTTGACCGCCTTGATCGCAGCCTGCACATCCTTGCCCAGCCGGGGTCCGGCAACTTTGGCGTTGACGCTGAGCTCAAAACGACCGTAGCCGGCGATGTCTTCGGTGAGCTCGACCGCCTTGACGTTCAGCTCGTCGGCGATCAGATCGGTGAACGCTTCCAATCGCTGCGGGTTATCCACCGCCACAGTGAGTTTCGGCAGCGGCAGCCGCACCCGCAGCTGCTTCGCCTTCCGCAGTGACGACGCCACCGAGCACACCTCACGCACCTGGTCCATCGCGGCAACCAGTTCGGCGTCGGCCGGCAGCAGTTCGGGCTCCGGCCAGTCGGACAGGTGCACAGAGCGCTCGGCGGTGATCCCCCGCCAGATGATCTCGGTGGTGATCGGCAGCAGCGGGGCGGCCAGCCTCGCCGTCACTTCAAGCGCGGTGTGCAAGGTGTGAATCGCGTCGGGGTCCTCCGCCCAGAACCGCGAACGTGAGCGCCGCACATACCAGTTCGTCAGCGCCTCGGTGAACTGGCGCAACTGCTCACATGCCCCCGAGATGTCGCAGCGATCCATCGCCGCGGTCAGCTCGTCGCGCAACACCGCCAGCTTCGCCAGGATGTAGCGATCCAGCACGTGGCGCGAATCGGTACGCCAGCTCCCGACTTTGGGCGCGTAGAGCGCCAAGAAGCTGTAGGCGTTCCAGACCGGCAGCAGCACCTGACGCACCCCGTCGCGGATGCCCTGTTCGGTCACGATCAAGTTACCGCCGCGCAGAATCGGCGAGGCCATCAGGAACCAGCGCATGGCATCGGATCCGTCGCGGTCGAAGACCTCGGTGACGTCGGGATAGTTGCGCAGCGATTTGCTCATCTTCTGGCCGTCGCTGCCCAGCACGATCCCGTGCGCCACACAGGTTTTGAACGCCGGCCGGTCGAACAGCGCGGTGGCCAGCACGTGCAGGGTGTAGAACCAACCGCGAGTCTGCCCGATGTATTCGACGATGAAGTCGCCCGGGTAGTGCGTCTCGAACCAGTCACCGTTCTCGAACGGATAGTGCACCTGTGCGTAGGGCATAGAGCCGGAATCGAACCACACGTCGAAAACATCCGGGATGCGCCGCATGGTCGACTGCCCGCTCGGGTCGTCAGGGTTCGGCCGGGTGAGCTCGTCAATGTAGGGCCGGTGCAGATTGTCGGGCCGAATGCCGAAGTCGTGCTCCAGCTCGTCGAGGCTGCCGTAGACGTCGATCCGCGGATAGCCGGGGTCGTCGGACACCCACACCGGAATAGGTGTGCCCCAGTAGCGATTTCGTGATATCGACCAGTCCCGGGCACCCTGCAGCCATTTGCCGAACTGACCGTCCTTGACGTGTTCGGGGTACCAGGTGATCTGCTGGTTGAGCTCGACCATGCGGTCGCGGAATTCGCTGACTTTGATGAACCATGACGAAACCGCCCGGTAGATCAACGGATTACGGCACCGCCAGCAGTGCGGGTAGGGGTGGTCGTATGTTTCCTGGCGGAGCAGCAGCGCACCGTTCGCGGCGGCCGGCCCGGTGTGATTCTTCAGGTCGCGGATGATCTGCGGGTTGGCGTCGAAGACGTGCCGACCGTGGTAATCGGGCACGGTGGCGTCGAATCGGCCCTTGGCGTCGACCGGCGTCACCGGCACGATGCCGGCCTGGTCGGCGGTCTCCTTGTCGTCCTCGCCGTAGGCCGGTGCCAAGTGCACGATCCCGGTGCCGTCATCGGTCGTCACGAAGTCGGCACCGAGCACCTGAAAAGCGTTCGGCGCGTCCATGAAGTACGGGAACGGCGGCCGATATCGCGCACCGACAAGATCGCTGCCGGAATAGGTGCCCAGCACTTCCGGTTCGTCGCCGAGTTCTCGTGCATAGGCGGCCAGTCGGGCCTCGGCCAGCACGACGCGATGCTCGCCGGCACGCACCTGCACGTAGGTGACCTGGGGGTTGACGGCGACGGCCTGGTTCGACGGCAGCGTCCAAGGCGTCGTCGTCCACACCAACAGATACGAGCCCGCCAAATCGCCTTCTGAGACAGCGAATCCAACGGTGAGGGCCGGATCTTGCCGGCTCTGGTAGACGTCGTCGTCCATCCGCAGCTCGTGATTGGACAGCGGGGTTTCGTCACGCCAGCAGTACGGCAGCACGCGGTAGCCTTCGTACGCTAACCCTTTGTCCCACAGCTGTTTGAACGCCCAGATCACCGATTCCATATAGGGCAGATCGAGCGTCTTGTAGTCGTTGTCGAAGTCGACCCAGCGCGCCTGGCGGGTCACGTAGGCCCGCCATTCGTCGGTGTAGCGCAATACCGATTCGCGGCAGGCGTCGTTGAATGCGGCGATGCCCATCGCGTCGATCTGGGACTTGTCGGTGATGCCCAGCTGCCGCTCGACCTCGAGTTCGGCCGGCAGCCCGTGGGTGTCCCAGCCGAAACGACGGTCCACCTTGTAACCACGCATGGTGCGGTAGCGCGGGACGATGTCCTTGACGTAGCCGGTGAGTAGATGCCCGTAATGCGGCAGGCCGTTCGCGAACGGCGGACCGTCGTAAAACACGTATTCAGGGGCATCGGCGCGACGGGCGATGCTGGCCCCGAATGTGTCGTCGGTCGCCCAGTAATCGAGGACCTCGAGTTCCAGCGCGGGCAGGTCGGGTGCGCCGCCGGCCGGCTTGGGATAGGTGTTCTCGGTCACTGCGCGTCGTCTCCATGTGCCGCTGTCAGGCACGGGGACGACGTCGCGCTGGGTGCGCAAGCGCCGCGGTACCACCCCGCTTGCCACACTGTGACGTGGCCGCTCGTTGTCGGCTGTGACGGGCCTACCCGTTCGGTTCTACTGGGCCTGCTGCCGGCTGTTCTTCCGAAGGCTTCCCGGTGATGGCCGGATCGACGCCGTGGGTCCGATTCTACTGGCGCACCGCAAGCACGACGATCGGGTCCTACCGCCGTCGACGGGCCAACGCATGCATTTCGGGCATCGACGTGCGACCTCCTGAGTTCTGCTCTGCCGCAGCCGCGTTCAGGCCAGCGCAGCCTTGGCGTCGGCCAAATTGTCCGCGCCGAGCACCAAACGGGTGTTAGTGGCCAGATACGCGGTCTCCACGTTGATCTTCGCGGCGCCGAGTTTGTGCACGACCTCGCCGAGCGCGCCGGGACGATCCTTGATGTCCAGCACGATGACCTCTTGCTCTTCGACGATCTTGAGTCCGGCGCCTTGCAACGCCTCGAATGCGGGGGTGGCGTCGTGCACCAGGATGTGCACTTCTGCCCGCCCTCCCCCGCTGGTGAGGGCGCACAAACCGGCGATGTTGACACCGGCCCTGCCCAGTACGTCACCGATGAGGGCCAGTTCGCCGGGCTCGTCGTCGAGATAAAGCGTCAGATCGGTAGCCATGACGCGCTCCCTTCGCCCCGGGTCTGGCCGGATCGTATGTCAACTCGGCACGGCTTTTCTAGACGCGGCTGTGGCATTCGACCCGACAAGGCGGCCATACCGGGAGCGATACAACTCAGACGAGCACTCCGCGAGCGCTCTTCAGGCGCCAACCTCGATTACGCCCGCGCGCCACAGCGCGGCGTAGAGCTGACGCAGTGGAACGCACAGCAACCGGGCAGCTCCCATCACCAACGGGTCGCCACCCATCGGCTGGGGCTCAGGCGACCTGGAGGTCTTCAGCGTCGGCACAGCCGTCGGCGTGGGGTCGGGTACCACCCTGAGCCGGGGTGCGGACGTCGCCGCCACTACTACGTCATCGTGGAAAACAGCGGTCATGGTCGCCTCCTAAGCGGAAAGTCAAACGGGCACAACGGGATTCGATGTCCGTCCGACACGGCGTCGAGTGGTCTGGTCTGGACCACTCGTCCGATGAGGCGACGTGCTGACTAGGCCGAAGAAGGCTTAGCTGGAAAGTACGCGCCGCTGGCCGGATCGGGACGAAACGGAATCCGGATATCGATCCGGACTAGAGTCGGAGCTCATTTGTCCCTCACCTCCTCGCGGTCGCGACGCGTGCGGTGAACCGCACATTGGCACGCAAGCAGGAATACAGAACCCGATACAGGTCGGGAAACCGCACCCCACTCGTCAGAGTTTCGGCACTACACGCCGTATCCGGTAGACCCGGAAGCCACTTGGGCTCAACCCTTAACCCGGGAGGAGCTGTCCTGACCCTGGGCGTCTCTCGACGTTCGGGGTCAGTGGCCTATATCCGTGTAGACGCCTCACCTAACGAGGTGCTTACCCTATCGATGATGCATGAACATTCCGCCGAGGTCAATTCGCCACGCCCAGGAAATCCCAGAGCACTACGAACCGTGCTGAACAGCCGTTATCCGGCCGGCGCGGTCTAGTCTGGCCGAGTATGTCAGCTCTCCCGGGGCCGCAGCCCGTTGAGGGAAAACGAGACAACCATATCTGCGACTTCGCCCGCGGTCACGCCGTCATCGGTGGTCAGCCGGCGATGCGCCAGCTGACCGATCAGCGCCGCCAGGCTGAAGGCCAGCATCCGGGGCGGGGCGTTGATCACCGTCCCGAGCTCCTGGGCGACGATCATGTGCTTCTCGATGTCGTCGATGAAACGCTCGTAGATGCTGCCGAGGTGCTTCTCGAACTGGTCGCCGAGCGCGTAGGCGTCGCGCAGCAAAAGTTTGGTGACCGCCTTGTCCGCCTCGAAAAACTCCAGAACGGCCCGCACCGTCACGCGGAGCGGCTCCCAGTCCTTGTCAGGCCGTTGGCCGGTGGCGGCCAGCGGCGCCGCGATGTAGGTGCGTAAGGCTTCACCCTCAGCGGACATCAACGCATGGAAGAGCTCGTCCTTCGAGTCGAAATACCAGTAGACCGACCCGTAGGACAACCCCGCTTCCTTGGCAATGTGGGCGATAGTCGTGGCGTGAAAACCGTTGCGCGCGAAAACTTTCTTGGCTGCGGCCATGATCTCAGCGCGCCGCTTCGACTTGTCTTCTTTGCTGACCGCACGGCGCCTGCGGGTGCCCGCGCCGTCGCTCACTGGTCGACCAACTCGTTGAGACGACCAACGGCATCGATGAATTCGGTAACCATGTCCAACACCACCGTGGCGGTCGGCTGCACTTTGTTCATCGAGCCGACAACCTGGCCGACGAAGTAGGTAGCGAGATCTCGGGCCCTCGAATCAGGTTGCGCGGCAGCCTGATTGATGCGCCGCTGCGGATCTCCAATGAGGGCGCTCTGCAGCGGCATGCCCAGCGGGTCGGGGCTGTCGGCCCGCTCCCACTCCTTGGTCCACGCGGTACGCAGCATGCGCGCGGGCTTTCCGGTCAGCGATCGCGATCGCACCGTGTCCGACGACGTCGCGTGCAGGAACTTGTCTTTCACGACAGGCAGAGTCTCCGCTTCCTCAGTGGTCAGCCATACCGAACCGCACCACACACCTTCGGCGCCCAACGCCAGCGCCGCGGCGATCTGGCGGCCCCGGGCGATGCCGCCCGCCGCCAGCACCGGCACCGGGGCCACCGCGTCGACCACCTCGGGAACGAGCACCATCGTCGCCACCTCGCCGGTGTGTCCGCCGGCCTCGGTGCCCTGAGCAACGATCAGGTCGACACCGGCCGCAGCATGCCCCAGCGCGTGCTTCGTGGTTCCGGCCAGCGCGGCCACCAGTACGTCGTCGTCGTGCGCACGGGTGACCAATTCAGCCGGCGGCGATCCCAGTGCACTCGCGATCAGCCGGATACGGTGGGCGAACGCAACGTCGAGCAATGGTTCGTAGCCCTTGGGCGAGATGTTCAGATCACCTGGCGGACGGCGCTTCTCGTCGGTGGGCAGCGGGATGCCGTAACGGACCAGCAGGTCGTCGACGAACTCGCGATGCTCCTCGGGAAGCAGCTCGCGGGCCTGCTCGGCGTCGATCCCGCCCTGCTCGGCGCCCACATATTTGGGCGGCAACAACAGATCAACGCCGTAGGGCTTGCCGGCGGTCTGCTGTTCGATCCAGCTCAGCTCGCTCTCCAGACGGTCGGGGCTGTGCCCGACGGCACCGAGGATGCCCAGTCCGCCGGCATTGGAGGCGGCCGCCACCACGTCTCGGCAGTGAGAGAACGCACAGATCGGAAACTCCACGCCGAGCATTTCGGCCGCCCTAGTTCGCATCGCAAAGACGCTACGAATTACTGATTCGCATGTCAATGTGATGTGCCCGAAATACTGATTGATATGTCAATCAGACCCGGCATACCGAAAGTGAGGCATTTCGAGTCCGGCAGAACCAATTTGACTTCGCCGTCGCGTATACAACAACCGGCTCGGAAAGGCAACTATTAAAGCGCCTCCTGCGTTAAGAGTGCGCAACGAAAACGGGCTGGCTGAAACGCCGCTGAGAATCAGTTAAGACCCGGATAAATAACCGTCTCCCGAGTTGACGGAACTCCAGAATAACATCACGATTATGTAACGATCCAGCCCGTAGGATGTTCGTGCTGGATGTATGTCGAATAACGTCCGTTTGTCCCGCACGCCCCTGACATGCAAGAAAGCATTCACCAGAACGTTCCGCAAAATTGACGTCAACGTAGAGGCCTGCAACGCGGCGGGACAAGCTTTACACTCAGGCCCGAGTCCGCAGTAGCCCACTCTAGCCATTGCTATTAGGAGGGGAATTGACCGCTTTTGACACGATTCATGACCGTTCGGTGAACCCGGGTTCGGCTCATGTCTTGCTCGCCCAAGGTAAAACAAGAACCACTCCGGTTGCAATTATCGGCATAGCGTGCCGGCTACCCGGGAGTATCGATTCTCCGGACCTGCTGTGGGAAGCTTTGCTGCGAGGTGACGACCTGGTCACCGAAATTCCTCCGGACCGGTGGGATGCCGAAGAGTTTTACGACCCGGAGCCGGGGGTCCCGGGCCGATCGGTATCGCGCTGGGGCGCATTTATCGAGGATGTCGGCGGCTTCGACTCCGAATTCTTCGGGATCAACGAGCAAGAGGCGACTGCGATCGACCCGCAGCATCGTTTGCTGCTGGAAACCTCGTGGGAGGCGATGGAGCACGCCGGTGTCAGCCCGGCCAGCATCGCGAATTCGTTGACCGGTGTCTTCGTCGGCTTGACGCACGGCGACTATCAGTTGCTCGCCGCCGACGCGCACTCGGTGGAGGGCCCCTATGGCTTTACCGGCACCACCTTCAGCCTGGCGTCCGGACGCATCGCCTACGCCTTGGGCGTTCACGGCCCGGCCATGACGCTGGACTCGGCGTGCTCCTCTGGTTTGCTCGCCGTACACATGGCCTGCCGGAATCTGCACGACGGCGAAAGCGATCTGGCCCTGGCCGGCGGCGCCAGCGTGATCCTGGACCCGCGAAAATATTCTTCGGGCTCGGCGCAAGGCATGCTCTCTCCGACCGGACGCTGCCATGCCTTCGACGCTGCCGCGGACGGCTTCGTGGCCTCCGAGGGATGCGCGGTCGTGCTGCTCAAGCGGTTGGCCGACGCCCAACGCGACGGCGACCGCATTCTGGCGGTGATACGCGGCAGCGCTGCCAACCAGGATGGCCGAACCGTCAACATCGCCACACCGTCGGCAACCGCTCAAACAGTGGTCTACCGCAACGCATTGGCCGCCGCGGGGGTCGACCCCCGAACCGTGGGCATGGTCGAAGCGCACGGCCCTGGTACACCGGTGGGCGATCCGATCGAATACACCAGCCTGGCCAACGTTTACGGCACCGAAGGCCCGTGCGCGCTGGCGTCGGTGAAGACAAACTTCGGACATGCGCAGGCGGCTTCCGGGACGCTGAGCCTGGTCAAAACGGTCTTGGCACTGCAGCACGGTGTCGTTCCGCCGAACCTGCACTTCGACCGCCTGCCCGACGAGCTCAGCCGGATCAACACCCAATTGTTCGTGCCTCAGACGACCACCCCGTGGTCGACCAACGGTCGGCACGCGCGACGGGCAGCCGTGTCGTCCTATGGGCTGTCCGGCACCAACGTGCACGTGATCCTCGAAGAGGCACCGGCACAGGCACTTCCGGAAAAGCGGAACGGATCCGCGGTCGCCACGCCGTTGCTGTTCGCGCTGTCGTCGAGCTCAGAAGACGAGCTACGCAGGACCGCCGGGCGGCTGGCCGACTGGGCGACCGCACACACAGACGACGTCGCACTGCCGGACCTGGCCTACACGCTGGCCCGCCGGCGTGGTCATCGTCCGGTGCGCGCGGCGGTGATTGCCGCCACCACCGACGAGTTGGTGCAGTCGCTGCGCGAATTGGCCGACGGTGACACACCTCACCCTCCGGCAGTCGGTCAAGACGACCGGGGACCGGTGTGGGTGTTCTCCGGACAGGGCTCGCAGTGGGCCGCGATGGGTGCCCGGCTGCTGGCCGCCGAGCCGGTGTTCGCCGCCGCAGTCGCCGAGGTAGAGCCGCTGATCGCAAGCGAGGCAGGCTTTTCGGTGACCGAGGCGATGTCGGCGCCCGAGACGGTCACCGGCGTGGACCGGGTCCAGCCGACCCTGTTCGCTGTGCAGACCGCGCTGGCCGCGACCATGAAGGCGCACGGGGTGCTTCCCGGTGCAGTCGTCGGGCATTCGCTGGGTGAGTCGGCCGCCGCCGTGGTCTCGGGAGCACTGTCGCTGGAAGATGGTGCCCGGGTGATCTGCCGGCGCTCGCGACTGATGTCCACCATTGCCGGCTCCGGAGCAATGGCCTCGGTGGAATTGCCCGCCCAGCAGGTGCTTTCAGAGCTGATGGCACGCGGCGTACACGATGTCGTGGTGGCAGTGGTGGCGTCGCCCCAGTCCACGGTGATCGGCGGTGCCACCGAGACGGTTCGCGAGTTGGTCACTGCCTGGCAGGAGCGCGATGTGATGGCCCGCGAAGTGGCCGTCGACGTCGCGTCCCACTCGCCGCAGGTCGATCCGATCCTCGACGATCTGCTGGACGCTTTGGTCGACTTGCGTCCGTCGACACCTGAAATTCCCTATTACTCGGCAACGCTGTTCGACCCTCGTGAGCAGCCGGTGTGCGACGCCGACTACTGGGCCGACAATTTGCGGCACACGGTGCGGTTCGCCGCCGCGGTACAGGCGGCCATGGAGGACGGCTACCGGGTCTTCGCGGAGCTGGCTCCACATCCGCTGCTCACCTACGCCGTCGAGCAGACCGGCAAGAGCGTCGACGTGCCGGCGGTCGCGCTCGCCGGCATGCGTCGCGAGCAGCCGATGCCGCACGGGATGCTCGGATTGCTGGTCGACCTGTATTGCGCCGGCGCCGCAATTGATTTCGCGGCGCTCTACCCGGTCGGGCACCTGGTCGACGCGCCGCTGCCGACCTGGACCCGCCGGCCGCTGTTGTTGAGTCGCGGAGGGCACGAATCGCCGACACACGGCAGCCGCACGGTTTCGGTGCATCCGCTGTTGGGTTCGCACGTTCGTTTGCATGAGGAGCCCGAACGCCACGCCTGGGAGAGCGAAATAGGCACCGATGCCCTGCCATGGCTGGGAGACCATCAGGTGCACAATGTCGCGGCCCTTCCCGGGGCGGCCTACTGCGAGATGGCGCTGGCTGCGGCGCGCACAGTATTCGGTGCGGCGTCGGAGGTTCGCGACGTCCGCTTCGAGCAAATGTTGTTGTTGGACGAAAAGACCCGGGTCGACGGCATCGCCACGGTGGTTTCCCCAGGCGTCGTCAATTTTGTCGTCCAGACCGACCGGGACGGCGAACATCTGCGGCGAGCCAGTGCAGTGCTCGGCTCGGTGGACGCCAGAGAGCGGCCGCCGGTACGCGACATTGCCGCGCTGCTGGCCGAGCATCCCCGCCTCATTGAGGGATCCGAGATGCGGCGATGGTTCGATGACCGTGGCATCCAGTACGGACCGGCATTCACCGGGCTGACGTCGACCCGCACTGGTACAGAAGCAGTTTCGACTGTGCTGGCCGAGGTGGCGTTGCCGCGGTCGATCCGCTCACAGCACGACGCCTACGGCGTGCACCCTGCGCTGCTCGACGCTTGCTTCCAGTCCGTCGCGGTCCATCCCGATGTCCAAGGCGCCGCCGGCACCGGCCTACTGTTGCCCTTGGGCGTGCGTGAGCTGCGCGCCTACGACGCCACCCGCAACGCGCGGTACTGCTACACACGGGTGACCGCGGTCGACATCAACTCGGTCGAGGCTGATCTCGATGTCTTGGACGAGAACGGTACCGTCTTGCTGACCGTATCCGGTCTGAGACTGGGCAACGCGGCATCCGAAACCGCAGACCGCGTACTCGGTGAGCGGCTGCTGACCATCGAATGGCAGCAACGCACGCTGCCCGAGTCCGCCGATACCGAGTCCGGGCCGTGGCTACTGATCAACGCGTCGACCGGCGACGACGTGCTGGCGGCCGGCTTGACTGATGCGCTGACGCTCCTCGACGCACCACCGACCACGCTGTCGTGGCCGCACGACGCCGACCACGGCACCAAGGCCGAGCAACTGGGCTTGCACCTGGCCGACCGCGAGTTCAACGGCGTGGTGGTCGTGGTCGGGCCCGAGAATCCCACCGGGGACGATCAATTCGCATCTCGGGGCCGCGAGTATGTCGAACATCTGGTGCGCATCGCGCGCGAACTGCCTGACGCCCCTGGCGAGCCGCCGCGGTTCTACGTCATTACCCAGCGGGCCCAGACAGTGGTGGCAGGCGACCGACCCAATCTCGAGCAGGCCGGCCTACGCGGCTTGATCCGGGTGATCGGCTCCGAACATCCACACCTGCGTACCACCCAGATCGATCTCGCAGCCGACACCGACACCGGCCAGCTCGCGCAACAACTGTTGAGCGGGTCCGACGAGGATGAGACCGCGTGGCGCGACGGTCGGTGGTACGTCGCCCGGCTGTCCAACACCCCGCTACGGCCTGACGAAAGGCATACCGCCACCGTGCATCCCGAGCACGACGGATTGCGGTTGCAGGTCCGTACGCCCGGAGACCTGGACTCGATGGAGCTGGCAGCGTTCGACCGCATTCCGCCTGGGCCCGGGGAAATCGAGGTCGCGGTGAAAGCATCGAGCATCAACTTCGCCGACGTGCTGGTCGCCTATGGCCGCTACCCCAGCTTCGAGGGACGGCTTCCTCGAACGGGAACCGACTTCGCTGGGGTGGTCACCGCGGTCGGACCCGGCGTCACCACGCACCAGGTCGGAGACCACGTCGGCGGTATATCGCCGAACGGCTGCTGGGCCACGTTCGTCAACGCTGACGCGCGGCTTGCGGTTACGCTGCCGCAATCGCTCGCCGACGAACAAGCTGCCGCGATCACCACCGCGTACGCCACCGCCTGGTACGGGCTGCACGATCTGGCCCGAATCGACAAGGGCGACCGGGTGCTCATCCATTCCGGGACCGGCGGGGTGGGCCAGGCCGCCATCGCGATAGCCCGCGCCGCCGGGGCGGAGATCTTTGCCACCGCCGGCAGCGAGGCACGTCGGGAACTGTTGCGGGAGATGGGCATCAAGTATGCCTACGATTCACGCAGCATTGAGTTCGCCGACCAGCTCCGCCGCGACACCGACGGTTACGGTGTCGACATCGTCCTCAACTCCGTTACCGGCGCCGCGCAGCGCGCCGGTCTGGAACTGCTGGCCTTCGGCGGGCGTTTCGTCGAAATCGGCAAGCGCGACATCTACGGTGACAGCCGCCTGGGCCTCTTTCCGTTCCGTCGCAACCTTGCGTTCTACGCCGTCGACCTGGGCCTGATGTCAATCAGCCATCCCGAAAAGGTCCGGGGCATACTGGATACCGTCTACCGGCTCACCGCAGAAGGTGTGCTGCCGCTGCCGCAAAGCACGCACTACCCGCTCGCCGACGCAGCTACCGCCATTCGGACGATGAGCGGTGCCCAGCACACCGGCAAGCTGGTGCTGGATATCCCGCGGACCGGCAGTGTCCAGGCGGTGGTTCCTCCGGATCAGGCTCCGGTGTTCCGGGCCGACGGCGCCTACATCATCACCGGTGGGCTGGGTGGTTTGGGCTTGTTCCTCGCCGAGAAGATGGCTACCGCCGGCTGCGGGCGTATCGTGCTGACCTCGCGGTCGCAGCCAACGCTGAAGGCGCTGGAGACAATTGAGCTCATCCGGGCCATCGGCGCCGACGTCGTGGTGGATTGCGATGACATCGCGAAACCCGCCACGGCCGATCGGTTGGTGCAGCTGGCCACCGCAACCGGAATTCCGGTGCGCGGAGTTCTGCATGCGGCGGCCGTCGTGGAAGACGCGACCTTGGCCAACGTCACCGACGAGCTCGTCGAACGTGACTGGGCGCCCAAAGTGTACGGTGCGTGGAATCTGCACAGCGCGACGGCGGGCCAGCCGCTGGATTGGTTCTGCTCGTTTTCCTCGGCGGCAGCGCTGGTCGGTTCACCGGGACAGGGCGCTTACGCGGCAGCCAACAGCTGGCTGGACGGGTTCACGCACTGGCGTCGTGCTCAGGGCCTGCCTGCGACTGCGATCGCATGGGGGGCGTGGGCGGAGATCGGTCGGGCCACCGCAATGGCGGAAAGCTCCGGTGCCGCAATCGCTCCGGACGAAGGCGCCTACGCATTCCACGCACTGCTCAGCCACGACCGTGCTTACAGTGGATACGCACCGGTGACGGGAGCACCGTGGTTGATCGCTTTCGCTCAGCGCAGCAAGTTCGCGGAGGCGTTCCGCGCATCTGGGCAAAGCCGCAGGGGCGCAAGCGAATTCCTCGCAGAGCTGAAGGCACTCCCAATCGAAGAGTGGGCCGGGCGGCTTCGACGGCTGATCTCCGATCAGATCAGCCGGATCCTGCGCCGCAGCGTCGACCCCGACCGTTCGCTATCGGAGTACGGCGTTGACTCACTCGGCAACCTCGAGTTGCGTACCCGCATCGAGACCGAGACGGGCATACGCATCACATCCACCGACATCACGACGGTGCGCGGGTTGGCCGAGGTGCTGCGGGAAAAGCTGACTCCCAAAGAGGATGCTGCGCTGCGGTCGTAACCGGCGGGTCTGTTGTCACGAACCATTGAACAAATGCGGAAGGAGTCAACGTGCTCGGACTCGGGAAGGTGAACGTCGGCCCGATCTATGACTGGATGCCCGAACGGGGTTCGGTGGTGTCGTGGGATCCGTCGCCCGCCTCACTCGCGAAAGCCAGGGAGGCGCCGTCCAGTGACGTGCCGGCCAGCTATATGCAGAGTGAACACCTGCGGAGCTATCGCGAGTACTCCGACCAGGGACTCGATATGGCGCGGCTGTGCATCGCGGCGTGGGACATACCGGGACGCTGCGATCTGCGCGCCATGACCTACGTGATCAATGCTCACCTGCACCGGCACGACACCTACCGCAACTGGTTTGAATACACCGACGACGCCAGCATCGTCCGGCGGACCATCCCCAACGCCAGCGACATCGAGTTCGTCGCGACCAGACATGGCCGGATGGACCCTGAGGACCTGCACCGCAAGATACTGGCCACTCCGAGCCCGCTGCAGTGGGACTGCCTGCGCTTCATGCTGATTCAGCAAGCGGATCACTTCACATTTTGTGTGGTTGTCGACCATCTGTACATCGATGCGATGTTCATCGGGATGATGTTCACCGAGCTGCACATGATGTACCAGACATTGGTCAGCGGCGGTGCGCCGCTGCGGTTGCCGCAGCCGGGGAGCTACCTGGAGTACTGCAGCCGGCAGCACGAAAGCCTGTCGGCACTCACCCTGGAGTCGCCACAGGTGCGTGCCTGGCTCGATTTCCTGGAGAGCAACGGGGCCACCCTGCCACATTGCCGGTTGGAGCTGGGCGATTCGGCTCCTACCGATCTGATGAGCACGACCCTTTTGGATGAGCGCCAGACGGCCGCGTTCGAGGCAGCTTGCCTGGCAGCGGGGGCCCGGTTCAGCGGCGGCGTCTTCGCCTGCGCCGCACTGGCCGACTATGAATTGACCGGCGAGCGAACCTATTACGGGCTGACCGCTACGGACACCCGGAGCGTCCCGACGGACTTCGTGACGACGGGGTGGTACACCGGCTTCGCGCCGATCACGGTGCCCATCGGGGCGACCTTCGGCGAGACCGCCTGCGCCGCGCAGGCATCGTTCGACTCCGGCAAGGAGTTGGCGAGCGTGCCGTGGGGCCGGGTGCTTGAATTGGCGCCGTGGCTTAAAAGGCCGAACGGGCGTGTCCCCCTGTTGTTCTTCCTCGACGCCGGAATTCCGCCGCTTTCGGCCCTCGTCAACTCGCATCTGGACGGATCCAACGCCAGGATCTACCACGATGGCGGCGTTCCAGCACAATTCGACATACGGGTCAATCGGTTCGAGAGCGAAACTCACGCGGCGGTATTGTTCCCGAACAATCCGATCGCGCGAGCATCGGTTACCCGCTATCTGGCAGCGCTGAAGTCGGTATACCTGCGTGTCGCATGCGGTCGTGAAGTAGTGATGCTCCAGGCCGACGCCGCTGTCGCCTGATTGCCAGAAACTGACAGAGGTGAGGAGAACGGCTTTCTGCGTTCCGCGATATGAAGATTCGGTTACCTAGTACACAGGCTTTTGCTGCCGCGGGAAACATCTACCGGCGGTTGGCAAAGCTCGCGGTGCGTATGCCGTTGGTGTTCATCGGCTTCTGGATTGCGTTGGCGGCGGTGCTGGCGTTGACGTTGCCGCCGCTTGCGGTGGTCGCGGCAACAAAGCAACCCCAAATGCTGCCTGACGACTCCCCGGTGATGGTGACGACTCGAGAGATCGTCAATGCGTTCCACGACAAGGGATCCGACAACATCGTGTTGGTCGTTCTCAGCGATGAGAAAGGATTGAGCCCGGCCGACGAAGGCACTTACCGTGCCCTTGTCGACAAATTGCGTCAAGACACCCGCGACGTCGTGGCGTTGCAGGACTTCTTGTCGACCAAAGAATTGCGCGAAGTCTTTACCGCCAAAGACAACAAGGCTTGGTATCTACCCGTCAGCCTGGTCGGAAACGCTGGCTCACCGCAGGGCCGGGTCTCTTATCAAAATGTCACCGGGCTGGTCAAGAACACAGTCGCGGGATCGACGCTCAATGCCAACATGGCTGGGCCCGCGGCCACCGCCGAGGATCTCACCGAGATCAGCGAGCGGGACATCCACGTGATCGAGATCGGCACCACCGTACTGGTGCTACTCATCCTGCTTGTCGTTTACCGCAATCCCATCACGATGCTGGTGCCGCTGATCACCATCGGTATATCGCTGGCTGCCGCCCAAGGCATTCTGGCCGGTGCTGCGGAATTGGGTCTCGGCATCTCGAGTCAGACCCTGGTCTTCATGACAGCGATAATGTTCGGCGCCGGAACCGATTACGCCGTCTTCCTGATCAGCCGCTATCACGATTACGTGCGCATGGGCGCACCGTCAGACGAAGCGGTGCAGCGGGCGCTGGAGTCCATCGGCAAGGTGATCGCTGCGTCGGCAGCGACGGTGGCGGTCACGTTCTTCGCGATGATCTTCACCCGGCTGCCGGTGTTTTCCACGGTTGGTCCGGCGCTGGCGATCGCGATCTTCGTCGCTTTTGCGGCAGCGGTGACCTTGCTGCCCGCAATTTTGGTGCTGATCGGCAGACGGGGCTGGATCAATCCGAGACGCGAACTCACTACACGGTTGTGGCGAAGATCCGGTGTCCGGATCGTGCGCCGGCCCAAAGTCCATCTCGCTGCCGGTTTGGTGCTGCTCGCCATTCTGGCAACGTGCGCAAGTTTCGCGCGCTACAACTACGACGACCGCAAGACCTTGCCCGACACGGTCGAGAGCGCCGCGGGATACAACGTGATGAGCCGCCATTTTCCGTTGGATTCGATCATCCCGGCGTACCTTTTCGTCCAGTCGCCACACGACCTGCGTGATCCCAAAGCTCTTGCCGATATGGAACAGATGGCCTCGCGGGTCAGCCAGGTGCCAGGTGTCGCACTTGTCCGGGGCATCACCCGGCCGATGGGCGAGTCGTTGGAGCAGGCCAGGTTGGCCTGGCAAGCGGGTGAAGTGGGTAGCAAGCTCAACGACGCTTCCCAAAACATCCACGAGCACAACGGCGACCTCAGCAAGCTGACCAACGGTGCCGACCAACTGGCCGATGCCCTTGGTCAGGTGCGGGATCAAGTCGGCCAGGCGATGACCGGCGTCCGGGGTGTGGTCGACGCGCTGACGCTCCTCGACAAGCAAGTGGGCAACGGAAAGACGTTTGACCAGATCGACAACGCCATCAAATTGGTCAACGAAATGCACACGCTCGGTGGCTCGCTCAGTGTGAACATTCAAGACATCAGCAACACTGCCGGATGGGCGGGTCCTATCCTGGCTGCGCTCGACGCCACCCCGGTCTGCTCCTTGAACCCCGATTGCGTTGCGTCCCGGGAACAGTTGAGGCGCTTGGCCGATGCCCGCGACAGTGGAGCGTTGAACGACCTCGCCGATCTGGCCAAGCAATTGCAAACGACAGAGGGCGCCGACTCGTTGCGGACGACCACGCAGGGCTTGCTACGAGCAGTCAAGACTGCCGCCAACGGCATGCGGTCGGTGGCGGGCTCTAATCCTGGTGGCATACCGGGCAAGCTCGATGAACTCCAGCACGGAGCCGAGCAGCTCGCAGACGGCAGCCGCCAACTGGCGGGCGGCGTCCAGGAACTCGTAGACCAAACCCGGCACATGGGTGCGGGTTTGACCGACGCGTCGGGGTTCTTGCTCGCGATGAAGCAGGGTGCTTCCTCACCTCAGATGGCGGGATTCTTCATCCCCCCGCAGATCATGACCCAAGCTGATTTCAAAAAGGCCGCAGGGCTTTTCATATCCCCGGACGGCCACTCCGCGAGGTATCTGGTGCAAACCAAGTTGAATCCTTTCAGCGTGGCCGCGATGGACCAGGTCAATGAGATCACCGACACCGCTCATCAGGCCCAGCCGAATACCAGCTTGGCGGATGCCAAGGTCTCCCTCGCCGGGATCTCGGTCGGGCTTCGGGACACCCGCGACTATTACAACAATGACTTCCGGTTCATCATCATCGCGACCATCGTCATCGTGTTCATGATCCTGATCGCGTTGCTGCGGGCAATCGTTGCACCGCTGTATCTCATCCTGTCCGTGGTGATTTCCTACTTGTCGGCGCTCGGCATCGGCGTCATCGCATTTCAATTCATCCTTGGCCAGGAACTGCACTGGAGTGTGCCAGGACTGACCTTCATCATCCTGGTCGCCGTCGGCGCGGACTACAACCTGCTGCTGATCTCACGGATCCGTGACGAGTCTCCGCACGGCGTGCGATTCGGTGTCATTCGCACGGTGACGTCCACCGGCGGGGTTATCACCGCGGCGGGCCTGATCTTCGCGGCCTCGATGTTCGGGCTGCTGCTGGCCAGCATCAGCATGATGGTTCAGGCCGGTTTCGTTCTGGGCATGGGAATCTTGCTGGACACCTTCCTGGTCCGCACGGTCACCGTACCTGCGATTGCGGCGCTGATCGGCCCGGCGAACTGGTGGCCGTCACGATTCCGTCCGCAGACGCATACGCCCCGGAAGCGTGACCGTTACCTAACGACAAATGAAGCCGTTCCAGACGATCCGTCGACAACGAATCGCGACGGCGTGCCGACAGCGCACACCGAGACTACGATCGAAGGCGAACCCGCGGTCGACATCAAAGCCGTTGCCGCATCGAAGAACCGGACGCGTCGACGGTTTCCTCGGCTGAAGCCGGGTAAATCGCCGGCGCTGCCGACGGTTGATGAAGATTCTCCTGACTGGATCACGGCGGCCGACGACCACGAGCCCTTCGAAGACCAATACTCGGTAGCCCGTATCCCCAACCTCTTCTCGCGGTAGGAGGTGAACCCGATGAAATTCGCTCTGGCGGTGCATGGAACTCGCGGCGATGTCGAGCCTTGCGCCGCAGTGGGTATCGAGCTACGGCACCGCGGGCACGAGGTGCGCATCGCGGCCCCACCCGACATGCTCGGCTTCGTCCAGTCCACCGGGCTTTCCGCGGTTCCCTATGGGCCGGACGCCCAGGCGATGCACGGCGAGGATTTCGTGCACAACTTCTGGAACGCCAAGACACCGATACGCGTGGTGCGCGCGGCCAAGGAGCAGCTCAACCAAGTCTGGGCCGAGATGGGTGACACGCTGGCATCACTGGCGGAGGGTGCCGATCTGCTGTTGACCGGCATGATCCAACAGGGCCTGGCCGCGAATGTCGCAGAGTATTACGACATTCCGCTCGCGGGCCTTCATTGCTTCCCGGTTCGGGCCAACGGGCAGCTTCTTCCGATGCTGCCATCGCCGATGACC
This sequence comes from Mycobacterium sp., assembly GCF_036490025.1. Taxonomy (GTDB): domain Bacteria; phylum Actinomycetota; class Actinomycetes; order Mycobacteriales; family Mycobacteriaceae; genus Mycobacterium. The sequence continues at coordinate 4,661 of NZ_DASXEP010000175.1, read as the reverse complement.
CGTTCCGCGGTATCGGCACTGTGGTGGCTGCATTGGCGCATGACGAATGCCGCGGAGGACGCTCAGCGCCGTCGACTGGGCCTTTCCAAGGCGACATCGAACTCGACGCGACGGATCATGGATCGGGAGTCGCTGGATATCCAGGCCTACGACGCGCTCTGCTTCCCCGGTTTGGCAGCCGAATGGGCGAAATGGCACGGCCGACGACCCTTCGTCGGCGCCCTCACCGTCGCCCGCCCGTCGGATGCTGACGACGAAGTTGTGTCCTGGATTGCCGACGGCGCGTCGCCCATCTACTTCGGATTTGGCAGCATGCCGTTGGCATCATTTGCCGATACCGTCGCGATGATCAGCGGGGCGTGTGCGCAGCTGGGCACGAGGGCGTTGATCTGCGCTGGGCCAAACGACTTCACCGACATCCCCGACCGCGACGACGTAAGGCTTGTTCGTGCCGCGAACCATGCGGCCATTCTCCCGTTGTGTCGGGCGGTGGTGCATCATGGTGGCGCCGGTACCACGGCGGCAGGCATGCGGGCAGGCATCCCCACATTGATTCTGTGGGTGACGGCCGACCAGCCGATCTGGGCCGCTCAGATCCGACGCCTCAAAGTCGGTTCTTCCCGGCGCTTCTCGGCCACGACCCAGCGTTCGCTCGTCGCTGATCTGCAGTCCATCCTTGCCCCCGGATGCGTCGCCAGGGCCCACGCGGTCGCCAGTCACATGACCGCGCCCGAGGTCAGCGTCAGCACGACCGCCGATCTCCTGGAATACGCCGCCACCGTGAGGCGGGTGGCCTGATGTGGAGCGCAGTTTTGTTGTTTGCGATCGCTGCCGCCCACGATCCGGTGCGGATCGGGATCATGGCCCTGCTGATTTCACGTCCGCGGCCGCTGTCCAATCTGTTGGTCTACTGGTTTGGTCTGATGGCTACGGGTTTCGGCGCCGCCCTGGCCGCGCTGTTTCTCCTGGACGACTTCCTGGCTCCCGTTGTGAGGCTGACACATTCGATTGCGGCACATCCTGCTGTGCCGGCCGTCGAAGTTGCCGTTGGTGCGCTCGCCATCTCGGCAGCCGGAATGCTCGCGATGCCCCGCCCGGGGCGCCAGCCTGCTAATGCGCTGATGCCCGCCAGTGATCCGACCCCGCAGGCGATCGAGCCGGCAAAAGCACCGGCAGTGTTGCCCCGCTTGGTGCTTCCGCGACTGTCATGGACGGCGGTCCTTGACCGAAGATCGCTCGGGATGCCGTTCGTCGCCGGTATGTGCACATCGACTCAGCTGCTCGAGTTCTGGGGCGCAATGCTGGTCATTCTGGCTTCCGGAGCGACCGCAGGCATGCAAGTGGCGGCCGCGCTGGTTTTCACACTGGTGGCATACACCATCACCGAAATCCCGCTTGTCACCTATCTGGTGTCGCCGGCGAAGACGGAGGCAATCGTGATGGGTATGCACGGTTGGTTATGCGCTCACCGGCGGCCGATCTTCGCCTCGGCCGTTGGCGCAATCGGTGCGATGATGATCGCGAAAGGGGTGGGTGGTCTTGCGTCCTACTGAGGGTAAGTTTCGGTGCCTGTGGTTTGGGATGCTGGCAACCGCCGGCACGGGTCTGCTATCGCTGACGTCGACGATGACGCCGGCGTGCGCCCACGCTGACGTCGGCGACGACACCTCGATGCCATTCGAGGTCATGGGCGGCACTGGCATGCCAACGCCGACCGACAGCTTTATCGACGCCGTTCAAAGTCTCTACTTTCCGCCCACGGCGCTCTTCGACGGGCAGCCGACTTTTCCCACTGCCGTCGCGGACGCTCTGTATACCCCGGAGCAGTTCTACCCACTTGGCGGCGACGAGCAGACGCTCGATGCGTCGGTGGCCGAGGGCCTGACGAATTTGAACAACGCACTCGAGCCCTACATTTCTACCGACACCCCGGTGGGCGTATTCGGCTACTCACAGAGCGCAGTCATCGCCTCGCTCGAAATGGAACAACTTGAGGCAGAGGGCGTTCCGAGTTCCGAGGTCAACTTCGTGCTGATCGGTGACCTGATGAACCCCAATGGCGGGCTGTTCGAGCGCTTTGCCGGTCTGGACCTGCCCAGTCTGGGAGTCGACTTTTACGGGGCGACCCCATCCGACGACTACGTGACCACGATCTACACCCTGGAATACGACACGTGGGCCGATTTTCCGCGCTACCCGCTCGACATTCTGTCGGACCTCAATTCCTTCGAGAGCCAAGTCCACTTCGACTATGCGAACCTCACGGCTGAGCAGCTTTCACAGGCTGTCCAATTGACCACGACGGGAGGTCTGACCGACTACTACATCATTCCGGTGGACGACCTTCCGCTGTTGGATCCGCTGCGCGAGATACCCGTCCTCGGTAATCCACTGGCCGATCTGCTCCAACCGGATTTGACCGCGCTGGTGAATTTGGGGTACGGGGATCCCGATTACGGCTGGTCGACCACGGCGGCCAACGATGCCACCGAGTTCGGGCTCTTCCCGAGCCTTGCTGATTTCGAAAAGCTTCCTGCGCTTTTGGAGACCGGTACCGTCGCTGGAATCGAGGATTTCATCGGTGATTTCACCGGCACCGGGCCGAATCCCGTTTCGCTGTCGCTGGAATCGCTGTTCTCCGGGCTGACGGATTCGTCGTCGGTCACCTCGAGCAGCTTATTCGATCCCGATGCTGTGTTGTCGGGGTTGTCGAACCTGTTGACCGATCCCACTGCCCTGGCCGCCGTTCCGGACGATATCGCCAGTGCGCTTTCGGAGGTGGGTGCCGCGTTATATGGCACCATCGCACCCACCGAAGACATCCTCCAGGCGGCGTTGGTCAGTGTGCCCGAATACGACATCAGCTTGGTTCTGGACAACCTGAACAACCCAATCGAGGCGATCGGCCTGCCGATCGCGGCAGACTTTGCGCTGTACCCGCTGCTAGCGGGATTCGAGACGTCGGTCCTCGATACCGCGGCCGAGTCGATCATCACGTCGCTGACCAGCTTGATACCTTCCTGATCCTCGAAGGTGACAATCATGGTTCAACGGATACCCGTCGTCGCGGCAGTCCCCAACTACAACATGGGAAGCCATCTGCGCGAACTCATTCCGCAATTGTTGGCTCAGCGCTACGACCGGATCTTTGTGCTCGATGATGCCTCCACCGACGACAGCGTCGGCGTTGTCAACGAATTCGGTCATGACGTGCGACTGGTGCGCAGTCCGGAGAACCGCGGGGCGGGCGCTAATCGCAACCAGATCATCGATCAGGTCGACGATGGGACGCTGATCCACTTCGTCGACGCCGACATGGAATTGCGAACGGCCGATATTCCTGCAGTGGCACGAGAGATTGCCGGACGCTACGTCGGCCAAGACGTCGGCGTGATCGGAGGACTGGTCAGCCGACCCGACGGCAGTCAGGAATACTGCAATTATGGTGCGGCGTTTTCGCTTTGGGGCAATGTCACCTCCAACATTCCGAGACTGATCGACCACTGGAGACATAAGCCGCGCCTTGCCGGCACAGTGCATCGCTTGGTAGGTCCGATCGCGACGGGCTGGCCTGACGTACTGGACGAACCGACGGCGCGTCCTGCCTACTGGCTTCACGAGGGCAATATGCTCGTCTACTCCGACGTCTTCAAGGCGGCCGGCGGCTACGACCCCACGTTGCGCTCGCACGAGGCCCAGGATTTCGCGATCCGCCTGGATAAAAAAGGCATCAAGCGACAGTTTGATCCGGGTATCCGGGTGATTCATCACCACATCGACGTTCGGGGCAAGAATCGGGCGAAGTGGCAGAACAAAGCTGCGCGCCAGCTGATCCGCAAGCATGGAATAGTGCGGTTCGTTGCCGGCAGCTAGTCCGATCCCGCCAAGCCACAGGAGCCGCCATCTGGCGGCGCCTGCAGATGCGCTCGTCGCGTATCTGGGTTGGCAGCGGATGGGCAACATCGGTGACGATGCCATCTACGACGCTGTGCGGTCACAGCTGCCCGGAGCAACCGTGCTGGACCTACCGCGCTTTCCCCGCGATAAGATCTATGCAGCGGCAACAGGTTTGAACCGATCACTGCGGCGCAGCACCCAAGTCGTCGGCGGCGGCACCCTTGTCGGGCGGCGCCATTGGCGGCGATTGGTCACTCGCGGACAGGCGCTGACCCGAGACAACGGAAGTTACGCCATCGGCGTCGGCGTCGAAGACCCCAGCTTTGTCGGACGCCGTAGCGGCTCCGGTAAAGGAGAGCTGAAACGATGGGTGCCGATACTTTCAGAGTTTCACACCGTCTCCGTGCGCGGCCCCCGAAGTGCGCAACTGCTCGCTGAAGCTGGCCTGGACGTCAACGTATCCGGTGACCCCGCGCTGCTGCTACCCCGCCCCGACGTCGCCGCCGAAGACGGACTGATCGGACTGAACCTCGGATTCGGCGACGACCTGTGGGGGCGAGATCCAGCACAGGTCGCCGAGCAGATAGCGGGCGCCACAAAACAACTGGCATCCCAAGGCCACCGCTTCGTCGGAATACTGATGAACCGCGCCGACAGACGATGGACCGAACGAGCGCTCACCGGCATCACCGCCGACATCGTGCACCCAGCAGACGCCAACGCCGCGGCACGCCAACTCGCACGCTGCTCGCTAGCCATCGTCA
>NZ_DASXEP010000173.1:0-14500 GCF_036490025.1 Mycobacterium sp. | reverse complement strand
CGGCAGACCACAACGACGTGTCCGTGTTCACCCCGCAGCCCGATACCGCGGTGCTGGCTGAGGATCTCAGTAGCGTCCTGACCGGCGGCGCGGGCGGCGAAGGCTGGTTAGCCCGGCGGGAGTACATCCCACTGGGTTACTTGGGCGACCGCGCCAAGACCGAGAAAACATTCCCGACGGTGGACGGGGTTCGCTGGTCGGTCCCCGGCGACCGCGCCAGAGCGCTGCCCGACGGTCGCATCGAGCTCCTGGGTCGGGATTCGGCGACGATCAACTCGGGCGGCGAGAAGATCTTCGCCGAGGAGGTCGAGCGCGCCGTCGCCTGTCATCCCGCTGTCTACGACGTCATCGTTGTGGGACGCCCATCGCCGCGATGGGGCAATGAAGTCGTGGCCGTGGTTCAACTCGTCGACGGTGCAGAACCGACCGACACTGACCTACGCGACGCCTGCGCGCAACACCTAGCCGGCTACAAGATTCCGAAATCCTTTGTGCGGACGCCAAAGGTCATGCGATCCCCAGCAGGAAAGGCCGATTACCGCTGGGCCAAACAGGTGGCCACGCGTGACGCCGACACCCACCACGATGACCGCGACACCGCCGCGGCACTTTGAGGAGCAACAAGATGTCACCAATCATCAACTACGAGAACAAGACTGTCGTCGTCACTGGTGCGGCTACCGGAGTGGGCGCGGCGCTGGTCGACAGATTGCGAGCCGCGCACGCCGGGCGGGTAATCGCCCTGGACATCAAAACGTGCACCGAGCCAATACACGAGTTCATTCTCGCCGACCTGTCCGATCCGGCCGCGATCGACGACGCAATTCATCGACTTCCCGACGGCATCGATGTCCTGTTCAACAACGCCGGTGTTGCAGCGACACTGCCCCTTCCGGTCGTCATCGGTGTCAACGTGCTCGCACCACGCCGGCTCATCGCAGGCCTTCACCAACGGATGCCTGCGGGCAGCGCGGTGGTCAACACCGCGTCGACGGCGGGCGGCGGGTTCACGGAGCGGCTGCCGCAGATACTCGAATTGCTCGGTATCGACGACTGGAGCCAGGCGCTGGACTGGGTCGAGGCGCACCCCGGGCTGACCCAAAATGTCTACGGGTTCTCCAAAGAGTGTGCGCAGGTCCTTACCCTGCTGCAGGCGACGCCACTTGCCAAGCACGGCATACGCATCAACAGCGTGTGCCCGGGGCTTATCGACACACCATTGATCGCCGACTTCCAAACATCGATGGGAGCACCGATTCTGGATTGGATGACCAGTCAAAGCGGCGGACGAAAAGCGCGCCCAGACGAAATCGCCGATGCACTGGCCTTTTTGGGCTCCGATGCTGCGAGCTACATCAACGGAACCAACCTGCTCATCGACAACGGTTTCTCAGCGGCCATCACGACCAACCAGATCGACTACTCAACCATGCCGACCGTAGATGCATTGACCAACTCATCGACGTGACGATCGCCAGCTTCGTGCTTGATCTGCCCCGACGCTGATGAACCGACACAACCCGGGCATGGACATCGTCGCCCACGGGATGCACATGCCCGAGTGCCCCCGCTGGCACGACGAACATCTGTGGTTCTCCGATATGCGCGGACATACCGTTCACCGCATCGACGACGGCCATGTCTCCGTCGCGCACCGGTTCCCCGCGGAGGAGGAACCCGCGGGGCTGGGCTGGCTGCCCAACGGTGACCTGCTGGTCGCCGGCATGGCCAAACGCGTCATCTACCGGATCAGCGGCGGCCATGCCACCGTGCATGCCGACGTGAAACCGCTTGCACCCTACCGGATCAACGACATGATCGTGACCGCTAACGGCACCGCATTCGTCACGCAACTCGGCTTCGACCTCGACGCCCCGCAACCCAACCCGCAACCCACCGTCGTGATCCGCGTCGACCCCGACGGCACCGTTGGCATAGCTGCCGGTGACCTGATGGTGCCCAATGGCATCGACGTGGACGATACCGAAAGCACGATCGTGGTCGCCGAATCCGGCGCGGGCCGGCTGACCAGCTATACCCACCGCGACGGCGTGCTGTCCGATCGCACCACCGAACCACTGCCCGCCACTGCAGCTTTCCCCTTCTGCGCGCCCGACGGGATATGCCTCGACATGAAGGGCGGCCGCTGGGTGGCCGACTCGATCAACAAGCGAGTATTTCGGGTTGTCGACGGATTCATCACCGACGAACACCACCTTGACCAGTTCGTGCTGGCGTGTGTCCTGGGCGACCACGACCGCCGCAGCCTCTACGTGTGTGTCACCGACGCCTGGCACCAGTCCGACCGGACCGATCAACCCACCGGGCGCATCCTGCGGATTCGAGTTGCGATTCCCGGTGTCGGGCGCCCGTAACTGCCTGTCCCCGAGCCAAAACCAGTAGCGGGCGCACGTATCCGATGGCGCAGCCGCGCATCAAACTAGCGCGTGGGGGCTTTGTTACCCAGATTGATTGTTATGCCGTCGGTAACGGCCTTGGCATATTTCATGCGTCCGTCTGGGCTTTCGATCTGCGCCGCGTCGGTGCCGTTTCTCATGTTCCCGAGTTCGACCAGGATAGCGGGATATTGCGCCAAGTTCAGACCGGCGAGGTCAGCTCGCCCGTACAAGCCTTGTGAGCCCATGTAGTTGGACTCAGTGAGTCCTGATGCGACTAACGCGTCGCGCATCGTGGTTGCGAGCTCGACGGTGGGCCCGGCTTGGATGTCGCTCAGCGGTGGGCTCGAGTAGTTGACGTGAAATCCATGGCCTGACGGAGGTCCGCCGTCGGCGTGGATGCTGATGATCGCGTCGGGTTTGGCTGCGTTGGCCAAGGCGGCGCGTTGATCGACACAGGGCCCCACGCCGTTGTCACTGTCGCGTGTCATCGCGGTTCGTACGCCCAGCTGCTCCAGTGCATCTCGGATGTGCAGGGCGACATCCCAGGTGAAGCTGTGCTCGGGGTACCCATCGTTGGTGGCCGTACCGCTCGTGTTGCACGCTTTAGTGCCGCCTCGGCCGTTGGGCACTTGCCGCGAGATCGATGAATCGGCGACACCGTTGTGGCCCGGGTCCAGGACGACCGTCATGCCGGCAAGGCTCCCCGCCGCGAACGCCGTCGGGGTGCAAGCGGTGAACGTGGCGCTGATGGCCACGAGCACCGCGACCAGTCCGGCGCCTGTGCGCATCCTTGGCGAGAAGGGTGCACGCGGCGCGATCAGGATCGTCGCAGCGGTGTCAGTCCGCATTCCCGGAATGGTACCGGGGCAGCCGCGGGCGGCCTTGAACTAACGGCTGGTTGGGGACAGAGTGCTTCGTGACTGTTTTAGAAGGTCCTCGCGGGTTATGGTGAGCTCACCTATGCCTAGGTCAAATACCGCCGTGCTGTCGCCCGCAACGTTAAGTCATTGCGGCACGGTGGTTTTCGGGCCGTTCTGCGGGCTTCTCGGCATGCTGACCAAAGTGCTCAATGCGTATCTGCGATTGAGCTCGACTGGGGGCGAAACCTTCGCGCTGCCGGCCCGGGGCGCAGGTTGAACCGGGGCGGCGCCCGCCACGCGCGTGTGATGTCCCCAGCGCCGCGGTGGTCGCGTCCGCGAATGTGGATGCTCGCGGTTGCTGGGGCGTTGATCGTCGCTGTGGCCGCGGTCGTCGCGTTTTACCTTGCACCGACTTCCACACCAGTGCGACCTTCGGCCCCGGCGTCGCCGCTGCGGGCCACCGCTAACTCGACTGCTCCCCCGCCGGCAACAACGTCGCCTGATCCCACAGGGCTGGCGGCCGACTTCGCCCACTTCCAGACCGGGCTCCATGCGGAGGTCGGCGTAGCCGTGCGCGCCGTAGGCAGTGGGTCGGCGGACCCCGTCACGTTGGGCGTCTCGGACTTTTCCGACCAACCCGCGTGGTCGACGATCAAGGTCCCGTTGGTGATTGCGTCGATGCGCCAACACGACAACGGCCATCCCACGACAGCGATGGTTGCGGCGATCACCGAATCCGATAACGCCGCCGCAGAAGCGATCTGGGAGGGCCTGGGCGATCCGGCCACCGCCGCAGCCGAAGTGGGCCAGGTGCTTCATGACACCGGGGATGCTACGACCGTCGAGTCGCGAAAGCTGCGCCCCGAATACACCGCCTTCGGCCAGACCGACTGGTCGTTGACCAACCAGGCGAAGTTTCTATCGGCGGCGGCATGCGACCCGCGCAACCAACCGGTGCTGGGCCTGATGGGCCGGGTAACCGGCGACCAGCGTTCATGGGGTCTGGGACGTCTTCCCGATGCCAAGATCAAAGGCGGTTGGGGCCCCTCTCCGTCAGGGCGATACCTGGTGCGCCAGGTCGGTGTCGTGTTGTCGGGGAAGAGGGGATTGACGGTGGTCGCAATGGCCGCTGAACCCGAGTCGGGGTCGTTCGCTGATGGCACCCACGCCCTCACCCAGATCGGCGACTGGCTGCACGCTCGCCTTAATCGACTACCGGCAGCGAAGTGTCCGGGCTGAGCGGGCCCTAATACAGATAGACGACTGCGTCGTTGCCCCCGCGGCAGGTGATCCAGTTATCCGCACCCTCCGCTGCGCACTGCAGGACGAAATTGCTACCGTCACAGACCGCATTGCCTTCGACGGTGCGGCAGTCGACGGCACCGGGGGCCGAGACACTGCGCTGATCTCGGATGGCGCTGCCATACCGGTTCCAGTAGGAGATGAGAACGCTGCGGGCGAAAAAGCAGGACGTTCCCCCACTGCCCCGCTGAGAGCGGCTGCCGAAGCCGGTCATATTGGTCAATGAGAATCCGTTGTCACAGGACGCGTGAGTAGCGCTGTTGTCGGGGCCGGTTACTGCGGGCGGCAGAGCCGGACCCGGCGGGTTCGGCGGCGAGGGCGGCGACTCCGGCTGATATGACTGCGTCGGGGGAGGGACCGGGTAGCCGCTCGAGGGCGCCGCGCCGGTGGGCGGGGCGGCATTCTGCCGGGCGAGCAGCCCGATCACCACGCCGATACCACCCAAGATCAACGCCGCGGCCACGATGATCACCGCCGGCACCAGCCACGGACGCGCCTGGCTCGTTGAGGATTGCTGCGGATTTGGTGAGTGTTGTTGTCCGACTTGCCATGCCGCAAGAGTGGGCCCTGACTGCCCCGGCGCCGACGCGGGTGAGTAAACCGGCGCGGCTTGGGTGACCGCGGTCGGTCCTGTGCCGGGCCCCGATGACGGCGTCGCTCCCAGCGCGCGTTGGGCGGCGCGGCCCAGCGCGCCGGGGCTGCCGTAGCGGTCGTCGGGGTCTTTGGCCATACCGCGCGCGATCACGCCGTCGAAAGCGGCCGGCACCCGCGCATTGACGGCATTGGGCTGCGGCGGCGGTGCGGACAGGTGGGCGGCGATCACCTGCTCCATGGAGCCGACTTTGAACGGCGGCTGACCGGTCAGCGCCTCATAGAGCACACCTGCCAGCGAATAAGTGTCCACCGCGGGAGTTGTGGGGCGGTCCTCGAAACGCTCCGGCGCCATATACGCGAAGGATCCGATTGCGCTGCCCGCGAACGTCAGTCGGGTGTCGCCCCGATTCTCGGCGATGCCGAAGTCGATCAGATAAGCGAAGTCTTCTGTCGCTGTGACGAGGATGTTTTGCGGCTTGACGTCGCGGTGGATCAAACCCTGCGCGTGAGCAGCATCCAGCGCCGCTGCGATCTGACGGATGATCCCCACCGCACGCTCGGGCTCTAATGGTCCGCGTCGGAGGAGTTCGTGAAGATCGTGGCCGCGCACCAGCCGCATATCGATGTACAGGTTTCCGTCGATCTCGCCCCAGTCATGAATCGGGATGACGTGCGGTTCTTCCAGCATCGCCGCGGCACGGGATTCTCGCTGGAATCGGGTGCGGAACCCCTCGTCGCGGGATAGCTCCTCGGGCAGGATCTTCAGCGCGACCGTTCGGTCTTTGCTGGTGTCGTGGGCTTCGTACACCTCACCCATGCCGCCCTGTCCGAGCAGCCTTTTGAGCTGGTATTTGCCGAACAATGATCCGGCTTTGGCTGCGGCCACGACACCTCCCCGTTGCATCCGACTAGCAGTATCCGTCCCGCGTGCACAACACGTGCCGATATGCCGAGACCGTGCGGCACTTCACCTTCGTGGCATCGTGCGTGTGGTGGCGTCGGCACGGGTTTCACGCGCGACACCCAGGCGTTTGGACTAACGTCGCCGACAGGGGCCAGCGCCTACCTGCGGATCTCACCAGAGCAGCGCATTCCCCACCGGGAGGGATCTCATGAAGCACCGCCCACACCGGAGCTCCGGACGGCCATCCCGCCATCGCAGCTGGGTCCGAGTCGCGCTCGCGTCGGCCTGTCTTCTGGCAGGCGCCGGGTGCGCGCCTACCGTGATGGAGGGTCGGGCAGCCTCAATGTTGTATGACCCCGACCGTGTCGGGGGCCTGCACGCCACCCGCGGCTTAAATGGAGTTCGCCCCAACGCTCCGGGGCCAGAGGGTGACGTCGAGGGTACCGACGGCGGCGACAACGATCGACTCGCCCTGTTGGCGGTCAACGACATTCAAGATTTCTGGACAGCCACCTACCCGCAGGTCTTTTCGGGCGAATACCAGCCCATCTCGGCGATCCGCTCCTACGACTCGAGGAATCCGTTCAGCCGCGGCGCATGTGGCAGACCCAACGGCTACAATTCAGTCAATGCGTCTTATTGCCGTCGCGATGACTCGATCTCGTGGGATCGCGGCGAGCTTATCCCCCTGACGCGCAAGTACTTTGGAGATATCGCCGTAGCCGGAGCCCTTGCGCATGAGTTCGGCCACGCTGTGCAGACCAGAGCGCACAGCGTGCACCTCCTAACTCGCACCATCGTCAAAGAGCAGCAGGCAGACTGCTTCGCCGGGGTCTATCTGCACTGGGTGGCGCAAGGCAGCTCAACTCGTTTCGCGATGAACACCACCGATGGCCTCGACCGTGTGCTCGCCGGCGGTATTACCTTGCGTGATCCCACGGACGAATCTGAAAATTTCCCTGGGGCACACGGTTCCGCGCTCGATCGGGTGGGCGCTTTCCAGGAGGGATTTGACGGTGACGCCGCCACATGCGCAGCGATCGACCACAACGAGATCGCCCGCCGCCACGTGGGCCTTCCGCCCGCGCTGCAGAATTACCCCTCCGGCGGCTCCGAACCTGGCGAGATGCCCATCACCGACGACTCTTTGGCGCTGTTGATGGAAACCCTTACCCAAATTTTCCACCCCGACAAAGCCCCCACTCTGACTGTCGGCAGCAACATCGCGTGTCCCGACGCCCGTCCCAGCCCACCGGCCTCGTACTGCCCCGCCACCAACACCATCAACGTCGACCTTCCCGGCCTGCGAGAGATGGGCGCTTACACCGACAAGGAAAGCCGCCAACTCTTGCAAGGTGACGACACCACCTTCTCCGTAGTCACCTCCCGTTACATGCTCGCCGTCCAACACGAACAAGGCGTCGCACTCACCGGCGAACGCGCCGCGCTACGCACCGCGTGCCTGACCGGAGTCGCCCAGCGCGACATGGCAACACCCGTCCCAGTGCCCTCGGGGCACACCCTGGTGCTGACCCCCGGTGACCTTGACGAAGCGATATCTGGTTTGCTGACCAATCATCTTGTCGCCAGCGACACCAACGGCGACAGCGTGCCCGCTGGTTTCACCCGGATCGTGGCGTTCCGCTCCGGTCTAGTCGGTACCGCGGCTCAGTGCTATGGGAGCTTCCCGTGAACGACCCACCACAGCCAGGTCGTGGACACGAACCCGGGCCGGACACGCCCTGGTATCTGCGCCGCCCGACGTCCGACGACCCCACCAGCATCGCCCGACCGCGGCCAATCCCACCCCGCGGTCAGCCCGTCGGCCAGCGTCCCCCGCCAACGCCGGAGATCCCCTGGCACCTACAGCGCCCCAACCGCCCACCGCCCGCGGTATCCCGGGTAGAACATCAAAACCCAACAGCCAAGCCAGAAATCAACGCCACCGCAGATCTCAAGAAGCTGATCCCCTGGCTCCTCGTGGGGGCGGGCGGCCTGGCGGTCCTGATCGGAGCGACGGTGCTGCTCGGCAGCGTCTCCACACTCGGCATCACCGGCGGCGCAGTCCTCGACGTCGCCAAAGTTCAAACCGGCGTTCTGCAGACCTTGTCCGATCCGGCCGGCGGCTACGGCGCCAACACCGTCGCCGATGTCAGCTGCAACGGCGGCCACAACCCCAGCGCCAGCAAGGGCACGACCTTCACCTGCGACGCCATTGTCAACGGTGCCCAACGCCACGTCGCGGTCGTCGTGTCAGACGACAACGGCACATACGAAATCGATGCTCCCCGATAGCCTTTCATCGGCTGCGATTTCGGAAGGCCGCCCATGCCCCCGTGCACCACAGCGCCCACAGCACGAACAGCGGCTGGAACAGCAGCCGAATGCCGCGAGCGAGGTCAGAGTTGAGTCCGAAAGCATTTGCATGCGTGACGAATTGGGAGATATTGCCGGGAAACACCAGAACGAAGAAGATCGCCACGATCCATCCGACCGGTGCGCGCCACCGGGGCAGCAGCACCAGGCTCGCGCCGAGTGCGATTTCCACCAGGCCCGAGGCGATGACGGCGAAGTCGGTGTCCAACGGCAGCCAAGGCGGTACCTGGGCGTAGAAAGCGGTTCGGGCAAAGCTCAGATGACTGACCCCGGCGAATACCAAGAAGGCGCAGAGAACATAGCGCGCGATGCTTCGCGGCAGAGCGGACGTGGGTCCATCGAGTACTGGCTGACTCATACCGCATCTCTATTCGGTCAGGGGAGCCGGGACTTCAACAACGGGAGTCCGGGGCCGGTGAGACGGTCGAACGCGACGGTGCGTCCGCATACGGCCAACATCACCGCCACGCCTGGTCCACGAATCTGATCGCCGTTGCCCCACGTTCGACCGGTGTCGTCGTCGCGCAGCGAGATGCCGCGCAGGCGTCGGCGCGAGAAGAAGCCGAACTGCGTTGGGCCGGTGAGGAAATCGAGCACCCTGGCGACATGGTGTGGATCCGGTCGGTGCGGAAGTCCCAGGGGTATCCGCATGTCGGCGCCGTGGACCAACACATCAGTAAGGCCCGATAGCGGACCTGTCACCGGGGGACTGAGCCGGTAGTCAGCGTGGCGGCGCAGGATTTCGGCGATCTCCGCGGCGGGGGCTTGCGCCCGGCGACGGGCAAGCGCGTCGATGCCGCGATGGATGCTGCCGTGGCGAAGGCCGCTGGCCATAAAGCCCAGGAATCCGTCGGCGAAATCGCTGACCAGATGCGCGGCAACCGTTTTGACATCCCAGCCATCGCACAGACTCGCGGTGGCCAATTGATCGGTGTCAAGACCGTCGATCAGCGTGGCGATCGATCTTCGCTGGTCTGCTACCGCCGCGAAGACCCGTTCGCGTTCCACAGCGCTGAGCCGCACACGTGCAGAATATCGGGAACGGTGCTTGAGCCGTTCGGCCAGGGGGCTTTCGGGAGCGGGCTTTTGGTAGCGCTGCCCACGCTGACCACGCTCAGCGTCGCCACCGGCTTGGCCGCGGCCAGCCGGTAGGCGCGGTGGCCCGACTCCAGGAGTCCAACCGCGATGAGTTTCGCAGTGCTTCCCGGTCTGTCTCTCAAACACCCGATCACCCTTTCTGTAGGAGAGCATCATGACCGCCACGTACACCTTCGACGTCTTTTCCAGCCTCGACGGCTACGGCGGCGTCAGCGGCGGCGACTGGGGCGGCTACTGGGGCAAGCAGGGCCCCGAGTTGCTCGACCACCGCCTCTCCTTGTACCGCACGGAGCAGCGGATGGTCCTCGGGGCCAACACATATCGGGCGTTCGCACGGATGCTGGCCTCGGGCACCGAGGAGTCCGAAGTGGGTGACCCATGGGTAACCCGGATGAGGCACCTGCCGGCGACGGTGGTGTCGACCACCTTGGATGGACCTCTCGACTGGCCCGACGCGACCGTCCTGCGCGGCGACGCCGTCGACGTCGTGGCCCGGCTGAAGGAGGAGTCCGAGGTGCCGTTGCGCTCGCACGGCAGTCTCTCCATGAACCGGGCGCTGATGGCCGCCGGCCTGGTCGACCGCGTCCAGGTGACGATCTTCCCAGTCATCACCGGTCAAACCGGTGATCATGCGATCTTCCAGGGCGCGGCCGATTTCGACCTCGAGCTGGTCGAGAGCCGCACGCTCGACAGCCACATCCAAGAGCTCGTCTACCGGCCAATCGTGCACGTCTGAGTCCATCCATACACCGGTCACGGCTTGCCGGGTTCACCCGCTTCAACCTCAGCAAGACACCGAACACCAAGTGGGACACCTTGGAACGCTCATCGTCGGCGTGCGGTCGACCCCACCACGGAGACCGCGCCGACGGTACCGACGGCTGGCGGTCCGAACGTCGAACAATTCGGCGGTGCGGCCTATCCCAGGAGTTGCTGACGCAAGGTTTCGCTGAGCCACGAGCGGTAACGGTGCTGGGTCCAGCCGCGGTCACCGACGAGTGCGTGGTGCAGCCCGGGATCGTTGTAAATCCAGATGACGTCGCGGGCGGTGGCTACCGTCAGGCCCTTGCGCAGGCCCCCTTTCTTCTTCAGCAGCGTGGCGATGGTGCGGGCACCGGTGAGGCGCTGGTCGCCGATGTCGGTCCATAGCTGGTGAACTTCGGCGTCGACGCCGGCCGCCGACCGCACCACCTCGTAGATGGCGGAGACCCGCTCGCCCGCATCGGCGAGAATGCCGGCGTAGGCGGTGACGATCTGTTCGGGATCGGTGATCTCAAACAGCTCGCGGGCTTCGGGCCGATCAGCGAGCGGGACCTGCTCGTCGTCGCCGACCACCGCCCGGTCATAGGCGGTCTTGAGCAGCCACGGCTTGCCGCCCGCAGCGGTGAACACCGTGGAGCGGCCCACCCCGGCGGTCTCGGCGATGACGTCGATCGAGGTGCCGGCATACCCGCGTTCCACGAACAGCCGGGTCGCGTTGTCCAACACCAGCTGGCAGGTGGCAGCAGCTTGCGGACAAGGCCGGTGACCGGTTCGACGACATCGAGTTGCAGTTCGGCTTCTTCCAGGTGTCGATGGACGATCCCAGCGACCTGTCGCTGGTGCGGATGGTTGCACCCGACGCACCCGACGCGGAGATCCGCAAGCTCACCACCCTGCTCGACGTCCCGGTACCCGCTGCCGCCGAACGGATCCAGCGCCTGCACGAGGAACTGGGCATCAGTTACTTCAGCCTCAACTAAACCCCGAGCACCTCGTGGGAGACGCTGGAAAAGCTCGTCGCCGCGCTGCGATGAGGTTGCAAAGCCGCCGGCGCCGGGCCGGTGACGCCATCGGTGATACCTACCTTGATTGTCGGCGCACTGAGCTTTGGCCATTGCCGAGCAGGTTTGAAATCCCCGAGCGTGGATACGCCCCATGGGTGGTCGAACACGCGGCTACCACTTCTGGATCACAGGAACATAGCGGAAGGAGTTTGACGTGATGTTCTCCAAGATCGCGCTGAAGGCGACAGCAGCAGCTGCTGGTATTGCGACGGCAGGAATCCTAACGGCGACACCCGCGTTGGCGGATCCGCAAACGGTTGCTTTCGGCCAATCGGCAGAGATTCCGGGGGCAGCTGGTTCTGGGGCCATCAACTACACCGTAAGTAACTTGCAGCCCAGCGGTCACAACGACGGCGCGTGGTATTCGGATGTAACCGCCAAAGGTGTAAGCGGCTCCCCGACTCCAAACATTGCCGACTTCAACGCGCGGGCCGTTAACAGCTCGACCTACGCGGTTCTGAAGGGGAACGAGCCGGACGGCCTTCCCAACCAGCCGCTCGCGCCGGGCACCCAAACAACCGGGAGGCTGTACTTCGACGTTAGAGGGGGCACGGCGCCCGATAGCGTTGTCTACCGGGATGCCAGCGGCATCGACAAGGTCATCTGGAAGAGCTAACCATCTTGTCTCACCCGAGACCGTCGTCGACCTGTAAATGCGTGGGCGGTCAATGGTGGTGAAAGCAGACCGCGCCGACCGCGTTTTCTCCTTGTCGTCTGCAACTCAAAGGATTATTGCTTCACGGTAGTGAGCACGTATGAGCCCCGGCCCGCCGGCAAGTCGCCTGTAAGCAAAGCGCGCATCGCCGCCGCGCCTTCGCCCTTCGGCAGAAACCCCCGACCGTGCGACGGCACGCTTCTGCTCGCTCACGTTCTCCCTTCTGAACCCGGCAGCGAACTATGGAGGCCCTGGTGGTACGCACTGGCCGAACCCGCGGCCTGTCGTTCGACGTATCACCGAGGCCCGGCCCCCACGTCGGCCGACGAAACGGTGCAAAACCGAACTGAACGCGGCCAGCGAGGCTACACAGTTAACAGCAGTCACATTGTTAACATCACGCGATGCAGGACTCGCCGGGCACTACCGGCCTCCGGCGATCACGCCCGGTTTCCCGGCGTGAGGCACTACGCTGCGCCGCCGCGGTGTCGGCGCTGGTCGGGCTGGGCGCGGTATCAGCAAATGCCGGCACCCCCGTGGCGGCGGCTGCCGCTCCCACGCTGATCGACTTCGCCATGCGTCAGATTCCGGCCCAGGATATCCGGGCCGCCGGCCACTCCGGGGTGATCAACTACGTTTCGCTCTCGCGTCCCGGCTCGTCCTTCGGCGCCAAGCCGATCACCCGGTCCTACGCCGAGTCACTGACCGCCGCTGGCCTGGCGATCGTCAGTAACTACCAATACGGCAAGCCGGGCGGGACAGCACCGTCGGACTTCACGCGCGGGTTCGCCGGCGGCGTCGCCGACGCTCGCACCGGCTGGCAGCTGCATACCGCGGCGGGCGGTGGCCAGAGTGCACCGATCTTCTTCACCGTCGACGACGACATCAACCGCGACACCTGGAACACCGTCGCGTTGCAGTGGTTTCGCGGAATCAACTCGGTGCTTGGAGTCCAGCGCACCGGCATCTACGGGGGCATCAATGCGTGCCAGTGGGCCGCGGCCGATGGCGTCATCGGGAATTCGCGCACGCCCGGCCGCCGGTGGGCCTGGCAGACCCGGTCCTGGTCTCACGGTCAGGTCGACCCCGCCGCAGTTCTCTACCAGCGCGTGGTGAGCACCGCGTCGAATCCAGGCCCGGTGGTCGGCGGGCTCGAAGTCGACGTCAGCGATGCCCTGGCCCAGGATTGCGGCCAGTGGAACCTACATCCGTGAGGTCGTAATCCACTCCAGGCGGTCGTGGGCAGCTACTGGTTCCATAAAGGCGAGAGCGCCGCTGGCCATCTGCGATAAGCACCATCCAGAAGCGAGCTGGGTGAGCGGGGGAACTTCACCGACGCCTATCTCGAGCAGATCGGTGCGGCTCGATGACCAGGAGGCATACAGCCCTGTGTCGACGATTGCCTGGGTGGGCTACCAACGGCTCCTGACCCTTGACTCAAAAGCGACGTTGACTGATGTCGTTGCGAAGGCCGATGCCTGCGGGCTCAACTCAGGTGATGGCGTCAGCCGAAGGCCAAGCGCGTGCCAATCGTTGGTCCGTGGTCAACAACACGAGGCCTGCTATATCGGCGAGCTCGACGTAGAGGGCATCGGTCAGGCCGAGGGTGTCGCGCCGCGCCCACGCTCCGGCAAGCAACGACGAAAGACCGTGCCGGGTCACCGGCGCCTGTCGCAGCTCATCTAGTGCCGCATCGACCTGGGCAACGGTGAGCACACCGGAGCGATGCATGCGCCCCAGCGCCGACAACACCTCGGCATCGAAGTGCGCCGGCGCGTGCATCACCGTCCGGGCCAACCGTGCACGCACCGCCGAAAATCGATCGCGAGTGCGCGCAACGAGATCCACCATGGCACTCGCGTCGATAACCACCTGCTCCGGCGGCGAAGGGGCGGATGGGCTCACGCTCCGAACTCATCCCGGACGGCGTCGATCGCGGCCAACACGTCGTCGTGCTGAGCGTCGGTGCTTCTGGCCTCCAGCCCGTCAAGCCATGCCTCGGTTGCAGAGTTCTCTAACTCGGCGCTGATCGCGGCCTGAGTCAGCGCCGAGACGTTCAAGCCCCGCGCCCTGGCGCGGCGCGCCAAATCGTCCGGCACGTACACGTTCAACCGAGCCATACACACAAATATACACACACACACAAGGAGTCGCTTCGCTCTGCAAGGCGCACGCCGTGATGCTCTCAGGTACTCGCCGGCGCGATACTCATCGCTTGAGCGCGGTTATCACCTACGGTGGGGAGGTGTCCACCCGCATGGCCTGCGCGTGAAGGTAATCCGGGGCGCCATAGCAGATCTGCTCACCACGCCAGTGCGACCTGGAGTACTCGGTACGCCAGGGTCCGGGTATGTATTGCGCGATCTCCCCACGCCGCGGAGGCAGTCCGCCGGACCTCATCAACAGCCGCTATCCTCAACACTCCTTCTCCTGGACTCGCACTCACTACTTCTCCAATGACGCCAGGGGACCGACGCGGCCTGCGG
>NZ_DASXEP010000158.1:0-12259 GCF_036490025.1 Mycobacterium sp. | reverse complement strand
GGCGGCGTCGAAGATCACACAGTAGGACGCATCGGCCTCCATGTCGGTGGTCAGCGTGATCAGGTAACCGTCGTCTTCAGCGGTGGTGCCGGGTCGCGGGGCCATCGCGGCCTCGCTGCCGTAAACCCCGTCGGCGAACGTGTAATGCTGTTCGCCGCCGGTCCGCAGGTCGTGCTTGACCAACCCGTCGAACAGGAACCAGCCCGGCTTGCCGGTGGCGGCGTAGGTGTAGCGGTAGTTGGTTGCGGCGTAGTCGGGATTGATCGTCCCGAATTCGGTGATGGATTCCGACAACTGCTGTTCCTTGACTTCGCCGGTGGCCAGGTTGAACCGCCACCGGTGCAGCCGCGCTTGCAGGCGATCCAGTGCGAGGAAGCGAAACAGCTTGTCCCACTGGGATTTTTCGGGGCCAAGCCGACTACCCGTGTCGACGGGCTGCGGCGCGCCTTCGTAGAAGCCGTCGAGCACAATCTCGTCGCCGTCTTCGTAGGCGTTGGTGAAGTGCAGCACGAACGTCGGGTCGGCCTCGAACCAGCGGATGTCGCCGGTGCGGCCGCGGCGCGGCAGCACTGCGAAGCGCGACGCCATGTCGGGGTAGAACCGGGGCAGGTGCACATCGTGTGCGAGCAGGCCCGGATCCCAGAACAGCGGGAAATCGTTGAGTATGACGTAGTTTTCGGTGAAGGCCATGTCGTGCGGCAGCCTCGGCCCGGGCAGCGGGACGTCGACGTAGTGCGCCAGTTCGTTGTTTTGGTCGACCACGCCGTAATGCATGTAGGGTGCCTGCTTGCTGTAGTTGAAGAACAGCAGCTCACCGGATTTGGGGTCGACCTTCGGGTGGGCGGATACACCCCAGTCGACCGGGAAGTGTCCATTCCAGGTCTCTTTGCCCAGTGTGGTGGCCGAGAACGGGTCGACCCGGTACAGGTCACCGCACTGGTAGAAGCTGGTCAGCGCGATGCCCCGGTGCACGATCACGTCAGTGCTCGACGCGTCCTTCATCCGGGTGCGAGCACCCCAGCCCTCGTCGCGCTTGGCCAGCTGCACCGGTTCGGCCAGCCCCGGCCACAGCGGCTCGCCGGCCTCGTTCTCGGCCAGGAAGCCGTCGGTGCGGACAAAGCGGTTGCGGTAGAAGGCTTTTCCATCACGGAATCCGACGATGTGCAGCATGCCGTCGCCGTCGAACGGGTGGTAGGTCTTCAGCGCCGGGTGCAGTGGGTTCTCGGTGTTGCGCAGGTAGACACCGTCGAGGTCGCGGGGAAGCTCGCCCTCTACAGCGATCAGGCCGTCGGCGTCCCACTCGCTGGTCTGCGGTCGCCACGGCCCGGTCCGGTACGGGTGGTCGTCGTCTTCGGGCAGGGTCGACAGGAATTTGCCGACGAGTTCGACGTCCATCTCAGGATCCTTCGCCGGCGCTGACGACGAAGCTGACCGTGGTGGCGGTGCTGCCGCCGAAGTTGAGCGTGCCAAAGGTTTTCGCGCCTTCGACCTGGTAGTCGCCGGCCGTCGCGCTGACCTGTTTCGCCGCGTCGAGGAGCATGCGCACTCCGGACGCACCGACCGGGTGGCCACCGCCGATCAGCCCGCCGCTCGGGTTGACCGGCAGGCGCCCGCCGATCTCGATCTCGCCGTTTTCGATGGCCTTCCACGACTCGCCCGGGCCGGTCAGGCCGATGTGGTCGATCGCCAAATACTCGCTGGGAGTAAAGCAGTCGTGTACTTCGATGCCGTGCAGATCGTCGAGCGTGGCTTGCGCGCGTCGCAACGCGTCGAGCGCGGCCGCTCGCACATGCGGCATGACGTAAGGGTCGTCGGCTGCGCGGTCGAGTTTCTGCTCCAAGCCGAGCCCGACTGTGCGATGTCCCCAGCCCGCGATGCGGGCGACCGGCCGCGCAGTGGGATGGTCGCGCAGGTATTTGTCGGTGACCAGAACGACTCCCGCTCCGCCGTCGGTCATCTGGCTGCAATCGAATCGCCGTAGCCGGCCTTCGATGAGCGGATTGCTTTCGCCGTCGTCGCCGATCGGGTCGGGGACGGTCCATTCCCTGGTCTGCGCGTTGGGGTTTCGTCGTGCATTGCCGAAGTTGAGTTGCGCGATCGCCCGCAGATGGGTTTCGTCGAGCCCGTACCGGCGGTCGTACTCGTCGGCGACCGTGGCGAACATCGACGGCCAGAGGAACTTCGCGTCTGCCCCCTCATGCCCAGTCCAGGCTGCGGCGCCGAGGTGACGCGCCGCGGTGTCGCCGGGCACTGTCTTCTCCAGCTCGACGCCGAGGACCAAGGCGGTCTCGTAGTTGCCCGACCGCAGGTCGGCCATCGCCGCCAGCGCGGCCACGCTGCCCGACGCGCAGGCGGCCTCGTGTCGCGACGCTGGTGTGTCCCACAGGCCATCGCACACGGTGGCCGGCATGGCGCCGAGGTGACCTTGTTCGGCGAACATTTCGCCGAATGCGTTGGCGACGTGAACGACGCCGATGTCGCCGGCGTCGGTCTTGGCCGCAGCGAGGGTGGCGTCGACGACCTCGCGGGTCAGATCCGCGAAGTCGAGCCCTTCTTTGCTGAGGTTTCGGGCAAAGTCGGTTTGGTAGCCGCCGAGGATCCAGACATCAGTGTCCATAGCCGTACGTTACTACAACTAAAAGAGTGACGATCACCCAAAAAATTAGAGACGGTCTCGTAAGCTCTCGGCTGAACCAACGAGACCTAAGCGAACGCGATGGTCGACCAACGCGTCCACCTCCCCAAGCGCATTGCCGTCGACGGTGCGCGACAAACCTCTTTCCGCGAAACCGGACTACCTATTTGCGCGGGCAACGGCGTTGGCGGGATTCGAAATCCATTCCGACCATGAGCCGGGATACAACGCTGCCTGGTAACCCAGCGCGGCGAGCGCCGCCACCGTGATGCTGGCCGTGACACCGGAGCCACAGTACGCACCCAATCGGCCCGGGTCGTCGATGCTGTGCTCGGCGAGCAGTTGGGCCAGCGCGTCGTGTGACAGAAACGTCCCGTCACCATTGAGTACGCTGCCGCTGGGCAGGTTTTTGGCGCCGGGGATGTGCCCGGCAACGGGATCGATCGGCTCGACCTCGCCGCGGAAGCGTTCGGGTGCGCGCGCGTCGAGCAGCGTGAAATCGCCGACTTGCTCCGCGGTCAAGGTCGGCAATGCGCCGGTATACAGATCGCCGTGCAGCGTGGTCGCGTCGCCCGGCGGCGGCGTAACCGAGTCGGTTGCCAGGCTGCCTCCGGGCGCCCGCCACGCAGCCAGGCCGCCGTCCAGGATTCGGACGTCCGCGAGCCCGGCCGCGGTCAGCACCCACCAGGCCCGCGCCGAACCCGCGCGATTCCAGTCGTCGTAGACGACGGTGGGCACGCCGTGGCGGATGCCCCAACGACGCGCGGAAGCCTCGACGCTGCTCCCGGACGGCAGCGGGTGCCGTCCCCGTCCGGTGATGCTGTGGTCGCTGAGTTCATCTTCGAGCGAGACGTACACCGCGCCGGGGATGTGGCCGCGCAGGTATGCGGCGCGGCCGTCCGGTTCGTCGAGCCGCCAGCGCACGTCGAGGACCGTGACAGGTCCGCCGGCACCGATGAGCTCGGCCAACTCAGCGACTGTGATCAGCACCTGCGAGGGCGTGCTTATGGCTTGAATCCCAAATCGTGTAACGCGTCGACGCAGCCACTGATCCAGTCAGTCGGGTTTGGCGGCGGCGGACCCCCGTTCATCTCTGTCTGGCAGACCAGCCCGGTGTCGTAGCCGTTTTTCATCTCGCTGTTGAGATACGCGTGATTCTGCGGGACCGAGAAATAGTCGTGTTCGGTCTTGTAACCGTCCTTGTACGACGGGCTGTTGCTGGGGGCATGCGGACAGCCGCTGGACGGACACTGTGGATCCGCATAAGCCGGTGACGGCAAGCCGATCGCGATGAGTGCGATAGCCGCAACGGGGAAAATGAAGCGGTCGAACATATCGCGCATCATTTCATGAGTGCCCGCCGGGCATCAGCCGAACTCGATGGGCAAGCTGGTCGGCCCGTTCACAACGTCACGGAGCCGGAGCGCCATGTTGCCGGGCCGCACGCGCGTCATGGATGCGCACCAGTTCGCGGAACCCGAGCCGGTGATATTTTGGAACCGGCTGGATGCCCCACTGGTCCCGCGCGGTGTCCTTGCCCTCGGCGCCCTCCGGAGGCCCCAGCATCGGATAAGGAACCTTGCATTCCAAGGTGTCGTCGGAGTAGCGGACCTTGAGCAATTCACTGCAGATCTGGGTCAGGCTCAGCGTCGGATAGCCGTAGTAGACCGCCATGAAGGGCAGGGTGAAGGCGCCTTCGACGACGAGGGCGACCAGACAGACGATGACGGCCCGCTTGATGTATTTGTGCATCCTGGCGTAGTACGGCGTGGTGCCAGGGGGCAGATCGTCGGCCGGGTCGTTGCCTTCGGTGGACGCCGGTGCGGATGCGGGTGAAGTCACAGCCGTGCTCCTAAACTGTTCAGTCGGTGAAGATTTCGCGGTTGACCGTGTGCAGATACGGGATGGCCAGGAACGGGGTGATGTAGAAGATGTCGTAGAGCCACCAGCCGATGACGGGGAATACCACGCCCGCATAACGCACGTCGGCGTACATGGTCATGTTGAAAACGTAGGCGCACCAGATCACCACGCCCATCCAGCAGGTGATGACCATCCATTGGTGGCCCCACCGCTTCATCTGCAGGAATCCGATCGCCGCGGCACAGCGCATCGCGAACACCGTCAGGATCAGTCCTGCCACATAGGCTTTCTCACCGGGACCGGCGGCGCCGCCGACCCAAAGTTCGTTGTAGTGCCAGAAGTAGCCGGCGTCGAACATGTTGCCCCAGCCCACCATCAGCACCCGGTTGATCAACGTGTGATTGGCGACTAGATCCAACGCCCAGCCCAGGCTGTTGAGGGTGCCGTCGATCAGCACGAGATAGCCGATCAAGGTGACGATCATCGGCCGCACCGACAGACCCGCCCGTAGAGCCTGGCGCTGCAGCCAAACTCCGCGAATGAAGATGGGGAAGCCAATCAGGCCCGGCGCCCACATCCCCATCAGGGCGGCGCCAACAATCATCCACTTGTCGGCCCGGCGCTGTGCCAGACGGGATTCGTCATGGTGGTCCTCGATGCTGACCGATTCATCGCGTGCTGATTTGCCGCCCGAAAGCCGGTTCAGTAGAGGTAAATTCACAATTCCCACCAGCCGCGCGCGAAGGACATGTAGAGCTGAATCCCAAACATCACCAGTAGGTAGCCGTAGATGACGATCTGCAGGATGATGAGTGCTTTCTTGCGCTGTCGTTCCTTCTGGTCCATGGTGGTTGAGTCCCTTCCCGGTTCTGCTAGTGAGTCGTGTGCGAGCTGTCGGCGGTGGCGAGGCTGGCGGCAGCGACCTCACGTAAGCCGTCGCTGATGGCACCGTCGGTTGACAATGGCGCGAGGATGCATGCTTCGGCCGCCGCTAATTCGGTTGCGCCGGCGGCGATCAGCCGGCCAGTGGTGACCAGGACGCGCGTCGACGGCGGCTCGAAGTGGAAGGCGTGGTCGGCGGTCCGGATGGCGGTGGCGCAGGCAACGAGCCTTCCCGCAATCGAAGCCTGGATGCCCGCTTCGGCGACGATCACCTCGGCCTCGCGGTCCGCGGGTAGATACCTCATCGGAAGCGTGACGAAGCGCTGGCGGAAGGACGGCTTGAGTTCCTTCAGCGAACTGCGGTAGGCGGGGTTGTAGGAGCAGACGAGCATGAAGGTTTCCGGCGCTTTGACGACTTCGTCTGCCCGGTCGAGGTAGAGAGCACGGCGATGGTCGGTCAGCGAATGCAGGATGGCCAGCGAGTCGTGGCGTGCTTCGACGACCTCGTCGAGGTAGCAGATCGCGCCGGCCTTCACCGCCCGGGTCAGCGGGCCGTCGGTCCACACCACGTCGCCGCCGGTCACCATGAACCTGCCTACGAGGTCCGAACTGGTCAAATCGTCATGGCAGCTGATAGTGACCACGGGTCGGCTCAGCAGGAGGCCCATGTGCTCGACCAGCCGGGTCTTCCCGCAGCCGGTCGGGCCGGTGAGCATCACCGGCAGCCGCTGGTGATACGCCTGCTCGAACAACTGGACTTCGTTGCCGTTCGAGTAATAGGTGTCGGGGGTCATGTGTTCCTCAGCGTGTTGCCGGTCACGCGCCTACGAGCTCACGATGGACATGGGCCAGTACCCGCGGAAGGTCCTCGACCTGCCGGATGCGTTGGGAGCGAGAGGGTCCGAACACCTCGGGAAGCGGGTCGACACGGGTCGGCCCGACACCTAGGTAGTAGATGGAGACGCCCGCATCGTTGGCTTCCTCGACCGCATGCGCGACATCGGCCCAGGCATAGCGGCCCTCGTAACCCTCGTCGGAGATTAGACCGTCGCCGATCACGATGAGCAGCCGCCGCTCGGAGGGTTGAGCAAGAAGCCGACTGGTCAAGTGGCGCAACGGTGCACCGAGCCTGGTGTAGCCGCCGGTGGCCAGACCGAGTCGTCCTGGCGGCACGAACCGCCGATCCTCGAAGTCTTTGAGACAGCTGACTTCGACGCGGTGTCGGGTGTTGCCGGTGAATACGAAGATTCCGTGGCGTTCCCGCGCGAGCGTCATCGCTTTCGACAGAGCGTCGGCACAGGCCAACTCCAGTTTGAAGATCCGTCCGCCGTGCACACCCAACGATGAACTGCCGTCGAGCAATAGCGCCGTTGTGACGTCGCGGCTAGTAGGCAGCAAGTCGCGAAAGATCCGCGGTTGGATCGCCTGGCCGGTCGCGAGGTCGATGTAGTGGCGCACGTACTGCTCGACATCGAGGTCGCCGCCGTCCTCGAGGCGGTTCTTCATCGCCCGGTGGGTGTGTTGTTCAAACCACCTCCGGAGCTCTGCGGACACGGGCCCCGGTGAACGCGTCTGGGTGGCATGCACGCGTTCGAGAACGGCAACATGGTCCCGCATGAAACTCGCTGTCCAGGAATTCCATTCGGGGTAGGGGATGCCCGGCCGGTGCTGTGGCGTGATATCGAGGTCATTGTCCTGAGGGCGGCTGGGCGGCGGCAGGTTGGGATTGCGCACGCCGCCGTCGCCGCCGACCGGAACGGAGTAGGGGCGCGGCCGGCGTTTTTGCGTTGTAGTCCAAGGCATTCTGCCGAAGCTGCGCCGCAGCTTGTCGGACAAATCCCGCGGTGCCGTGTAGGCCAGCGGCAATCTACCCAAGAGTGGATGAACGCTCAGCGCCGCAGCGCTGCGTGACATCGAGATCGCACGGTTGACCAGCTCGCCGGCATCCGTGTCGGCGGGCAGCGCCGAAAGTTCTGGCACCATCCGGTGCGCTTCAACGAGCAGTCCAGGCCAGTTGGACGCGATCCATCCCAGGGCCACACTGGCCTCGACGAGCGTGATCGCACGCAGTTCGCGCGCCGACAGCTCGTTCAGCCGAAACGTGACGAGTCGTTCTTTTGACGGTGAACATTGCAGTGCCACACCACATGTCAGGGTCCTGCGGGTCCAGCCCCTTCCGATCGACGGATACGGGACGTGCACGAAATCGAGTTGTGAGCTCAGCCCGAACTGACGATGCTCACCTGTCACCAGGCGCACACCCGCGCGGCGCCGACCGCTGAGGGCGACAGCCGTTACCGCGCAACTACGTTCAATCGCGATTGCATGTGCGCCGGAAAGCTCGATCATCGGCTCAGAACGTGCCGAGATTCGAGAACATCCAGTACCAGAACCAGATGACCAGGCCCGTCCCTCCCCACGCTGCGACATAGCGCAGGATCTCCCAGATCCAGTCCACGTCAGACCTCCTTGTTTTTGGGTTGTGGCGCGCGCGATCGCGTCACGGGACCTCCAGACCGCGCACGGCGGTGGCGATCAACTTCGTCACCTTTGTAGCGCGCCTACTGACCAGAGTCAATGATAGAAGTCAATAATCGGAGAAAGTCAGTCGGTGAAGATCTCGCGGTTGACGGAGTGCAGGTAGGGAATCGCGAGGAATGGGGTGATGTAGAAGATGTCGTAGAGCCACCAGCCGACGACTGGGAGGATCACCCCGGCGTAGCGCACGTCAGCGAACATCGTCATGTTGAAGACGTAGACGCACCAGATCAGCACGCCCATCCAACAGGTGATCACCATCCATTGGTGACCCCATCGCTTCATCTGCAGGAAGCCGATCGCGGCCGCGATTCGCATGGTGAACACGGTGAGGATCAGACCCACTTCGAGGGCCTTCTCGCCCGGCCCTGCCGCACCGCCGACCCACAGCTCGTTGTAGTGCCAGAAGTAGCCGGCGTCGAACATGGCGCCCCAGCCGTTCAACAGGATTCGGGCCAGGATGGTGTGATTGGCGACCAGGTCGAGCGCCCACCCGACTGTG
Source organism: Mycobacterium sp. (assembly GCF_036490025.1). Classification (GTDB taxonomy): domain Bacteria; phylum Actinomycetota; class Actinomycetes; order Mycobacteriales; family Mycobacteriaceae; genus Mycobacterium. Next base: position 3,839 of record NZ_DASXEP010000158.1, on the reverse strand, counting down.
TTGATGGCGGCGTCGATGATGACCAGATAACCAAGCAACGTCACCAGCATCGGCCGGACCGACAGGCCGTCGCGCTGGGCCTTGCGCAGCAACCACACCCCGCGGAGAAACAGCGGAAGACCGAAGATGCCGAGGGCCGCGGTGCCGATGAGGATACTGCCCGAGATGAGCCACTTGTCGGCCTGCCGCTGCGCGAGGCGCGACTGCTCGAAGTGTTCGTCGAGTTGGCTGCCTGTCGCGGTCAACGTGGGCGGATTCAAGGATTCCTCCTACCGATCGGCTGCGCCGATCTTCCCGCAGAGACTGACTATCGTCAATCAATTGCCACGGCCGAGGCTGCGCAGCGTGCTGGCCACGTAGTCGTCGAGCATCGCGTTCTGGGCAGGCCAATCGTGTGTCGTGGTCAGCAACGCATACAGACCAAGCAGGAAGAACACGGCACTGTTCACCGGAACAACCTCCGGTGCAACGTGACCCAGGCGCTGAGCCTGCTCGATCTCTTGGGCGACCCGCACGATGACCGGATGCTCTTTGCTTTCGTCGGCGGGGCGAGTCTGTGAGAAGTGCAGAGCAAGAAAGTCTTTGAAGAGACTGGCGCCGAGGCGGCGCTCCAGGCCCAGGATGAGTCGAACCGCCTCCTTGAGGGTGGAGGACAGATCGTGCACGGCGCCCACATAGCGGTCGAGCTGTTTGGCGATGCGTTCTTCTTCGCGCCGTTCGAGTTCCAACAGCACATGTTCCTTCGTCGGGAAATGAAAGAAGAAGGTGCCGTGTGCGACTCCCGCGGCCGTCACGATAGACCCGACGTCGGCGTCTGCCATGCCCGCGCGTTTGAACTCGGCGATGGCAGCTCCCAGTAGGCGCTCCCGAGTCTGCAGACGCTTGGTCTCGCGCGCCGACGACTTTTCCACCATTGCCATAGTCCGTTTCCGTTTCCTCTGGTCCGGATGCCCAACTCCTGTGCAGGATAGCTGGCGCGTCGACCGGCCGCGCGGTACATCCCGTTGACTTTAGTCAGTGCTGTTGGTCAGGCGAGCTCGACACGATGCCGACGAATGGATTGGGATGCGCGCCGGCGCAGAAGTCATTGCCCATCTTGGTGAGCAGAGGCGGTCACAGAGGGCTCATCTGGGACGCCCAGCCCGAGATGTTCGATGTGGTAAACGGCCTCATCGAGGAGCATAGCGACGTGGTTGTCGTAGAGCGCGTAGATCACGCTGCGACCGTTTCGGACGCCGGTGACCAATCCCATTGCGCGCAGCAGGCGTAACTGGTGGGACACCGCGGACTGTTCCATCTCCACGGCCGCCGAGAGGTCGTTGACCGAGCACGCGCCGTGGCGCAAGCGGGTCAAGATCCGCAGCCGGCTCGGCGTCGCCAGTGCTTGCAGTGTCGCCGCGACCGATGCCGCGGACTCGGCGTCGAGTTGCGCGGGCGGGGTGGATTTGCCCTCGATGCCGTGACCCATTGCTGGATCCTACCTAATGATCCTATGAAGACGTGTTCATATGTTGGTATGGTGGCGATGCCCTGCCGTCTTACCAATTGTGGAGAGTTCCCGATGTCGCCTCCGGTCCTGGACCACTCCCGCGTCGTAGTCGTCCCCGATCGCCAACCGAGAACCAGAACACGCCCTTTCGCGCTGCCCGAGGTCCGGTGGGCAACCGTGTCGACGGTCCTGTTCGTGTTCGGTTTGGCCGCCCAATTCGGTGGCGCACCGGCGTCGTTGTGGTGGGCGCTGTATCTGGCGTGCTATGCCAGCGGTGGCTGGGAACCCGCGATGGCCGGAGTGCAGGCATTACGGGCAAAGTCCCTTGATGTCGATTTATTGATGATCGTGGCCGCGGTCGGCGCCGCTGCGATCGGGCAAGTCCTCGACGGCGGCCTGTTGATCGTCATCTTTGCCACATCCGGTGCGCTGGAAGCCTTTTTGACTCAGCGAACCGCCGATTCGGTGCGCAGCCTACTGGATCTGGCCCCCGAAAGTGCCACTGTGATCGCCGAATCCGGCCACGAGACCGTGGTCGATGCGGCCGTTCTATCGGTCGGGGACGTTATCGTGGTGCGCCCCGGTGAGCGGATCGGCGGTGACGGGCAGGTTGTCTCCGGGGCCAGCGACGTGGATCAGGCATCGATTACCGGTGAACCATTACCAGTGGTCAAAAACCCTGGCGACGAAGTGTTCGCCGGCACACTGAATGGCACTGGAGCGCTGCGGATTCGGGTCGACCGGGCTGCCGCGGACACCGTCGTCGCCCGCATCGTGGCCATGGTGCAGGAGGCTTCGGCCACCAAGGCTAAATCCCAGTTGTTCATCGAGAAAGTCGAGCAGTACTACTCGATCGGGGTCGTGGCCGCGACCTTAGCGGTCTTTTTCGTTCCGTTCGCACTCGGCGCTGCGTTGCAGCCGGCGCTGCTGCGGGCGATGACCTTCATGATCGTCGCGTCCCCGTGCGCGGTGGTGCTGGCGACCATGCCACCGCTGCTGGCGGCGATGGCCACTGCCGGACGCAACGGCGTCCTGGTCAAGTCCGCGGTCGTGATGGAACAACTCGCTTCGATCACGGCCGTGGCGTTCGACAAGACCGGCACCCTGACCCGGGGAGCGCCCCAACTGACCGACGTCGAAACAGTCAGCGAGACATGCCACGACACCATCCTTACCTGGGCCGCGGCTGCCGAACACCCCAGCGAACACCCGTTGGCACAGGCGATCGTGGCCGCCGCCGCCGAACGTGGCCTGCCGCTGCCCACGGCCCAGGATTTCAATTCCGCACCCGGACACGGTGTCCGTGCCACTATCGACGGTCAGACCGTCGAGGTCGGTAGCCCGGGGCATCTGCTGTCCGACGCTGATAAGTCGAACCCGATGGCCGCCGCGGTGGCCGACTTGGAGGCCGCCGGCAAGACGGTGGTCATCCTCGTCGCCGACGGTGTACCAGCCGGCATCCTGGCACTAGCTGACCAACTGCGTCCCGGTGCCGGCGACACCGTTGCCGAACTGACCGCCCTCACCAGCACCGCGCCGGTTCTGCTGACTGGTGACAACCGCCGTGCCGCAACCACACTCGCCGCGCAAATCGGAATTACCGACGTCCGCGCCGGGCTGCTGCCGCAAGACAAAGTCAGTGCTGTCCGCGAGATTGAGGACGCCGGGCGGCGCGTGTTGCTCGTCGGGGACGGTGTCAACGACGCCCCCGCGCTGGCCGCGGCGCACACCGGCGTTGCTATGGGCCGCGCCGGATCCGATTTGGCCCTTGAGACCGCCGACGCCGTCATCGTCCGTGACGACCTGGCCACCCTCCCCGCGGTGATCGCACTTTCGCGTCGCGCCCGCCGCATCGTGGTCGCCAATCTGGCCATCGCGACTACCTTCATCACCGGACTCGTCCTCTGGGACTTACTGGGACACTTACCCCTTCCGCTCGGCGTCGCTGGGCACGAGGGGTCGACCGTAATCGTCGGACTCAACGGGATGCGCCTTCTTGCCCAGCGCGCCTGGACTACCGCGCCCTTGCCGGCCGCCTAAGTCGCGAACGGTTCTGTTGACCGCGTTGAAGCCATGTCCGGTTCAATTGTCCAGAATCGGGTTTCCGGAAAATCTGCCTTGATGCCGGACTACGCCGCAACGACCTCTATTAGGCCGTCAAGGCCGTGGAAGTCGCTGATATTGCGTGTGTAGAGCCTGGCCGAGTGTGCGTGAGCGGTCGCTGCGATGAGCAGATCCATGGATCGTGCTCGCGGCCGCCGCCCAGCATCCACGGCCGCAGCAGCGATTTGGCCGTAGCTTGCGGCTACAGCCTCATCCAGCGGTAGCGCGTTAAAGGCGCGTTGGAGCA
>NZ_DASXEP010000116.1:0-7426 GCF_036490025.1 Mycobacterium sp. | reverse complement strand
ACGAATCCGCCAACCCGGTGCCTCGCGAGGTGCTGGTGCCGTGCCTGCCGCCCAACGCCGAGGAGTTGACCACCTGGCTGTCCGGGTTGCGCGGGTCACGAGTGAACTTGCGGGTTCCGCGGCGAGGCGATAAGCGAGCCTTGGCCGAAACCGTGCAGCGGAACGCCAAAGAGGCGTTGCAGCAGCACAAGCTGAAGCGTGTCGGCGACTTCACCGCCAGATCTGCTGCGCTGCAGAATATTCAAGAGGCATTGGGCTTAGCCGACGCGCCGCTGCGTATCGAGTGCGTCGATATCAGCCACGTCCAGGGAACCGACGTGGTTGGGTCGCTGGTGGTCTTCGAAGACGGGCTGCCGCGCAAATCCGACTACCGCCACTTCGCGATCCGGGAAGCGGCCGGCCATGGTCGTTCCGATGACGTCGCGTCGATTGCCGAGGTGACGCGCCGTCGCTTCGCGCGGCATCTCCAAGACCAGGAGGACCCGAAAGTCCTCTCACCCGAAGGAAAGTCACGTCGATTTGCCTATCCGCCCAACCTGTACGTCGTGGACGGCGGCGCTCCGCAAGTGAATGCCGCCAGCGCGGTGCTCAGCGAACTGGGAATCACCGACATCGCGGTGATCGGGCTGGCCAAGCGGCTGGAAGAGGTGTGGGTACCGTCGGAGCCCGACCCGATCATCTTGCCGCGTAACAGCGAGGGTCTGTACCTGCTGCAGCGAGTCCGAGACGAAGCCCACCGGTTCGCCATCAACTACCACCGCAGCAAGCGGTCCAAGCGGATGACAGCGTCGGCGCTGGATTCGGTGCCGGGTCTAGGCGTGCATCGCCGCAAGGCACTGGTTGCCCATTTCGGGTCACTGGCCCGGCTCAAGGAGGCTACGGTCGACGAGATCACCTCCGTTCCGGGCATCGGGCTTGCGACGGCGACTGCGGTGCTCGAGGCGCTGCGGCCCGGATCGGATGCTGCGGCGCAGGACCGAGTCGCTGAACGGGCATCGGGATGACGGGCGAGGGGATGGACGGAGCGAACCAGACGGGATCGCTGAATCAGGCCGACAACCACAGTGGCACAAACGAATCCGGTATCGACGTGGTACTGGTCACCGGCTTGTCCGGCGCCGGACGGGGCACGGCCGCCAAGGTCCTCGAAGACCTCGGCTGGTATGTCGCCGACAATCTGCCACCCCAGTTGATCACCCGGATGGTTGACTTCGGGCTGGCCGCGGGATCGCGAATCACCGAGCTGGCGGTGGTGATGGACGTCCGTTCCCGGGGATTCACCGGCGACCTGGACTGGGTGCGCAATGAGCTGGCGACCCGCAACATCACCCCGCGGGTGTTGTTCATGGAGGCCTCCGACGACATGTTGGTGCGCCGCTATGAGCAGAATCGCCGCAGCCATCCGCTGCAGGGCGAGCAGACCTTGGCCGAAGGCATCGCCGCCGAGCGCGACATGCTGGCCCCGGTCCGGGCGACCGCCGACCTGATCATCGACACCTCCACGTTGTCGGTGCGCGGGCTGCGGGAAGGCATCGAGCGCGCCTTCGGCGGCGAGACCGTCGCACAGACCAGCGTCACCGTGGAGTCCTTCGGGTTCAAATACGGTCTACCGATGGACGCTGACACCGTCATGGACGTCCGATTTCTGCCCAATCCGCATTGGATCGACGATCTGCGTCCGCATACCGGCCAACATCCCGCGGTTCGTGACTACGTGCTTGGCCAGACTGGCGCGGCGGAGTTCCTGGAGACTTACCATCGATTGCTGTCCCTGATTATCGAGGGCTATCGCGGGGAGGGGAAGCGCTATATGACCGTGGCGATCGGCTGCACCGGTGGCAAGCACCGCAGTGTCGCGATCGCCGAGGCATTGGCGCAGCTGCTTGAGTCCGACAAGCAGCTGACGGTGCGCGTGCTGCACCGGGATCTGGGTCGCGAATGAGCCGGCGGATTGTCGCCCTCGGCGGAGGCCATGGCTTGTATGCGACGCTGTCCGCTGCCCGGCGGCTCACCCCGCACGTCACCGCGGTGGTCACCGTCGCAGACGACGGCGGCTCGTCGGGGCGGCTGCGCAGTGAACTCGACGTAGTACCCCCGGGCGACTTGCGAATGGCGTTGGCGGCCTTGGCTTCTGACAGTCCACACGGGCAACTGTGGGCGACGATCATGCAGCATCGGCTCGGCGGCAGCGGTGCATTGTCCGGCCATCCGATCGGCAACCTGCTCCTCGCCGGCCTCAACGAGGTGCTCGCCGATCCGGTCGCCGCGCTCGACGAAGTCGGCCGGATCCTGGGTGTTCGCGGCCGGGTGCTGCCGATGTGTCCGATCGCTCTTCAGATCGAGGCCGACGTCTCCGGTCTGGAAGCCGACCCGCGGATGTTCCGGCTCATCCGCGGCCAGGTGGCGATCGCCACCACGCCGGGAAAAGTGCGCCGGGTGCGATTGCTGCCCGGCGATCCGCCGGCCACCCGGCAAGCGGTCGACGCGATCATGTCCGCCGATCTTGTGGTGCTGGGGCCCGGCTCGTGGTTCACCAGCGTGATCCCACACGTGATGGTCCCCGGGTTGGCCACGGCGCTGCAGGCGACGACGGCCCGACGCGCGCTGGTGCTCAACCTGGTGGCCGAACCGGGGGAGACGGCCGGTTTCTCGGTGGAGCGTCATCTGCACGTGCTCGCTCAGCATGCGCCGGGCTTCACCGTGCACGACGTGATCATCGACGCCGAACGGGTGCCCAGTGAGCGAGAGCGGGAGCAGCTGCGGCGTACGGCAACGCTGCTTCAAGCGCAGGTTCAATTCGCAGATGTGGCCAGGGCTGGTACACCTTTACATGATCCGGGCAAGTTGGCCGCGGCGCTGGACGGAGTGAGCGTGCGTGACACGGGTCGGTCGCCGTCTGCGACGTCCACCGACGCGATGGCGATCGCGCAAGAACGTCAGCAAACCGGCGCAGACAGACCGGGGCGCAACGAACCGAAGGGTGACGACGCGTGGCGATGACGGCCGAAGTCAAGGACGAGTTGAGCCGCTTGGTGGTGAGTGCCGTGAGCGCGCGGCGCGCCGAAGTGACGTCGCTGCTGCGGTTCGCCGGGGGGCTGCACATCGTCGCCGGCCGGGTGGTCGTCGAAGCCGAGGTGGACCTGGGCAGCATCGCACGGCGACTGCGCAAGGACATCTTCGACCTGTACGGCTACAGCGCAGTGGTGCATGTGTTGTCCGCCAGTGGAATTCGCAAGACGACGCGATACGTGTTGCGAGTCGCCAACGACGGTGAGGCGCTGGCCCGCCAGACCGGACTGCTCGACCTGCGGGGCCGGCCGGTCCGAGGACTGCCCGCTCAGGTCGTCGGCGGCAGCATCGCCGACGCCGAGGCGGCCTGGCGCGGAGCTTTCTTGGCGCATGGTTCGCTGACCGAGCCGGGTCGCTCGTCGGCGTTGGAAGTCAGTTGCCCCGGGCCGGAGGCAGCGTTGGCGCTGGTGGGTGCGGCGCGCCGACTCGGCATCGGCGCCAAAGCGCGTGAGGTGCGTGGCGCCGACCGGGTGGTGGTGCGAGACGGTGAGGCGATCGGCGCGCTGCTGACCCGGATGGGCGCCCAGGACACCCGGCTGGTCTGGGAGGAACGGCGGATGCGCCGCGAGGTCCGGGCAACGGCGAACCGATTGGCCAACTTCGACGACGCCAACCTGCGGCGCTCGGCTCGCGCCGCGGTGGCCGCTGCCGCCCGCGTGGAACGGGCGCTGGAAATACTCGGCGAAGGTGTGCCCGACCATTTGGCTGCGGCGGGCAAATTGCGCATCGAGCACCGGCAGGCCTCATTGGAGGAGTTGGGTCGGCTGGCCGACCCGGCGATGACGAAAGATGCTGTGGCCGGGCGGATTCGGCGACTGCTGTCGATGGCCGACCGGAAGGCTAAGGTCGACAACATTCCGGACACCGAATCGGCAGTCACCCCCGACCTGATGGAAGATGCCTGAGCCAGTTTGCCGCGCCGCCAACGGTGGCACACCTGAAACGAGGCCGTCATGGGATTCATCACCCCGGACCTGCCAGACGTCGACCCCGACACCTGGCACACGCTGTCGGCGGCCGACCGGATGCAGGTGGTCACCCGGCACTGGGTGGAGCACGGTTTCGGTACGCCGTCGGCGATCTATCTGCTGTACGTGTTCAAGATGGCCGGCTACGCCGCGGGTGCCGCCGCGGTCATTTCGCTGACCCCGGGTCTGGGCGGATTGGGCCAGATCGATGTGTGGTGGACGCAGCCGATCGTGTACCAGAAGCTCGTCATTTTCACGCTGTTGTTCGAAGTCCTGGGTTTGGGTTGCGGATCGGGCCCCCTCACCGCGCGATTCTGGCCGCCGGTCGGCGGCTTCCTGTATTGGTTGCGGCCCAAGACGATTCGCCTGCCACCATGGCCGCACGATGTTCCGTTCACCAGCGGCGACACCCGTAGCCTTTTTGACGTGGGCTTGTATGTGGTTGTGCTGGCATCCGGAGTCTGGGCGCTGTTGGCCCCGGGTCATGACGGATCGGTCACCGGCAGTGGCGATCTCGGTTTGATCGACCCCGTCCTGGTGGTGCCGACGATCGTCGCTCTGGCGCTGCTGGGTCTGCGCGACAAGACCATCTTCCTGGCCGCCCGCGGCGAGCACTACTGGCTGAAGCTCCTGGTGTTCTTCTTTCCATTCACCGACCAGATCGCCGCCTTCAAGATCATCCTGCTCGGATTGTGGTGGGGCGCCGCGACTTCCAAGCTCAATCACCATTTCCCGTACGTGGTGGCGGCAATGACGAGCAACAATCCATTGCTGCGCGGCAGGCCGTTCAACTGGTTGAAGCGCCGGCTTTACCGCGACCCGGTCAACGACTTACGGCCCACCTGGATACCGAAGCTGATGGCCCACGTCGGCGGCACCACTGCGGAACTCATCGTGCCGGCCGTGCTGGTCTTTTTCGCCGACAGCCACCCGTGGCGATGGGCGCTGATCGCCTTCATGGTGGTCTTCCACCTCAACATCATTTCCAACCTCCCGATGGGTGTTCCCCTGGAGTGGAACATCTTTTTCATCTTTTCGCTGTTCTACCTCTTCGGGCACTACAGCAACATCTCCATCTACGACCTCAATTCGCCGCTGCTGCTGGCGATCCTGATGGCGGCTCTTGTCGTGGTCCCGATAGTGGGAAACATGTTCCCGCAACAGATTTCATTCCTACCGGCATTGCGCTATTACGCCGGGAACTGGGCGTCGAGCGTGTGGTGCTTCCGGGCGGGCGCCGAAGACAAGATCGAAGCCCACGTCGTCAAAAGTTCGGCGCTGACGGCCAAACAAATAGCCAGGCTTTACGACCCGGCCACCGCCGAGATCATCAGCGACAAAGCTCGAGCCTTCCGGTCCATGCACGTCCACGGCCGCGCGCTCAACGGACTGCTGCCTCGCGCGCTGGAGAATCAGGCGGACTACGCGCTACGTGAAGGCGAGACCGTCGCCGGCCCGCTCATCGGCTGGAATTTCGGCGAAGGTCACCTGCACAACGAGCAGTTGGTGGACGCGGTGCAGCGGCGCTGCCAGTTCGACGAGGGCGATCTGCGAGTGATCATCCTGGAAGGCCAACCGATCCAGACGAAAAGGCAGCGGTACCGCATCGTCGACGCGAAGACCGGACTGATCGAGGAGGGATACGTTGCCGTCGACGACATGCTGGCCCGCCAGCCCTGGCCCGAGCCCGACGACGAATTGCCTGTCCACCCGGTATGACCAACGCGGTCGTGGTCGGCGCCGGACCCAACGGTCTGGCGGCTGGAATCCATCTGGCGCGCAACGGCATTGATGTTCAGGTGTTGGAGGCATCCGATACCATCGGCGGCGGATCGCGATCGGGGGAGCTGACGGTACCCGGCGTGATCCACGACCACTGCTCGGCTTCGCATCCGCTGGGGGTGGGTTCGTCGTTCTGGAAAGAGCTCGACCTCGGCGACTACGGACTGACCTGGAAGTGGGCCGAGGTCGACTGCGCGCACCCGCTGGACGACGGCACAGCCGGCGTGCTCTATCAGTCTGTCGAGCAAACCGCGGCCGGTTTGGGCTCCGACCGCCGCCGGTGGCTGCTTGCGGTGGGCGACCTCGCGAAAGGCTTCGACCAGCTGGGCCAGGATCTGCTGCGTCCGGCGCTTCACATTCCGCGCCATCCCGTCCGGCTCGCCGCGTTGGCACCGCGCGCGGCGCTGCCCGCCACGGTGATGGCGAGGTGGTTTCGCACCGAGCAGGCCCGAGCACTGTGGGGCGGCGCGGCAGCCCACCTCTTTGGCCGGCTGGACCGGCCGCTGACCGCGTCGCTGGGGCTGATGTTCCTGGCGGGCGGTCACCGATACGGCTGGCCGGTCGCCGAGGGCGGGTCGGGATCGATCACCCAAGCCCTCGGCGACGTGCTCCGCGCCCACGGAGGTGCGATCACCACCGGCGTCACCGCAACAAGCCGACGCGACATCCCCGACGCCGACATCGTGATGCTGGATCTGAGTCCGACAGCGGCACTGCAGATTTACGGCGATGCGATGCCGGCACGGATCAAGCGGTCCTACCGGCGATACCGCCAGGGCTCGTCGGCGTTCAAGGTCGACTTCGCCATCGAGGGCCACATCCCGTGGACCAACCCGGACTGCCGGCGGGCCGGCACCGTCCATCTGGGCGGCACGTTCGCCGAGATCGCCGACACCGAGCGGCAGCGCGCGGCGGGCCGCATGCCGCGGCGCCCCTTCACGCTGGTCGGTCAGCAATACCTCGCCGACCCGTCCCGTTCTGCCGGCGACATCAACCCGATCTGGTCTTACGCCCATGTGCCATTCGGCTACACCGGCGACGCCACCGCGGCCGTCGTCGAGCAGATCGAGCGGTTCGCGCCGGGGTTCCGCGACCGGGTCGTCGCGACTGTGACAAAGAGCACCGCCGAGCTGGAGGGCTACAACCCCAACTATGTCGGGGGCGACATCATCGGCGGCGCCAACGACCGGCTGCAGATGCTGTTCAGGCCCCGGGTGGCCGTCGACCCCTACTTCACCGGGGTGCCGGGGGTTTACCTGTGTTCGCAGTCCACCCCGCCAGGGGCCGGCATCCACGGATTGTGCGGGTATCACGCTGCGGAAGCGGCGCTCAAGCGGCTACGGAGACCGCGATTCGCGACGCATTCCCGCAGCTACTAGGCTGGCGGCGAGCATTGAGTCAGCATCGAAGGAGAGACACGTGACGGTCCGGGTAGGCATCAACGGCTTCGGTCGAATCGGACGCAACTTCTACCGGGCCCTGCTGGCGCAGCAGGCCGCGGGCGCCGACACCAAAATCGAGGTGGTCGCGGTCAACGATCTGACCGACAATGCGACGCTGGCGCATCTGCTGAAGTTCGACTCCATCCTGGGCCGGCTGCCCTACGA
>NZ_DASXEP010000010.1:0-1638 GCF_036490025.1 Mycobacterium sp. | reverse complement strand
GCAGCAGGCGGGTCGCGCACCGTGCTGTTGACCCGATTAGGTGGTGGCGTCTTCGGTAACGCCGACGCCTGGATCGACGACGCGATCGTCCGGTCGTTGCAGATTGTCGAGTACGCCGGCCTGGACGTTCGACTGGTCAGCGATGGACACGTCGATGCTTCGATGCAATCCATGGTCGACGAGTGGCGGCGCTGAGGGCAATCGGTGCGACCACCTGCCGCCGGCGATTGGCGCTCAACGCATGGGAGCGCTAACTTCCCTGGAGTGAGATTCTCAGCTGGTGGTGCAGTCGCGCGCTGGGTCGCGCCCTTCCTGACGGCTGCGGCCGTTGTCGGCATAGGTCAACTCGTCGACCCGGTGCAGGGCAGCCCTCCGGCGATCCGCTTGGCCGATGACGCCAACCCGCTGGCTGGCATGCCGTTTTACGTCAATCCCACCTCGGCGGCTATGCGCGCCGCGCAGCACGCCAATCCGCCGAGTCCTGAGTTGACAGCCGTCGCCAACACGCCGCAGGCGTACTGGATCGTCCCGGGCTCTTCGGCTTCGACAGTGGCGAAGTACACCGGCGATGCGGCGGCTGCGGGGACCCTGCCGGTATTCACGGTCTACGGCATTCCGCACCGCGACTGTGGCAGCTTCGCCGCGGGTGGCATGGGGTCCGCCGACGCCTATCGCGGGTGGATCGACAACATCGCATCCCAAATCGGCGCGTCACAGGCTGCGGTCATCGTCGAACCCGATGCCCTCGCCATGGCCGACTGCCTGTCGGGTGACCAGCGCCAAGAACGCTACGACCTGATCCACTACGCCGTCGACACGCTGACACGCAATCCGGCCACGGCCGTGTACGTCGACGGTGGTCACCTGCGCTGGCATAGCGCCGGCGACATGGCCGATAGGCTCAACAAGGCCGGTGTCGGTCACGCGCGGGGTTTCAGCCTCAACATTGCGAACTTTTTCACCACTGAGGACGAAATCGGTTATGGCGAGGCGATTTCGGGGCTCACCAACGGCTCGCACTACGTGATCGACACGTCGCGCAATGGCGCCGGACCGGCGCCGGCCTCCAATCTCGACTGGTGCAACCCCGGCGGTCGAGCACTGGGCACTCCGCCTACCGTGGCGACCGGGGGCGCACATGCCGATGCCTACTTGTGGATCAAGCGCCCCGGCGAATCCGACGGATCGTGCGACAAAGGTGATCCGCCGGCTGGGACCTTTGTGAATCAGTACGCCATTGACCTCGTACACAGCGCGAGCCGGTAGGAGATCTTGGGGCGGCAACGCGGGCAGTTTGTGTGTCGCTCACCAATGTCCGTGGTGGACAACCTCATCGAACGGTCGACGGTTCGGTTTACGGATCGGCTTCAGTGGGCGATCGGCGGGATACCCGACGCCGAGCAGATAGGCCACCTCGTATCCCTCGGGCACGCCGAGGATGGCACGCGCTTTGTCCTGATCCCCCACCGACGAGTGGCCAGTGCCGATGCCGAGGTCGGTGGCCGCGATCATCATCGCCATCGTGGCCTGCCCGACGTCGTACTGATCGGTCACTCGTCGGCGCTCAGTCGGCGGTTCGGGGATCACGAACACGATTGCCGCAGCTGCCCCCGCGATATGGCCGGCGCCCTGCCAGAC
>NZ_DASXEP010000014.1:0-22674 GCF_036490025.1 Mycobacterium sp. | reverse complement strand
CATGCAGCGCGATCGCGGTCAGGTCCAGCAGCCAGGAACCGACGACACTGCCCCGGCGCCACACCTCGGCGACATCGGCGATGTCGAAGTCGTACTGGTAGCACTCGGGATTCGACATCGGCGCGGTTTCGGCGTCGCCCTTCTCAACGCGGGTACCGATGTCGGCGTTGCGTAAGATGTTCAGCCCCTCGGCGAGCGAGGCCATCATCCCGTACTCGATGCCGTTGTGCACCATCTTCACGAAGTGCCCGGCCCCGCTAGGCCCGCAGTGGAAGTACCCCTTTTCCGATTGCGCGATCTTGCCGTCGCGGCCCGGGGTGCGCGGTGCCGCATCGACGCCGGGCGCGACGCTTTCGAATATCGGCTCCGCATGCGCGAATGCTTGCTCGTCGCCGCCGATCATCAAACAATAGCCCCGTTCGCGGCCCCACACACCGCCGCTGGTGCCGCAGTCCAAGAGGTGAATACCCTTCTCGGACAACGACTTCGAATGCTTTAGGTCGTCGCGGTAGTAGGTGTTCCCGCCGTCGATCACGATGTCGCCCGATTGCAGCGTGTTAACCAGCTCCTTGATTGCCTCGGTGGTGATATTGCCGGCGGGCACCATCACCCAGACGACTCGAGGCTTTGTGAGGTTATCGACCAGTTCGGAAAGGGACGACACCCCGGTAATCTTGTCTGCGCCGGCCAACGCCTTGACCGCGTCCGGATTGTGATCGTAGACAACGCATTCGTGCCCATGGTCGACCAGTCTGCGGACGATATTCGCGCCCATTCGGCCCAAGCCGATCATCCCTAGCTGCATGTCGCTCTGCTCTCCTTGTTAGTGGTTAACGGCTAGCCACGGCTGTTGCCAGCCGCGATGTCCTCGTAGCAGTTCGCGCGCCGCTTCTGGCCCCCAGGAGCCGGGTTCGTATTGGTGGATTTCGCCGGGGTGGTCCAGCAGCGGCTGCACGATCCGCCAGGTTTCTTCGATGCCGTCCTCGCGAGCGAACAGCTGGTGATTTCCGGTCAGCGCGCCGTGCAGCAACCGCTCGTAGGGCAGCAGCGGCTCGCCCAGGTCCTGCATGAACGACGAGTCCAGGTGCAGGTCGCGCCACCGGTCACCGTCAAGCGCGGTCAACTGCAGGCGCAGGCCCGGGTCGGGGTCGATCCGCAACACGATCTGGTTGGGCTCGGCCCGTCGGCGATCGGGTAGGAAGGCCAGTGATGGGACGCGGTGGGTGAACAACCGCACCTCGGTAACTCGTTCGGCCAGCGCCTTGCCCGCCCGCAAGAAGATCGGCACCCCGGCCCAGCGCCAGTTGTCGATCTCCACCCGCAGCGCGACGAAGGTCTCGGTCTTCGAACGCTTGGCCACCCCGTCGATATCGGTGTAGCCGCGATATTGGCCCCGGACGTATCGATCGGGATCCACCGCGGGTATCGACCGCAGAACGTCGGCTTTTTTGTCGTTGAGGTCGTCTGCGCTCGGACCGACCGGCGGCTCCATCGCCACTCCGGCGAGCACCTGCAGCAGATGGTTTTGCACGACGTCGCGCAGGGCGCCGACCCCGTCGTAGAAGCTGCCCCGGTCTTCGACCCCGAAATTCTCGGCCATCGTGATCTGAATTTCGGAGATGTTGGAGCGATCCCACAGCTCGGTAAGGGCCAGGTTGCCGAAGCGCAGGTACTCCAGTTCGACGACCGGCTCCTTGCCCAGAAAGTGGTCCACCCGGAAGATCTGGTCCTCGTCCAACACCGCGCGCAGACGCGTGTTGAGCTCGCCCGCCGACTTCAGGTCGTGGCCGAACGGCTTTTCCACGGCGACGCGGGATCGCTCCAACAGTTTGGCCCGGGCCAGATTCTCGACAATCGGCGCGAACAGTGACGGCGGCATTTCCAGGTAGAACAGGCAGTCGCGGTTGGCACCGATCTGCTTGGCCAGCGCGTCATACAGCGCGGGATCGGTGACGTCGCCGTGCAGGTAGGACAGTCGGTGCGCGAACCGGTCAAACACCTTGTCGTCGACTTTTTCGCCGCCGTCCTCGATCGCCCTGCGGGCCCGCTTGACCAACTCCTCGACGCTGATGTCGTCGCTGGCGACTCCCAGCACCGGACACTTCAGCAACTCCCGGCGCTCCAGCCGATAGAGCGCCTGAAAGGTCATCTTGTGGGCCAAGTCGCCGGTGATCCCGAAGATCACCAGCAGATCCGAGGCGCTGTTGCCGGGTTCGGCCAATCGGGACCTCCACGATAAATCGACTAGTCAGCGCGGCTTCGCACGTGCACAACGCGCTGCCTCGACCCCGCCACGGCCACCCCCAACCCTAAACACTGCGATTCGGCCCGACAACCGGCAGGCCACAACATGATGTAACCACCGGCCGCCGCGGGCAAACACCAGTCCAGGGCATCGGAAATCGTAGCGTTACTGGAATGTACTCGGCCAGTATGCTTTTCAATTCGCAGCGGTTACCCGGGCAAGGTATGGCGCGTTGTCCCGGCGCCGATCTGGCGCTGTCGCTGCGGAAGCCACGACAGATCGGGGAAGATGCGTGGCATGCACGACCACCTGTTGATCGCGATCTACGCGCTTGCCGGCCTCGCGGTCGTCGAAGCCGCAGGCTTGGGAGTCATGTGGGTGCTGATAACCCGCACGCGCCGCGAAGCCGACGCGCTACGGCAGCAAGCCGATAACCGCAGCTGGCTGCTCTCCAGCGGCCGCGAAGCCGTCAAGACGGTATGGCAGACCGCGAACCTGGTACGCAAAGAAGGTTTCGGCGCCGCCGTGCGCAGCTCGATCGAGGACCTCGCCGACTGGGCCGAGGTGGAACGCCCGGATCTGGCCCGGGTGACTGCGGACGGCAAGGTGGCGATTCTGTTCTCCGATATCGAGGAGTCGACCGCGCTCAACGAGCGAGTCGGTGACCGCGCCTGGGTGAAGCTGATCGGCGAGCACGACAAGCTGGTTCGCAAGCTGGTAAAGCAACGCTCCGGGCACGTGGTGAAAAGTCAGGGTGACGGGTTCATGATCGCGTTCGCCCACGCCGAGCAGGCGGTGCGCTGCGGCATCGATATGCAGGACGCGCTGCACAGAGATGCGCAACATAAGCGGCGCAACGGGATTCGAGTACGCATCGGTATCCATGTGGGCCGGTCGGTGCGTCGCGGCGACGACCTGTTCGGCCGCAACGTCGCGATGGCGGCGCGAGTTGCCGCCCAGGCCTGTGGTGGGGAGGTTTTGGTGAGCGACACAGTGCGCGATGCCCTCAGCGATTGCGAGGACCTCGCTTTCGATGGCGGCCGCGACACCGAGTTGAAGGGCTTCGCGGGCACTCACCGGCTCTTCGCCGTCGCGGCCGCCTGAATCGCTAGCCTTCGCCGGCCTCGGCCAGCCGCTGCTGTAGCCGATCGCGGATCTCGTTGGGGGTGTATGCCCGGCGTCGACGCTGATCGCGGACGACCAGCGCGCCCCCGGCCGCCACCCCGACCACCCCGGCCAACCCCAACAATTTCCAGATGGTGCGCATCGGCTCAGGTTATTCGGGAGTACATCCCGGCGGGGACGGTATTGCATAGGGTGCGGTGGTGGAAGCACACACGGTGAGCTTGGACCGCGCTCTGGAGGAAACCAGGACGGGCGACGTCTGGCTGTTTCGCGGACACTCCGGACCTGACCGCGCGATCCAGACGATGTCGAACAGCCCGGTGAACCACGTCGGCATGACGGTCGCGATCGAGGATCTGCCGCCGTTGATGTGGCATGCCGAACTCGGCGACAAATTGACCGATGTCTGGACGGCCACCAACCACCGCGGTGTACAACTCAACGACGCCCGAGAATCGGTGGAGCGGTGGCTCACTCGTTACGGACAACGGTGTTGGTTACGGCAGATGACCCCCGACATCAACCGCGAGCAGGAGAATCGGCTCCTGCGCCTCATCGCCCGGATGGACGGCACACCATTTCCGTCCACGACCCGGCTCACACTGCGGTGGCTGCGCGGTCAACTGCCGACCAGGTATGACTGGGTGCGGGGAATCCCGGTGTTGGACGCCCGCGTTCGCGAGTCAACGCGCCGGCGCCGGGCACAGCAGCGGCAGGGCGGCTTCGAATCCGCCTATTGCGCCGAGACGGTGGCAGTCACCTACGAGGAGATGGGTCTGATCGAAACCGAAAAACGGTCTAATTGGTTTGACCCTGGCCGCTTTTGGAGCGGTGACGATCTTCCGCTGATTGCGCCGTATCGCCTGGGAAGCGAAATCGCGGTCGTCGCGGACTGATTGGTCAGATCGGGGTCCAAATGTTGTTGTTCCAGAATCCCCACGCACGAGCAGTCTGATTCCACATCACGCTGGCCCCGGGCGCCCACGGCGGCGGGGACGGCTGCGGCGGCGCCCATGACGGCGGGAGTCCCCAAGGCCCGTTTCCCATCGGGCCACCTTGGCCGGCGGCGCGTTCCCAGTCATGGCAGTGGTTCCAGTCCCAGTCGTAGATGCTGCCCCAGCCGGGGTCCCATGCCTGACCGGGACACCAGTGGTAGTTCGGCACAGGCGCCGCCTGGGCTATGCCGCCGGCCAGTCCGAGAGCGGACATCGCCAGGGCGACCACGCTCATTGACCGCCCGACCCGTGGTCGTGTTCGCCTGATAGTCGCCATCTCCCAGAGTTTGCCTTAGCCGGACTGTCGGCACGCGCTAAACCGCTCGTCGTGCAGGAGGCGGCACCCAGGCCTGCAACGCTTTACGACCAATCAACTGACAATTGTGGGTACTGGCGAGTTGTTTGGCCGCGGCCGTGAATTCCTGATTGCTGATCGCAAGGCTCTTGGCGCATCCGTGGTGGCGTGCGCCGGAAACCACCTGCTGCACAGCTGCGACGCCGACCGGTTTGCCCAAGCGCTTGCACTGGACTGCCACCGACTTGCCGTCCCGTTGGGCGATCAGGTCGACGCCGTAGTCGCCGGTCGCCGGGGTGAACGTCACGTGCCAGCCGGCGCGTTGCAGGCGGGCCGCGACGTAGTGCTCGAACTCCGTTCCGGTCATCCCGTCAATGACCACCATCCCGTCGGCGCGCCCCCGCCGATGGCCCTCTGCTGACAGCAAAACGGCCAAAACCAAGCCGACGGCTGCGCCCACCACACCCGCCCGGATGCTGTGGCCGACGAGGCTCGCAAAGACGCCGAAGTAGAGCGGCAGGAAAAGGTATGCGATCTTCATCTCCGGGCCGATGATAAGGACAGCCACCGACAATCGAGGCTAGGTAGCCACTGACTCACCTAGTCGATCTGCGCGCCTTCGACGGCTCGCAGGCGAGTCCGTCTTGGTCGAGGTCGAGATCCGGTCGATAGGCCGGGTCACTGGTCGGGATGCTGTAACGCCCGTCGGCATGCGCTTCATTGCAGTTCTGGTACGGCGGGTCAGCCAATCCTGCTGGTGCGGCAGCGATTTCGATGCCGAAGAGGAGCGATGTGACGGCGAGCGCGGTGCGCAGCATGTGAGCCCTTGCGGATGATCTTTCTGGTCACTGCAAGTCTAGCGGCGCGGATGACCGGCCGTTTGCCGACTCGACGACCTCGCGATCCAACTCGTTCGCCGATACTCAAACTCCGAACTTGGCGCGTGCCTGGTCCGTGACCGGAGTGAACAGATTGACGAGATTTCCATCTGGATCGCGAAACAAGAGTGCGCGATTACCCCACGGCATGGTCGTCGGCTCGGTCACGACCTCGGCCAGGCGCTGGCGGAGTCGCTCGTACTCGGCGTCCACGTCCTCGACGATGAACTCCACAATCGCGCTACGGTTGGCCGCCGGCTCGGCGGACCCTTCCCCGAACAGCGGTACGGTCTTGTCGCTGCCGATGGCCAGCGCACCGACCTGCGTTGGAATCTCGGCGAACAGTTCGCTTCCCCATACTGCGGAGACTTCGGTGACCATCTCGTAGAAGTCGACAAGCCGTTTAACGTCGGCCGTGATGATGCGGGTCGAAACGAATTTCATGGAACTCTCCCTGTCGGACATGGCGTGCAGCGTCTCCTGCGGGGCAGGTTAACCGGACCCTCCGACACTCGCTGACCGGTCACAGCGATCCGGCTCGCGGTTGTCGACGCTGATCAATGCCCCGCCTTACTACGTCACCGTCTCCAACGGCGGCACGGAATTCGTTGCAGCCCTTGCGATCACAGGCAGCGGGTTGCCCTGCAATCATGTTCACGACGAGCCGCTCCACCACGACCGTGTCGTCGTTGGAACGACCGTTGGAATCTCGCTGCCGTCGACCATGCCCGACGCCAGCTCGTTGTATTTCCCGCTGCAGCCGGAATACACCCTCACCGACCTCGAGGTTGCCGAACCGACCACGGTTCCCTGTTCGGCGATGAGCGAATTATCCGAGTCGTGCGTCACACAGAGCGACCCGGCGTTATTCTTTGCCGATGATCGCGGGCGATAAGGCGCCTGACTTCACTCTGTACGATCACACCGGTCGGCCTCGGACACTGTCCGCGCTCCTTTCCGAGGGGCCGATTGTGCTGTTCTTCTTCCCATTAGCGTCCTCACCGATCTGTACAGCTCAGGCGTGTCATTTTCGGGACCTGAGCGGCGAATTCGCCAGGATGGGCGCCCAGCGGGTGGGCATCAGCACCGACACCGTCGACAAGCAGGCCCACTTCGCCCGACAGCGCTCGTTCGACTATCCGCTGCTCTCCGACGCGGAGGGCGTGGTGTCCGAGCTGTTCGGGGTGCGCCGAGGCAGGCTTGCCAAGCTGCGTAGATCCGTCGTGGCGCGTGAGGTAGGCCGGCGTGGCCGGCACACTCGGCGCCGGGGCCTGCTGGCCCGGCTGCTGCCGGTCAGACGGACCACCTTCGTCATCGACACCGACCGCACGATCCTCAAGGTCGTCGCCAGCGAGGTGCGCGCATCGGTGCACGCCGACCAGACCTTGTGGTTCTTGGAGAACCACAGCGTGCCACACGGCCGGGGGAAGCACACCGACGCGCAACAGCAGTCGCAGGGCAAGGGCGAGCCGATTGGCGACTGGTTTGCAGAACCGGAAACCGCGGACGAGCCGAGCTTGGTCCGGCCATACACGCTGACGGCAGGCCGTACCGACGCTGGCGTCGACTTGGCACTCGACGCTCCGGTCGAAGCGCTCAACACCACAGCGAAGCCCCCGCGCTGGCGGAGAAATGATGTGCGGGCCCAGATCCTGACGTCGTGCGTGCACAGCCCCTCGGTCGCAGAGATCGCCGCTCGCCTGTCCTTGCCGCTCGGTGCCACGCGGTTCCTGGTCGACGACCTGGTGACACAGGGTTATTTGCGGGTGCATGCTCCCCTCGGTGACTCGATGACAATAGACGAACGGCGTGAACTGATAAGAAGGACCCTGCGTGGCCTACGAGCACTCTGACGGGGGGCAAGCTCCGAAAGCCGATGTGCGCCAATAAGATTCACATGTGCTGGTAAAGCCGCATGCCAGTCGTGTTCGAGTGGTTCGGCTGAATGTTTGTGGCACGACCGCCCAAATGCGCTCGCTCGATGTCAGACGTCGCTTGTCAGACGTCGAACCGGAATTCGACTAAGTCCCGTTGCCGAACAACGTCACGATTCCTTGGCGAGCGCAACACCAACCTCCGTGCAGACCGCCTTCAGCCGCTTGTCCCTCGTCCAGAGCTGCGCACCATCCACTAGCGCGACGGATCCGAGAAGGTTGACGTCGATTGCGCTCAGTCCCTTGCCCCACAGACGGCGATGTTCGACGAGGTGGAGTATCTCCAGGCGTGTGACAGTCGGGAACTGATGGAGATTGGACAGTAATCCGAGTACGACGTCGCGCTGTTTCAACGAACCAAGTGCCAGCTCTTCGACGACCAAATGGTGGCAGCCGATTTCGTCGTCAGTCAACAGGCTGACGAGACGCGGCTCCGCGGTGTGCAGATGGTCGATCCATATTGACGTGTCAACGAGAATCACCAGCAGACGCCCTCTGCCGAGGGGCGCCAGATGCCTGCGAATCCGTGCCGCCAAGAGCCGCAAGACGACGACCACTCTCGACTCGGATCAATGTTTGCAGTCCCTGACGGAGAAGCGCCACACTCTCGGTCACCCCGGTGAGCTCGGCCGCTTTCGCCAGCAGCGCGTCGTCAATGGTCACCGTTGTCCTCATTCGACACCTCCGTACGCATCAATGATGCGTACCATGATGCCACCAAGACGCCGGGCGTACCAGCGCGACCTGTTCACGCACATCATGCTCACGCTTGCAGGCCCCGATCGCGGCCTGCCAATTCCGCACGCGGTGACGCGGCGAAGGATATCTTCACGCCGGTACCCGGTTTTTTGGAGGTCGTTGTGCAAGACAGCCTCCATTGCCCTTGTACGAGAGCCGACCCCTCCGCGGCTCAGACGTTGAACCGGAATTCGACGACGTCGCCGTCGGCCATCACGTAGTCCTTGCCCTCCATGCGCACCTTGCCCGCGGACTTCGCCGCGGCCATCGACCCGGCGGCGACCAGATCGTCGTAGGACACGATCTCGGCCTTGATGAAGCCCTTCTCGAAGTCGGTGTGGATCACCCCGGCCGCCTTCGGGGCGGTGTCGCCCTGGTGGATGGTCCAGGCTCGCGACTCCTTGGGCCCGGCGGTCAGGTAGGTCTGCAGCTTCAACGTGTGAAACCCGGCCCGCGCCAACGCATCCAGGCCGCGCTCGGTCTGACCGATCGACTCCAACAGCTCGGCGGCCGACTCGTCGTCGAGCTCGATGAGCTCGGCCTCGATCTTGGCGTCCAGGAACACCGCGTCCGCCGGCGACACCAGCGCGCGCAGCTCGGCGACCCGATCGGCGTCGGTGAGCACCGACTCATCGGCGTTGAACGCGTACAAAAAGGGTTTGGTGGTAAGCAGATTCAATTCCCGCAACAGCAGCGCATCGGCTCCGGCGCCGAAGAGCGTGGTCCCGCCGTCAAGCGTCTGCTGTGCGGCCACGGCGGCGTCAAGCAGTGGTTTGCGCTCCTTGTTGTTGCGGGCCTCTTTCTCCAGCCTCGGCACCGCACGCTCGAGCGTCTGCAGATCGGCCAGGATCAGCTCGGTCTCGACGACGTCGATGTCCGACTTCGGGTCAACCTTTCCGGCGACGTGCGTCACGTCGTCGTCGGAGAACACCCGGACCACTTGGCAGATCGCATCGCACTCGCGGATATTGGCCAGGAACTTGTTGCCCAGGCCCGCTCCCTCGGACGCGCCGGCGACCAGACCGGCGATGTCGACGAAGGTCACCGGTGCCGGGACGATGCGCTCCGACGCGAACATCTCCGCGAGCGTCGCCAACCGCGGATCGGGCAGCGGTACGACGCCTTCGTTCGGCTCGATCGTCGCGAACGGGTAGTTGGCAGCGACCACGTTGTTTCTGGTCAGCGCATTAAACAGGGTCGATTTACCGACGTTGGGCAGGCCGACAATCCCGAGGCTCAAGCTCACAGGGAGTCAAGTGTAGGAGAACCGAGAGCTGTGGCACGCCCACGGAATGCTAACAAGGTCGTTACGCATCTTTCGGCGTCAAGCCGGTACGGTCGACATGTGTCAGGACAGCAGGACCGTTCGGCGGTGACGGACGATCACCGCTCGATAGTCCCCGGCATTCCTGGTGTGCCGTGGTGGGCCGCCGTGGTGGTCGCGGTGACCGGTTGCGCTGTGGGGTTTGCTTTCGACGCCGGCTCCGGCAAGGAACTGACCAGCGTTTTTTCCGGGCTTTACGTGGTGGGGTGCCTTGCTGCTGTGCTGGCTGTACGCCAGTCCGGAATTTTCACCGCGATCGTTCAGCCACCGCTGATCTTGTTCTGCGCGGTGCCCGGCGCGTACTTCCTGTTCCACGGCGCCAAATTCACCGGCATCAAAGACCTGTTGATCAACTGCGGCTACCCGTTGATCGAGCGTTTCCCGCTGATGCTGTTCACCTCGGCCGGCGTGCTGCTGGTTGGCCTGGTCCGGTGGACTCTGGGCAGGTTCGACTCGCAGCAGGCCCGGGCTGCTGCGGCGGCCACCGACGCCTCCGACACTGCGGGCGAGGGCGGGCGGCTCGGGTTGGTCGCCAGGCTGACGGCGATGTTCGATCGTGAACCCGCCGACGACGAAACCGTCGACAAGGCCGCCAGGCCCCGGACGCGGCGAACGCACACCGTCGAGCGCTCCGCCAGAGCCACCACGGCCGACGGCCGACGAACCGGCCAGCGTCCGGCATCGTCGCGTACGCGTCGGGCGCGGCCCGCGCTGGACGACGCCGCCGATCCGGCCGGCGAGCGGGCCCGGCGTCGACGCCCTACCCGCGAATTCGATACTTCGGAGCCGCCGCGCCGCAGCAGGTTGCCGCGCGATCCGGACCTGCGTGGCCGCCCGCCGCGGGAAGTCCGCCGCGACCCGCACGCTCGCCGAGATCGCCCGACCACGCGCAGCAGCCGCTTCGACCCCTACGAACCCGTGGAGCCCTTCGACGCTGCCCCCGCGCCCACCCCGCGGCGCAGGCCCGCACCGAACGGGGCCACAGCGACGCACCACCCGATCTCACAAGTCAGGTATCGGAAAGCAGCCGGGGCCGAGGAGTCCTACAACGACCGTCCGCGGCGCCCGCGTGACGCCTAACCGCTGCGCGAGCTCCTGATCTCTCGCGGCAGCGCGAACACCAACGTCTCGTTGGCCGTCGTCACCGGCTGCACCACGTCGTAGCCGTGCTCTGCCAACCGCTCCAAAACGCCACGCACCAGGACCTCAGGCACTGAGGCGCCGGAGGTGACCCCGACAGTGGTGACCCCTGCCAGCCAGGCCGGATCGATGTCGTCGGCGTAGTCGACCAGGTGTGCGGCCGCCGACCCGGCGCCCAGCGCGACCTCGACCAGCCGAACCGAGTTCGACGAGTTGCCCGACCCGACGACGATCACCAGCTCGCACTCCGGCGCCATCGCCTTGACCGCGACCTGACGATTCTGGGTCGCATAGCAGATGTCGTCGCTGGGCGGATCCTGCAACTTGGGGAAGCGCGCCCGCAGCCGCTGCACGGTCTCCATCGTCTCGTCGACCGACAGCGTGGTCTGCGACAACCAGATCACCTTGTCCTCGTCGCGAACCGTCACACCATCCACGGCGCCGGGCCCGTCGACCAGCTGCACATGGTCGGGGGCTTCACCGGCGGTCCCGACGACCTCCTCGTGGCCGTCGTGACCGATCAGCAGGATGTCGTAGTCATCGCGGGCGAAGCGCTTGGCCTCGTTGTGCACCTTGGTGACCAGCGGGCAGGTGGCGTCGATCACCTGCAGCTTCCGCTCGGCCGCCGAGGTATGCACGGTGGGCGCGACGCCGTGGGCGGAGAACACCACGATGGCGCCCTCGGGGACCTCGTCGGTCTCGTCGACGAAAACCGCCCCCGCCTTGGCCAGGGTCTCCACCACATGACGGTTGTGCACGATCTCGTGCCGGACGTAGACCGGCGGGCCGTGCTTTTCCAACGCGCGCTCGACGGTCTCGACAGCGCGGTCGACGCCTGCGCAGTACCCGCGCGGCTCGGCCAGCAGCACCCGCTTGCCGGTGACGGGGTCGGCCACCGAGGCGGTGGCGCCCGGGATGCCCATGTTCACGGTCGGTGGCATGCCAACCAGCGTACTTTCCGTTGTCTCCGTTCTGCACATCGCTGACGGCACAACTCGCGCGCGGTCAGCTTGGAGTTTGTCCGCCGGTTAAGGCAGTCTTGACCGCATGGCTACTGCACCATATGGGGTTCGGCTGCTGGTGGGAGCGGCGACGTTCGCCGTCGAGGAGACGATCAAGCTGCCGAAAACCATCCTGATGTATCCGATGACGCTGGCCAGCACGGCCGCGCACGTTGTGATGCGGTTCCAACAAAACCTGGCCGAGCTGGTGATCAAGGGCGATTCCACCTTGGAGCAGATTTTTCCGCCCAAGGACGAGCAGCCGGAGTGGGCGACGTTCGACGAGGACCTGCCCGACGACAGCGACGATGACGCGTCCGACGCCGACACGGTTGACGGCCAACGCCGCGCCGAAGGACGATTCGCGCTGTATTCGGCGCCTGATGCAACCGACTCTCCGGCGCGGCATGCGGCAAAACCGGCGAAGAAGACAGTCTCTGCGCCGGCGGTGGTCGAGGAGCTGGACTACGAACAGCTGACCCTGGCCCAGTTGCGGGCCCGGCTGCAATCACTCGACGTCGACGAGCTCGAAGCGCTGCTGGCCTACGAGGAGGCCACCAAAGCGCGCGCGCCGTTCCAGACACTGCTGGCCAACAGGATCACGCGCGCGACGGTGAAGTGACCGCCAACACCGTCAGCAACGCCAATCCGCCGGCCGGCTCGGCGAATTCCGCCGAGAACCCGTTTCCGGTACGCGCGGTTGCCATCCGGATCGCAAGCTGGATCGAGAAATTGGGCGCGGTCTGGGTCGAAGGCCAGCTGACTCAGATCAACGTCCGGCCGGGCGCCAAGACGGTCTTCATGGTGCTGCGCGATCCGGCCGCCGACATGTCGCTGACCGTGACCGCTCCGCGCAACCTGGTCGACGATGCACCGGTCAAGCTCGTCGAAGGCGTGCAGGTGGTGGTCTGCGGCAAGCCCAACTTCTTCACCGGCCGCGGCACTCTGACGCTACGGCTGTCCGAGATACGCGCAGTCGGCATCGGTGAACTGCTGGCCCGGATCGAACGGTTGCGCCAACTGCTGGCGGCCGAGGGCCTGTTCGACCCCCGACTCAAACGGCCAATCCCGTTCCTGCCCAACATGATCGGATTGATCACCGGACGTGCCAGCGCGGCCGAGCACGACGTGACCACGGTGGCAGCCGCGCGCTGGCCGGCGGTTCGGTTCGCCGTCCGTAACATCGCCGTCCAGGGTCCGACCGCCGTTTCCCAGCTCGTCACGGCATTGCGGGAGTTGGACGCGGACCCCGGCGTAGATGTCATCGTGGTAGCCCGCGGTGGCGGAAGCGTGGAGGATCTGCTGCCATTTTCCGACGAGACGTTGTGTCGCGCGATCGCCGCGTGCCGCACGCCGGTGGTCAGCGCGGTCGGTCACGAGCCCGACAATCCGCTGTGCGATCTGGTCGCCGACCTGCGTGCCGCCACCCCCACCGATGCCGCCAAGAAGATCGTCCCGGACACCGCGGCCGAGCAGCACCTGCTCGACGACCTGCGCCGGCGCAGTGCCCAAGCGCTGCGCAACTGGGTGGGCCGCGAAGAGCGGGCGCTCGCGCAGTTGCGCAGCCGACCGGTACTGGCCGAGCCGCTGGCCGCGCTGGCGATGCGCGCCGACGAGATACACCGCGCCCGGTCGGCGGTTCGCCGGGACATCGCCCGGCTGATCGACGTGCAAACCGAACGCGTCGGCCACTTGTCGGCCCGGCTGGCCACGCTCGGGCCGGCGGCCACCCTCGCGCGCGGCTATGCCGTGGTGCAGACGCTGGATGGCCACGGTTCCGCGTCGGTGTTGCGGTCGGTCGGCGATGCCCCGGCGGGGACCGCCCTGCGGGTGCGGGTCGGCGACGGCGCGATCGCGGCGATGAGTAAGGGGCCGGCCGATGGCGAGTGACAAAGCTACACCTATTAGTCAGCTCGGGTATGAGAAATGCCGCGACGAGCTGATCGAGGTCGTGCGACTTCTGGAGCAGGGCGGGCTCGATCTCGATGCGTCGCTGGAGCTCTGGGAAAGAGGCCAGCAGCTGGCTAAACGCTGCGAGGAACACTTAGCTGGCGCCCGTAAGCGGGTGGCCGACGCATTGTCCGCCGGCGAACCCGACGATTCTTGAACGGGAAACCATTTCTCTAGGTTTCATTCGAAACTGGAACACGTTTCAGTTATCCTCAGCGGCATGGCTGAGAATTCAGAATCATCGCCGACCGCCCGGCTGGGACGGGTCCTGGTCACCGGCGGCTCGGGGTTCGTCGGCGCCAACCTGGTGACGACCCTGCTCGAGCGGGGTTATCAGGTGCGGTCCTTCGATCGGGTGCCCTCGCCGCTGCCCGCCCAGCCCGGCCTGGAGGTGCTGCGAGGCGACATCTGCGACCGGGACATCGTTGCGGGCGCGGTCGCCGGGATCGACACCGTCTTCCACACCGCGGCGCTGATCGAGTTGATGGGCGGCGCGTCGGTCACCGAGGAGTACCGGCAGCGAAGTTTCGCCGTCAATGTCGAGGGCACGAAGAACTTGGTGCACGCCGGGCAGGCCGCCGGAGTGAAACGCTTCGTCTACACCTCGTCGAACAGCGTGGTGATGGGCGGCAAGCGCATCGCCGGCGGTGATGAGACGCTGCCCTACACCAACCGTTTCAACGATCTCTACACCGAGACGAAAGTGGTCGCTGAACGATTTGTGCTGTCCCAGAACGGGATTGACGGACTTCTGACGTGTGCTGTTCGCCCGAGCGGAATCTGGGGCCGCGGCGATCAGACGATGTTCCGCAAGGTGTTCGAAAGCGTGCTGGCCGGCCACGTCAAGGTGCTGGTCGGCCGCAAGGCCGCACGCCTGGATAACTCCTACGTGCACAACCTGATTCACGGCTTCATCCTGGCCGCACAGCACCTGGTGCCGGGCGGCACCGCACCCGGGCAGGCCTACTTCATCAACGACGACGAACCGGTGAACATGTTCGAGTTCACCCGGCCGGTGGTGGCGGCATGCGGGCAACGGCTGCCACGGTTGCGGATCTCCGGCGCCGCGGTGCGCGCGGCGATGCTGGGTTGGCAGCGGCTGCATTTCCGGTTCGGCCTCCCGCAGCCCCCGCTGGAGCCGCTCGCGGTCGAGCGGCTGTACCTGGACAACTACTTCTCGGTCGCCAAGGCCGCCCGCGATCTCGGCTACCGGCCGCTGTTCACCACCGCGCAGGCGATGGCCGACTGCCTACCCTATTACGTCGAACTGTTCGACCAGATGAAAGCCGCGGCCAGCCCCCAGCCGGTGGCCGTTGTCGCACCCGCCGCAGCCGGGTAGCGGGATATTCCGCGTCGACGTGTAGCGTAATGCGCGATCGCGGGCAAGGAGGGTCATGTCGGACACTGTGCTGGTCACCGGGGCGTTCGGGTTGGTGGGCGCGGAAACCGTGCGACAGCTGATCGCCGACGGTCGCCGGGTCGTCGCCACAGATCTCGACGTACCGGTCAATCGCAAGGCGGCCGCGCTGGTGCCCTCGACTGAGGTGCGTTGGGCCGATCTCACCGATCCTGATGCGGTCGCCGCGCTGTTGCGTGAGGTATCGCCGGCAGTGATCATCCACCTTGCCGCGATCATTCCGCCGGTCTGCTACGCCCGGCCGGAGTTGGCCCGTCGGGTGAACGTCGATGCGACGGGTTTTTTGCTCCACGCCGCCCAAGCGCTGCCGGCGCCGCCGCGGTTCGTCCAGGCCTCCAGCGTTGCCGCCTATGGCGCCCGCAATCCGCACCGGGTCAGCGGCGTGCTCACCGCGGACACCCCGCTGCGGCCCTCCGACATCTACGGCGCGCACAAGGTGGAGGCCGAGAAGCGGGTGCGGGCGTCCGGGCTGGATTGGGTGGTGCTGCGGCTGGGCGGCGTCCTGACCGCCGAGCCGCGGCTCGACCTCCACCTCGACCTGGACACCATCTACTTCGAGGCGTCGCTGCCCGTCGACGGCCGCATCCAGACCGTCGACGTGCGCGACGTCGCGCGCGCTTTCGTCGCCGCCACCACGGCACCGGTGATCGGCGAGACGCTGCTGATCGGCGGCGACGACTCGCACCGGTTGGTCCAGGGCGATATCGTCCCGTCGACCGCGGCGGCGATGGGTCTGGTCGGCGGAATCCCCGCCGGGCGCAAAGGCAACCCGGACAGCGACGCCGACTGGTTCGGCACCGACTGGATGGACACCACCAGGTCGGTGGAAGCTCTTGATTTCCAACGCATTTCGTGGCCACAGGTGCTGGCCGAGACCGCCGAGCGGATGGGTTGGCGCCGCTATCCGGCGCGGCTGGCATCTCCGTTGGCCCACACGTTGCTCAAACGCCGTTCGCCGTACTACCGCCACCCCGGTCGCTACGCCGACCCGTGGCGCGTGATCACCGCCAAATGGCCCGATTCCGGCAAGGGCGCGCAGGGATGACCAGCCGCACCTCAACGGCCAAGCTCGCCTCGTCGTGACTTTCACTGGCCGGCAGGCGATCGTCACCGGCGCCGGCTCGGGCATCGGCGCCGCGCTGTCGCGGGCACTGGTAGCCGCGGGTGCCGACGTCGTCTGCACCGACATCGACGGCGCCGCAGCGGCCCGCACCGCCGAGAGCGTGCATGGTCCCGGGTCGGCGACATCGGCCACCCTCGACGTCACCGACCCGGCCGCGGTCGCGGGGGCCGTCGACGCCGTTGTCGGCCGCGCCGGACGGCTCGACCTGATGTTCAACAACGCCGGAATCGCCTGGGGCGGTGACACCGAACTGCTGACGCTGGATCAGTGGAACGCCATCATCGACGTCAACATCCGCGGCGTCGTGCACGGGGTGAGCGCCGCCTACCCAGTGATGCTGCGACAAGGCCACGGGTACATCGTCAACACCGCGTCGATGGCCGGGCTGACCGCGGCCGGTCAGATCACCAGCTACGTGATGACCAAGCACGCGATCGTCGGGCTGTCACTGGCGCTGCGCTCCGAAGCCGTTCCCCGCGGCGTGGGTGTGTTGGCGGTGTGCCCGGGCGCGGTCGAGACGCCGATTCTGGACAAGGGCGCCGTCGGCGGATTCGTCGGCCGCGACTACTACCTGCGCGGGCAGGGCATGAAGAACGCTTACAGCGCCGACCGGCTGGCCCGCGACACGTTGAGGGCGATCGGCCGTAACAAGGCGCTGTTGATCAAGCCCAGGCAGGCCTACGCGTCCTGGGTGTTCGCCCGGCTGGCGCCAAGTCTGTTGCAGCGCATGTCGATCCGGTTCGTTGCCGATCAGCGCAGGCGGCAAGCGGCTAACGCAGCCGCTCGTTGAGGAACTCGACGACTCGCTTGCGCGCCTCGTAGGCCGGCTGGCCGTCGACCTCACGCACCTCGTCGGTCAGCACCGAATGCGCGATCCGGGAGAAGCCGTGCTCATTTCCTGGGCGCGAGCTGATCTCGATCACCTCGAACGCGTCGCCGAGCCGTTCTTTGAGTGTGGTGAACCGCTCGCCGGGCGACATCTTGTCCTCGCTGAACCGCAGGCCGATCGCACACAGCCCTTCGTTGGCGGCACGGTCTTTGAACGCGTTCAGCTCCAGATCGCTGACTCCGGGATCACGGCGCTGGCGCGGCGTCAGCGGGAAAGGGACCGACGGCTGGCTGAGCACCGGTGCGAGCACGCTGTCGTCGACCGCGGCGGCCAGCGCGAAACCGCCGGTGAAGCAGTGGCCGATCACCCCGACGCCCTTACCCGGCGTCGCCTTGTTGAGATCGCGTGCCAGCGCGCGCAGGAAGACCGACACCGGACGCTGCTTGTTGGTCGCGAAAGCCGCGAATTCCCTTGCCACACAAGCCCGAGCGATGGTGGAGATGACGTAGCCGGGGTCTTTTCCGCGGCCGGGCTCGCCGAACAACGACGGTATCGCCACGGTGAAACCGTTGTCCACCAAGTGGTTTCCCAGTCCCAGTACTCCCGGGTGGATGCCTGGTATCTCCGGGATCAGCACCACGCCGGGTCCCTCGCCCTTGCGGTAGACGTCGTGGGTGTATCCACCGCCGGTGAACGGTGCCACCGACCAGCCGGTGAGGTCGGCTTCCGGTGCAGTCATTGACTGGTCCCTTCTGTCACTGCTACCGGTGCGCCGGTAGGGGCGGCTGCGATTGGGTGGCCGCTGCCAGCGTACGAAACTCCTCGGCGCCGCCGGCACCGGTGATCGCGATCTGCGCGGGGCCGGATGGGTCGGTCAGCCGCGTCGTCCACACCGGCTCAACGCCACCGTCCCCCTGATAGGTGATCCACCGGGTGCCATCCACGTCGACCGTCCCGCTCGGAAACATCGACGGGTGGATCGAGCCGACCAGCTTGTCCTCGTCGGCGTTGCTCTGGGTCAGGCTCACATACATACCGCCCGGGCTGATGTATCCGATGGTGGAGGTGACGGCGTACATCCGCTGGTGGGTCGACCGGTCGGTCCGGCCGTCGGGGATACCGCCGCGGCCGCCGGAGTTGGGCTGCCAGCCCGCGGGCAGCCGTGGCAACCGGACCGGGAACCCGAGCGTCAGCGCATCGGCGCGCAAGGCGCTGGACGCGTCGTAGGCCGGCACC
The DNA here is from genome assembly GCF_036490025.1 of Mycobacterium sp. Classification (GTDB taxonomy): domain Bacteria; phylum Actinomycetota; class Actinomycetes; order Mycobacteriales; family Mycobacteriaceae; genus Mycobacterium. Next base: position 4,444 of record NZ_DASXEP010000014.1, on the reverse strand, counting down.
TGCCCGCGGTTGATCCCGCCCGGGGAAAACGAGCACATTCCCACCACGCCCGCCAGCACGATGCACGCCACCACCAGCGGCGCGATCGACCAGAACATGTCCCGGCCGTCCTGCAGCAGCCGAGGCTTGGCCGGTTTGGCCGTCGGCTCGGGCTGCGTCGTCACCAGACGAGTATCCCAGCTCCCGAACGGCAACCCTCCTCTGGGACAATCGGCAACCATGACCGCAGGTTCTCGTCGTGAAGCCCCGGACCGAAACCTCGCCCTCGAACTCGTCCGGGTCACCGAAGCGGGCGCCATGGCCGCGGGCCGCTGGGTGGGCCGTGGTGACAAAGAGGGCGGCGACGGCGCGGCCGTCGACGCAATCCGCCAGCTGGTGAACTCCGTGTCGATGCGCGGCGTCGTGGTGATCGGCGAGGGCGAGAAAGACCACGCGCCGATGCTCTACAACGGCGAAGAGGTCGGCAACGGCGACGGCCCGGAGTGCGACTTCGCCGTCGACCCAGTCGACGGCACCACGCTGATGAGCAAGGGCATGCCCAACGCCATCTCGGTGCTCGCGGTGGCCGACCGCGGCGCGATGTTCGACCCGTCAGCGGTGTTCTACATGAACAAGATCGCGGTAGGTCCGGACGCCGCACACGTGCTGGACATCACCGCACCGATCGCCGAGAACATCCGGGCGGTGGCCAAAGTCAAGGGACTGTCCATCCCCGACATGACGGTCTGCATCCTGGACCGCCCGCGGCATGACCAGCTGATCGAGGACGTCCGGGGCACCGGCGCCCGGATCCGGCTGATCACCGACGGCGACGTGGCCGGCGCGATCTCGGCGTGCCGGCCGGGCTCGGGCACCGACATGCTGGCCGGCATCGGCGGCACCCCGGAGGGCATCATCACCGCCGCGGCCATCCGCTGCATGGGCGGCGAGATTCAGGCGCAACTGGCACCCACCGACGACGCGGAACGACAGAAGGCGCTCGATGCCGGCTACGACCTCGATCAGATCCTGACCACCGGCGACCTGGTGTCCGGGGAAAACGTCTTCTTCTGCGCCACCGGCGTCACCGACGGCGACCTGCTGAAGGGTGTGCGCTACGAGCCCGGGGGCTGCACCACCCAGTCGATCGTGATGCGCTCGAAGTCCGGCACACTGCGGATGGTCGAGGCCTATCACCGGCTGGCCAAGCTCAACGAATACTCGGCTATCGATTTCACCGGCGACAGCAGCGCCGCATACCCACTGCCGTAACCACTAGCTAGCGAGGGGCTTTGCCGATGGCAGACACCGAGTACCGCATCGAGCACGACACCATGGGCGAGGTTCGGGTGCCCGCAAAAGCGTTGTGGCGGGCGCAGACTCAGCGCGCCGTGGAGAATTTCCCGATTTCCGGCCGCGGATTGGAGCGCACCCAGATCCGCGCCCTGGGCCTGCTGAAGGGCGCCTGCGCCCAAGTCAACAAGGACCTCGGATTGCTGGCAGCGGACAAGGCCGACGCGATCATCGCCGCCGCCGCCGAGATCGCCGACGGCAAGCACGACGACCAGTTCCCGATCGACGTCTTCCAGACCGGTTCGGGCACCAGCTCCAACATGAACACCAACGAGGTGATCACCAGCATCGCCGGTGCCAACGGCGTGACCGTGCATCCCAACGACGACGTCAACATGTCGCAGTCCTCCAACGACACCTTCCCGACGGCCACACACATCGCGGCCACCGAAGCTGCTGTGCGCCACCTCATTCCGGCGCTGCAGGTGCTGCACGACGCGCTGGCCGGCAAAGCCCGCGAGTGGCGCACCGTGGTCAAGTCGGGCCGCACCCACCTGATGGACGCCGTGCCGGTGACGCTGGGTCAGGAGTTCTCCGGGTATGCCCGCCAGATCGAGGCCGGCATCGAAAGAGTGCACGGGTGCCTGCCCCGGCTGGGCGAGTTGGCGATCGGCGGCACCGCCGTCGGCACTGGCCTGAATGCCCCCGACGGCTTCGGCGCCAAGGTGGTCCAGGTCCTGGTCGCCGAGACCGGCGTGACCGAATTACGCACGGCGGTCAACTCTTTCGAAGCCCAGGCCGCCCGCGACGGGCTGGTCGAGGCGTCCGGCGCGCTGCGGACCATCGCGGTGTCGTTGACCAAGATCGCAAACGACGTGCGCTGGATGGGCTCGGGCCCGCTGACCGGTCTGGCCGAGATCCAGTTGCCGGACCTGCAGCCGGGTAGCTCGATCATGCCGGGCAAGGTCAATCCTGTTCTCCCCGAGGCGGTTACCCAGGTCGCCGCTCAGGTGATCGGCAACGACGCCGCCGTCGCCGTCGGCGGCCTGTCGGGCGCGTTCGAACTCAACGTCTACATCCCGATGATGGCCCGCAACATCCTCGAGTCGTTCAAGCTGCTGACCAACGTCTCGACGTTGTTCGCCGAGCGGTGCATCACCGGGCTGACCGCCAATGTCGAGCACCTGCGGGAGCTGGCCGAGTCGTCGCCGTCGATCATCACGCCGCTGAATTCGGCGATCGGTTACGAAGAGGCGGCCGCGGTGGTCAAGCAAGCGGTCAAGGAGCACAAGACGATTCGACAGGCGGTCATCGACCGCGGGCTGATCGGCGACAAGCTTTCCGAAGCCGAACTCGACCGTCGCCTCGACGTGCTGGCGATGGCCAAAGTGAACGAGCAGTAGACATGATCAGCGACGACCTCCGGCAACGGCGCCTGGCACTCATCGAAGAGCACATGAACACCGAGGTGACCAAGGAGTTCGATCGCACCCTGGCCACCTTCAACGGGCACCCACACTACGAAATCATGGCCACCGGCCAGGTTTTCGACGGCGACGACGAGGTGATGGGGTACTACCGGACCACCCGGACCGCGTTCCCCGACCAGCGGCACGACAATGTGCGCTTCCACGTCACCGAAGACGCGGTGATCACCGAATTCGACCTGCTGGGAACCAATCTCGGCGAGTTCTACGGCATGCCACCCACCGGCAAAGCGTTCCGGGTGCCGATCATCGCGGTGTTCTTCTTCGATGGTGAACGAATCACCAACGAGCGCATCTACTTTGACAGCGCCAGCCTGGTGACACAGATCGGCCGTGGCGAGCTGCTGGCCTTGGCCGCATCGGGTGAGCTACCGGGGCAGTAGTCGCCGGCTCGGTTAGTTCTGCGCCGCCACCGATGGCCCAGCAGGAGCTTGTGCCAGCAGGAAATCCGCGCAGCGTTCGCCGATCATGGTCGACGCAGCGTTGGTGTTAGCGCGGGGAATCCGAGGTAGCGCCGAGGCGTCGGCAACGCGGAGGTTTTCTATCCCGCGGACGCGGAGATTCTCGTCAAGAGGGCTGTCGGGTTGGTTACCCATCGCGACCGTGCAGGATGCATGGTATGTGGTGATCACGGTCTGCCTGATGTGCGCCTCGATGTCCGAACCGGGGCCTGGGAGAAGTTCGCGCTCGACGGCGGAAGCGATCGGCTCGGTGCCCATGATTTCGCGTGTGCGTTGCACCGCCCGGACGAGTGCTTCGACATCCTCGCGCTCGGAAAACCGTTGCGGATGATCAACCGCCGGACGCCGGCCTTTGTGAGGACCGTCAGATTGTCGCGGTGCCGGAGGTAGCCGCGCGAAGTGCTCCAGCGCTGGCCGTTGTGGATGGTGACGGGAGCGATTGCTGCACCGTCGAGTTCGGGTCCGCTGACGTCGTCGTCGGCGCAGACACCTGCCGCGCGCGCCGCAGCGACCCACCGCTTCGACAACTCGTCGGGATAAGGCGTTCGACCAACTCGCATCGGGCCCTGTTCAATTCGCGCGAATACCGGCGCCACGTCCTGCCACGACCAGCCGGGCAGCTGCCAGCCGTCGTAGTCGAGATCGCTGCCCTTGACCCACACCATCATGTTCATCGCGCTGGTGCCGCCGAGAACCCGCCCGGCGTGTTGAGGAATCCGGCGATCGGCGCAACCGGGCTCCGGCTCGGTTTCATAGCACCAGTCCAACGATGTCCCGAACTGCTGGATGCCTGCCAGCGGGGCTCGCACTGCCAATCGTCGATCCGAACCGCCGGCTTCGACCAACAGCACCGTCGCCGAAGACTCGGCGGCCAGCCGCCCCGCTACCGCACATCCGGCGGAACCGGCCCCAATCACAATGAAGTCGTATGCCGCCACTGGGCACCTCCTACCCGACGTACCCCAGCAACGAGTAAACCCGCTTGTTAGTTGTCCCGCAGTTGATTCCGCACCTAGCTGCCGTTGCTCGATCCGCCCGAATTCTGGCCCGGGACATCGCTGATCGGGAAGTTGGGCATCGGCGGCGGCGACGGGGTGTTCGGCAGCGCCGGAATCTCGGACGCGGGGATGTCGTGCAGGTCGTTGGCCGGTGGACCGTTGTCTCGACCGCCGTAGACGCTCCCCGCGGCGCGCTGCCCGAGAAGCTGGCTGACCGTCACCAAGT
>NZ_DASXEP010000169.1:0-4734 GCF_036490025.1 Mycobacterium sp. | reverse complement strand
GTCGTTGGCGCCCATCAGCTCTCGTGCAGAGTGCATCGCGAGCTGAGGGGCGCCGACGTCGACCGTCGGAATTCCGGTCCGGGCGGCGGTCATCGGGCCGATCGTCGAGCCGCACGGCAGATCGGCGCGGTGCTCGTAACGCTGCAGCGGCACTCCGGCCTGCCGGCATGCCAGTGCGAACGCCGCGGCGGTGCGGCCGTCTGTGGCGTAGCGCAGATTGGGGTGCACCTTGAGCACCGGGCCGCCGTTGATCGCGATGAGGTGCCCCGGCTCGTGCCGTTCGGGGTAGTTCGGGTGGGTGGCGTGCGCCATGTCCGCCGAGGCGATCATGGATCCCGACAGCCTGCGCAGAAAGTCCGCTCGTCCGCCGCCGGCGGCCAGCACGATGCGCTCCAGTGTGGTCAGCAGCAGCTCGGAGCCGGCGCCGTGATCCGAGGTGGACCCCACCTCTTCATGGTCGAACAGCGCAAGCACCCGCAGGTAGTCGGCTGGCGCGGCATCCAGGAACGCCTCCAGACCTGCATAGCAGGAGGCCTGGTTGTCCAGCCGCGCAGCGCTGACGAATTCGTCGTCGACGCCCGAGAGCCGCGACGGGGTCAGGTCGTGGGTCATCAGGTCCGCGCCGAGCACGTCGCCGGGATCAACCCCGGCCTGCTCGGCGACGTAACCGATGAACGAGCGGACACCCACGCCGGAGCCCCACACCGCGTTGACGTGGCGCTGCGGGTCCAGGGTGACTGATTTGCGGTCCTCGGCCAGGTGGATCGCCAGCTGCGGCACGCGCAGGATCGGGTCGTCGATGCGAACCAGCCGGTGTGCGATGCCGGCGCCCCTATCCACCGAGCGCACCGACAGCCGCCCGCTGATGCCCAGATCGCGGTCCAACCAGGAGTTCAACCAGGCACCCCCGTAGGGCTCCAGCGCGACCACCTGCCATCCGGCAACCTGACGATCGGGATGCTGCTTGACCCTCAGGTTGGGGCTGTCGGTATGACCGCCGATGACCCGGAACGGCCGACCGCCCGCCTCCCCCGCGCTGTCCCAGGCCACCAGGGACCCAGACCTCACGGTGAAGAACTTGCCCGCCGGTGGCCAGTCATCGGCCTCAGCGAGTTCGAGGTAACCGGCCGCGCGCAACCGCGAGGCGACGGTGGCGCAGACGTGAAACGGCGACGGGGAAGCATCGATGAACTCGCAGAGACCTCGCGCCGTGGCCGCCATCGACCTATCTTTTCATCACCGGCTCGTCGGGCACGTTAGGGTCGAACCCGTGCCCGCCCTGCAACCGCAACCGGTGCTGGCGCCGCTGACCCCGGCCGCCATCTTCCTGGTTGTCACGATCGCCGAGGGCGGCGAGGCGATGGTGCACGACGCGCTGCCGGAAATTTCCGGGCTGGTGCGCGCCATCGGCTTTCGCGAACCCGCCAAACGCCTGTCGGTGATCACCTCGATTGGCTCACAGGCTTGGGACCGGTTGTTCGACGGTCCCCGACCGGCCGAACTGCACCCGTTCGTCGAGCTGCACGGCCCGCGGCACACGGCCCCAAGTACACCCGGCGACGTGTTGTTTCATGCCCGGGCCGAGACGCTGGACGTCTGTTTCGAGCTGGCCAGTCGCATTCTGCAATCGATGCTGGGCGCAGTGACAGTGGTCGACGAGGTGCATGGTTTCCGATTCTTCGACAACCGCGACCTGCTCGGGTTTGTCGACGGGACGGAGAATCCGGACGGCGCGCTGGCGGTCTCGGCGACCACGATCGGCGACGAAGACCCGGAATTCGCCGGCTCCTGCTACGTGCACGTCCAGAAGTATCTGCACGACATGTCTGGGTGGAATTCCCTTTCGGCCACCGAGCAGGAGCACGTGATCGGCCGGACCAAGCTGGAAGACATCGAGCTCGATGACGACGAGAAGCCGGCTGACTCGCACATCGCGCTGAACGTGATAACCGACGATGACGGCACCGAGCTGAAGATCGTGCGACACAACATGCCGTTCGGTGAACTCGGAAAAGGCGAATTCGGAACGTATTTCATCGGCTATTCGCGCACGCCGAAGGTCACCGAGCAGATGCTGCACAATATGTTTCTCGGCGATCCGCCCGGCAATACCGACCGGATCCTCGATTTCTCCACCGCCGTCACCGGTGGACTGTTCTTCTCTTCCACCGTCGACTTCCTCGACGATCCGCCGCCGTTGCCCGAAGCACCGACAGCGGCTCCGGCGGTACCCAGCGCATCAGCGGATGGCTCGTTGGCGATCGGCAGTTTGAAAGGAACCCCGCAATGAACAACCTCTACCGCGATCTCGCTCCGCTCACCGAAGAGGCTTGGGAGGAAGTCGAATTGGAGGCGAGGCGTACTTTCAAACGCCACATCGCCGGCCGCCGTGTGGTCGACGTCAGCGAGCCGAGCGGACCGGCCGCCGCCGCCGTCAGCACCGGGCGACTCCTCGATGTCAAGGCACCCTCCGACGGGGTGATCGCCCACCTGCGAGCCAGTAAACCTCTTGTGCGACTTCGCGTTCCGTTCACGCTGTCGCGTTCGGAGATCGACGATGTGGAACGTGGCTCGCAGGACTCCGACTGGGATCCGGTCAAGGAGGCCGCCAAGAAGCTGGCGTTCGCAGAAGACCGGGCCATCTTCGAAGGCTATAAAGCCGCGTCGATCGACGGCATCCGCGGCAGCAGCTCCAACCCGGCACTGAAGCTGCCCAAGGAAGTGCGTGGCTTTCCCGACGTCATCTCACAGGCGTTGTCCGAGCTGCGGCTGGCCGGCGTGGACGGCCCGTACTCGGTGCTGCTGTCGGCTGACGCCTACACCAAAGTCAGCGAAACCACCGAGCATGGCTATCCGATCCGCGAGCACATCCGGCGGCTGATCGACGGCGACATCATCTGGGCGCCGGCCATCGACGGCGCATTCGTGTTGACCACGCGCGGCGGCGACTTCGACTTGCAGCTGGGCACCGACGTGTCCATCGGGTACCTGTCACACGACGCCGAGACCGTGCAGCTGTATCTGCAGGAGACCCTGACGTTCCTGTGCTACACCGCCGAAGCGTCGGTCGCGCTCAGCCCTTAAGGACTACAGGTCGAGCACGAGATCGGATTGCGGCGCGGCCGAGCAGATGAGCACCGTTCGCGGCCCGGGTAGCTCCAGCGGCGACTGCACATATGTCGTTGTCCCGTCAACGATCCCCGTCTCACACACGTGGCAAACTCCGCTTCGGCAGGCGAAACGGGTTGGTACGTCGCAGGCCTCGGCCAAATCGAGGATGCTGCGGTAGTCGGGTGACCAGTTGACGGTGAGTCCGCTGCGAGCGAATGTGATCGTTGGTCCGGGCCCGGCCGCTCCGGCCGGTGGATGAGGCGGCTTACTCGGGCCGCCGTCGACGACACCCGGATTGATTGGCGGCAGGGCGCCGAACAACTCGCTGTGGACATGGGCCGGGTCAAGTCCTGCCGCGATGAGCGCGTTGCGCATGGTGGCCATGAATTGAGTCGGTCCGCAAAGGTACGCCGAAGCATTCGCCGGCAGGCCTAGCGCGGCGATCGTCGATTCGTTCACACGGCCGTGAATCTGCGTGTAAAACACCCGCTGTTGGGCATGAGGCAGGGACTCGATGAGCGCCGCGACTTCGGCTGCAAACGCCTCAGTCTCCCGATTGCGTACGGTATGCAGCCACCAGATGTCGCGGATGCTGTGCGCGGCCGACAGCGCATGCAACATCGCCAGGACGGGAGTGACGCCAATCCCCGCCGATATCAACACCACTGGAGTATCGCTCTCGGTGAGGTAGAAGTCGCCCCGCGGGGCAGCGGCCTGCAGGACTGATCCTGCCCCGATGTGGGCGTGCAGCCAGCGACTCACCACACCGTGATCTTCGCGTTTGACGCTGATCCGATACTCACCAGTGGTGGGGTCGCCCGAAAGGGAGTAGCTACGCATGGCCGTCGGGTTGCCGGCGTCGAGGATTCGCACCGTCAGATATTGGCCGGGAAGTGGTCGCGGTAGCGCACTGTGGTCGTCGGCTTCCAGGATAATCGACATCACCTGCGGGCTTTCCCGACGTACCGCGTTGACTCGCAACGGCCGAAAACCGTTCCACCCCGGCTCGACTCCGATAGTTGGCGCCGGCTGACGTGCCGAGCCCTCGTGTTCGGCAAGCAAGTCTTTGAACGACTGCATCCAGCCCGGGCTGAGCGCCGGAACGTCGATGATCTGCTGGAGCTGTTCGATGTTGCGGTCCGGCAGATACAGCAACGCGTCGATATCGGCGACGCTCAGCTCGTGGCGGCCGCGGCGAGTACGGACAATGTCGTCGCCGGCACGGACGTGGCCCTCTTTCATGACCCGGAAATAGAATCCCGGACGATGCTGCGAGACAAGGAATTTGGGCATGTCCGGCTCGCCGAGACGCATACCCACCCGAAAGCAGGTGACACGTGGCTGGGTAACCTCGAATTCGGCTCTGCCGATGCGGTAGCGATCGCCGATGCAAACGTCTTTATCGGCGAGCCCGGTGACGGTGAAGTTTTCACCGAAGTGGCCGGGCTCGAGGTCGTCACGGTGTAGGTAGGTCTTCCAGAAGTCGTATGACTCCGTTTGATACACCATGACGGCGCGTTGCTCACCACCGTGCCCGGCGAGATCGCCCTGCCCATCACCGTCGAGATTGAGGCGTCGGGCCATGACCGGTCCATCGACCGGTGTTTTCCATATCCCGGTATA
>NZ_DASXEP010000143.1:0-26392 GCF_036490025.1 Mycobacterium sp. | reverse complement strand
AGCGCGAAGCCGCCTTCGAGCCGGGCGAGTGCGTCATCGCCTGGGTCGAGTCGGAGGCCTTCGGCAGCGGTGTGCAGCACTACCAGCTCATCGACGCCGCGCTTGGCGTGGTCGAGCGGGGCACCTGGAAGGTGGCCGACGCGGTGGCCGAGCAGCCCTGGCTGCCCAACGGTCCGATCCCGACTAGCGTGGAATGGTCCCTCCGCGGTAGCAACCCGGCTGTCCTGAAGGACCAGGAACACGGTCACGGAGCACTGGCATGAGCACGGCACTGGTGGTAGGCGGCGGGCCCAACGGGCTCACTGCCGCCATAACTCTTGCGGGCGAAGGTGTTTCGGTCACTATCCTCGAAGCCGCCGACGAGGTCGGCGGAGGCGCCCGCAGCAGCGAAGCCATCCTTCCCGGCCTTTTGCACGACCACTGCTCGGCGATCCATCCGATGGCCGTCGGCTCACCGTTTCTCAGCAAATTCAATCTGGACCGCTACGGCCTCACATGGCGCTGGCCCGAGATCGATTGTGTACACCCACTCGACGGCGGCAGCGCCGGCGTGCTGTACCGCTCGGTTGAGCAGACCGCGGCCGGCCTCGGCCGCGACGGATCGCGGTGGCAGCGCGCTTTCGGCTACTCGGCGTCGCGATTCGACGCACTCAACGAGGACATCATGGGCCCGCTGCTGCGGATCCCGCACCACCCGCTGATGCTGGCCCGGTTCGGCACACCCACCGTGCTTCCCGCGTCCGCGTTCGCCAGGCTGTTCCGCACCGGGGAGGGCCGTGCCTTGTTCGGAGGCGTTGCGGCTCATGCCTTCCGGCCGCTGCATTACCCGATGACGTCGGCGATCGGGATGGGGATCATCGCGGCCGGCCATCGACACGGCTGGGCGGTGGCAGAAGGCGGATCGCGGTCGATCACCGACGCGATGGTGGCGTTGCTGACCGACTTGGGCGGTAAGATCGAGACTGGGGTTCGGATCCAGACCGCATCGCAGCTGCCGCCCGCCGACGTGACGATCTTCGATCTCGCACCCGAAGCCGTCGCCGACATCGTCGGCGACCGCATTCCGCGCCGAATTTCGCACGCCTTCAGCAAGTTTCGACGTGGCCCGGGTGCGTTCAAAGTCGACTTCGCCGTCGACGGCGGCGTGCCCTGGACGAACCCGGACGCCCATCGGGCCGGCACCGTGCACCTGGCCGGGAGCTACTCCGAACTCGCCGCCACCGAGCGAGAGATCCACGCGGGACGCATGCCAGAGCGGCCGTTCGTTCTGGTCGGCCAGCAATATCTGGCAGATCCTCAGCGATCGGTCGGCGACGTTCACCCAGTGTGGACTTATGCCCATGTGCCCAACGGCTTTTCGGGCGATGCAACCTCGGCGATCACTGCTCAGATCGAGCGGTTCGCACCCGGATTCCGGGATCGGATCGTCGGTACGGCCGTCCGGACCACCACCGAATTCGCTTCCTACAACCCCAACTATGTCGGCGGCGACATCATGACTGGCGCCAAAGACATCCGCCAGCTGACGTTTGGCCCACGAATCACGTTGTCGCCCTATGCCATTGGGGTTCCCGGCATGTACATCTGCTCGGCAGCCACCCCACCGGGGCCCGGGGCGCACGGCATGTGCGGTGCCAACGCCGCCGAACTCGCGCTCAACTATCTCAATAGCGGTAAAAGCCCTCGCCGGTCTTGATGCCGAGCTTGCCGGCATCAACATAGGACTGCAACAAGTCCCGCGGACCCTTCGCCAGCTGCGGGAACTCGTCGACGTAGTGGTTCTCGATGTCCAGAGCGACGTCGAGACCGACCAGATCCATCACCTGAAAGGGTCCGGCCGGCGCACCCAAGTTGAGCTTGTACATCCCGTCGACGTCTTCCGGACGGGCCACCCCTTCGGCGACCACCGCCAGCGACTCGCGTTTGATCGCTGCCCAGACCCGATTGAAGATGAAGCCGGTGCACTCCTTACGCGCCTCGAAGGGGTAGACGCCGAACTCGGGCAGCACGGTCAGCAGGGTGTCGAGCAGGCCGCGGTCGGTCTCGCCGTCCGACATCAGGTCGAGGCCATTGACCTCGGGCGGCATGTAGAAGTGCGTGTTGCACAAACGGGTCTTGTCCCGCACCTTCTCGGCCATCAGACGCGACGGGTACGACGACGAGTTGGTCGCGAAGATGGTGTCCGGAGGGGCGAGTTCGTCGATGTCGCCCCACAGCGGAATCTTGATCTCGAGCTTCTCCGGGGCCGACTCCACCGCCAGCCACGCGCCGTCCAGCGCCTCGGCCAGCGATGTCGTGGCCGTTGCGACGCCCGGTTCGCCAAAGCCGCGGCCATCGATGACTCTCGGAAGGTTCTCCGCCACATAGTGTTTCGCGGCCGCTAGCTGCTCGTCGCGTCGGGCGTAGATTCGCACGGTTCCGCCACGGCTGGCGAACATCAGCGCGATACGCCGTCCCAGCGTCCCCGCGCCGATCACCGCGACCGGACGGTTCCGGATGTCATCGAATGTGTATGTATAGGAACCAGTCACATAGGCATGCTAGGCGGTGACCGCACATGCAGGCTCCATCCCGGGGCAACAAAAATCGTTGCGCGTATCGGTGCGTTCAAATCACTTGTGCCACTTTCGTTTCAATGGCCACAGGAAGCGGATTCTTGTCGGTGCCCCTTCCTAAAATCGACGGCATGGCATCGAGCACGCGTGAAGAGATCGTCGAGGTCGTAGGCGTGCTCGATGGCGACCTGGACCGCCTGTGCGGCTTGTCCTTTGACGTCTTGACCACCCCGGAGCGGTTGCGGGTATTGGAGCGTTTGGAAACCGTTGCGCGGCGGCTCCGGGTGCCGGGGCACACGTTGATCAATCAGCTCGCCGAGCAGGCCAGCGTAGAGGAGCTGGGCGGCAAACTGGCAACGGCTCTGGCCAACCGGCTGCGGATTTCCCGCACCGACGCCAATCGCCGCATCGCCGAAGCCGCCGACTTGGGTGAGCGCCGTGCCTTGACCGGCGAGACTTTGCCGCCACAACTGACGGCAACCGCTGAGGCGCAGCGCGAAGGGCTCATCGGAGACGGACATGTGACCGTGATCCGCAGTTTTTTTCGCCGCTTGCCGGACGGCGTAGATCTGTTCACCCGGCAGGCCGCCGAAGCCGACTTGGCGCACAAGGCCGGCCAGTATCGCCCCGATGAACTCTCCAATTACGCGCAGGTTTTGATGGATTGCCTCAACCCCGATGGCAATTTCACCGACGAAGACCGTGCCCGGCGGCGCGGCATCGTCATCGGTCGCCAGGAGTTCGACGGCATGTCACGCATCAGCGGCTACCTGAATCCCGAGATGCGGGCGACCTTCGACGCCGTGCTGGCCAAATTGGCGGCTCCCGGCATGTGCAATCCCGACGACGAAGCGCCCGTGGTCGACGGGGACCCGAGCGAGGACACTCGCAGACGTGACACCCGTTCCGACGCCCAACGCAATCACGACGGTCTACTTGCGGGCCTGCGCGGGCTGTTGATGTCCGGGAACCTGGGTCAGCACAACGGACTTCCCACCTCGATCATCGTGACGACCACGTTGAACGATCTGGAGGCCGCCGCCGGACGCGGATTGACCGCCGGCGGAACCCTGCTGCCGATGAGCGATCTGATCCGGATGGCCGGCCACGCACACCATTACCTCGCCATCTTCGACAAGGCCAAACCCCTGGCGCTTTATCACACCAAACGACTGGCGTCGCCGGCCCAGCGAATTATGTTGTACGCCAGGGATCGTGGATGTACCAAACCCGGCTGTACGGTGCCCGGCTACTGGACCCAGGCTCACCACCCCGAAGGATGGGCGGCAACGCGCCGCACCGACATCGACCAGCTGGCCCTCGCCTGCGGACCCGACAACGGACTCGCCGAGACGGGCTGGACCACCCGCAAAAACGCCCGAGGCGATACCGAGTGGATACCGCCGCCGCATCTGGATCACGGGCAACCACGAATCAACACGTTCCACCACCCCGAGAAACTCCTGGAACCGGACGACGAAGACGAGCCGGGAGCGGCGTGAACTAGAGCAGCGTCGCTTGTTCGGGCTGCGGCTCGGCCGGCTCCAACAGTTCGGGTCCGTTGTTGCGCACATTGTTGACCAGCGTCGAGATCTCGCGCATCTCGATGCCGTGCACATCGGGCGGGGCAGCGAGAAAATCCAGGTCGGCAGGTGCATCGGGATCCAGCCAGCGGTCCCAGTCACGTTCGGGCACGATCAACGGCATCCGGTCATGGATCTCGCCGAGCGCGTCGACCGCGTCGGTGGTGATGATCGTGCAACTCAGCAATGGGGTGGCATCTTTGGCGGGCTTCCAGACCGACCACAGGCCCGCGGTGAACAGCAGCTCGCCGTCGGCACGGTGCAAGTAAAACGGCGTCTTGCGGGCTTTCTTGCCGGCGCCGCTATCGGGATTGGCGCGCCATTCGTAGTAGCCGTCCATCGGCACCAGGCAGCGCTTGGATTTGGCGCTCGCGCGAAACGCCGGCGACGTGGTGACCTTGTCGGCCCGGGCGTTGATCAGCAGCGGGCCCTTCGACTCCGGCGCGCCGTCGGCCCCTGCCTTCGCCCAGGGCGGCACCAGCCCCCAGCGCATGGACCGCACTCGCCTGGCCGGTTCGTCGTCGGGCTCGTCGTGGCGACTGACCACCGTCGTGATGGTCGTGGTGGGCGCCACGTTGTAGTTGGGGCCCGTCGATTCGGCCGCGCGGGCCTCATTGATCGCCTCGATCTTCTCGGCCAGCACCGCCGGGTCTGTCGTCACCGCGAATCGTCCGCACATATCTCCATGGTGCCGGCTGGGTTGTCGAGCGGCGACCCGCCGCGCCCGGCTTCGCCGCGCTTGCGATCGCCGGTGAGCGATGATGGAGCACGTGGATACCTGGCCCGCGCCGCATACCTCGCAGCCGGTACACGCGACGGTGACGGTCCCGGGCTCGAAATCCCAGACCAACCGCGCGCTGGTGCTCGCGGCACTGGCCACCACCAACGGCGGCACCTCGACGATCAGCGGCGCGCTGCGCAGCCGCGACACCGAGCTGATGATCGGCGCGCTGGAAACGCTGGGTCTGCGGGTCGACGGATCGGCCGACGAGCTCGCGGTCAGCGGAACGATCTCCCCGCCGGCCGATGCCCGCATCGACTGCGGCCTGGCCGGCACGGTGTTGCGTTTCGTCCCGCCGCTGGCCGCGATAGGTCTCGGCGCTGGCAGGTTTGTGACGTTCGACGGCGACGAACAGGCCCGAGCCCGGCCGATCGCGCCGCTGCTGAATGCGCTTCGCGGTCTGGGCGTCGACGTCGACGGCGACGGCCTGCCGTTCCGGGTGCGCGGCGAGGGATCGGTCGCCGGCGGGGCGGTGCAGATCGACGCTTCGGCGTCCTCGCAATTCGTCTCCGGCCTGCTGCTCGCCGGGGCGTCGTTCACCGACGGCCTGACCGTGCAGCACGTAGGCCCGCCGCTGCCGTCGGCACCGCACATCGCGATGACGGTGGCGATGCTGCGCCAGGCGGGCGTGGAAGTCGAAGACACGACCATCAACCGGTGGAACGTTCAACCGGGCCCCGTCGCGGCGCGGCACTGGGACATCGAACCGGACCTGTCCAATGCCGTCCCGTTCATTGCCGCGGCAGTGGTCAGCGCCGGCACGATCCGCATCACCGGCTGGCCGGCGGCCGGCATCCAACCCGCCGACGCCATCCTGAACATCCTTGGGCAGCTGAATTGTGTTGTGAAACAGGGTGATTCGTATCTGGAGGTGCGCGGGCCGCAGTCCTATCCGGGCTTCGATGTCAACCTGCGCGATATCGGCGAGCTCACCCCGTCGGTGTCGGTGCTCGCGGCGCTGGCCGCCCCGGGCTCGGTCTCCCGACTGTCCGGCATCGCCCACCTGCGCGGCCACGAAACCGACCGCCTGGCCGCGCTGAGCGCCGAGATCAACCGGCTGGGCGGCGACTGCCGGGAAACCGCGGACGGGCTGGAGATCACCGCGACGCCGCTGCGGCCGGGCACCTGGCAGTCTTACGCCGATCACCGGATGGCGACCGCCGGCGCGATCGTCGGGCTGCGGGTCGAGGGTGTCGAGGTGGACGACATCAAGACCACCGCCAAGACGCTGCCGAATTTCCCGCGGATGTGGGCCGACATGCTCAGGGAGTCCAGCGGTTGAGGCCGGGCGACTACGACGAGTCCGACGTCAAAATCCGCTCGGGGCGGGGTTCCCGGCCGCGGACCAAAACCCGGCCCGAGCATGCCGACGCGAAGCCCGCGATGGTGGTCAGCGTCGACCGCGGCCGCTGGGGATGTGTGCTCGACCGCGATGCCGATCGACGGGTCACCGCGATGCGGGCCCGCGAACTCGGCCGCACACCGATCGTCGTCGGAGATGACGTCGATATAGTCGGCGACCTGTCCGGGCGGGCGGATACGTTGGCCCGCATCGTTCGCCGCGGCCCACGGCGAACGGTGTTGCGGCGCACCGCCGATGACACCGATTCCACCGAGCGGGTGGTCGTCGCCAACGCCGATCAGCTGCTGATCGTGGTGGCGCTGGCCGACCCGCCGCCGCGCACCGGGCTGGTCGACCGAACACTGATCGCGGCCTACGCCGGCGGACTGTTCCCGATCCTCTGCCTGACCAAGACCGACCTCGCGCCGGCCGCACCGTTCGCCGAGCAATTCGCCGACCTGGATCTCGCGGTGATCATCGCGGGTCGCGACGACCCGCTGGACGCGGTGGCACACCTGCTGGCCGGCAAAATCACCGTGCTGCTCGGTCATTCCGGGGTTGGCAAGTCGACATTGGTGAATCGCCTTGTGCCCGAGGCGCATCGAGCAGTCGGCGAGGTGACCGATATCGGCAGGGGGCGGCACACCTCGACGCAATCAGTCGCGCTGCCGCTCGATCACGACAGCTGGGTGATCGACACCCCGGGAATCCGTTCGTTCGGGCTGGCCCACATCAAGCCCGACGATGTGGTGCTGGCGTTCTCCGATCTGGCCGAGGCGGTCGAAGACTGCCCGCGTGGCTGCGGCCACCTGGGCCCGCCCGCCGATCCCGAATGTGCGCTGGACACGCTGACCGGCCCGGCGGCCCGTCGCGTCGGCGCGGCCCGACGCCTGTTGGCCGCGCTGCGCGAGGGTTGAGCTCCCCTGACCGCCTCCGTCGAGGCAGAGTTTCCGCGGCACAGGAAGATTGGCGCCCGGGAGGCGCCGCGAAGGAGCCACGCTAACTGAACAACGAAGTGTATCCGACTAACAGTAGGATAATTGATATGGCGAAAGATAAGGTTTCCGTGACGTTGGATCAGGCAGTGCTGGCGGCGGCAGACGCGGATGCCAAGGCAGCTGGCTTGAACCGATCGGAATTGATAGAACAGGCTCTGCGCAACGAGCATCTCCGGATCGCCCTCAAGAACTATGCCGCGCGGACTGTCCCCGCCCTCAACATCGACGGCTACGCGCAGAAGGTCTACCACGCGAATCGGGCTGTCGGCTTGTGATCAACCCCGGCGACATCGCACCACGTCGCGACACCGATCACGAGTTGTACGTCGTCGTTCTGTCCAATGCAATCCACCTGGCCGCCGACACAGGGCGGCTGATCACATGCCCATACATTCCAGGCCAGATCCCCGACGACACCATGGCGATGGTCGTTTCCGTGAGCCAACCTGACGGTGCCGTGCTACCCGAACTCATCCAGTGGCTTCCGACAGCGGCCCTCGATGAGCCGATCGGCAACGTCGGAGCACCAGCTTTGCGGGAAACGACGGCACTCGTGACGGCCTTCATCTCCTGATTGAGCCAACAGGCTCCCGCGACTCCCTCAATTCACCGCCGCGCCTCAGGCCTCGGCCTGCGACCGAACCCACTCCAGGTTGGCCTGCATGTTCTTCTGCCATTCGTCTAGCCGCCGAGAGACGATCCTGGCCTCTTTCTCCGGCTGCGCGACGATCGCCGGCGTCAGGCCCGACGGTCCCGGCCCCATCCGGCCCCATTGGCGGATCAGCACGCCATCGCTGGCGGTCTCGACCTCGAACGCCCATGTCGCGCTGATCCCGTCGGACCCGATCACGTTGTACACCCACCGGCGCTCATCCTCGACTTCGATGACCTCGCACACCGTCGCCCAATCCCCGAACGCGTCATGCTTGTTGCGACCACGGAAACGCGCCCCGACCGCGACCGCGCCGGCATCATCGATCCACTCGACGGCCTGCAGCTCCGATGAGCACCGGGCGGGCAGGCCGATGTCGGTGACCAGGTTCCATGCCGTCGAAACGTCACATCGAACGCGCTGCGTGACTTCGATAGTGGGTTGGTCGCGATAGCGCATGTGGCTAGCATGCCAGCCATGAAGGTCGGCGCCATGATCGAACCCCGCTTGCCCGGCGCCACAGAGTTCGCGGTGGCCGCCGAGCGGATCGGCGTCTCCTCGCTGTGGGTTCCCGAGGTCTGGGGCTACGACGCGCTGACCGGCCTGGCCTACCTGGCCGCCGAGACGTCGTCGGTGCAACTCGGAACCTTTGTCGTGCAACTGGGTTCGCGCAGCCCGGCGCTGCTGGCGACGTCGGCGCTGAGCCTGCAGGAGCTGTCGGGGGGCCGGTTCATCTTGGGAATCGGCACGTCGGGTCCACGCGTGATGGAAGGCTGGCACGGAGTCCGCTTTCGCAAACCGGTGCAGACCACCCGGGAGACGATCGAGATCATCCGCACAGTCAGCCGCGGCGAGCGACTCGAGCACGCCGGCGAGATCTACCCGTTGCCGTTGCCGGACAGTCGCGGCGCCGCGCTGCGGCCGCTGGTGCGCCCCGATCACGTCCCGGTCTACGTGGCGGCGATGGGTCCGCAGAACTTACGGCTGACCGGTGAAACAGCCGACGGCTGGCTCGGTAACGCGTTCATCCCCGAAGCCGCCGAAGTGTTCCTCGGCCCGTTGCGCGAGGGCGCGCAGCAGGCCGGCCGCACCCTTGATCAGCTCGACCTGGTCGCGCCCGTCGCGGTCGAGTTTCACCACGACCAGGCCGCCGCCGATGCCGCCGCGCGCCGCCACGCCGACGGATACGCGTTCACGATCGGCGCCATGGGGGTGGATGGCCAGAAAGGGGGAAAGAACTTCTACAACGACGCTTTCAGCCGGCTGGGTTATGCGGACGACGTCCGCACGGTCGCCGAATTGTGGCAGGCCGGCAAGCACGACGAGGCCCGCCGCGCGGTGCCGTTGGATCTCGGTCGCCTCACGAATCTGCTTGGTGGCGATGACATTATCGCCGAGCGAGTGAGCCGCTACCGCGCCGCGGGCATCACAACGCTGTTGGCGAAACTCGAGGGCAACCACGAGCAACAGCTGGCGACGTTGCAGCGGCTGGTCGCCATCGCCGAAGCAGCGTAGGGATTACCAGCGCAGCATCGGCAGCGGGTGCAGCGGGTGCCGTGCGGCGTATCCGGTCAGCCCTTTGGCGAGGAAGGCGTGGAACCCGCGGTAGGGCAGCGCAGCGACGGCCGCCCGGACCGCTGAGCGCCCGATTCGGTTGGGCAGCAGTCCACGGCTGACGTCGACGAGGTCGGCCTTGCGAAACGTCTCGATCACGTGATCGTCGACCCGCCGCAGCCGGTGGTGTTCGGTGACCAATGCCCGCAGCCGGTCGATGTCGGCGATCCCGAATTCATCGGCATACGCCGCGGCGAGGTCGGCCGATGGCGCGAGGTAGTCGAAGGTGCCGACGGTCCAGATGCCCAGATCGTGGGTCGCCCAAGCCAACGCTGCGACGTCGGGGATCGAAAAGCCCAGCAGCACCTGGTGATAGCTGATGCAGCGGTATACGTGGTTGCGATAGGCAGTCAGGTCGTCGGCCAACGCATCACGATGCCGATCCAGTACGGCATCGACGATCGGATGCGCTGTGACAACCTGCACCGCGCCAAGCTTAGAGGGCGGCTTAGGCGGCCAGGTCGTCCCGCCGTGGTGTTTGCGCTTTCCCGCCGGCCCGCTGGGTCCGCTTCCCGCGGCGCCAAGCCCGCACGGTCGCGATCGCAGTCTTCAGACCGCGGCGGTGGCCGGTCGCCGGATCGGTGCCCCCGAAACCCGGTTCCAGCGCGGCGAACATCGACTCGCTGCGGGTCTCCGGCGCATTGTCCGCGGTGGCGCGCAAGTACTTGTCCGGCAGTGACAGCTTGGCGATGGTCCGCCACGTCTTGCCGTACTGAACCAGGAAAGATCCTGTGGTGTACGGCAAGTCGTACTTGTCGCATAGCTCGCGCACCCGCACCGCGATCTCGGCATACCGGTTGCTCGGCAGATCCGGGAACAGGTGGTGTTCGATCTGGTGGCACAGATTGCCGCTCATGAACCGCAGCGTGGGGCCGGCGTCGAAGTTGGCACTGCCCAGCATCTGTCGCAGATACCACTGTCCCTTCGACTCGCCCAGCATGTCGGTCTTGGTGAATTTCTCCGCGCCGTCAGGGAAATGGCCGCAGAAGATCACCGCGTTGGCCCACACGTTGCGGATCACGTTGGCAACCGCGTTGGCTTTCAACGTCGAGGTGTACGTCGCGCCGGGTGACAGCGAGGTCAGCGCCGGGAACGCGACGTAATCCTTGAATACCTGGCGACCGGCTTTGCCCAGAAACTCGTCAACGCGCTCGCGGGCTTCGTCGTTGTCCATCCGCTTCTTGACGATTTTGCCGACCTCCACGTGCTGGAGGCCAACGCCCCATTCGAAGCCGAGTGCAAGCATGGTGTTGTACACCAGGTTGAACAGGTTGAACCGTTTCCATGGATGGTCGCGGGTGACCCGCAGCAGGCCGTAGCCGACGTCGTCGTCCATGCCGAGAATGTTGGTGTATTTGTGGTGCACGAAGTTGTGGGTGTAGCGCCAGTGCTTGGACGACCCGCTCATGTCCCACTCCCACGACGAGGAGTGGATTTCGGGGTCGTTCATCCAGTCCCACTGGCCGTGCATGACGTTGTGGCCGATCTCCATGTTCTCGACGATTTTGGCCACGCCGAGGGTCGCGGTTCCCGCCCACCAGGCGGACCGGCGCGAGCTTGCCGCCAGCAGCACCCGGCCGGCTACCTCCAGTACGCGCTGCGCGGCGATGGTGCGGTGGATGTAACGGGCGTCCCGCTTACCGCGGGAGTCTTCGATGTCCTGGCGGATGGCATCCAGTTCGATGCCCAAATTTTCGATGTCCGAATCGGTCAAATGTGCGAATACGTCGACGTCGGTGATCGCCATTGTCTGCCCTCCCTCGTATTGCGCTCGCTGACCTACGCTATCGTAACCTACGAGAGCGTAGGTTACCTGTGAGTAACCTTTAGATTTCGAGTGTGCAATCGCCGGATGCAGCGGAAATGCAGGTCTGCACGCGTGTCCCCGGCTCACGGTCCGCGCCGTTTCGAAGGTCGCGGGCATGTCCTTCCACCAGGGTAACCACGCACGACTGGCAGATACCCATCCGGCAGCCGAACGGCATCTGCACACCGACTGACTCACCGGCGTCCATCAGCGACGTCGCCGCGTCGGCCGCGGTGCTTTTTCCACTCTTGGCAAAGGTGACCGTCCCGCCGGCCCCCGATGGCGCCGCGCGTGACACCGCGAAGCGCTCGAGGTGCAGGCGGTCGGTGATGCCGGCGGTCGACCACGTGCCCTCGGCCGCGCTGAGCATGGCTTCGGGTCCACACGCCCAGGTCTGCCGGTCCCGCCAGTCCGGCACCTCGGTGTCCAGCCGGGACAAGTCCAGTCGCCCCTGATCGCGCGTCGCGCGCAGCCGCAGCCGGTATCCGGGATGATCGCGGGTCAGCTCCTCGAGCTCCGCGCCAAACATCGTGTCGGCGGCGGTCGGAGCCGAATGCAGGTGGATCACATCGGTGATCTGATCGCGACGCACCAGCGTGCGCAGCATCGACATCACCGGCGTGATGCCCGAGCCGGCGGTGATGAACAACATGGCCGGAGGCGCCGGATCGGGCAGCACGAAATTGCCCTGCGGCGCGGCTAGTCGCACGATCGTGCCGGGCTTCACCCCGTCCACCAAGTGGGTCGACAAGAAGCCTTCGGGCATTGCTTTGACGGTGATCGTCACCGTGCGCGCGCTTCGCTGCGCGGCTGTGGTCGTCACCGGGCTCGACGTCAACGAATACGAGCGCCAACGCCAACGGCCGTCGATCAGCAGCCCGATGCCCATGTACTGGCCCGGCTGGTAATCGAAGCTGAAACCCCAGCCTGGCTTGATGACCAGCGTCGCAGAGTCCTGCGTCTCCCGCCTGACTTCAAGAATCCGGCCCCGCAACTCCCGCGCCGACCACAGCGGATTGGCAAGGCGCAGATAGTCGTCGGGCAACAACGGCGTGGTGATGCGTCGGGCGAGCGTGCGCAACGCGTGCCAGCCAGGATGGGTCTCCACTCCGGCCAGCGTAATGGGCTTGGTCTCGACTACGTCAGCGGCGGCTCGCGATATTTTCCTGTCCATCAAGGAAACTCCTGCTCTAGCTCGGGACCCAACCTACGGTACCGTAACTTACGGCACCGTAGCCAGGGCCGGGTGGCCTAAAGCAGCTCGAGCAGGAATGGCAGCTCTTGGGCGGCATACCAGGCCAGGTCGTGATCCTGAGCGTCACCGACCGTCAGCTCGGCGTCCTCGTCGCCGAGATCGGCCGCGTCGATGACCGCAATCGCGGATCTGACCTGCGCCTCGGCGTCGGCGTTGTCGACGAATGCGGCGACGACATCGTCGATCGCCACCGGCGCCCCGATACGCACCACGGCGTCGTCGAGGTCCGGGCGCAGTGTGACATCGCCGACATCGGCAACCAGCACCGCGCGTCGCGGCGGCAATGCGGCACCCGGGGGCCCGGAATCGTCTGCGGCGCCGGCCAGCAACCGCAGCGAGGCCAGCCCCGCCTCACGCAGGGCGACTTCGCCGAGCTCGTCGTCGTCACCCTCGGCGTAGGCCTCGCGCAGCTTGGGGGTCACCGCGAAGGCGGTGCCGTTGACTGGCCGCAGCGAACCGTCGGCGACGAGTTGCTGAAGCATGGCCAGGGTCACCGGAATATAGATCCGCATCAGGCGGCACCCGCCCGGGTCATTCGGCATAACCCATCAACGTCGCCACGTGATCGTCGACGTAGGTCGACAGCTCCCGCGGCGGACGCCGGTAGTCGCCGCTCTTGACCGGATGATCGGGCAGTTTGACTTTGGGTCTCTTCACCTCGCGATAGTCGATGCTGGACAACAGATGCGCAATCATATTGAGCCGTGCGTGTTTCTTGATATCCGATTCCACCAGAAACCAAGGGCTGTAAGGCTTGTCGGTGTGCGCCATCATCTCGTCCCGGGCCCGTGAATAGTCTTCCCACTTGTACAAGGACTCCAGATCCATCGGGCTCAGTTTCCATTGCCGCACCGGGTCGTTGCGGCGCGCGTTGAAACGGCGCAACTGCTCGTCTTCGGATACCGAAAACCAGTATTTCCGCAACAGGATCCCGTCGTCGATGAGCATTTGCTCGAATACGGGTGCCTGCTGCAAAAACAGCGCATGCTCTTGCGGCGTGCAGAATCCCATGACTTTCTCGACTCCGGCACGGTTGTACCACGAGCGGTCGAACAGCACGATTTCACCTTCGGTGGGCAGCTGCGCGACATAGCGCTGGTAGTACCACTGCCCGCGCTCGCGATCGGTCGGTGCGGGCAACGCGGCGATCCGGGCGATGCGGGGGTTGAGATAGTCGGTGATCCTTTTGATCGTGCCGCCCTTGCCCGCGCCGTCACGACCCTCGAAGATCACCACGATACGGGCCCCACAGGCTCGCACCCATTCCTGTAGCTTCACCAATTCTGTTTGCAGCCTGAACAATTCGGCATCATAGACCTTGTCAGGGATCCCCGGCCGCTTCTTCTGCGCCTTGCTCACCATCGAATGGTAGGTCTATTGCGCGGCTTCCAGCAGTTCATCGAGCGATTCTGCCAGCAGCACCGGCAGTACGTCGACGTCGCTCATCGCGTCCCGATCGGCGTTGATGCCGAAATACAACATGCCGTTGTAGGAGGTCACGCCGATGGCAAGCACCTGGTTGTTCAACAACGGCGGCACGGCGTAGGTCTCCAGCAACTTCGCACCGGCGACATACATTTGCGACTGGGTGCCTGGCGCATTGGTGATCAACAGGTTGAACAAGCGCGGCGACACGCTGGTCGCGACTCGAATACCCATGGCGTGCAACGTCGGTGGCGCGAAGCCCGACATCGTCGCGATGGTGCGGGCATCGACCAGGCTGGCCGCGGTCGGATTGCTCTCGGTGGCATGCGCGATCTGCGACAGCCGCACCACCGTGTTGCCCTCCCCCACCGGGAGGTCGACCAGAAACGGCGCGACCTGACCGATGGCCTGCCGTCGACTCGACGAGCCGAACGTCTCGTCGACGTAGACCGGCAACGGTGCCATTGCCCGCACTGTCGTGGTCGGCGCCGCCGCTTCGCCCCGGGACAACAGCCAGTTACGCAGCGCGCCGGCGATCACCGCGAGCACGACATCGTTGACGTCGCAGTTGTAGCGCGACCGGATGGCCCGGTAGTCGTCGAGTCGCCCGCAGGCCACGGTGTACCGCCGGTTGCGCGACACCGTGGTGTTGAGCGGGCTGCGAGGGGCCGCGCCACGCGCCAACGCCCGGGCGACGTCGAAGAGCCGTCGGCCGGCGTCGGCCAGTTGGCCGAAGTTGGTCAACATATCGGTGACACCGCTGCGGACCACCCTCATCTGCGCCTGGGGACGGGTGGCCCAGTCACCGATCGCGCCCAGCAAAAGCTGCGCTCTGCCGGGTTCGCGGGCCGGCACCCAGATGTCTTCGACGGACGGCGTCAGACGACGGTTCCGATCGACGATGAGGTGGCTGATCTCGACCCCGCCCACGCCGTTGATCAGCGCCTGGTGCGACTTGGTGTAGACGGCCAGTCGATTTTTGGCCAAGCCCTCTACCAGGTACATCTCCCAGAGCGGCCGCGACTTGTCCAGCGGGCGGGCGGCCAGCCGGCCGATCAGCTCGTGAAGTTGCTCGTCGCTGCCCGGGGACGGCAGCGCAGAGCGCCGGACGTGGTAGGTGATATCGAAATCGTGGTCGTCCACCCAGACCGGCCGGGCCAGCCGCATCGTCACTTCGCGGACCTTCTGCCGGTAGCGCGGCACCGTCGGCAACTGTCGCTCGACGGTGGCCAGCAGCGTCTCGTAACTCAACCCGGCGCGCGGTGCACGCAGAATCGACAACGAGCCGACGTACAGCGGCGTCGCCGAATTCTCCAGCTCGTAGAAAGAGGCGTCCGAAGCGGACAACCGGGTCACGTCGCCTCTCCCCTTTACGTCCCTTGCGAATTGGTTCATCGACCAATATGCCGCACACGGTAACCGTCCGCGGTAGCGCAACGCAGCGCGGGACGCGGACGCGGCAATTGTGCGATGATCGTCACACTCGTCTGTCACTCTCCAGCAGGCCAGCCGTCGGGCCCCTTCGGAATTCGCGGGAGAGTGCAGTGCTGACCAACTCGAGCCCACCGGACCGTGCGGCGTTCGCGGTCACCCCCGTCGTCGACTGCGAACCTCCGGCACGCGATGTCCGGCAGTGTCGACCACCGTCGCCGGCCGTATTGCGGAAACGCAATACGCATGTGCAGCAACGGCATTCGGCCCAGAATTCGGCGCCGCCCACGCCCGCTATGTCCGCACCGATGCGGCACGCGGCGAGCTTCGCCGACGCCGCCCTGCGCCGGGTGCTGGAAGTCATCGACCGTCGCCGCCCCATCGGCCAGCTGAACGGCCTGCTGGCCGCCGGACTCGTCGACTCGGTGCTGTCTGCCAATCGACAGGCCGGCACCCACACGGGAGTGGCGGTGTTACGCCGGCTGCGGCTGCAGGCGGTGGGCGGTCCGAACGCGTTCGCCGCGGCCGAGGTATTCGGCAGCTACAGCCGCGGGCCGCGGATGCACGCCATCGCGTGCCGCATCGAGCGCGGCGCCGGGGGTCGCTGGCAGGTCGTCGCGCTGCACATCGGCTGATCGGATCTCCGCGTTCGGCTATGCCGGGGCGCGCGCGGGCTGGGGGGACCTCCCGCTTGCGGGGGACGGGCCGCCGCTGAACCGGGCGAGCACCGGCCCGAGCACGGCGACGACGAACACATACGACATCGCCACCGGGGCCAACCCGGCTATCGACGACCCGACCAGCCCGATGATGATCAAGGAGAACTCGGCGCGGGCGATCAAGGCCGTGCCGGCCCGCAATTGCCCGCGGCGCGCCACCCCTTCGCGCCGCGCGGCGTACATCCCGGTCACCACTTTGGCCGCACTGGTGACCACGGCAAGGACGACCGCCGCCGGAAGTGCGGGTACCAGCGTGCGCGGATCGACGCCGATGCCGACGCCGATGAAGAACACCGCGGCGAACAGGTCACGCAGCGGACCCAACACCTGGCGGGAACGGTCGGCCGTCTCGCCGGTCAGTGTCAGCCCGACCAGGAACGCACCGACGGCAGCCGACGCGTGCAGCTTTTCGGCCAGCGCGGCCACGATCAGCGTCACTCCCAGCACCCGCAACAGCAACTGCTCGGAATCCTGGGTTCCCACCAGCCGGCCGAAGTGGTGGCCCCAACGGAACGACACCACGAACGCGATCCAGAACGCCCCGATCCCGACAACCATGCCGAGCAGGGCCTTCACCCAGGTCCCGCCGCTGGCCAGCACCGCGAACACCGGCAGGTAGGCCGCCATCGCGAAATCCTCGAGGACCAGCACCGCCAGGATCGCCGGGGTTTCGCGGTTACCCACCCGGTTGAGGTCTTCGAGCAGACGCGCGATCAAACCGGACGACGACACGTAGGTCACGCCGGCCAGCGCCAGCATGCCGATGCCGTTGAACCCGAGCACCCAGCCCGCGATGGCCCCCGGCGTCGCGTTGAGTGCAACATCGACCAGTGCGGAGGGAACGTGCTGTTTCATGCTGCTGGCAAATTCGACGCTGGAGAACTCCAGACCCAAGGTCAGCAGCAGCAGCACCACACCGATGGGCGCGCCGGTTTTGATGAACACCGTCGCGTCGGTCACCGGCTGGATTCCGCCTTTGCCGAGCCACAGCCCGGCCAGCAGGTACAGCGGTATCGGCGACAAGGCGAACCGGCGAGCCAGCGCGCCCAGCAACGCGAGCGCAGTCAGGACTGCGCCGAGTTGCAAAAGCAGCGGCGCGGAAATCTGCACGCGCTCAGCCCTTTTGGACGAGCTGCTGCACGCCGGCAATACCGGCTTCGGTACCGACCACGATCAATACGTCGCCGGCACGCAGCAGTTCGGAAGGACCGGGCGAAGCGAGCACCTGGTCGTTGCGCACGATCGCCACGATCGATGCGCCGGTCCTGGTTCGGGCCCGGGTGTCCCCCAGCGGCCGGTCCGCGAAGACGCCGCCCGGCACAATGTGCACCTGGCCGGCCTCGAGTCCCGGTATCTCGCGGGTCAACTCGGTTAACCGTTCGGCAATTCGCGGTGCGCCCAGGATCTGTGCCACCGCGTCTGCCTCCTCGTCGGTGAGCCGAAAGACCGGCCGAGCCTCGTCGGGGTCGTCGCCGCCGTACAGCACCACCTCGAAGTAGCCGCCGCGTCGCGCGATGATCCCGATCCGCTCGCCGTGGTTGCTGGTGAACTCGTACCGCACACCCATGCTGGGCAGTCGGACCTCTTTGACGTCCATGGCGCTAGCGCCGCTTGGCTGACTTCGGCTTGGCGTGCCGGGCCTGCCGACGAGCAGCCTCGCGCCGCTCGCGACGAGTCCCGCCGGACGCGCCGGCCGGTGACTTGCCACCGTTGCCCTGCACCTGCGCCGAGCCGTCCTCGGCCGGCCCGCTATACGTCAGCTCGGGTGCTTCGTTGTCAATCCCCTTGGCGCGCAACGCAGACGCGGGTTCACGGGCCGCGGCGGGCGCTGTGGCTCCAGTGCTCCGCTGCTGAGCGCTGGCCGCGGCGGCGGCGGTGGCGAACTCCGCCAAGTCCTCGGGCTCGGCCACCGGTCCGACCTGCGGTGCCGGCACTGCCTCGACCGCGACGTTGAACAGGAAGCCGACAGACTCTTCTTTGAGGCCTTCGAGCATCCCGGAGAACATGTCGAAGCCCTCACGCTGGTATTCGACCAGCGGATCGCGTTGCGCCATCGCCCGCAGACCGATGCCCTCTTTGAGGTAGTCCATCTCGTAAAGGTGCTCACGCCATTTGCGGTCGATGACGTTGAGCAGCACGTTGCGTTCCAGCTGGCGCATCGCGCCCTCGCCGGCCAACTCCTCGAGTTCGGCTTCCCGCTTCGCATACGCACGTTTGGCGTCCTCGACGAGCGCGTCGAGCAATTCCTCACGGGTCAGCTCGCCGGGCTCCCCGACCGCGTCGGAGTCGATCAGGGTGTGGTGGTCAATGCCGACCGGATACAGCGTCTTGAGGGCGTCCCAGAGCTTCTCCAGATCCCAGTCCTCGGCGTAGCCCACGGCGGTGGCGCCATCGACGTAGGCGGTGATCACGGCGACGAGCATTTCGTGCGCCTGCTGCTGCAGGTTCTCGCCTTCCAGGATGCGACGACGTTCCGCGTAGATGACCTTGCGCTGCTGGTTCATCACCTCGTCGTACTTCAGGACGTTCTTTCTGACCTCGAAGTTCTGTTGCTCGACCTGGGTCTGGGCGCTCTTGATGGCACGAGTCACCATCTTCGCTTCGATCGGCACATCGTCGGGCAGGTTGAGCCGGGTCAGCAGCGTCTCGAGTGCCGCGCCGTTGAAGCGACGCATCAGCTCGTCGCCCAGCGACAGGTAGAAGCGCGATTCACCCGGGTCGCCCTGCCGACCCGAGCGGCCACGCAGCTGGTTGTCGATCCGGCGCGACTCATGCCGCTCGGTGCCCAACACGTAGAGCCCGCCGGCCTCGATGACCTCTTTGGCCTCGGCGGCAGCCTCTTCTTTGACGATGGGCAGCTCTTCGTGCCAGGCCGCCTCGTACTCGTCGGCGGTCTCCACGGGGTCCAGGCCACGGGCCCGCAGCCTCAGGTCGGTGAGAAAGTCGATGTTGCCACCCAGCACGATGTCGGTACCGCGGCCGGCCATGTTGGTGGCGACGGTGATGGCGCCGCGGCGGCCGGCCTCGGCGATGATGCCGGCTTCCTGCTCGTGGTACTTCGCGTTGAGGACGTTGTGCGGGATACGCCGCTTTTGAAATTGCCGCGACAGGTATTCCGAGCGTTCCACGCTGGTGGTGCCGATCAGCACCGGCTGGCCCTTTTCGTAACGCTCGCTGACGTCGTCGACGACCGCGATGTACTTGGCTTCCTCGGTCTTGTAGATCAGGTCGGACTGGTCGGTGCGGACCATTTCCTTATTCGTCGGGATTCCGACCACGCCGAGCTTGTAGATCTCGTGCAGCTCGGCCGCCTCGGTCTGGGCGGTACCGGTCATGCCGGCGAGCTTGTCGTAGAGCCGGAAGTAATTCTGCAGGGTGATGGTGGCCAGCGTCTGGTTCTCGGCCTTGATCTCGACGCGTTCCTTGGCCTCGATCGCTTGGTGCATGCCCTCGTTGTAGCGGCGGCCGACCAGCGTGCGGCCGGTGAACTCGTCGACGATGATCACGTCGCCGTCGCGCACGATGTAGTCCTTGTCGCGGCTGAACAGCTCCTTGGCTTTCAGCGCGTTGTTGAGGTAGCTGACCAGCGGCGAGTTGGCGGCCTCGTACAGGTTGTCGATGCCGAGCTGGTCTTCGACGAACTCCACGCCCAGCTCGTGCACACCGATGGTGCGCTTGCGGAGGTCGACCTCGTAGTGGGTGTCCTTCTCCATCAGCGGGGCCAGCCGGGCGAACTCGGTGTACCAGTTCGACGCGCCGTCGGCGGGCCCGGAGATGATCAGCGGAGTGCGGGCCTCGTCGATCAGGATCGAGTCGACCTCGTCGACGATAGCGAAGTTGTGGCCGCGCTGCACACAGTCCTCCAGCGTGTGGGCCATGTTGTCGCGCAGGTAGTCGAAGCCGAACTCGTTGTTGGTGCCGTAGGTGATGTCGGCGGCGTAGGCCACCCGCCGTTCGTCGGGGGTCATCTGGGCGAGGATCACGCCGACGTCCAGGCCCAGGAACCGGTGCACCCGGCCCATCCATTCGCTGTCGCGTTTGGCCAGGTAATCGTTGACGGTGACGATGTGCACGCCGTTGCCGCCGACGCCGTTGAGATAGGCCGGCAACACCGACGTCAGCGTCTTACCTTCCCCTGTCTTCATCTCGGCGACGTTGCCGAAGTGCAGCGCCGCCGCACCCATCACCTGCACATCGAACGGCCGCTGGTCGAGCACCCGCCAGGCAGCCTCGCGGGCCACCGCGAAGGCTTCAGGCAGCAGGTCGTCGAGGCTCTCCCCCTCGGCATGCCGCTTCTTGAACTCGGCGGTCTTGGCCTGCAGTTGAGCGTCGGTGAGTTTCTCGATGTCCTCGGACAAGGCGTTGACGTACTCGGCCACCCGCTTGAGGCGCTTGACCATGCGACCTTCACCAACGCGCAGCAACCTGTTCAGCACAGCTTTGTCCCCTAGGTCAGATAGCCCGGCTCCTCCTCCTCGCGCTGCGCGCTCTGCATCGTCACCGGGCGGATCGACGTCTTCAGCGTCCCCCATCCTAGGTGACGAGCTTCTTAGGACGCCCAACGTCGACTTGTTGCGCCGGTCCGCGCGGAATCTCTCAACAAGTCGACGTTCGGCGGGACAAGTGCGTCAGGACAGCCGAATCAGACCGTAGTCATAGGCATGCCGCCGGTAGACCACCGAGGGCCGTTCGGTCTCTTTGTCGTAGAACAGGAAAAAGTCGTGGCCGACCAGCTCCATCTCATACAGCGCGTCATCCACCGACATCGGCTTGGCCTCGTGCTCCTTGGTGCGCACCACCCGCCCGGGCTGGCGATGGCCGTTGCCACCTGCGTCGCCGAACAGCGGGGCGCCATTGTCGTCGTGAACCGGTTCGGGCTGCGGTACGACGGCGGTCGCAGCGGCCAGCGAGACCGGGGTCTTGTCGCCGTAGTGGACTTTGCGGCGGTCCTTGACGCGACGCAACCGGCTCTCCAGCTTGGCTACCGCGGACTCCAGCGCGGCGTAGAAGCTGTCTGCGCACGCTTCACCGCGGACCACCGGTCCGCGACCGCGAGCGGTGATCTCGACGTGCTGACAGGACTTGCGCTGGCGACGGTTGCGTTCGTGGTCGAGTTCGACGTCGAACAGGTAGACGGTTCGGTCGAGTCGTTCCAAGCGGCCGAGTTTCTGCGAGACGTAGACGCGGAAGTGGTCGGGGATTTCGACGTTGCGGCCTTTGACGACGACCTCGGCGTGCGGGGATTCATCGGCGTCGACCGGAGGTTCAGCAAGAAGCTGTCCGGAATCTACGGTTTGTCTTGACATACTTGACAACTCGTTTCTCTCGCGTTGCACGCGACGCGGCGTGCCCGGCTATCAGATGCACGCGCCGACGGGGCTGTCTATACTCGGTGGCCGCCCGCCGGTGCAAGGTGTCGAAAAACTCACCCCCTACCGTCGACGGTGGCGCCTCAATCTGCGATGAGAACGCTGTCTTGAGGCGTTGATGGTGCTTGATTCCGACGGTAGACCGTCGACGGGCGGCAGTGCCAGCATTTCGCGCCACCTGTTGCGAGTTCTTCACAAACGCTCACGCGGCGGCTAGCGCCAGCACAGCCGACACCCGGGCCCCGCCCCGGTGCAGCGTGCGCACCGACTGGTGTGCGGTCGCGGCGGTGGTGACGATGTCATCCACCAGCAGAACCTCACCGTGGGCCGGCAGGCGTCGACGGGTCAGCAGCACTCGTCCGGCGACGTTGCGCTCACGCGCGGCGCTACTCAACCCGGCCGAGTCGCGGGCCAGCGCTTTCATCCGCAGGGCCCGCACCACGGTGATGTCCGGGTGAGCTGCCGTCGCCAGCGCGGCGATCCTGGTCACCGGGTCGCCGCCGCGGCGGCGCGCTGCCCAGCTGCGGGTCGGCGCCGGCACGATCGTCAGCGGGACATCCAGCAGACCCCACTCGAGCAATCGGTGCACACCGAGCGCCAGCGACCGAGCCAGCGGCGACAACAGATCCGTCCGGCCGCGGTCTTTCATCGCGACGATCGCCCGCCGGCGCGCACCCGCGTAGCGGCCGAGCGCGAACACCGGAACGCCGGGGTCGATGCGCGGGGTGACGACGCGAGGCGCGTCGGGACCGAGGGCCAGCTCGTCGGCGCAGGCCGCACACCATCGGGTTGACGGCGCCCCGCAACCGCCGCACTCCAACGGAAGAACCAGATCCAGCACAGCGCAAGTGTGCCGCCATGGGCCGACATCGCGGCATCTGGCGATGGGGCCACCGACCCCACCGCCAGATATCCGCGTCGTCAGGGAAGCAAAGCCGAGATGTCGAAGACGTTGGCGATTTCCGCACCGATGTCGACAAAGACCGTGTGGAAGTCCGCCCCGACTACGCCGAAATCAGCGTCGATCACCCCGAGGTCAGCCGGGAGCAACCCCGTGCCACTCAGATCACCAGCCTGGTCAGCTGCGACGAACGCCTGGTCAGCGTCGAGCACCCCTTGGTACGCCTGGGCCAACTGGTCGTCAACACCGGTCAGGTCTGCTTGGTCAGCCGTGGGCAGGCTGGAAAGGAACGACTCTTGGTCAGACAAGACCATCGATTCTGAGCCAGTCTGCAGCATCTCTTGCCCCGTGAGGACCGCAACTTGCTCGGCGTCCAGCGATGCCTGAGGAGCCCCATCCAACACCTGGGTGGCTTGGGTCAAATCCATGCCCGCTTGGCCCAGCCCGTCGGCGCCATCGTCGGCGTGCGCGTCTGCGGCGGCGGCCAGTTCGATCATCGCGACGGCCGCGACGGCACAGCCGCCCATACCTACGGCGATGCCCCAGCGGCGGGCCTGACGCACGATGCGCCGGTTGCTGCGGCCGCTGATCATCGGGATTGCTGTCTTTTGCTGGCCCCGAAGATATTGGGCCCCTGAGTTATTGAAGCCTAGCAAGTAGGCCACTACCGGGTCTGACGTTGAGGTGGTTTTCGCTGTATCAATCACATGATCAACGCTAAGGACGTGACCGGTCGCCAACTAGCCACCGCACGTAAGTCTCCGGCCGGATTGCGAAACCCGAATCGCGATCAAAGGCGTCCTACGCAGGAGGCGGCTAGGCGCTACGGTGCAACGCCTCCACTGGCGGCTCGCGGTAGCGGGCGGCGTGGGCCGCGGCGAACCTCCCAAGATTGGTGAACCCCCAGCGAAAAGCCACCGACGCGACTGTGACCATCGATGGGTCCGACTCGAGCAAGTTTTGGTGCGCTCGGCGCAGGCGCACCTCGCGCAGATATGCCATCGGCGAGAGGCCTAGGTGACGCTTGAAAGCTAGCTGTAAAGAACGGACACTCACCTGACTGCGGGCCGCGATTGCCGACAGCGTCAAGGGCAAATCCGCTTCCGCCTCCATGATGTCGACTGCGATACGAATCGCTCGAGGTACAGCCGGTCGTTCGTCTCCCGTGATAGCACCGCGATGCGAATGCTCCGCGGCGAACAAGAGCCCGCGCACCAGGCTGTCGACGAACGGCATTCCGACCAATGGTTGATTGAGCAGACCGTTGGGATGGAAAAACTGTTCCGCGAACAACGCGAGCATGTTGATCCAGCTTCGGGCCGGCGCGGTATTCATCGGCATGAGAGGTGCGAAATCGGGCTGTGCAGCCACCTGTCGGCCCAGTGCGTCGCTGAGAGCATCCTCGACAGCGGAGCGGTCGATCTTCAAAAGGAGTATTTGGGTATCCGCATGCCATCGCAGCGCGGCAAGCCCTACTGGCGCGTACACGGCCGCAGTCCCGGCAACACCGCCCACCGACACCCCCCGGTGTACCCACTCCGCGCGGCCCGATCGCACCAGAAACACTCGATATGCGCCGCATCCCTCACCGCACTGAAGGGACGTATCAGCACCGACGACCCATTCGGAAAGGCTTACCGGCCCCATTCGACCCCCACGCTGGGTCATTGAAAATGAGTCCGGATCGGTTACCAAACTCAGGTGGGGTTGGCTACAGCCGCACAGCCGGACAAAATCGTCGAACTCCGTCGCCCACGTCCAAAGACGCGCATCCGAAATGTCCTCTGTCGGTTGTTCCGTCACAACATGGCCCTTCTCGCCGCTCGCAGATAACTTTTTCAACGACCGGATCAGTCAACGGGTTCACGTGACCTTGACCACAGCCCCATCACCGAACAAATCATCGAGTTCATCAGCCGATTTACGCGTGGGCGTTGACAACAATGACGCCAACTTTGTTCCGGTAAAGACGGTGTACTGCCAGCCGAAAGCTATTTGCCAGGAATTTTGAAGATATCTTTCAGAATGCGCGAAGGCGAGCGCGATATCTGGCGCCGACTCGCCGTGCAAACAGCCTTACTAGCAACCTCTGCGGCGACGGCATGCAGGCAAGGAAGCGTCGGTACTCGTCGGCCGTGCATGAGTCGAGGGTCATGCCTGCAAATGCGATCGCGAACGCAATGTTGCGGCCGCTGATGAAGGAGGCGCCTCGTCCGGTTGCTGCGCGCCATTCGTCACTTGTGATGTTCTCGTTGATCAGCGGAACAATCCGCTCCTCTTCGTGGACTAGGTGTGCGTCGACAAGTTCGGTGAGCTCTTTGATGCCTGATATCAACCTCTGTGCGGCGCTGGCGGAATGGGCCGTGGCTATCCAATCTGCAAGCAGCAAATGGACCTTGTCCACCGACGTCGCGATGAGCTCATGTTCTGTCTCCATATGCCGAATGATTTCCGCATGCTCCGGAGTTCGCTCGTGCAGCTTGGGCCACAGCAACTCGTCTTCGGCCATGTGATGGTGATGCAGCGCTGAAAGTACGTTCGCGATGTGGTCGACTACACGCTTCAGCCGCCTACCCTGTCCGGGTTGTACGCTGCCGACCAGTATTGGAGCACAGCGGAGCTCGTCGCGAAAAACCCGATGCACCAAGGCCATTTCGAATGCGTCAGCGGGCATGGCCTACTCACCCACCGAGTTCGCCAGCCGGTGCTCGGCCTTGATCTCGTCGGCGGCACGCTCGCCAATGACGACACGGGGGGCCATCGTGTTCCCGGTGGTGATTCTGGGCATGATGGATCCATCAGCGACACATAGGTTTTCGACGCTATAGACCTTCGCGCTGCCGTCGACAACGGCGAGCGGATCTCGCCAGTCATCGGTGGCCACGGTGGGCGAAGCAGTCGGCATGGTCATCACCTCGGTCTGATCTAGTGGCCGGCGCTCTGTCCGCCGTCGATGTGGAGGATTTCGCCGGTGACGAACGGCGCCGTTTCCAGGTAGAGCGCACCGTGGACGATGTCGGCGACGGCGCCGATCCGGTTTTGGGGATGCATCGCCGCGTAAGCGGTATGGGCATCGACGCAGCTGTGCAGGGGTGTATCGACGACGCCGGCAGAGATTGCATTGACCCGGATTCCGTGTCCGGCGTACTCAATAGCGAGTGATTTGGTGACAGCGGTGAGGCCGCCCTTGGTCAGCGCGGTCAATGCCGACGGGACGGCAGTGTGACCCTGCTCGCCCAGAGTGGTGCTGATGTTGACGACATGGCCGCCGCCGTCTTGCGCAAGCATTTGGGCGATGACGCGCTGCGTAACATGAAAGAAGCCAAGCACATTCACCGATGTGACCAGTTCGTAGTCATCGCGGGTGTAGCAGATGAAGGGTTTGGGCAGAAAGACTCCGGCGTTGTTGATCAGCGTGTCGATCCGGCCAAACCGTGCCACCGTTTCTGAAACCAGGCGTCCCGCCGTGGTCGGATCGGCGATATCGCCTGCCACACTGAAGACTTCAGGGTGGGGCGAGTCCGTGATCGTGCGTGAATTGGCGATCACGGTGTAGCCCCGCTTGCGGTATGCCTCGACCAGCCCGGCGCCGATTCCCCGGGAAGCGCCCGTGATGATTGCGACCTTCTCATCGCCGAATTCCATTGTCAGCCCGCCAGTTCGCGAACGATGTCGGAAGCGGGAGCAGACTTCGCGTGATGGAATGCGGCGCCGGCCCATAACGCGGCACCGTGCGGGTCGCCCAGCTTCATTGCGGCTGCTTGGATAGGGGCGGTCATCATGGCTACCTCCGGAAAGCCGGATATAGCGTCACACTCATGTTTGTCGATGAATCGGTTTCGCAACGCCCGTGCGTAGCGTCCGGTGAACGCACGCGTCAGCACGGTCTCGGTGAACTGCCGATTGCGCAAAGCGGCGCGGTATACCGGATTGGTCCCGGCTTCATCGGCGAGTAGAAAC
>NZ_DASXEP010000136.1:0-3076 GCF_036490025.1 Mycobacterium sp. | reverse complement strand
GCAGGGCCGGATCGCGATGTATCACGCGCTGGGGGAGGCCGTCAGCCCGATCCGGCTGCGCACCGTCGCGGCGACGGTGTTCACCCGGCCCGAGATCGCGGCGGTCGGCGTTCCGCAGACGGCGATCGACGACGGCTCGGTGCTGGCCCGGACCATCATGCTGCCACTGGAAACCAATGCGCGCGCCAAAATGTCGGAGCTGAGTCACGGTTTCGTCAAGTTGTTCTGCCGGCACGCCACCGGCGTGGTGATCGGCGGTGTGGTGGTCGCCCCGATCGCCTCGGAGCTGATCCTGCCTATCGCGGTGGCCGTGCAAAACCGCATTACGGTCAACGAGCTGGCGGAGACATTTGCCATCTACCCGTCGCTGTCGGGCTCGATCACCGAGGCAGCCCGACGGCTGATAGCTCACGATGATCTGGACTAATCGCTACGACACGGAGCGCCAATGAGTATCGTCAACAAAGGCTTTCGCGGACGCCGCGCTGAGTCGGCCCACGGGTTGCCGCCCGGTCAGCATCTGACCGCGGACTTCCCTGTCTTACAAGCAGGACCGACTCCGCGGATCGATCTCGATCGTTGGCGGTTCACCATCCGCGACGCATGTGGCGCCGAACGCGTATGGACCTGGGCCCAGCTGAAGCTATTGCCCAGCGAGCGGCTCACTGTCGACATCCACTGCGTCACTACGTGGTCCAAGCTGAATACCAAGTGGGAAGGCGTTTCTCTGGACACACTTTTCGAATCGACCGACACCGCTGCCGGATTCGCACTGGTCGGTTCCTACGGGGGCTACACCACCAATCTTCCGTTGGGCGACCTTCTCGGTGGTAAGGCTTGGATCGTCTACGCGTACCAGGGCGCACCGCTTAGCGCGGTGCACGGCGGCCCGGCACGGCTGCTGGTGCCGCACCTGTATTTCTGGAAGTCCGCGAAGTGGGTGAGATCCATCGAATTGCGCGACAGCGACGCACCGGGCTTCTGGGAGCAGTTGGGCTACCACAGCTACGGCGACCCGTGGCAAGAACAACGCTACGCCGGGGATTGACGACGGCTGTGGACGCCGACGTGAAACCGAAGTTGCACTGGCGGGTCGCGCGTGTGGTGGACTCTGAACCCGAGACCGCGTCTGCGCAAACGATTGGGCTGACCGTGCCGGGCTGGAGCGGCCACTTGGCCGGCCAGCACATTGATCTCAAGCTGACCGCCGAGGACGGGTACAGCGCGCAACGCAGCTACTCATTGAGCAGACCCGTCGACGGTGAGCGCATCGAACTGACCGTGCAGCGGATCGCCGACGGAGAGGTCTCGCCCTACCTCGTCGGGCTTCCTGCCGGCGACGAGATCGAACTTCGCGGACCCATCGGCGGCTGGTTCGTCTGGCGGCCGGACGAGGAGGCTCGGGTTCTGCTCGTCGGCGGCGGATCGGGAATCGTGCCGTTGATGGCCATGTTGCGACAGCGGGTGGTGTCGGGTAACGCCGACTTTCGGCTGGTCTATTCGGTGCGGAGTCCCGCCGACGTGTACTACGCCCAAGAGCTGGGCCGGCTCGAGCGCGAATGTGGCTCGCTGCAGGTCGCGCTGGTCTACACCCGCACGGCCACATCAGAGACCGCGCGGCCGCCCCGCCGGGTCGGCTACGGCGACCTCGCGCCGACCGGATGGACCTCCGATCATGGCACACGCGTCTACGTTTGCGGTCCAACGGGATTTGTGGAATCGGTGACCGCGAAGCTGATTGAGCAGGGGCATCAGCCGTCAGCCATCCGGACCGAGCGTTTCGGGCCGAGCAGCTAATCCAGGAACGAGGAATGATGACCGAACCAACGCACGTCGACGGGAACGCGGCCGCGGGTGCCTTCGCGGACGTGCTGGGATTCGATGTCACCACCGCGACGCTGACCTGCGCGGGATGTGGTCGCGCCAGGGCCTTCGCCGAGAGTCACGTCTATCACCGCGGGCCCGGCATCGTGGTGCGCTGCCCGGGTTGCGACCACGCCCTGGCCCGGCTGGTGCAAACGCCCACCGATGTGTGGCTCGACTTCCACGGCGCCCAGTCCTGGCGTGTCCCGATCCCGGCCCGCTGATGGAGTCCCTCGACGCACTCGCCGGTCGCGTGCGCACCGCCGACATCGTGGACGCCATGGGGCGGCGGCACCAACATCGGTGTCATCTCCTCGACCTGGTGAGCCCGACACCCGGTTGTCGGCTCTTCGGCCCCGCCGTGACGATCTCCTACTTGCCGGCGTGCCGGGCCGCTCTCCCGCCCGAGCGCTACAACTTCAAGAGGATGTTCTACGACGCCATCGAAGGCGGTGCCGACGGGCATGTGCTGGTGCTGGCCAGCAACGGCTACACCGAAGCGTCACTGGGCGGTGGGACAAAGCTGTCGCGTGTTCAAAACCATCGGCTCGCCGGCATTCTCGCGGACGGGCGGCTGCGCGACTTCGCCGAGCTCGAACTCTACGACCTCGCCGTCTATTGCCGAGGCGAAACAACGCGGGCGGGCGGCGATGCCGTCACCCCGTACGAGGCGAACCGTCCTGTGGTGATCGCCGGGGTGGCGGTCCGTCCCGGCGACTACGTCTTCGCCGACGCCTCCGGCGCTGCGGTCATACCCGCCGGCGACGTGCGTGCTGTACTGCGCGCCGCCAACCAAGTCGCGGTGGAGGACGCGGCGGCCATCGCCACCATCAGAGGCGAAACCCCAAACACAGTGGGAGGCAATGAGAACTGATTGGCCGGTCCTGTGGGCGGCGACCGTTCAGGTCGGCTCGTCTCGACCGCGCCATGGTCGAGAATCTGCACCGCAGATCCGTCTTCTCGCCGGCCTCTCACCCGGGTGAATTGCACGCCCGGATGAGGACAACTCACCCCATGCGCACCGATAGTGGGCGTTGATCTGAGCCGCGACCGCCAACGCCCGGACCTCCTTCTCGACCAACTTGTGCCGCCGACCGAGGCATTGCGGGTTAGCCAGGGGCTGTGGCGGTGCGACGACACACGCAGAACGGAGATCGCATGTCACAGAATGAGGCCACCGTAACGATGGCTGATGCGCCAGGAAAGTCTCGAA
>NZ_DASXEP010000097.1:0-4089 GCF_036490025.1 Mycobacterium sp. | reverse complement strand
GAGCTCTGTTGCCCTGGCCCGACCCTGTACTTGAGTGGATCCCACTCGTTCGTCTCCCGGACCAGGAACCAACTTTGTCCGGTGTGGGTGTTCAACAAGTAAACACCCGGTTGATGAGAGTCTGTGCCCGGTACTGCAACGATCTGAAAACGCTGTGCTGAGGTTGTATCAGCGATAGAACACTGAGTTCCGGCCACAAGCGCCGCTACGGCCAGCACGAAAAGCGCCCATTTCATGCGAATCTCCCCTCACAAATCACCCACGGACTCGCATAGCTTCAACGCCGTAGCTCCGCCAGTGGCGGGCGGGGACCGCTCTGGCGGTCATGAGCCGCGACTGACCCTCCGGACCAACTCGCGGAACATTTCGTCGGCGGCGTCACCGCGGCGCTGGTGTTCCTCGGGCGTCAGGTCCGGCACGACGGTGCGGTTGGCATGGGGGCGGTTCGCGGTGACGATCCTGGACGGCGGCGTCATCGCGCAGGCTGGCTTGCCCCGGCGGCGGGATCGCTTGGGTGGGTTGGATCGGACGATTGTCATGGCCGCGTTGTAGCACCGATGGTCTGAGCTATTTTGACTCCTTGTCCCACCACGCTGACGCGCATGAAGGTCGCGATGCCAACTACTGTCAGTAGGCCAACGAAATACCGCGGAGAGGGTGATGCCGTCGAACTTCAGTTTGTTGCTGGATGAACTCGACGCCGAAATGTGTTTCGGCGTGGAAAAAGGACCCGCTTGGAGGGGTAATCGGCGTCCAAAAGGGACCCCCCTGTGGAGTGCGCCCCTGCGGGTGGACAGTTTGAGCGAAAGGATTTGGCCCGACCATCACTGACCGAGCGAAGTAGTGCGGACAAAATTGAGATCAGGCTGCCGGATGGAACGGCAATCACCGTTGGGCAAGATGTCGGCCTGGTGGCACTGCGTGGCGTGGTGACGGCACTGCGCAGATGATTGCCCCACCAACTGGTGTGCGAGTCTGGTTGGCGACGGGCGCGACAGACATGCGGCGTGGGATGAACAGTCTTGCTTTGCAGGTTCAAGAGACGTTGCATCGTGATCCGAATGCTGGCGATTTTTACGTCTTCCGAGGGAAACGCGGTGACCTGTTGAAGATTCTTTGGCATGACGGTCTCGGGATGTCGCTGTATGCTAAAAGACTGGAGCGCGGCAGGTTCATATGGCCATCACCGGCCGACGGTGTCGTTCCGATCTCAGACTGCACAGCTCGGCTACATGCTCGAAGGGATCGACTGGAGAGATCCGCAACAAACCTGGCGTCCGCTCGCAGCGGGATGAGCCGAAAAAATCGACTTCGCGGACCGTACGTCCTCAGTAACGGTCTGCTCGTCTGGAATATACCCGAGGCTCCTCGCCCTTACCGCCAGTCCTCTCCAAACCGGCTCTACCTAGTCTGCCTGTACAGTGAGCGGCGCGCAAGCATAGCGCTCCCAGCTCTTAAGGCCAACATTCACGGTCGCAAAGTCCGGATGCAAAATCATCGCTAGTCCGGCGTTGCCGAACATCGCGCGGTTGCCGGTATCAAGGTAGCTTTCGGCCAGCAGCCCATCGACAATCTGTACATCGTGTTGTGGGAGTTCGACGTGGAAATACGTTACCCGCTCCACTGACTGCTGAACGATGGTGGTGCCGTTGATGAGCAACCTCACCGGGATCAGTACGCCATCCACGAATACGGCATGATCAGGTGACAACCCAAGGCACGACGCGGATTTTCATCTCCGAATGCGCCTGCTTTGACCTGCACCGGCCAGACCATCTGTGGGTTTGGATGCCGACCGCAGTCGATCTGACGGTAACCGATCCACCTGATCGCTGCGACACCGTCGAAATGCGTACGAACCATTTGGCCAACCGCGAGGTCCTGAACGCGAACATAGCCTTCCGGTGTCAAGACGTTGGTGCCGAGCGTGAAGCACGGCATACCGAACCCTTCCGAATCCACGCCGCTGAGACTGAGGTTGGGGTTCGCGATATAGTATCCCGTCATCCAAAAAGCTAAGATTGAAGTTAGCATCCGCGGTCGATTGCGGAGAGCCGTTGTCTTTGTAGAACAGCTCTTCCTCGCACGCCCCATCGATCGCATTTACGAATGAACTATTCCCCAGGAGCTCCTCAGCACCCGAGCTGTTCACCCAGATTCTAAAGTTCGGATCCTTAGCCCGAAGTTCCCCCCAACGTCCCTGCCAACAGGCTGACGAGACTCGTGTTTTTGGCATTGTCCTGCCTACACGTTGTGTTTCAGACTGAGGAGTTGGAAGACTCGCTGGTGCACGGTGGTTGGTCTGGAGAGAACAGTAACCGGCAGTGCATCGCCAAAGCGGACGGTATTGCGGGTGAGGTTTGCGAGATCGGCGAGCAGTGTTGCGAAGCTGTGAACGGGTTGGCCATCGGCACTTCGCTTGGTGGCGGCCTTGGCGCGCGCGGCCGGCGAGACGCGCGCGGCGGCGACGGGTGAGGTGCGCTGGAGTGCGGCCGCCTGCTTGTCATGGTCGGTGAACAGCATGGGCGCCAGCGCCTGCTGCATGTGCCAGGTGACGTAGTAGGCGAGCATGCAAAGCAGTACATGGCCACGCACGCGCCGCGCGCGGCGATGATGGATCGGGCGGATATCGAGATCGGTGGTCTTGAGGCTGCGGAAGGCACGCTCGACCTGGCTGAGGCTCTTATAGGCGAGCACGACCTGCTCGGTGGGGAAGACCTTGGCTGGCAGGTTGGTGCGGATGACGTAGAACCCGTCGAGTGCGGCCTCAGCAGCGATGGCGTCCTGCTTGCGTGACCACGAGAGGGCGGTGTCGCTGATCACCACATCGAAGTGCTTGGCCATCTTATGCTTGTTGAGCACGGTGCCGACGGCGATGCCGATCCTGGCCGCGCCGCGCAACGGGCGGCGTTTGTGGTGCAGCCTGGTGGCGACGGCAGCGAGCAGGCGCTCGGTCGCCTCCAGTAGATCCTGGCGTTTGTGGCAGCGCCTGGCGGCGAGGTCGGGATTGCGGCAGACGACGAGGCGTTCGCCCGGGTAGTCGTCGGCGGTGATCTCGGCCATGTCGCGTTGATCGAACAGGGAGAGCTGCAACGGACCGCCCTCTGCGGCAAGCTCGCGGATAGAGGGCGCGCGCAAGGCGGTGATCCAGTCCAGGCCAGCGGGTTTGACATCGGCTTCGAGCCGCGCGTCGGTGATCATGCCACGATCGCCGACCAGCACGACGCGGCTGAGGTTGAAGCGGCTCCGCAGCTTGGTGATCTGGGCCGCGAGCGTCATCGGGTCCGCGGTGTTTCCGTCAAACACCTCGACCGCGATCGGGCATCCCTGCTCGTTGCAGAGCAGGCCATAGACAATCTGCGGACGATCGGGCCGGTGGTCACGGCTGTAGCCACGCTGCGCAAGTTCGCAATGCTCGCCTTCGAGATAGCTCGAGCTGACATCGTAGAGCACCAGCACGCCGTCCTTGAGATGACGGCGGGCGAGTGCCTGTTCGATCTCCGGCTGGGCGGCCTGCAGCCGATCCAGTGCCTCGTAGAGTTCGTCGGCATCGACTTCACCGAGACCGAGCAAGGCGCCGAGCGCGTGCGATGCGGTGGCGTCGCTGAGCTGGCGCGCAGTGGCGAGCTTGGCGGCCGGTTCGATCACGCGGGCAACGATCATGGCTGTGATCAGTCTGGCCAGACGGTCGGGACGTCTGGGCAGGATCTGCTCAAGGCCAATCCGCCGCAGTGTGCCGAGCGCGGCCGCGACATGGCCATACGCCAAGGCACGCTCGATCTCGAAGCGCTGGGCCACCGCCGGTTGCATCGGCTCATCGGCGAGCACCCTGCGCAGAGCATCAATCTTGGCCGCAGGCCATCTGGACAGGTTGGCCAACGTGCGGCTCTTCACCTTGCCTTGCTCGCGATAGCTCTCGCGCAGCAGCACGGCGGGCGGGGAGTTCCGGTTGGCGATGGTCGTGATGTACACCGGGGCATCGACTCATGAACCGCCCGCGTCGCGCAAGAACTATTTTACATGCCTACGAATTTTGCCAAAATCGGCGGCCATCCCGCGAATTTTGGGAAATTCAGGGGGTAAGTTCGG
>NZ_DASXEP010000020.1:0-27992 GCF_036490025.1 Mycobacterium sp. | reverse complement strand
GCTGCCACCACCGGTGACCAGGTATGTCCGGTCTTCGAACGAAAGCTGCATGCCGACCCCTTCGCCCCGAAACTGAAACAGGTTCTAGCTATAGAACCATGCGCGCATCAGCGGGTCGGCTGCGGCTAGGGAGTGTCCTTGCGGGCGAGCTTGGTCGGCTTCGCGTTGCGCCAATCCTCGACGTCGGGCGGCAGTCCGATCGGGTAGCGGTTCTCGTTGTGTGCCGCCCAGTGCGCGTGGCCCAGTTCGTGGATGTGGAACGCGTGCCGCAACGCCTCGGTGAAGCCCATCGCGTCGGATGCGGCGTTTACCGAGTCCTTGATCAAAAGAGCCGCCATCGTTGGCCGTTCGGCGATCCGGCGGGCGAACTCCAGCGTCTTGTCGGCCAGTTCGTCGGCCGCAAAGACCTTGGACACCATCCCGAGCCGGTAGGCTTCGTCGGCGTCCAGCGAATCACCGGTCAGCAGAAGCTCTTTGGCTTTGCGGGGGCCGAATTCCCAAGGGTGAGCGTAATATTCGACTCCCGGCATACCCATCCGGACACCCACGACGTCGCTGAATTTTGCATTGTCGGCCGCCACGATCAAGTCGCACGCCCAGATCAGCATCAAGCCCGCGGAGATCGCATTGCCCTGTACCTGAGCGATGGTGATCTTGCGCAGATCGCGCCAG
The DNA here is from genome assembly GCF_036490025.1 of Mycobacterium sp. GTDB lineage: Bacteria > Actinomycetota > Actinomycetes > Mycobacteriales > Mycobacteriaceae > Mycobacterium. Next base: position 27,320 of record NZ_DASXEP010000020.1, on the reverse strand, counting down.
CGGCAGGTGTTCTGGAAGAAGTAGTGCCACTCCTGAAGGTAGGTCTTTTCCGCGACGGCATCGCGGTTGGCGCCGTTGATCCGGAAGCTTGGCAGCTGGTCCGGACCGGGCGCCCGCTCCGCCAATGCCAATTCCGAACCCAGGTCGTGGCCGGCGGAGAAGTTCTTGCCCCGAGCCGCGAGGATCACCACCCGGACGGTGTCGTCGGCCTCGGCGCGCAGGAAGGCCTCGTCGAGCTGCACCAGCAGACCGCGACTCTGGGCGTTGTGCGCGTCCGGGCGGTTCAGCCAGATCCGGGCGATGCGGCCCTCGTCGAGCATTTCGTAGGCCACCAACTCATCAGGTCTCGCCTCATCCGGGCTGGTGCCCACCTCGTTGGGGACTGCCATTCGCCACCTCGCCTCGCCGTGCCGACATTGCCCGGCTCCTCCGCGGCCGCACGGCCCGCACCCGCGCCGGGCGAGTGCTTACAGATTACGGCCCAGCCCGTAACGTCAACGTCGGCGGGTTGCGGCGCACTCTGCGGCTGATTACGCACTTCGCCTACAGTTATGTCATGCCCGCCAAATCTGACACCCATGAAATCGACGACGTGGAGCCATTGCCTGACACCACGGCCAGCCAGGCCAGGCGGGTAGTGGCCGCCTACGCGACCGACGCCGACGAGTGCCGCGTCTTCCTGGCGATGCTCGGTATCGGACCCGCGAAAACCGAGGTGTAAATGCCCGGCACGGGAGGCAAGGGAGCGCGAAGTCCGCGAAACAACCCCGTCTCCGGTGTGTCCGACTTCGTGGTGGTCGCCAACCGGCTGCCGGTCGACATGGAGCGGTTGCCCGACGGCAGCACCTCCTGGAAGCGCAGCCCCGGCGGACTGGTCACCGCATTAGAACCGATCTTGCGCCGCCGTCGCGGCGCCTGGATCGGGTGGCCGGGGGTCGTGGACGACGACGTCGACGTCGAGGACGAACCCATCGTCGAGGAGGATCTTCGGCTGCACCCGGTGCGGCTGTCGGCTCACGACGTCGAAGAGTATTACGAGGGGTTCTCCAACGCCACGTTGTGGCCGCTCTATCACGACGTGATCGTCAAACCGAGCTACCACCGGGAGTGGTGGGACCGGTACGTCGATGTCAACCGCCGGTTCGCCGAAGCCGCGTCACGCGCCGCCGCCAACGGAGCCACCGTCTGGGTGCAGGATTACCAGCTGCAACTGGTGCCTGCGATGTTGCGCTCACTTCGTCCCGATCTGACGATCGGGTTCTTTTTGCACATCCCTTTCCCGCCCGTCGAGTTGTTCATGCAGCTGCCCTGGCGTACCGAGATCGTGGAAGGCCTGCTGGGTGCGGACTTGGTGGGATTCCATCTGGCCGGCGGTGCCCAGAACTTCCTGATTCTGGCCCGCCGCCTGCTCGGCGCGAGCACGTCGCGGGGTTCGGTCGGTGTGCGGTCGCGCTTCGGTGAAGTCGACGTCGACGGCCGCATTGTGCGGGTGGGCGCCTTCCCGATCTCGATCGACTCGAGCGAGCTTGACCAGAAGGGCCGCGACCGCAACATCCGCCGACGAGCCAAAGAGATCCGGGCCGAGATCGGCAGTCCCCGCAAGGTTCTGCTGGGCGTCGACCGGTTGGACTACACCAAGGGCATCGATGTGCGGCTCAAGGCGCTTGCCGAGCTGCTCGCCGAGGGCCGCGTCAAAGGTGATGACACCGTGCTGGTGCAGCTCGCCACGCCCAGCCGTGAACGGGTGGAGAGCTACCAGAAGCTGCGCGAGGATATCGAGCAGCAGGTCGGTCACATGAACGGCGAATACGCGGAAGTCGGCCGCCCGGTAGTGCATTACCTGCATCGCCCCGTCCCGCGCGACGAGCTCATCGCGTTTTTCGTGGCCAGTGACGTCATGCTGGTCACGCCGCTGCGGGACGGGATGAATCTGGTGGCCAAGGAATACGTCGCCTGCCGCAGCGACCTCGGCGGAGCATTGGTGCTCAGCGAATTCACCGGAGCCGCAGCCGAACTGAAGCAGGCATACCTGGTCAACCCGCACGACACCGAAGGCGTCAAAGACGCGATCGAGGCAGCGCTCAACCAGTCTGCCGAGGAGGGGCGACGTCGGATGCGCGCATTGCGGCGTCAGGTACTGGTCCACGACGTCGACGGGTGGGCTCGATCATTCCTCGAAGCGCTGGCTGCTGGTCATCCGTCAAACAGCTGAATCCATGGTGCGGCCGCAGGCGCACTGAGATAATCGATGAACTTATTCGGAGGGAGCGCGCAGATGACGATCTCCCGCGGCCTGACCGCCGCCGCCGTCATGACACTCGCAGCAATGGGCACCGCAGGCCCCGCCAACGCACTCGGCCCGCCACCGGATGGCGTGTACAGCTTGACCGAAGCAGGAGTGCCCACGACGACGTGGAGGATCTCCGCGCTGTGCGACGCGCCGTCGAGGCAGCGCGCGATCCCCGATTTCACCGACCCCGTCGTCGCCGCGGACCTCTGCTCCCTGAACGTCGCTAGCACCACCGCCCGGACAATCAGCCGTTCGGAGAAGATGGCGAACTTCGTTGGCCGGGCGCGATTGGCCAGTGACCTGTGGACTTTCCAGGTGCCGAAGGAAAACGGCGTCGCATGCCCGGATGGCACCACCGCGCCGTCGTCGGATACGTATGCGTTTGACGACGTATCGCTTACCGGTACGCACACCAGCATTCATGCAGACGTCTGCGGCCTACAGCCCGCGATGACGAAAACCCCGTTCACGCTGGCGTTTCAAGGACCGCTTGCTGTACCTGTCGACCGATACCCCTTGGACTGCAACGAGATCGGTCAGTGCCGCTGACGGGATTGGTCGGCTAGATCGGCGTGATGTAGTTGATCAGCCATTTGCCGCCGACCCGCTGGTAATCGACTCGCAACCGGCTGCCGTCATATAGCGGTTGCCGGGTCTTGTCGGTAACCGTGCGGTTCATGTACACCATCACCGATGCCGAATTGCGTTGCGCCGCCAATACTCCCACGCCGACCACGCTCGCCTGCACAACGACCTCGCGTTTGCGCGCCTCGGGGATGATCTTCTCGTTGGCGCTTTTCTCGAACTCCTGGCGATAACCCGGAGTAAGCAACAGGTACGCGGCGCCCAGACTGCGCTCTACCGTCTGGTAGTCGTAGGCGAACACTTCGGGAATCTCCTGGGTGGCCAACGGCGGGAGCGTAGCGCGGGCCGCCTGCTCACCGCGGGTTTCGACCCGCTGCCAGTAGAGCCAGCCTCCGGCCGCGGCCAACCCGACGAAGGTGGTGGTCAGCAAGCTCACGACGGCGGCGATCAACCATCGCATCAATTGCCTCCGTCTGGATACTTCAGGTCGTAGCCGGTCATCCGCCCGTTCTCGTCTTCGTGCACGATGACCCGCATGCGATAGGGCATCGAGGGCTTATTGACCCCGTCCAGGTCGGTGACAGTCACCCGGATCGATACCAGCACCGACGCGTTGTCGCTAACGCTGTCAATGCTTTCCAACGCGGCGCCGTTGACCACCGCTTCTGAGTTCGCGTCTGTGTGGCGGAACAATGCCTTGATGTTCTCGACGTTGTTGTTGGAACTGAGCATGCCGTGCAGCGGCCCGCTAGTCCCCTCGACGAATCTGGCGACGCTTTGGTCGATGTTGTCTTGTTTGTAGCTGAACATATTCACCACCGTCTGGGTGGCGGTGTCGACGAAGCGCTGAACCCGGGCGTGGTCCGCATCGGCCTGCTGCTGCTGATATTTCTCGAAACCCACCCCGCCGGCCAGCGTCGCGATCCCCAGCACACCGGCGGTCACCGCAGTCCACCCGACCCGCCTGCCGTGCGCGGGCCGACGCGGTGGCGGACCGACCGGTGTATTGATCCGCTCGACCGGCCTGGGCGCTGTCTCGACCCGGACTGTGGTGGCGGCCGGTTCACCGCCGTGCGGACCGGCGGCCCGCGACGCCCGCCGGCGCGGGGGCCGGTGCACCGCCGCTGGATCGGTCACAACTGCCTCGGATCACGCATCAGGTCCAACCAGTTCTCCGCGGTAGATACTTTGCCGGGTGCGAAGATACCAGTGCCTCCTGCGGGGTCCTGGAACACGCCAGTGGCATCGTCGTATGTGGTGTAGGCGGTGCCGTTGGCCTGCGGGACCGGACCGGGCGGCGGACCCCACGGCTTTTCTGCCGGCGGGTACGGCGCTCCGGGCAATCCCTCCGGCGGCGGCGGCGCGGGAACGGCCTTGGGGAAAGGTATCTGCGGGTTCTGCGGCGGGTACGGCGACGGCGGAATCCACGCCTGCCGACCGTCGGTCCCCCCGGTGTTGGGTGGCGGCGGCTGCGGGAACGGCTGGTGCGGCGCCGGGCCGGGTCCTTCGACCACACCAGGCGGAAGCGGCCCGGCGATCGGTGTCCCCGGATCCGGGTCGTTGCCCGGCGGAATGAAGGGGTACTTGTTGGGCGGCAGGATATTCAACCCATTCGTGACCGGGGTTCCGTACGGGATCGGCGGTCCGCGCCACGGGTTCGTACCGATCGGCACATAACCCTTGGGATCACGGCAGAGCGCAACGGTCGGGGCCCGCTTGCCGGGGAATTCCTGACACGGATAGTTGCGCGCCCCGCGCACCGCCGACGGGTCGTTCTGGGCAGTCTTGCAGTACGAGTCGGTTGGAAGCTCCCGCAGCGTCTCGTCGGCGGGCGTCCGAATCATCGGTGGCGGAATGAATCCGGTGGTGCACGGCGGCGGGTCGATGTTGACCTTGAAGTCAAGCTTGGCGCCCTCGTCCTGGGGTTCGCCGTTGGCGGCGGTGATGATCGCCGCGAACAGTGCCGGCAACACCACCAATAGCTGCTCGATCGACTTGTGATAGATGACGCCGACCCTGCCCAGGTTGGCCAGGTTGGCCGCCAGCACCGGGAACGACGGACGGATACCGGAGAATGCCGTGTTGGCCTGATCGACAGCCGGCGGCACGACCGTCAGCAGCGTACGCAACTGTGGATCAGCTTGGTGCACTTCAGAAGTGAACCGCGCCAGCCCATCGGACAGCGCCCTGATGTCATCGCCGGAGCGAATTTGGGCCTGCAAGAACGGGCCGACCTGATCGATCAGCTGCGAGGTCTGCGGGAAGTCCGCATTGGCCTGATCGACCAGCAGCCGGGACGATCCGAGCAGTCTGGCCAACTCGGGGCCGGATCCGTTGAACGCCTTGAAAGTTTCGTGCAGCAACTCCCGCAATCGGGTGTCAGCGACGCTGTTGACCAGCGTCTCCGACTGGTGTAGCAGCGTCGCGATGTCCACACCTATCACGGTGTTGCTCCGGTCGATGCGAGATCCGTTGTGCAGCTTGGTCGTCGCCGCATGCTCAGGAGGCACCAGGTCGATGTACTGCTCACCGATGGCCGACACGCTCTTCACCGATGCGGTGACGTTCGACGGGACATTGGTGCCGCTGTTCAGCCGCATCACCGCGTCGACACCGTCTGAGGTAAGACCCACCGAGTCGACGCGCCCCACCGCGACCCCGCGGTAGGTGACATTGGCGTTCTTGTATAGCCCGCCACCGGCGACGAAATTGGCCGTCACGTGGTAGGTGCCGATGCCCATCGCGGCCGGCAACCGTAAGTAGAAGACCGCCATGATGGCAACGGTGATCACCGTGACCACCGCGAAGATGACGAGTTGGACGCGAGTCAGTCGATCCAGCATCAGTTGTTCCCTGCTGGTGTGCCCGCCGGGATCTTGAACGGGTCTGCAGCCTGCCCGGAGAGGTTGGCCATTTCACCGAGTAGGAAGTCCGGCGGATTGAGGATGTCCTTCATGTGCAGCATGTTCGGGTCCAGCGGCCACGATGTGGTGAAGAACGTCTCGCCCAGCCGTCGCACGGTCAGGTCGAAGGTGGTGAACACGTTGAGGTAGTCGCCGCGCACTGCCTGCTTGATACCGAAGTTGGGGAACGGGAACGTCAGCAGCAACTGCATCGACGTCACGAAATTCTTGCGGTTGTCGGCCAGCGCCTTGGTGTTGGCGTAGATGTCCTCGATGTCCGCGGCAAAATCCACTTTTGTTTGCGAAAGCACTCGCGCCGCAACCGTTGCGACTTTCTTGAGAGCGCCGAACGCCTCGACGATTTTGTCACGGTTCTTGTTGAGTACTCGTAACGCTTGGGGAAGCGTTTCCAGCGTCCGCCCTAGGCTGTCCTTGTTGTTGGCCAGAATCGACGAGAACCGGTCCAAACCATCGATGGCTGCGACGATGTCGTTGGCTTGGTTTTTCAACCCTGCGGTCAATTCCGCGAGTCGCGGCACCAGATTGTTGAACTGGCCCTCCCGGCCTGCGACCGCCTGATATGTCTCGTCGGTAATCTCTTGCAGCGCACCCAGGTTGCCCTTGTTGACCACGACGCCGAGCGCGGAGAACACTTCCTCGGTAGTCGGGAAGCGACTGGTCCGTGCCTCTTGAATGGCCGAACCGTCGACCAGCCTGCCCACCGGCGGCTGATTCGGAGGGGCCGCCAACTCGACATGCTGGGACCCAAGCAGCGAGGTCTGCGCCACCCGAGCAATGGAATTGGCCGGCAATACCACGTTGCGGTCGAGTGCCAGCTTGACCGCGGCATAGAAACTTCCATCGCGGCGCTGTACCGCGTCAATGCCCGAAACACTGCCGACCGTGACGTCGTCGACCATGACGGGCGAGTTCTGCGGGAGGGTTGCTACGTCGGCCAGATCGACGGTGATCGAGTACGAGCCCGGGCCGTGACCGGCGGTACCGGGCAGCGCGACCGAGTTCAATCCACCGAACTGGCAACCTGCCAGCAGTGCGCTGCCAGTCGCTAATGCGCCGCCGCGCAACCAGATCCGCCTCATCGCCCGGCTCCCTGCTCCGCGGGTAGCGGCACGACAGGCGCCTGCGGTGCTGGACCCGGGCCCGGTCGCGGACCGAACGCGCCGGGTGCCGGAGCCCCGGGCGCCGAGGCGTTAGGAGCTGCCTGCGGAACCATCAAGGCTTGCAGGTCGGTCGGACTCGGCGGGTGCGCCCCCGGCGCCGGTATCCAGTGCAGATCTGGAATCGGTGTCTGCGCCTTGGCCTGAGTGGCCGGGGTGTCGTAAATGATCTGGCCCTTGTACGCGGTGATCATGTTGAGCGGATGGAACATGATCGGCGGGTAGTTGAACGTCAGCCGACGCAGCGGTGGCCCCAACCGTTCGCGGCATATCTCGGCGCGCTTGTAGTAGTCCGGGCCGGACAGACCCGCCACGGTGTCGAACGAGCCGCCGCAGATGAACTGCACCGGGTTAGCGAATTCGGGGATAGAGATCAGGCCGTTCAGCGTTCCCTGCGCGGGGTCGTAGATGTTGTAGAAGTTGGCGATACCAGGGCCGGCGACGTGCAGCACCTGCTCGATATCTTCACTCTGATCGCTCAACGTCGTCGTCAGATCGGTGAGTTTGTCGACTGTCCCGATCAGCGTCGAGTTATTTTGCTGTAGAAAGCCTTTGACGTCGATCAGTGCCTGGTTCAGGGTGCCCAGGGTGTTGTCGAGGTGGGTTGAGCTCTTGGCAAGCACCTGCGATACCGAGGCCACATGACCTGAGAACGAGACGATCTGTTCATTACTCGCCGACAGCGCATCGACCAGGACTTGTAGGTTTTTGACCGTTCCGAAGATGTCGGCGCGCGAATCGCCCAGCCGGCCAGCGGCTCGCGAAAGCTCGCGCAGCGAAGTACGGAACGAGTCACCGTTGCCGTTGAACGTATCCGCGGCCTGGTTGATCGCATTGCCCAGCGGACCCTGCAGCTGTCCGGCCGCGGGGCTGAGCTGCTTGGCCAAATCAGTCAGCGACTCTTTGACCTCGTCCCACTCGACCGGCACCGCTGTGTGGGCCAATGCGATGGTCGCTCCGTCCGGCAACGCCGGCCCGCTGGTGTACGCGGGGGCGAGCTGGATGAAGCGCGCCGCAACCAGATTGGGCGACATGATGATTGCGCGAGCATCCGCCGGGACCTTCACACCGCTTTTCACAGACATGGCGATCTTCACGTCTTCGGCGCGCGGTTCGATCGACTCGATGGTGCCTACCGGCACGCCTACGATCCGGATCTGATCACCGGGGTACAACCCGACCGCGGAAGTGAAGTAGCCGACGATCTTGTTACCACTGCGGCCCGGCCAGACCATGTACGCGCCCACCGCGACCACGACGGCAAGCAGTACTGCCAACGCCAACCGCAACCCGCGGCGACGTTCTCTGAAGGCGGAGAAGACGGTCATGGCGACTGTGGCCTTAACCGCCAGCGCTCTTGGACGAGTCCGCGCAGATAATCCGCGAAGCTGTTCGGGAGCTTTCCGGGCTGGAACACGGTGTCGAACATCATCCCGACGATGGGTGCGGGAATCACGCCGTAGACGTTCACGTTGAACCCGGGCCCGGAACCGACCACCTCACCGAGCGTGGTTGCATACGGGGGCAACCGTTTCAGCGCCTCGCTGATGTAGTCACGGCGTTCGTTGAGGTCGTCCAGCACGGTGTTGAGCTTGCTCAATGCCGGGCCGAACTCCTTGCGGTTATCGGCGACGAAGCCGGAGAGCTGCGCCGAGACATCATCGATGCCGGAGATCAGCTCCGCCAGCGCGGCACGGCGCGCGTCGAGCGCGGCGAACAGCTGGTTTCCGTCGACGATCAGCTTGTTCACCTGCCCGGCACGCTCGGCGAGCACGCCGGTCACTGATTTGGCATGAGCCAGCAGCTGTTCCAGCGCTTCGTCGCGGGTGTTCAAAGTGCGGGACAACGAGGTGATGCCGTCCAGTGCCCCGCGGAGCTGCGGCGTCGCGTCGTGCAAGGCGTCGGTGAGGACCTTCAACGATTTCTCGAACTGGGTCTTGTCCAAGTCGCCGGCGGTGTGGCCCAAGTCTTCCAGCGCGGAGCCCAGGGCGTAGGGCGTCGTCGTCCGGCTCAGCGGGATGGTGGTGGCCATCCCCGCTCCGGCCGGTGTCACCGCGACTGCCCGCTGACCGAGGATGGTCTCGGTCCGAATCGCCGCCAGCGATTGGTTTCCGACATTGACATGCCGGTCGACGGTGAAGTCAACCCTGGCGGTGTCGCCGGCCAAGCTGACCGAATTCACCTGTCCGACTTTGATGCCGGACACATAGACGTCGTTGCCGGGATTGATCCCACCGGCGTCGGCGAAGTAGGCGGTGTAAAGCCGGCCTTGCGGCCAGAACGGCAACTTGGTGTAGCCGAACGCGACCAGGATGACGCACACCACGAGGACCACTCCGAAGACCCCGGTGCGGAGTGGGTCGCGGTCGCGGCGGTGGGTGCTACTTGTTGACAAAAGCGCACCTACCTTTGCTCGGATCCACCTGGCCACCCATCGGGATCAAGATGTCGCTTCCGGCCGGGCCGTTGATCTTCAGCGACACCGTGCAGAAGTAGATGTTGAAGTAAGCACCGTAGGCGCCGAGCGCGGTCAGCCGCAGGTAGTCCTCGCCGAGTTGCTCGATGTCGTTGTTCACCTCGGGCAGTCGATCGTTCAGTTCGCCGGCGAGCGGGCGGAGGTTCTCCAGGGTCCCTTGGAGCGGTCGGCGTGAGTGCTTCAGTAAGTCGGTCAGATCCGACGTGGTGGTGGCCAGCGGCGGTATCGCGCCCGCTATCGCATCACGGCCCTGGGCCAATCCGGTGACCAATTTCTGCAACTGGTCGACGGTGTCGGAGAACTGCGCCCCCTTGGCGTCGACGGTGGCCAGCACGGCGTTGAGATTGGTGATCACCTCGCCGATAGAACGGTCACGCGCACCGAGCGTCGATCCGAACGCGTTGGTGTTGGCCAGCAGGTTGGACAGTGCCCCGCCTTGGCCCTGCAACAGGTCGATCACGTAACTGCTGATGGTGTTGACCTTGTCGGCATCTAGTCCCTTGAGCACTGGGCGTAGGCCACCGAGGAGCGCGTCGAGGTCCAGCGCCGGCTCGGTGTGGTGCTGATCGATGGTCGCTCCGGGCGAGAGCTTGCGCAATTCCCCAGGGCCCGAAGTGATTTCCAGGAACCGGTCGCCCACCAAGTTGTCGTACCGGATCAGCGCGCGCGTCGACGAGTACAGCGTGTAGCGCTTGTCCACACTGAACGCCACGTCCACGGTGTTGTTCGGGTTCAGCTTGAGGTCCTTCACGGCGCCGACCGGCACCCCGGCGATGCGGACCTTCTGGCCGCCCTTCAGCCGCGTCGCGTCAATGAAGTTGGCGTGGTAGGTGTTCGACGGCCCGAAGCGGAACTCCCCGAAGGTCACTACCAGACCGAATGCCACCAACAGCATGGTGAAGGTGAAGATGCCGACCTTCACCATGATCGAGCGCTGCGATTCGTAGCCATCCATCAGAAGTCGTCCCGCTCTGCGAACGCGCCGTGGAACAACCATTGCAGCGTTGACGGCGCGTCTACCTGTACCTCGGTGAACGGCTCATAGGGGATGTTCGCGTTGTCGGTCACCAGGAATGGAGCGCGGTACCAGGAGCCGCTGGTCTGCTTGGTGGGCAGGTCGGGTAGTCCACGGCAGTTCGGACCACCGGAGGCGTTGACGATCGGCAGGCTCTCCGGATAGGTGTACGTCGGCGCACCCAGGATGAAGCTCGATGAGGTGAACAGGCCCGCTTTCCGTACACCCAGGATGGGCGCGAATTCTTGAATACCACGGTTGATGGCTCCGAAAAGGCAGCCGAACTCCGGCGAATAGTCGGCGGTGACTTTCAGCGGGGCGCGCAACCGTTTGATGCCGTCGATCAAATTCTGCTCGGCCGGCGCGAGTGTGTCATAAGCATTGTTGGACAAGCCAATTGTCGACAACAGGGCAGTATTCAGATTGCTCTGCTCATCCACCACCGTCCTGGCGATCGTCGGTGTGTTGTTGAAAACGGTGACAAGGTCAGGTGCTGCATCGGCGTAGATGTTGGCCACCGCGGCCGTCTTTCGGAAGTCCTGTTGCAGAGCCGGTAGCTTCGGATTGAGTTGCTGCGTCAAGGTATTCAGGCCGGACAGCACTCCGCCAAGGTCTTTACCGTGTCCCCGCAGACCTTCGGCCAGCGCGCTCAGCGTGCCGTCCAACTCGACGGGATCGATCTTTTGCAGCAGGCCGATCAGCGACTGGAACAGCGTGTTGACCTCGAGTGAAACAGCCGACACTGCGAGATGTGCACCCGGGCGCAACGCGGCGGGCGACGGTGACTTCGGTGGAATGAACTCCACCGACTTGGCGCCGAAGATCGTGTTGCTGGCGATATGGACCGTGGCATTGGCGGGAATGAAGTGCAACTCACCGCCATCGATGGCCAGCCTCAGTCGGGCCTGTTCGCCCGCATAGCTGATGTCGTCGACCTTGCCGATCTGGATGCCGCGGTATTTGACCTTGTTGCCGCGGTCCATCTCCAACCCGGCTCGCGGCGCGGTCAGAGTGACGGTGTCAATCGGTGAAAAGGCTGCCGTGTAGGAGAGGTAGGTAAGCACCACAAACGCCACCAACAGAGAGGCCAGCAGCGCCGCTGCCAGCCTGACGTGAGTGCGTTGTGCACCGGTGCTTGCCACTGTCCCCCTTTTACCTATGCGCCCGGTTTCCGTTGATCGCGCGCCGCGCTGTGCGTCGTCCCCGGGCTCATCCGGAGAGGTTGAAATTACCGGATGCCCCGTAGACAGCCAGCGAGATGAACAAAGTAATGACAACAACGACGATCAGCGACGTGCGCACCGCCTGGCCGACCGCCAGACCGACACCCACCGGACCGCCAGAAGCGTTATAGCCGTAGTACGTATGGATCAGCATCACCGCGATCGACATCACGATGGCTTGCAGGAACGACCAGAGCAGATCCGTCGGATTCAGGAAAGTGTTGAAGTAGTGGTCATACAGACCGGCCGACTGCCCGTTGATGAACACGGTGGTGAACCGCGCGGCGAAAAACGAGGCCAGCACCGCAAGCGAGTACAGCGGGACGATCGCGATCAAGCCCGCGATCAGCCGGGTGGAAACCAGGTAGGACACCGAGTGCACGGCCATCGCCTCGACCGCGTCGATTTCCTCGGCGACCCGCATCGCGCCCAGCTGTGCCGTGGTGCCTGCGCCGATGGTGGCAGCCAGCGCTATCCCCGCGACCACCGGGGCGACGATGCGGACATTCAGAAATGCCGATAGGAATCCGGTCAGCGCCTCAATACCGATGTTGCCCAACGACTCATAGCCCTGTACCGCGATCACACCGCCGGACGCCAGCGTCAAAAATGCGGCGACGCCGACCGTACCGCCGATGAGAACCAATGCGCCTGTGCCCATGGTCATTTCGGCGATCAGCCGGATTGTCTCTTTGCGGTAGCGGGTGAGCGCATTCGGGATGTAGCGCATCGACTCGCCATAGAACAGCGCCTGCTCGCCGAAAGTATCGATGGGGCCGGCGAACCGGTGGAAGAAGCGCCGGAAGCGCAGCGAGGCATCGTAACTCATGTGCTCACCGCGACAACACTCGAACACCGATCGCGGTCATGATGACGTTGATCACGAACAGGCAGATGAACGCATAAACCACCGTCTCGTTGACGGCGACTCCGACACCTTTTGGTCCGCCCTTGACCGTCAGCCCGCGGTAACAGCCGACCAGGCCGGCGACCACGCCGAACAACAACGCCTTGATCTCGGAGAGGATCAGCTCGCCGAGGTGGGTCAGCACCGTCAGACCGTTGACGAAAGCGCCCGGATTGACGCCCTGCAGCAACACCGAGAACACGTAGCCGCCGGCGATGCCGATCGCCGAGACCAGCCCATTGAGAAGCAGCGCGACGAACGTCGACGCCAGCACCCTGGGCACCACCAGGCGCTGGATCGGATCGATGCCCAGCACCCGCATCGCGTCGATTTCCTCGCGAATGGTGCGCGCACCCAGATCGGCACAGATCGCGGTGGCGCCCGCGCCGGCCACCACCAGCACCGTGACAACGGGGCCGAGCTGGGTGATGGTTCCGAACGCCGTGCCTGCACCGGACAGGTCCGCGGCGCCGATCTCGCGAAGGAGAATGTTGAGCGTGAACGCCACCAGAACCGTGAACGGGATCGCCACCAACAAGGTCGGGACCAGCGAAACCCGGGCGATCATCCAGGTCTGGTCGAGGAACTCACGAAATTGAAACGGCCGCTGAAAAGTCTTGCGGAAGGTATCCAGGGCCATCTCGACGAAACCGCCCACGGCCCGGGCCGGGACCGCGAGCTGTTCGATCAACCTGGTTCCCTTCTCGCGCGGGTGTCACCATGTTCGACAGCGATGCCCTTGTGTCCCCGGCTAGCGCCGCCTTAGCTTGTTTCTGAGCCGACGGCGGTCCGCGTGAGCCGGCCAATCGTAACTAGAACAAGTTCCGAGTGTCAAAGAACGGCAAAATTAGACAAAAGTCAGTAGTTTGGGCAGGTCAGCGCGATTGTGACGCAGGTCATCCTGAAACGTGTTCTAGTCCGTTCGCAACCATACCGAGGGTCTTGCGACCCGCTGAATCACTCCATCAAACCGGTCGCCGCGAAGTTGCGCTCCGGGTCCCGTCCAGCAAAGAAATCCTGGAGCTCGTCGCTCAGCTTGGCGGGGTCCCATGCCTGCGCATCGGTGGCGAACCGGTGCTCGACGCTGGGCGCTGACACCAGCGTCACCTGAGGTCCGTACACGATGAAGACCTGACCATTGACGTCTTTAGCCGCAGGCGATGCCAGGAAGCGCACCAGGGTGACCACATGTTCAGGCGAGAGCGGGTCGACCTGGTCGTCGGAGACCTCCGGGGCGTCACCGAAGACGTCGGCGGTCATCGCGGTCCTGGCTCGCGGACAGATCGCGTTCGCGCAAACTCCGTACTGGCCCAGCGCCCGGGCCGCGGTCAGGGTGAGCGCCGAGATACCCGCCTTCGCGGCGCCGTAATTCGCCTGACCGACGGGCCCCACCAATCCCGCCTCCGACGAGGTGTTGATGATGCGGCCGTACACCGATCCGCCGGCGTCTTTGGCTTTGGATCGCCAGTAGGTCGCGGCGTTGCGCGTCAGCAAGAAATGGCCGCGCAGGTGCACGGCGATCACCGCGTCCCACTCCTCGTCGGACATGTTGAACAACATCCGGTCACGAGTTATCCCGGCGTTGTTGACAACGACGCTCAGGCCGCCTAATCCGTCGGCGGTGCTGATCAATTCGTCGGCCGTGTCGCGTCGGCTGATGTCGCCGGCGACCGCGACGGCTTTGGCGCCGGCGGTGGTGATCTCGTCGATCACATCAGAGGCATCCAACGCGGCGGCGATGTCGTTGACGACGACGGTTGCGCCCGCGCGGGCCAGGCCGATCGCCTCGGCGCGGCCCAGGCCCGCTGCCGCGCCGGTCACAACCGCGACCTTTCCGGATAGATCGGCCGCGTTGGTGCTGCTGGCCGGTTTATTAGGGCTAGTCAATTTATGAATACCTCTAGTCTTCGCGCGCCAAGGCTGCTCGCGGGCATTCCTGGATCGCCTGCTCCGCCGCCGCCTCGCGATCGGCAGGAATCGGGTCGGTCTTCACCACCGCGTAATCCTCGTCATCGAGGTCGAAGATATCCGGTGCGATTCCCAAGCACACCGCGTTGCCCTCACACCGGTCGTGGTCGACTATCACTCGCACGACGATCCTCCTTGAAACGTGGCCTTCAATCGGTACGCCCACCTTACGACCAGTCCCGATCGGGTCCGGGAGAACGGTCGCTGGACCCTCAGACTAGAACGTGTTACAACCTCAAGTGGCGAGTGGGTAGCCGTTGATGCAGGCTGCCGCGCGACTCACCCACGACTGGAGGGCGGCCGGAATGCGCATCAGTTACACCCCGGAGCAGGAGGAGCTGCGCCGCGAGCTGCGGTCGTACTTCGCCAAGCTGATCACGCCGGAACGTCGTGAGGCGCTGAGCTCGACGTCAGGTGAGGTCGGCGAAGGCAACGTTTACCGCGAGACTGTCGCGCAGATGGGCAAGGATGGGTGGCTCACCCTGAACTGGCCCAAGGAGTACGGCGGCCAGGACCGCTCCCCGATGGAATCGCTGATCTTCACCGACGAGGCCGCGATCGCCGGCGCACCGGTGCCGTTCCTGACCATCAACAGCGTCGCGCCGACGATCATGGCGTTCGGCACCGAGGAACAGAAGAATTTCTACCTGCCGCGCATTGCGTCAGGGAATCTGCACTTCGCAATCGGCTACTCCGAGCCCGGCGCCGGCACCGACCTGGCGAACCTGCGGACCACCGCGGTGCGTGACGGTGACGATTATGTGGTCAACGGCCAGAAAATGTGGACCAGCCTGATCGCCTACGCCGACTACGTCTGGCTGGCGGTCCGCACCAACACCGAAGCCAAGAAGCACCGCGGCATCTCGATGCTGATCGTGCCGACCAGCGCCGACGGTTTCTCCTGGACGCCGGTGCACACCATGTCCGGCGTGGACACCAGCGCCACCTACTACCAGGACGTCCGCGTCCCGGTGGCCAACCGGGTCGGCGAGGAAAACGCCGGCTGGAAGCTGGTGACAAACCAGCTCAACCACGAGCGCGTCGCGCTGGTGTCACCGATGCCAATCATCATGGCGCTCAACCAGGTCCGGGAATGGGCACAGAACATCAAGGATGCCGCCGGCGCCCGGCTCATCGACTCGGAATGGGTGCAGCTCAACCTCGCTCGGGTGCACGCCAAGGTCGAGGTCCTCAAGCTGATCAACTGGGAACTGGCGTCATCGGGCTCCGAGTCCCCGTCCCCGGCGGACGCTTCGGCGGCCAAGGTGTTCGGCACGGAGCTGGCCACCGAGGCCTACCGGCTGCTCATGGAGGTGCTGGGCACCGCGGCGACCCTGCGGCAGGATTCGCCCGGCGCGTTGCTGCGCGGCCGAGTCGAGCGGATGCATCGGGCTTGCTTGATCCTGACCTTCGGCGGCGGCACCAACGAGGTGCAACGCGACATCATCGGCATGGTGGCGCTGGGCTTGCCCCGAGCCAACCGCTAGCGAATTCTGGAGAACCCATGGACTTCTCAACAACCGAAGCCGCCCAGGATCTCGGCGGTCTGGTCACCACGATCGTCGACGCGGTGTGCACGCCCGAACATCAGCGCAAACTCGACGGCCTCGATCAACGGTTCGACCGGGAGCTGTGGAGCAAGCTGGTCGACGCCGACATCCTCTCCACTGCCGCACCAGAATCGCTGGGCGGAGGCGGCTTTGGCGTGCTCGAGGAGATCGCCGTCTTGGTCGGACTGGGTCGTCAGCTGGCTGCGGTGCCCTACCTGGATTCGGTGGTACTGTCCGCCGGCGCGCTGGCCCGGTTCGGCTCCGCCGAACTCCAGCAGGACTGGGGTGCTCCCGCAGTGGACGGCAAGAAAATCCTCGCCGTCGCACTGGACGGCGAGATGGGGGACGGACCGGTCCAGGCCGTACCGGTCGGTGACGGCTACCGGTTGACCGGAACCCGCACCCAGATCGCTTACGGGCCGGTGGCCGACGCCTTCCTGGTGCCGACTGAAACCGATTCCGGCACTTCCGTTTTCCTGGTCGCTGCCAGCGATCCAGGCGTCACGGTGACCGCGCTGGACACCACCGGTCTGGGCAGTATCGGGCATCTCCGACTGGACGGCGTCGAGGTCGACCGGCAGCGCATCGTCGGCGGCGACGACGTGGTCGCCTGGATCGCCACACTGGGCGTGCTGGGCCACACCGCATTCCAGCTCGGCGTGCTGGACCGCGGACTGCAGTTGACCGCCGAGTACGCGCGCACTCGTGAGCAGTTCGATCGTCCGATCGGCAGCTTCCAAGCAGTGGGGCAACGGCTGGCGGACGGCTACATCGACGTCAAGGGCCTGCGGTTGACGCTGACCCAGGCGGCGTGGCGACTCAGTGAGGATTTGCCTGCCGGGACCGAGGTCGCCACCGCGGCATTCTGGGCGGCCGATGCCGGACATCGTGTGGCACACACCATCGTTCACGTGCATGGTGGCGTCGGCATCGACATCGACCACCCGGTGCACCGCTATTTCCTGGCTGCCAAGCAAACCGAGTTCGCGCTGGGCGGCGCCACCGGGCAGCTGCTGAAGATCGGCCGCGAGCTGGCGGACACCCCCGCTTAGCCGCGTCCGTCGACGATGCGGACCGCGCAGCGGACCGAGAAGGAGGCGGACCATTGATGGACGCACTTCCTACCGTCGCGGATCTGCTGGCCCCGCTGGTTGATATCGACGATCGGGGCGTCCACTTCGAGGATTCGTTCGTCAGCTGGCGCGACCATCTCCGGCAGGGCGCTGCGGTTGCGGCGGCACTGCGCGCGCGACTCGACCCCAGCCGGCCACCGCACGTCGGGGTGCTGCTGGAGAACACACCGTTCTTCTCCTCGGTCTTGGTCGCCGCGGGGATGACGGGAATTGTCCCGGTGGGACTCAATCCGGTGCGCAGGGGTGCTGCGCTAATTCGAGACATCCACCATGCCGACTGCAAGCTGGTACTGGCCGACACGAATTCGGCTGGCACGCTAGGCGATATCGACCACATCAACGTCGACTCCGCTGCGTGGGCCGGCGAGGTCGCCGCACAGCGCGACGCCGAGATTCGCTTTCAGTCGGCAACGCCCGATGACCTGTTCATGCTGATCTTCACGTCGGGCACCAGCGGTAACCCCAAGGCGGTCATGTGCAGCCACGGCAAGGTGGCGATCGCGGGCGTGACCATGGCGGAGCGGTTCAGTCTCGGCCCCAGCGACATCTGCTATGCCTCGATGCCGTTGTTTCATTCCAACGCGGTCCTGGTCGGATGGGCGGTGGCATTGACCTGCCGTGGATCAATGGTGTTGCGCCGCAAGTTCTCTGCGTCTGGATTTCTGCCGGACATCCGTCGCTACGGCGCCACCTATGCGAACTACGTGGGCAAGCCGCTGTCGTATGTACTCGCCACACCCGAGCGCCCGGACGACGCCGACAACCCGTTGCGGGCGGTGTACGGCAACGAGGGTGCACCCGCCGACATCGAGCGGTTCGCCGCCAGGTTCGGCTGCCGGGTGGTCGACGGGTTCGGCTCGACGGAGGGTGGGATCGCGATCGGCCGCACACCCGACACGCCGGACGGCGCCCTGGGATCACTGCCCGAGGGGATCGAGATCATTGACGTCGACAGCGGCGAGCGCTGCCCGGTAGGCGTGATCGGTGAGCTGGTAAATGTAAGCGGCCCAGGGCGTTTCGAGGGCTACTACAACGACCCCGAGGCCAACGCGCAGCGGATGGCCGGCGGCATGTACCACAGCGGCGATCTGGCCTACCGCGACGAGGCCGGTTTCGCGTATTTCGCCGGCCGGCTGGGTGACTGGCTACGGGTCGATGGCGAAAATCTCGGGACCGCACCCATTGAGCGGGTGCTGGAGCGTCATCCGGACGTGGCCGAGGTGGCGGTTTACGCGGTGCCGGATCCGGCCGTCGGTGA
This sequence comes from Mycobacterium sp., assembly GCF_036490025.1. GTDB lineage: Bacteria > Actinomycetota > Actinomycetes > Mycobacteriales > Mycobacteriaceae > Mycobacterium. The sequence goes on along the minus strand of NZ_DASXEP010000020.1, from coordinate 8,834 downwards.
TCAAGTGATGGCTGCGTTGGTGCTGGCGCCCGGTGCGGAATTCGACACGGACAAGTTCCGCGTGTTCCTGGCCGAACAGACCGATCTCGGACCCAAGCAATGGCCGTCTTACGTCCGGGTCAGCACCAGTCTGCCGCGAACAGCGACCTTCAAGGTGCTAAAGCGACAATTGTCGGCCGAAGGCCGGGACTGCACCGACCCGGTGTTGCCCATCCGCCGGTAGGCGCCGTGAATCGCGCCTCTTTCGATGAGCTTTCGAGTCGCCTTCCAGGCGAGGTCGGTATCGCAATCGTTCGCGCCGGTCAAGCCCCGCTGTGTCTGGGCAGGTGGTCGACCGGCGTCGCGTGGTCGACGAGCAAGGTGCCGCTAGCGATAGCGGCGCTGCGGGCGGGTGTCGGGAGCGACGAGCTTGTCGCGTCGACGATCGTTCAGTCGGACAACGCCGCCGCCGAGGAGCTCTGGTCGCAACTCGGCGATCCCGCCGAGGCGGCCCGGCAGGTGCGCGCCGTCATCGTCGAGGCCGGCGACCCAGCCACGGTGATCGAATCACGGCGACGCCGTGCGGGTTACACGGCGTTCGGGCAGACGGGATGGTCGCTTGCCGGCCAAGCCCAGTTCGCGGCCGGGATGTCACATGTGCACGGTGCCTCGCCTGTGGTCGATCTCATGCGTAATCTGACGACCGAACACCATTGGGGTCTGGCGCCCAAAGGCTTTGCCGCGAAGGGTGGTTGGGGCCCGGGCCTGGGCGACGACTATTTGGTCCGCCAGTTTGGCATCATTCCAACGGAGTCCGGCAACGTCGGCATAGCCCTTGCGGCGGCCGAAATGCGGGACGGTGGATACCAGGCCGGGGTCGATGTGGTCAACAGCCTCGCCGACTGGATTGTCGATCACGTCCTAACCGAGCAGTGAGGGCACAACGGCGTCGATCAGGTGCGGGCCTGGTTCGTCGAACGCCGCGCGCAGCGCGTCGGCGAATTCCTCGGCGGTGGTGGCCCGCCGTGCGGGTACGCCCAGACCTTCAGCGATCTTGACGAAATCGATTGTCGGACGTGATAAGTCGAGCAGATCGAGCGCCTTTGGGCCGGGCGTCGAGCCTGCTCCTACCCGCTGGAGTTCGAGCCGGAGGATGTCGTAGGCGCCGTTGTTGTAGATGACGGTGGTGACGTCGAGGTTTTCCCGTGCCTGGGTCCACAGGCCCGAAATCGTGTACATCGCAGAGCCGTCGGATTCCAGACAAAGCACCGGCCGGTCGGGTGCGGCGACCGCGGCCCCGACGGCCGCTGGGATTCCGTAGCCGATCGCCCCGCCGGTCAGGGTGAGCCAGTCATGCGCGGGAGCGCCGGCGGTTGCGGCGGTCAGCGGCACACCGGAGGTGTTGGATTCGTCGACGACGATCACGTTTTCCGGCATCAACGCACCGACCACGTCTGCCACCGACACGGCCGTCAGCGCACCGGTCGGTAGTTGGGGACGCGACAGCTCTGCGACCGCAGCTTTCGTGCCGGGTGCCACCTCGTCGGCCAGTGCCGCCAATGCAGCTGCGGCGCCGTTGGGTCCGGCGAGCACATGCACACTGCAACCCTCCGGCACCAGATCGCTCGGCTTGCCCGGGTAGGCGAAGAACGACACCGGCGACGCCGCGCCGGCCAGAATGAGATGCTTGGTACCCTCGAGTTGGGCCACGACTGCCTCGGCGAAATACGGGATCCGGTCAACCGCCGGGATTCCGGCGCCACGTTCCAGCCGGGTCGGGAATGCCTCGCAGCACCAACGGGTTCCGGTAGCCTCGGCGATCCGGGCAGCCGCGGTCAACCCTGCGCCGTGGGTAGCGTCGCCGCCGATCAGCAGAACCGTGGGTTCGCTGGACCGCAACACCGCAGCGGCTGATTCGACCGCATCCGAGTCGACGGCCGGCGGCTCAGCCTGGCGCGACGACAGCTCGCCGACTTCGGCGCCGTCCGTCCACGAAGTGTCGGCAGGCAGGATCAGGGTTGAAATCTTGTGATCAGCAATACTTTTCGCGATCGCCTCGGCGGTATCGGCAGCGACGTCGACAGCGTCACTGGTCCGATGCACCCAACCCGAGACACTGCCGGCCAGCGCATCGATGTCGGATTCCAGTGGGGCGTCGTACTTCTTGTGAAAGGTGGCGTGGTCACCGACGACGACCACCATCGGGACTCGCGCGCGTCGGGCGTTGTGCAGGTTGGCCAGGCCATTACCCAGCCCGGGACCCAGATGCAGCAGCACCGCGGCCGGCCGGTCAGCGATGCGCGCATAACCGTCGGCCGCGCCGGTCGCGATGCCCTCGAACAGGGTCAGCACGCCACGCATCCGCGGAACGGTGTCCAACGCCGCGACGAAGTGCATCTCGGAGGTACCGGGGTTGGCGAAACACACGTCGACACCACCATCGACCAAGGTACTGATCAGAGCCTGCGCGCCGTTCACGAACGCAGCCTAGCCCGGCGACGATGCGGGCCGGAACGGCCCGAGGAGGAGCCGGGCAATCGACCCTAGCCCGGCGACGATCCCGGCCGGAACGGCCCGAGGAGGAGCCGGGCAATCGACCCTAGCCCCGTGGCTCGAGAGCCAACGCCGCCATCGCGCATATCTCCGTGCGCTGCGCGTGCCCGCCGCCGAACAGCACCACGTGCGCCAGCAGCGCAAACAGCTGGTGCAGCCCGATGCGTGTGCGCCAACCCGGCCGCAACGGGTGCACCCGCTGATAGCCGTCGATGATGGCGTCGTAGTGCGGGCAGCCGAACAGCGCGAGCATCGCCAGGTCGTTCTCGCGGTGGCCACCGTGTGCGGCGGGATCGATCAGCATCACCCCGTCGGGCGTCCACATCACGTTGCCGCCCCACAGATCACCGTGCAACCTGGCCGGCGGGTCGTCGTCGTCGAAGTCGCCGGCTCGGCAGCGCGCCGCGACAGCGTCGACCGCGGCACGAGTCGACGGGCTCAGGCGGGGCGCCGCCGATTCGGCCATCGGGGCCAACCGCTCGTCGGCGTAGAACTCGCCCCAACGTCGGTGCGGCCGCAGCGACATCGGCAACGGCTGCATCAGCGGCCCGAAGAATCCGGGCCCGTCCCACCTGTCCGGGCCGGCGCCGAAGCCCGTGGCTCCCGCATCGTGCGTGACGGCCAGCTGGGTGCCGAACTCGAAAGCCGCTTCCGGACTGGGATTTACCGACTCGAGCCGTTGCAGTGTCAGGCTCGTCGCGTCCACCGAGACAACCGGTACGCAGGGCACGCCGCCGTCGGCCTGCGAAAGCCATTGCAGCCCAGCGGCTTCACAGGCGAAGAAGCCCTCGGGCGCGTTTGGATGGCGCTTGACGAAGTCGGTCAAGCGGTCGCGTGGGCGGCATGCACGTCGTCGGCCGGCCGCGCCTCGGTCTGCTCCTTGGCCCACCGGTAGTCCGGTTTGCCGGCCGGCGAACGCTTCACTTCGTCGACGAGCCAAAGGCTGCGCGGCACTTTGTATCCCGCGATCTCGGCGCGTACGAAGCCGTCCAGGTCCGACAAGCTCGGCCGAGATCCCGGGCGCGGCTGTATGACAGCGGCCACGTGCTGGCCGTAGCGGGCATCGGGCACGCCGACCACCAACGCGTCGAACACGTCGGGATGACCTTTGAGCGCGGCCTCGACCTCCTCGGGGTAGATCTTCTCGCCGCCACTGTTGATCGACACCGAGCCACGACCCAGCATGGTGACGGTGCCGTCCTCTTCGACTTGCGCGTAGTCGCCCGGGATCGCGTAGCGGACGCCATTGATGGTTTTGAACGTCTCGGCGGTCTTCTTCTCGTCTTTGTAGTATCCGACCGGAATGTTGCCCTTCTTGGCGATCAGGCCGCGTACGCCCGACCCGGGCTCTACCTCGTTGCCGTCGTCACCGATAACGACGGTGCGGTGATCAATCGTCACGCGCGGGCCACCGCTGTGCGGGGCATCCTTGGCGACGATGCTGGTGCCGCCAAAGCCGGTCTCCGACGAGCCAATTGAGTCGGTGATGACCCGGTTGGGCAGCAGCTCCAGCAGCCGCTCCTTGATGCTCGGTGAGAACAGCGCCGCCGTGCTGGCGAGCAGGAACAGCGACGACAGGTCGTATTCATTGCCGGCGTCCTGATGCGCCAACAAGGCATCGAGCAGCGGGCGTGCCATGGCGTCACCGGTGAAGAACAACAGGTTCACCTTGTGGTCGTGGATTCTGCGCCACACCTCGTCGGCGTTGAATTCCGGTGCCAGCACGGTGGTTTGGCCAGAGAAGATCGACATCCAGGTGGCCGACTGGGTGGCCCCGTGGATCATCGGTGGAATCGGGTAGCGGATCATCGGCGGATTGGCGGCGGCGGCCTTGGCCAGGTCGTACTCGTCCTTGATGAATTCGCCTGTGGCGAAATCGGTTCCGCCGAACAGCACCCGATAGATGTCCTCGTGGCGCCACATCACGCCCTTCGGGAACCCGGTGGTGCCGCCGGTGTACAGCAGATAGACGTCGTCGGCGCTGCGTTCGCCGAAGTCACGCTCGGGTGAGCTCTCGGCGACCGCCGCATAGAACTCGACGCCGCCGTAGCTCTGGTAGGCGCTGTCGGGAACATCGGAGCCGTCGTCGACGACCAGGATCGTCTTGACGTTGGGCGTTTCGGGGAGCACGTTGGCGACGCGATCGGAGTACTGGCGCTCGTGCACCAGCGCAACCATGTCGGAGTTGTCGAACAGGTAGCGAAGTTCGCCCTCGACGTAGCGGTAGTTGACGTTGACCAGGATCGCGCCCGCCTTGACGATGCCCAGCATCGCAACGACGATCTCGTTGCGATTGCGGCAGTAGAGGCCGACCTTGTCGTCCTTCTGCACACCCCGGTCGATCAGGTAGTGCGCGAGGCGGTTGGCCTTCTCCTCGAGTTGGGCATAGGTCAGTTGCTCGTCGCCGCAGATCAGGGCAACACGGTCAGGGACAGCATCGACGGCGTGCTCGGCAAGGTCGGCAATATTCAGGGCCACGGACCCTAAATTAGAACGTGTTACATTTCCTGACAAGTTTCAGGTCGGCGCACAGGAAGGCGATCCCCCGTGAGCGAGTCCGAGAAAAAGGCTGACGCCCTCATTGAGCAGCGCGGACACACCCTGATCTTGACGTTGAACCGTCCTGAGGCCCGCAATGCGCTTTCTACCGAGATGCTCTCGATCATGGTCGAGGCGTGGGACCGCGTCGACACCGATCCCGACATCCGCTGCTGCATTTTGACCGGGGCCGGGGGCTACTTCTGCGCGGGCATGGACCTGAAGGCCGCGACCGCGCGCCCGCCGGGCGACTCCTTCCGAGACGGCAGCTACGACCCGTCGCGCATCGATGCTCTGCTCAAGGGCCGGCGACTGACCAAGCCGCTGATCGCGGCGGTCGAGGGACCGGCCATCGCCGGAGGCACCGAGATCCTGCAGAGCACCGACATCCGCATCGCAGGAGAAAGTGCCAAGTTCGGCATCTCCGAAGCCAAGTGGAGCCTGTATCCGATGGGCGGCTCCGCGGTGCGGTTAGTGCGCCAGATCCCTTACACGGTGGCCGCCGATTTGCTGCTGACCGGACGGCACATCACCGCCGCCGAAGCCCTGTCGTACGGGCTGATCGGCTACGTCGTTCCCGACGGGGACGCGCTGACCAAGGCACTCGAAATCGCCGACGTGATCAGCAACAACGGGCCGCTGGCGGTGCAGGCGATCCTGCGCTCGATCCGGGAAACCGAGGGCCTGCACGAAAACGACGCGTTCAAAATCGACACCCAGCTGGGCATCAACGTGTTCCTGTCCGAGGACGCCAAGGAAGGCCCGTTGGCGTTCAAGGAGAAGCGCACCCCGCAGTTCGAAGGCCGCTGACGGTTCTTGCCTGCGGCGAGCGTGCACTGAGGGCGGCCTCGAGGCGGCTGCACCGCCATGAGCGCACGCTCGGCGAGGATGTCGGTACGTAACGGCACAATTCCGCCATGGCGGAGCCGTTCCTCGGGAGTGAAGCTCTGGCTCGCGGTCGGCTTACACGCCACTCGCTGCGAAGCAAATACGTCGCGATACATCCTGACGTCTATGTCCCTCGTGCCGCCGAACTGACCGCAGATTCGCGTGCCCGCGCTGCTTGGCTGTGGTCGCGGCGACGCGGAGTCATCGCGGGCCAGTCGGCGTCGGAGCTCCACGGCGCCAAGTGGGTTGACGCTCGGGCACCAGCCGAGTTGCTGTACGACTACCGACGTCCACCGAGGACCATTCGCACCTGGTCTGATTGCTTCGACGAAGACGAAATCCAGACGCTCGCTGGCATGCGGGTGACAACGCCGGCAAGAACTGCTATCGACATTGCGTGCCGCTATCGGGTCGGGCCAGCGGTTGCGGCTCTTGACGCGCTTGCTCGTGCAACGAAGCTCAAGCTGGCCGACGTCGACTTGCTCGTCGAACGCTACAAAGGGCGTCGGGGAATCCGGCGTGCGCGCACGGCGCTGGAACTCGTCGATGCAGGGGCCGAGTCACCCCGCGAAACATGGCTACGCCTGCTACTCATCCGCGCTGGCTTCCCGCCGCCGCAGACACAAATTCCGGTCTACGACGAGTTTGGCCAGCTTGTCGCCGTCCTCGACATGGGTTGGGAGAACATCAAACTGGCTGTCGAATACGACGGTGACCACCACTGGACAAACCGTCGACAATTCAATAAGGACATCAGACGGGCAGAGGCCGTCGCAGCGTTGGGCTGGGTTGACGTGCGAGTCACTGCGGAAGACACCGAAGGCGGCGTCATCGCGCGCGTTCAGGCTGCCTGGGAGCGCCGAGCGTGCAATGGGGGCGGGCTGCCGGCGATTTCACCGCCATGCGCGCACGCTCGGCGCACGCGGCGCCTCAGCCCGCCAGCGGCGCGCTCGGTGTGAACACCATCGGCATCGACTCCAGACCGCTGACGAAGTTGGCTGGGCGCAAAGGCAATACGTCGTCATCAGCGACCAGCCGCAAATCGGGCAGCCGTTCCAGCACTCGATCGGTCATCAGCCTCAACTCCAAGCGCGCCAGCTGATTTCCCAGACAGAAGTGGGTGCCGAAGCCGAAAGCCACGTGGCCGTTGGGGTCTCGCCGGATGTCGAACTGGTCGGGGTTCTCGAACATCGACTCGTCGAAGTTCGCCGACTCGAACAGCAACATGATCTTCTCGCCCTGGCGCAGCTCGGTGCCGTGAAACTCGGTGTCGGCGGTCAACATTCGACACATATTCTTCACCGGTGAGGTCCAGCGCAGCATCTCTTCGATCGCGCCGGGCAGTAACGACCGGTCCGCCGCCAGCGCCTCCCATTGATCGCGATGACGCACCACCTGCTCGGTGCCGCCGGACAGGGTGTGCCGGGTGGTCTCGTCGCCGCCGATGAGGATCAGCAGGGTTTCCATCACGATCTCGTCGTCGGCCATCCGCTGTCCCTCGACTTCGGAGTTCACCAGGATGGAGAACAGGTCGTCGGTGGGCTCGGCACGACGCTTGGCGATGGTGCCCATGGTGAACTCGGTGTAGGCCGCAAACGCATTCATCACCGCCTGAAACTCCATGCCCGCCGGGTCGATGTGTGAGCTCAGCCCGGTGACCAGATCGTCCGACCACTTCAGCAGCATGCCGCGTTCCTCGGGCAGCACGCCCAGCATGTCGCCGATGACGGCCATCGGCAGCGGGGCGGCGATATCGCGGACGAAGTCGCACTCGCCGCGCTCGCAGACGGCATCGATCAGCGTGTCGCACAACCGGGCGATCGACGGCTCCTTCTCGGTCACCCGCTTACGGGTGAAGCCGGCGTTGACGAGCTTGCGCCGCACCAGGTGCGCGGGATCGTCCATGTCGATCATGTACGGCATTCCGGGCTGATCGGGACGAATGCCGCCGGTGTTGGAGAACAGCTCGGGATTGCGCTCCGCGTCGATGATGGCCTGATAGGTCGTCGCGCCGGCCAGGCCGTTGCGGTCGCGGAACACCGGCTGGTTGGCCCGCATCCAGCGATAGGCCTCGCGCGAAGTCCGGCGGTCGGCGTAGAAGTTGCCATCCGCCAAGTCGATGTTCACGATCGTGTCGGGGATCGTCGCAGTCATGTACCTAGCCTCCCGTTTTCTACTTGGCCCAATTACTAGCGGATTACAGTGACCTGCATGCCGAATTCACAGCACACCATCGCCGGAACGGTGCTCACCATGCCGGTGCAGATTCGCAAGGCGGACGTGCACACGGCGATGTTCTCCGTGGATGCAGCCGCGGCTCAGCGGCTTATCGACTACAGCGGCCTGCAGGTCTGCCGACACCGACCCGGCCGCGCCGTAGTCAACCTGATGCTCGCTCGCTACATCGACGGGGATCTGGGGAAGTACCACGAATTCGGTACCTGCGTGATGGTCAACCCGCCGGGCTCGCAAGCGCGCGGACTGCGGGCGCTCGGCGATGCTGCTGCGTTCATCCACCACCTGCCGGTCGACCAAGCCTTCACCCTGGAGGCCGGCCGCACCATCTGGGGATTCCCAAAGATCATGGCGGACTTCACAATTCGCGAAACGGGCAACTTCGGCTTCGACGTCAGTGCCGAGGGTTCGCACATCGCCGGCATCGATTTCGGTCGCGGGCTGCCGGTGCCCTCGCTGTTCACGTCGCGTCCGCAGGTGCTCAAGACCTACACCTACGCCGACGGCACCACCCGCGAGGTGCCGTGGGAGATGCGGGTCAGCGGGCTGCGCGGGCGGGTCGGCGGAGCGACGCTGCGCCTTGGCGATCACCCCTACGCCAAGGAGCTGGCGTCGCTGGGCCTGCCGAAGCGCGCGATGGT